>PAAM01000015.1 GCA_002699615.1 Rhodobiaceae bacterium | reverse complement strand
AACATTACTTATCCCCTTCCACTAAAAAAAATTATATGTAATATCTTAAAAATGTGTGTAGGAGAGGTTTTACTGAAACAGTGGAAACAAGGAAACACTTCATTTAGTAAAACCAGAAAAAGATCTCTAGTAATAGGGATCTTTTTTTTGTCTTATGAGTGATAAAAATATGGACGAATAGGATTTCAAAAAACGAATAAAAAGACGAATAATAGACGAACACAGTTAGATTAAAGTGTCATTATTCGTCTAGACATTTTTCTCTCAAAACTGTGTCACAGACATAAAAAAAGTCACCTAAGGGTGACTTAGCATGACTTTTCTTGACTTTAAAACTCCCCGGGCGGTCGCTTGTTTAACAAAATAAGTCTTGATATTACGTGATTTGTCATGACATATATGAGAGAAATTAGAAAATGGACGAATATTTTGACGAATAAATTATTACTTTTTGAACCATGATTACACCCCTTAATTATTATTTACAAATCGACACAAACGCTAGACATACCAATGGGAGTTGTGCTATAATTATTGCATACTCGAATAAGACTGACATACGTCTAGTTTAGAAACGAAGCGAGAAACATATACCACTATTCCCAATTACAAACATGGACTATGCTAATACCCTAGTGGGTTTTAGGCATGCTTTCCTTACACGTAAGGAGACTGCCGCACATCTCGGTTACAAGGACACACGTTCCATTGACCGACTTATTTCAAGTGGAGAACTTAAGGCAATTAAGTTAGACACAGGATCTGTTCGCATCTACGGCAAAGAACTCGAAAAGTTCTTAGCAAGGAGGTGCAAATAATGAAGAAAACTTTCAAAAAGTTAATTAAACATGCAGATAAATCCAGAAGAAAGAATGGATTATCTAATGATGTTGTTCAACACAAAATCACAATCAAACCTGATGCTACTGGAAAGTTAAAAGCGAGCATCAGAATGGCACTTGACCTTTGTGAAGCGGTCGATTTAATCATTCAAAGTAATGATGGAATTCCTGAAAATCTTGATAGAAAATGTTTTGAATTAACTGGTTTAAAACTAAAGGATTTTACTGATTTCTTTATTCAATTTTCTGCAAGATTGATGATGGCAAATGGGGTAAAAGATCCCGAGCAAAAGCACATGATTATGTTCAATAATCTGGAGACAATTGCATCAGAAAATCTAAAGGGAGGCGAACCAAATATCAATCATCAATCTGACGCAGATTTTAAGAGATACATTACCCGCTTCGATACATTCATGGTCGCTTGCGGATATGAAGGAAAAGAAGTCAAAACAGTTGCAAAATTCATTGCAGTTGTTTGCCACCATGCAGAAACTCTTTATGGAGGTAATAGCAATGACAACTAATTCATATGGAACTCTAAAGCAAAGACCTTTACACCCCAAACAGTTTCAACAGGAAGACATCAGGGAACAGAGAACCTTTGAAGTTGTTGATAACTTACTCAACATTGATAAAGCGTTCATTCACGAACAGAGAAAACAGCATCAACACAGGGAGCGATTACTTAGTGCGTATCTCGAATTGATTAGGGAGTTTGATTATCTTCCAAAGAGAGTTTTATTGGATGAATTTTCATCAGCAGTAAAACACATCTATGCCTCAAATGAAGAGGACAAGAGGAAGGAAAAAGAATTTATGCAAATCACAAACAAGGTATGTGAAAACTTACAGGAGGAAAACTAATGCACAACTACGAAATAACTTTCAAAAAAACTGTGATAACTGATCAAGAATTATCAGCATATTCAATGGCAGATGCAGAGCGACAATTACGCGAAGAATATGAAAGTTTAGACATCGAAATTTATTCCATCAGGAGGATTGAAAATGTCTAATCGAGAACGTGAAATTGATCGTCAAGCAGAGATGCTTTCAAACATCAAATTGGCAAAACATTATGACGATGTTTTAGAGGGTAAAGCAAAAAGCAACGTTGCTAAAATAGGAGACTTTGGTCTTTATGAATGTCACTTCCCCTTACCAGACCAGAAGGATTATTTGAAAAACTATATGTTTTCTCTTAAAACTCCAACGGGTCAGGAATGGTTAGACATAACTCCTATTGATGCTGTTAAGCATGAAGCAGATAACTACAAAACAAGGCATGGAATAGATGTTTCAGTTGAGGCATTTAACTCATACCAGAGAGTAAGAAACAATCCTGATTTAATTACTTTTAAACGATTAAGTGCTGAAGAAAAAAAGGATTTGTTGGGAGGTATTATCTAATGCCAACTCAAAGGTTAATGGATAGTGATAGGAAGATCGCAAGACTTCCTATCGAACCCAAAAAGATATGGTATCCAGTTGAAGATGGTTCATCTCTTTATCTGGTGCATCACAAAAAATCAAAACGATTTGTTTGGAAAACTCAGTTTCCTATTAAATCGAAAAAGTATATTGATATCCCACTTGGAACGTGGGATAACAATAGATCACAAATCCTTAAAACACTTCAGGATCTAAAAAAGTGGAGTAATGAAAATCCAACATCACATCCAGAAAAGTATTTCAATCCTCCTTCTAATGAGAAAACATTAGGAGATGCATTTAAGAGATATGCCTCATTCCTTAAATCAAAAACCAAAGAAAGAACTTGGAAAGATCGTCTTAATAAGATGAACCAAATGGAAGCATATTTTGACAAGGATATTCTCTTATCTGATTTTGAAGAAAGGGAAGGAAGACGCAAAGTAAAAGCAATGTTAGAGAGTTTATTCATCTCTAAAAAACGTTATTACCATGCAAAAAGATGTAGAGGATTATTAAAGCAAATCTTTGAATATTGTATAAAACTAGAATGGATGGAAACTAATCCTGCATTAAGTAAGCATCCTGATGAGGACTTACATGAGGAAATAGGTAACGCTCATATTAAATGGGAAAACGTTGAGGATTTTTTATCCAAAGTTTCTTCAAAATCTTGTGATTTTAGTGTCGCTAATCTTGCTGTGAAGGCATACCTAATGATGGGTATAAGAGTAGGAGCATTAGTCAGACTTGAATGGGATTGGTTCAACGAAGAAAAGGATATGTGGGAGATACCTGCTCAAACAACAGGTCTAAAAAATCTCAAAAAGAATAAGGGGGAAAAGTTTAATCACATCATTCCTTCTACACCAGAACTAAAACTTCTTATGAGTAAGATCAGAGAAATTACTGGTTATCAAAAGTATGTTTTTTTTGGAGAAAGACAAACACATTTGCACGAAGAAACTATCAATAAATTCATGAGAAGAATAGAACCAAATCAATCCGCTCATGGTTGGAGAGATGTCATTACAGAAGGATGCCTAGAGAATAAGTTTTCTTGGGATATCATCCAAAGATGTTTAGGTCATCGAGAACATATGAAAGGCACTAGAGGTCATTATGACGACAGTTTATTACTCGATCAGAGACGTGAGTTAATGAAGTTCTGGACGAAAACTTTATTAGAAAAAGGACTAAAAATTTAATACTCGTGGCAGGGCAGTTTGCGTTTTTTTTATACCTCCGTATGTTGCAACGCAAGACGTAAGACCCTTATCATCCGCCAAAAAGTAAGAACGCATTAAGACGTTCGGTGAATTTATAAACCATAACCCCATTAGAAACATGGCAACAAAAACAAAACGAGAAGAAGAACTCGATAAAAATCTCAACGACAATGACAGGATGATTGCATATCTTGATAATGCAGATTTTGTAAGAGTGAAGGTAAGCGGAAATGTCTGCTATCACGTTCCTCATGCAGACGTTGAAAAGGAACATGAGATTTCTTTTTTAGAGCATTCTCATGCATTCAGCGATACATTCTTAGTTCCAGAAGAATTCAGTAAATCGAATGACTTAACTGAACGTTATCTCTCATATCAGTATTACAATCATATGAATGAATTTGTATCTGTATCAGGCATTGTTGTATCTCCAGAGGGAGGACGGAACTAATGCCTCAATCAACTTATGAAGTAAGTTTTTCTCGAACAGAAAATGTAAGAGAGATAACATGTGCTTCCACATTCGCAGAAGTAGAAAGAGAACTTCTAGAAAACTATGGAGGGGATATCGAAATCCATTCCATTATTAAAGAAGGGGAGGACTGAAATAATGTCTAAAGCAGTAAAGTTTCTAATTACTATCACTCCATTCGAGGATGCTTCTCTTCAAGGAGAAGGATCAATAGACTGGCAACTCCATGATCTACTCATGGATCAAGATAATCCAAATAATGTAATGGGAGATATTGATGGACAAGTTGAAGAAATCAAATTATTTTCAAAATAAACTATTGATTTGAGATCTCACCAGATCTCCCTCTCATCATTATCTCTTGAGCAATAGATCTAGTCTCTTGCTTCTCCTTGAATGAACGTTTTTTCTTGGTAATTCCTTTTTTAGAACTTGTGTTCTGAATGGGATACCAAGAATTTTCATTATGAGTGAGGACATATTTAAGGTCAGGCATCTTCTCATGAACCATATTCTTCAGAGACGTGCTTGTATTACATGCAGGACAAGCATATAGAAAGTAGTCTCCAGTCTTAACTCGACCAATCATTCCACTCTTACGACCACAGTAAGGACATACAACCTCCCACTTATCACGTCCATTGAACGTTCCATTCTGTTTTCCTTTTAGACGACCTACAACCTGTAGGACTAAACCTAGTTCATTACTCATACTTTTACGTTTATTTGATAACACTTTTATACACAAATCTTAACACAACATTGTTAATTAGTCAAGTTAAGTATGTTTCTTGTATAGATATTCATGGTAAGGATAATAATACTCTTAGAGTAACTTTAATAGTCCAGAATACCTCCGCAAAGTATAAAGAATACCAATTAAAAGCATAATTAGAAACGTGGAACGCGGACTTCTTACTCGCTAAGACCGCAGACATAAAGGTTACAGATAAATAGTTCTATACAAATCGCTAAAACTTATACACAACTATATATACAAATGACTACGCAAACTACCTTAGAAACGTGCCAACCAGAGAGCAGCACCGAATTCAGTCCTAAAACTGTATGGAGAGCAAATATCTCATGCCCTCACAGTAGTAAAGACACCAACCTCATGAAAGAGAAGTTCCTTCTGGAGCGATTAGATACCAATAGAAGTAACCTTCATTGGAAATTAGTCGATATTGGTTTCTCTTTATTCAATTAAAGATGAACTTCAATCCAACATCACAACAGAAACGTTCTCTTGAGAAGATGATGAGGGAACGATACATGGTTAAAGACAGGTTCTATGACTTGAAGAAGTATGTTCCTGAACTACTTAATGCTGTAATTGAAGAACGAGAAAAGAAGTAGTCCATATATAAATCGCATAGAGACCCTAACCTTCTCATATCATTCGAGTTTCAAATATTTTTTTTCAGAAAATTTTGAACTATGGGTCGCATATCTCTAGAAGACTTCCTGATGCAGAGACCACGCGGAAACGCTTACCCTTTTGCTGTGCCATCTTTGTTGCAACGCGGATAGCATCCGCTTCATTACTTTTTTCTTGAAATTTATGGTATTTCTTGAACTGATCTTGCCATTCAATGATGTATTTCATAATAAAAACTTGCGGAAAGTTTCCGCTTACTGCGGAATATCTCTCTTGTTAATGCATTCATCATACGCAGCATTGAAAGTGCATAGTCCTGCATACTTTGGATAGAGATCTGCCGACCGTGCATATTGCGGTGGCACTAATTTTCTTCTAACTTCAGTTGCATAGNTNATACAAGTNTGTTCATCTGTAAGATCAGCATCCACAGTTGAAGTATTAGCAAGAAATAAATTNGCAAAAACAAAGAAACTGATCATACTGCTACTTCTTGGCGAACAATTCTTTGAACCATTGAACGTGTCATTCCAAGAGACTTGGCAATAGTACCAAGACCTTCTCCTTGAGACTTTTTCTTCATTACCTCTGCTACTTGGAAGTCATCATATTTTCTCTTTCTACCGAACTTAACTCCTCTACTTAAAGCAACTGCTCTTCCTTCAGATGTTCTGGATTTAATTTGAGAAAGTTCTTGTTCTGCTGCATATCCAAGAATAGAAACGATTAAACCAACGATCTCCTTAGACATTGTTGTTGTATCCAATCTCTTATCAAGAGTTTTAACGCTTACGCCCTTTTTAAGAAGTTTGTCTAATTCAATTTGCATTAATAAAGAAGTACGACCCAATCTTGATAATTCTGAAAGGATTAATAAATCTCCTTCTTTTAATTCATCTAATAATTTTGATAGTTCTTCTCTATCTCCATAATTTGAAGTTCCAGTAATCTTATCTCCAACAATTTTTTCGCAACCTGCATCCTTTAATGAACGGATCTGTCTTTCTTGATCTTGGTTATCTGTGGAGCATCTCCAGTATCCATAAATTTTGATCATTTTCTTGGGGAATTCTTATGCCTGTATTATAACATTCCGATACAGTATATCGATCTAGCAAGAACCAAGTATCCACGTATCAGGACCTACCCGATCTAATGTTTTAAGTTTCGATCCCCCACAAGCACAAAAAAAGACCCGCCAGATGAAACACCTAGCGAGTTCAAAATCCAAATTATAACCTTACTACTATTTAGTAACTAACAAATAGTAATCACTAAGTATCAAACAGTAATCGCTATATCTCATTTAGTAATCGTTAAATGTTTAATAGCGATTTGGATGCATACATTTCACATATTCTGAATGGAACGTACATAATCCTGAATACTCTGGAGGTACTATTTTTCTCATTTCAACAGTCGCCTGTTCTATGCATCTCCTCTCATCAGGAGGATATTCATCTAGCGTGTTTGCGAGACTAGTAGAGACTAGTAATGGCATCAGGAAGTAGATCAAAATATGGACTAGTAGAAACGTGAAAAGACTAGTAGAAGGACTAGTAATGGACTAGTCAAAATGTCCTATAATGTACTTACTAGTCTATCCGTAATACCCCGAGAAACTAGTAGCAGACATAAAAAAAGACCCATATAGGGTCTTTGTTGGACTTATTCAGACTTTAAAAACTCCCCGGGCGGAAGTTGGTATGTCGTAATAAGTCCAGTAATGACGCTATAAGTCATATCTCATAGGGGTAAAAAACGATAATGGACTAGTAATTTGACTAGTTAAATTATTACTTTTTCTACTATGATTACACCCCTTAATTATTATTACCAAAACGACACAAACGCTAGACATAGCAATGGGAGTTGTGCTATAATATTTACATCTAGAACGGAACAACAGAACCTGTTTAAAGGTCAGATTAGTTAGTCAAGATATACCAAATTACCACCTTAAGAAAATGCAAAACGCTGTATCAGAAGCGGGATTGCGGTACTATTTCTTTACAAAGAAAGAAGTCGCCACATTCCTAAAATACAAAAGCACCAAGTCCATAGACAGACTTGTTAGTGCAGGGAAATTAAAACCCACACGCCTTACAGATAAGGCAATCAGGTTCTATGGCAAAGACGTAGAAGCACTCCTTATTAATACAGGAGGTATGAAGTAATGGCAAAAGAAAAAACTTTCATACCACTTCCTTGGGATACCTCAGAAGAAATGGCAGAAATTCTAGACGCGAATTTTGACTATCAAAATAATGTTGATTTTGGTAATCCAAAAGAATTTACTGATAAGTATGGTCAGGAAATATATGACAAGACCATAGAGATCTTTAAAGAAAAATGGTTCGCAAATCTTGGAGAAGCAATTGAATATGGATTTCCTTCATTTGAAGAATGCATAAAAGAAGCACAGGAGAAAACTGATGCCTAATAAAACGTTAATGAACTGCGATAGGAAAATATCAAAACTTTCTTATCGAGATAAGAAAACGAGTTATCCAGTACTAGAAGGTTCATCTCTTTTATTGGTACATCACAAGAACTCCAAAAGGTTCATTTGGAAAACCCAATTCCCTTTGAAATCCAAAACATATATTGATGTTGGATTAGGCAAATGGGATAGAAATCTTAATGCCACTATTAAGACTTTTGAAGAACTTAAAAACTGGCATAAACAAAATCCATACACCCATCCAAAGAAGTTTTTTGAACCATCAGTTAATCAGAAAACTTTGGGTGATGCATTTAAAAAATATGCTGCAAATCTCAAAGCAAAAACCAAAGAAAGAACTTGGAGAGATCGCCTGAATAAGATCAAAATAATGGAAGCATATTTTGGAAAAGATATTCCACTTTCTGAATTTGAAGAGAAGAAGGGAAGGGTCAAAGTAAAACGAATGTTGGAAGATTTATTCATTTCAAAAGAACGTTACTATCACGCCAAAAGATGCAGAGGATTACTTAAGCAAATATTCGAATATTGTATTGGACTGGAGTGGATGGAAACTAATCCTGCACTAAGCAAACATCCAGATGAGGATATGCATCAGGAAAGAAGTAACTCACATATTGAATGGGAAAACGTTGATGATTTTTTATCAAATATTTCCTCTAATACTGATGATAAAAGCATTGCTAATCTTGCTGTTAAGGCATACCTAATGATGGGAATTAGAGTTGGTGCTTTAGTACGTCTTGAGTGGAGTTGGTTTAATGAAAAAAACGACCTCTGGGAAATACCATCTCAGACATCTGGACTGAAAAATCTCAAGAAAAATAAAGGGAAAGAATTCAACCATCTAATACCTTCAACACCAGAATTAAAAAGTCTGATGAAGAAGATAAAAGAAAAAACAGGATGGCAGAAATATGTTTTTCTTGGGGATAAACAAACTCATCTCCACGAAGAAACGATCAATAAATTCCTAAAAAGAATTGATGCTAGACAGTCCGCTCACGGATGGAGAGATGTCTTTACTGAGGGTTGTCTAGAGAACAATTATTCGTGGGATATCGTACAGAGATGTTTAGGTCATAGAGAACATAAACAAGGTACTAGAGGGCATTATGACGACAGTTTATTGCTTGATAAGAGACGTGAATTGATGCAGTTCTGGACTAAGACTTTAT
>PAAM01000014.1 GCA_002699615.1 Rhodobiaceae bacterium | reverse complement strand
TTGTGTCCCTTTCAGCATTGCATTCTGTATTTCTGATGGTCTAACGCCCTCTTTTATTACAGATATAGCTGAGTCATATCCTCTTAGAGTGGCTTCCCATATCATATTTTGCTGCACATTAGGTTGCCCTATAACTCCTCCCCAACCTGTATCCGCTTGATAATTATTTAGAGATAGCCCAGCATCAAATTTCCACATTTCCCCTGCATGTATTTTTTTTTCTGTGGGTGGAAATATCCCAACTGACCTTCTTCCTGAACCGAAATGAAACCACAACCATTTACCGAGCCCTTTTCCTACTTCTTGGGCATATATTTCTGCAATATCTGACTCTTTCATGCCAATTTTTATTTCATTACATGCCTTTGTACAGGCGATTTCGTTCAGATCTGCCGCCGCTTTCATTGCATTAATTTCATTATCAGTCTTAACCATTCTTATTAGCCTTAATAAGTCAGAAGAGGGGATCAATTCACAGTTATCTAACTCTTCTTGAAGTTTCAGTAAGTATTTATGAGTCATTTTATCTTCATCAATAGCGACCCTGAGTTTCTTAGTTGTGTTATTTTTGATTGAAGCGATCAAAGCCTCAACAGCAGTTGGAAATCTTCTATCATCACTATTTTGTAAATTAAGATATCTATTTTCTTCAGCTGACTCTATAACTTGCCCACTTTCTTGAATGAGAGCACTTTTTCCGCCGTAAGTATAAAAGTCATTGATCCATGTATTTGATGCAGAAACGTAAGTCATCTCTTGACTTGGTACAATCAAGCTTGCGTTAAGATCATTATCTCTGAAATAAGTTGCGAACATATCAACAGAATAAGAATATACCTTTGGCGCCCAGCTTACTGTATCACTGAGGTAGGTAACATTCTCAGGTGTTGAAGCAATTAATAGATCAATATTAAATTGATCCATTAATTTATCTGCTCTTTCTTTATTAAAATACATTTAAATCAGGCGTAATTGATTTTATTTTGACCAAGCGGTTGGCGCTAAAGCATTTACATCACCGTCAATCTCAACAATAGATGGTTTATTAGATTTCATTGCCTCTTTTACTGCCTCTTTAATATCATCCGGGTTTGTAACCCTTATCCCAAATGCACCCATATTATTAGCTAATTCTGCAAAGCTAACTTTGTTAAAATACCACATCTCTGTCCATCTATTTGATGGCTTACCATCATAGGCATTCATAAAAATATCATACTCTTGATTTAGAGCATTATTATTATTTACAATTGTGATTGTTGGGATATCAGATCGAACCGCTGTTTCTAATTCGGTGAAATGGTACCACAACCCACCATCACCTGTTAGACAAAAGACATTATTATCTGGAAAAGCACACTTAGCCCCGATAGCTGCAGGAAAACCCCAACCCAACGAGCCAGCACAACGAATGAAGTTCCATTTCTTATTCATCCACAAGTTCTGTACTGTCCACATTGCAGTGTGACCTGTATCTGATGCAACTATTGAGCCTTCTGGAATTACCTCAGAAAGCTCTTTCATAAGTCTTTCTGGCCTTATTGGTGTACTGTCAGAATTTCTCAGTTTATTCAATTCTGATTTCCACTCATTTACAATGTTTATTGATTTTTCTCTCCAGTCGTCAATTTTTAACTTAGTTAAGTTCTCTTTCAAAATTTGTTGTAAAGTAGTTTTAGCGTCACCTAGTAAACTAATTTCATTTGGATAGTTTCTTCCTAAATCAATTGGGTCAATGCCAACCTGAATGACTTTTGCCCCTATTTCAGGAATTTTCCAAAAATGAGTAACCTGACCACCCGTACTTGATCCGATGTAGATCAATAGATCGGCTTCGGATAGAATTCTGTTCGTGCATTCCCTTGAGTATGTTCCCGGAACTCCGATGTATAACTCGTAATCTTCAGGAATTAGATTATAAGCTGCAACTGAAGTTGCAATTGGAATACCTGTTTGTTTGGAAAATTCATGTGCCTCTTCTCCTGCATCCGATATTCTTGCGCCACCACCTAAAATAATCACAGGTTTTTTTGCCTTTTCTATCACTCTGAGGGCTTGTTTGATTTCTTCAATTGGTGGAGAAAATCTGTGTGAAGGTGTTTTTGTATATCTATCTTCAACAATTAGCTCTAATTCAGCATAGTCATCTTCTATTTGTCCGTTATTTCCTGCCATCTGAAGATTCACAGGACCTGGATTTCCTGTTGTAGCTTCTCTAAATGCCTGCCGCATAAGATCTGGTAACCGTTCAACTTGATCAACCTGAAAATTTGCTTTTGTAAGCTTTTCAAATATTGGGTAATCATCATTTTCTTGATAAGCACCTTTATGCTTTTCCATTGATTTTCTGCCACCGGTTAGAGCAACTACCGGGCTATTTCCAAGAAGTGCATCTCGTAATCCGGCTGCTAAGTTTGCTGCCCCAACTGCTTGAGCTGCACAAACTCCGGGCTTTCCAGACGCTCTAGCATACCCATCGGCCATATATGCAGCTGATTTTTCAGCATGAGCTAGGACCCTTTTTATTTTCATATTATCCATTTCAGCCAATGGTCTACTTAAGATAGTTGGTACATAAAAAATAGCGTCCACACCAGATTTTTCGAGAAATTCTGCAATGAATCTTCCGCCCGTCATTTTTGGCATTTCAATTCCCCTGACTTTAAGTTGTTTGTATATTGTGATATATTATATTAATTACATTAATTTGTAATAATTAAAAAAATTGTGAAATACCCTATCAACATATTTACTATGGAAGGTCACATGAATGAAAACTGATGCTTTATCGGGTTTAAAGGTTGTTGAGTGTGCAACGGTCATTGCCGCTCCATTGTGTGGCAGATTGTTAGCTGACTTTGGGGCCGAAGTTTTACATATTGAAACTCCCATAAAGGGAGATCATCTTAGGAATTTTGGATTTGAGGTTAATGGTGTAAACCCCTGGTGGAAAACCTACGCAAGGAACAAAAAGCTGGTAACTCTAAATATATCAAAGGAGAAAGGCAGAAATATTTTATTTAAGCTTTTGGAGGATGCTGATGTATTTATTGAGAATTTTAGACCAGGGAGACTTGATGATTGGGGTATTAATATTGAAGAGCTTCAAAAAAAATATCCAAGATTAATCATTGTGAGGGTCAGTGGGTATGGGCAGAGTGGTCCGTATGCTAATCAGCCAGGATTTGGTACATTAATGGAAGCGATGAGTGGTTTTGCTGAAATGACTGGTGAAAAAGATGGTGTGCCAACATTACCACAATTTGCATTGGCAGATACCCTCGCAGGATTTTATTCTGCAATATCTACAATGTTTGCAATTTATAATAGAGACGTTAATGAATCAAATAAGGGTCAAGTCATTGATGTAAGCATCTGGGAAAGTTTATTTTCTATTTTAGGTCCAAATGCAATGGTTTTTGATTTAACAGGTCATATTTCATCAAGAATGGGCAATATTGCACCAACGAGTGCACCTCGAAATACATACAAAACAAAAGATGGGAAGTGGGTAGCGCTAGCCGGCGCAACACAAACAACAGCAGAGAGGCTGTTTAAGGTAATTGGCAAACCTGAATTGATAAAAAATCCAAAATTTTCAAATAACGCTAATCGCGTTGTGCATGTTAAAGAGCTCGACAAATATATATCCGATTGGATGTCAGCTTATACCCTCAAGGAGGTATCAGAGTTGCTTCACAAAGAGTCTGTGCCAATGGGTCCTGTTTATAATATACAAGATATAATGGAAAATACTCATGCACAGTTTCGGGAAATGGTGACAACTATTATTGATAATGGTAAAAAAATTAAGACAGAAAATATTTTTCCAAAATTATCGAGAACGCCAGGAAATATAAAATTTCTTGGGAAAGAGATTGGAGCAGATAATGATGAAATATTTAAGCAACGATTAGGAATGAAAATTGACGAAATTAAAAGATTAAAAGAAGAAGGTATAATTTAAAATAAGAGGATAGAAAATGAATAATAAACCACTAATAACGCTATACACGCCTGGTAATAAGCCAGAATTAATTGAAAAAGCATCTCGTTTTGAGCCTGACGGAATTATTATAGATTTTGAGGATGCTGTTCCTCTGAATCTTAAAAGTGAAGTCAGAGATAATATATCAAAAAATATAATACCAAAACTTGATATTACAGCTTTAGTCAGGGTTAATAGTGAAAAAGAATTTCTTGAAAATGATCTAAGAGCAGTCACTCAAAAGAATATTTATGGCATTGCATTACCTATGGCTGAGTCGGTTGCACAAGTAAAATTTGTTGATGAAATAATTTCAGATGAAGAAAAAAAGAAAGGCCTTGAGAATAATTCTATCAAACTTCTTTTATTAATTGAAACAGCGCTTGGGGTTATTAAGTGCTTTGATATATGCTCAGCAGCCGAGCGAGTGGAGTCGATTGTTTTTGGTAGCGCAGAGGACGGTGACCTACAACGAGATTTAAGATCTGACTGGTCAATAGATGGCTTTGAATTAAATTATTCACGATCAAGATCCCTGGTTGAGGCGAGGGCAGCAAAAATGCCCTATGTATTAGATGGCGCTTATGGGGGCATTGCAGATCTTGAAGGACTCAGATCGGAATGTGAGCTGAGTAAGCGCATTGGCTATGATGGTCGCACATTAATACATCCAAGTCATATCAAAATTGCAAGAGAAGCATATGAACCAGACCCAGGAGAGATTGAATATTATACACGAATGGTTCAGGTTTTTGAAGAGGCAGAGAAAAACGGACTCGCAGCAATTACTTTTGAGAACAAGATGGTTGATTATGCGATGTATAAAAAAGCAAAAGTATTTTTAGATAGATAAAATAAAAAAAACCCAGCTACATAAAGCTGGGTTTTTTTCTGTGGTTAAAAAGATTATGAAGAGTAATCCCCATTCTCAGCAAGCCATTTTCTTTTTCTTTTGGCTCCGACCTCTTCCATTCTTGAGTGCCTTCTCCAATATAGCACCTTAAAGTCCATGTATTCCATGAGTGTAAACAGGCTAAGCCCCATTAGAGACATAACAATTAGTGCAGCAAAACTTCCGTCCATATTTAATCTAAATGCGAACCTTTGCATTAGAATACCCACACCCTCTGATGCCGAGAAAAATTGTGCAACGATAGTACCAATTAAAGCACCAGTCATAGCCAACTTTAATCCTGCTATAATTATTGGTAATGCACTTGGTATTTGACACTTCCAGAAGAACTGTTTTTTTGTAGAACCAAGTGACCTGAATAGTTCAGTAGCGTCTTTATCAATATGGAGTAAACCAGTTAATGTGTTGATGAAAGGCGGGAAAAAGCAAACAAGCGCTGCAAGTGCAATCTTTGAGCTCCAACCAAACCCAAACCACGCAATAATAAATGGTGTAACTGCTATACCTGGTGTGACATTAAATACAACAGCATATGGCGCCCAGTACCTTCTAAACACGGGACTTATTGCAGCAGTAATAGCGAGGCCCATTCCAATACTGACTCCAATGATGAAACCCATAGTTGCTTCATACATTGTGATAATGTAATGCCAATATATTGACCCTGTCACAAAGAACATTTCATACAGTCTGTATGCAATTGATGTTGGTGCAGGTAAGATTAATTCATTAACATAACCTAATCTTGCGCCAACTTCCCATCCACCAAATATAATAAGGAAGACAAGTCCATGCATACCAAGTTTTTGTATTGGAGATAGTTCCTTTACTCCAGCTAATACACCGTCTGAACCTATATCACTCATAGTCCTAGCTCTCCTCTAATTTTATTTTCTTTTTTTATACTTTTCTTAGCCATTAGTTCATCACTTAACCAATACAGAACTCTTTTATCAATAACTTCCATTGTTCTAAATAGAATAAAGCCATAGAGAGTAATTGACAACAAGCCTGCGAATGCAGAAGGCATATTTAATGACATTGTGTATCGTGCCATAAGAATTCCCATACCAGCCTGTGCAGAAATAAATTCTGCAACCAATGCTCCACCAAAGGCAGATCCCACAGCTAGCTTAAGTCCGGCATTCATAGTTGGTAGTGCGGTTGGTATCATGAGTTTCCAAAATACCTGTCTTCTAGTTGCGCCAAGTGATCTGAAAAGCTCGTATGACTCTTCTTCAACCCCAAGCAGTCCTGTGATGGTATTCACAAACGGCGCGAAGAAGCAAACTAATGCTGCAAGCGCAACTTTTGAGCTCATACCAAATCCAAACCATGTCACGAAAATTGGCCCCAGTGCAATCCTTGGTGTTGCTTCAACAATAATTATATAAGGCTTTAGAAACTGTCTGAAAGTATCACTCAGCACAGCAGCGACAGCAAGTCCAATACCTATTACACAACCAATGAAACAGCCTACCATTGCTTCTTTGAAGGTTACCCATAAATGGTACCATACGTTCCCTTGAGTAACGTAAATTTTCCAAATTGATGCAACAATATCAGTTGGTCTTGGGAGAAGAAGTGGGTTACTAAAACCCGTTCTGTTTGCCATTTCCCATATAAACATAATCACAAAGAAGATAATTGTATGCCGTAATACGGCACCACCAAGAGTCCCTTTGTAATCCGCCGCTAGCTCAATATTACTAACGCTTGCTTCTTGATCATTACTCATAGCGGTTGTCCATCTAAGTGACCAGCCAAAACATCTCTAACTTGCTGTACATAGTCATTAAATTCTGGTGTTGTTGTCATATCAATATTTCTCGGTGTTGGAAGGTCAATTTTGATTTGTGCTGCAATTCTACCTGGTCTAGGTGTCATAACAAATACCTGATCCGCAAGGTATATTGCTTCTTGAATATTATGTGTTACAAAGACTGTGGTTATGTCAGGCCCTTCAACAATCCTTAAAAGCTCATCGTTAAGTCTTTCACGAGTAAATTCGTCAAGGGCACCAAATGGCTCATCAAGTAGCATAATATCAGCACCTGTTTGCAATAGCCTTGCCAATGCAACACGTTGCTGCATACCTCCAGATAACTGCCTTGGGAATGAAAATTCAAAGTCTTTCAGACCAACTAATTGCAGATGATCCCAAGCCCTCTTTTTTGCATCCTTATCGATAGATCCTCTAATTTCATCAGGTAGTAAAACATTTTCAATTGAAGTACGCCAGTCCAAAAGAACTGCTTTTTGGAACATCATTCCAATATCACTTCTTGGTCCAACTACTTCAGCGTTCCTTACCAGCAGATCGCCCTCGGATTTTTCAATTAGACCTGAGATTAATCTTAATAATGTTGATTTACCACAACCACTTGGTCCCACTAGTGATATGAATGAACCGCGCGGCACTGTGAAGTTAGCATCCTCGACAGCAATTACGTTTTCATTGAATTGCTTTCTTAGAGCGCTACCCTGAATGACTAGTTCCTCAGCCATAATTTATTACCTCCCGTTAGATTATGCAGATTTTGCATTAATATTGACAACTTATTTTTTTAACAAATTTGTTAAAATAACTTTTTACCAATATTTTAAATAAAGTTAAAGGAAAAAAAGAATTTAACATCAAAAAATTTGTAAATATTTTATTGTTCTGTGAGGTTCCTAAAAAAAAACATGAAAAATGTGTATAACTATGGTTCATTAATAAGGTTAACAGATAACAAAACCAGCAATGAATGGTGAATATTTAATTATGATCAAGAGAGAATAACTGAGGAGTTGTATATGAGGTTAAAAAATTTAGATTATTCAGACATGAATCAAGCCCAAAAAAAAATATATGATGACATTACATCAGGTCCGAGGGGTAGCGTAAGGGGTCCGTTAGCTATATGGATGCATCGTGCAGGACTAGCAGATAAAGCTCAGTCATTGGGTGCTTATTGCAGATATTCTTCTTCACTCGAACCGCTTTTATCAGAATTTGCTATTTGTTTGATCGCTCGTATTTGGGGTTCGGGGTACGAATGGAAAGTCCACAGTAAAATTGCAATTGAGGCGGGCGTAACTAAAGATATCATACAGTCCATCTCGCAAGGTAAGAAGCCAAGTCACATGAGTGAGGAGCAGCAAGCAATTTATGAATTCACCATGAAGTTAAACACAGATAAAAAAATAAGCGATGAGTTGTACAAAAAAACATATGAAAGCCTTGGCAAGGACAGAATTGTCGATCTTGTTGGAATATTGGGTTATTACACATTGATATCCATGACAATAAATGTCTTCGGTGTTCAGCATTCTGAAATGCAATCGCCCTACATGGATGAATTGGAGTCTGAAATTGAAATATAGATCTTTTGGAAAAACAGATCTTAAAATATCAGAGATAGGTTTTGGGGGTGCGCCAATTGGATACACCTCAGGATTGGAGGATGATAAAGCCTGTATCGACTGTGTGCGGAATGCGATAGATATTGGAATTAATTTTTTTGATACCTCACCAGTTTATGGAAAGTCAGAAATAAATCTTGGGCAAGCCATTGGCCCTGATCGGGATAAAATAATTCTAGCAACCAAAATTCGTCTCCCAGCATTCAACGACATAAAAAATATGAAAAATTTTATAATTGCTTCGGTTGAGAGAAGCTTGGATCGCCTTAGGACTGACTATATTGACCTGTTGCAAATTCATCATCAGATAGGAAATATACGAGGAAAATATCAATTCAGAGATAATCCGCCTGAATTTGCGACACGCCTAAACGTCATTGATTGTATAGAATTTTATGACTGCACAGATTCATTGAGAATCTCCGGGAAAGTAAGGTACATTGGTTTCACTGGATGGGATGGGGATTATGAAGCTCAAAAAAAACTTATTTATTCTGATAGGTTCACATCTGTGCAAGTTCTATATAATATACTCAATCAAAGCGCCGATGGTATGGCTCGCAATACTCCACATGAAAATGATCAAGGTTACGGAAGCGGTGAAGATTGTGTAATTAATCTAGCAGAGCAAAATAAAGTAGCTTTGATCGGTATTAGGCCATTTGCTGATGGTGTAATAGTTGATAAAATTAAATCAAATAAAAAGCTAAGCAAACAAATATATAACGATCATCACCAAGTGCAAAAAATGAAATTACAAATTGGTAGAGATGATCTAAGCCTAGCTCAGATTGCTGTACTATTTTGTCTTGAAAACAAAAAAATTTCAACAATAGTACCGGGGATAAAAAATTCTGTTGAGCTAAATGAAATCATAAGAGCATACGACTCTGGGGGGTTAAAAAAGAAAGATTTAGAAAAAATATCATCTTGGTATCTTAATTATTAAAATTATCATTGTGTGGTATTTAGTTGATTGAGTGAATGAATTTGAAGATGGAAGAAGTAGAAACAAAAACACTTTTTTTCTATGGCACCCTTAGAGATGAAAGAGTCAGGGAGATTGTCATTGGGGATCATATAAAACAATTCAATTTGATTGATGGCTATCTGATTGGCTACAAATTACACAGAGTAAAGAATGCAAATTACCCATTAATACTTCGAGATCCATCTTCAAAAGTAAAAATCTGTGGTTTAATTGCAATGGGTCTAGATGAAAAGATAGTAAGGATTTTGGATATTTTCGAAGGCAAAAATTATTCAAGGGCTGAAGTTGTTGCTTTTCAGGCGTTTGACGATACTGAAGTTATGTCTGAGATTTACATGCCAAAGGGATCATTGCAATACTCTGAAGAATGGATATATGAAGATTGGTACAGGCATGAGAGGGAATTTTTTTTTCAATACGATTTTGGTATTGAAGGAGTACGTTCTCCAGATTAGAGATTAATTTGTGATACTCAGCATTTATGATAAATGTAAACGTTAGGATATGATGTTGAGTATAAAAATATGTACTATCAACTGCATTGATATTATATATAATGTATTAAATTTTATTAGAACAACTTTGTGAGAGTTTATGGCAAAAGAAGAATTACTTGAGTTAGAAGGCGTGGTACTGGATGTTCTCCCGGATGCACGATATAGAGTAATGCTCGATAATGAGCATGAGATTGTGGCTTATACAGCCGGTAAAATGAAAAAGCACAGAATCAGGACTCTTATTGGAGACCGTGTCACAGTTGAAATGACTCCTTATGATCTAGACAAAGGAAGGATAATCTTCAGGCACAAAGATGAAAAAGCACCCGCTACTCGTTCTCAGGCAAGGAAAAATTTTAGAAGGCGCTAGTTGTTATTTCTCATAGTTCGCAAGAATAACGGCCACCAGAACGCAAAAAAATCCAAACAAAATCTTAGACGAAACAGGCTCGCTCAATATTATCGCCCCGAGTATAATAGCAGTGAGAGGATTAAAACCAACTGTCATAGTTATACCTGTCGGGGTAGACATATTAATTGACGACATAAAAAGCGACACCATTAATGCTGCACCAGGTATTGCAAGGATCAGTAATATCATCCATTGGGTAGTGTCGAATGACAGTGAACCAGAAAAGGGTTGCCCAAAAAATATTGCGAGAATTAACATCATAGATGATCCTATAAACATTGGCCATGCGGTAAATGTTAAACTTCCGTATTTTTCAATCATCTTCCCAGCATTAAGAACATAAAGTGAGTTACAAAACGCCGCCAAGAACATTAAAAAATCACCTAATAATGCATTGGGCGCGAGCTCGTTCATATCATCGCTTAATGTGATTGAAATGCCTGTCACAGCAATGGCTATGGCGAGTACCTTGTAGAGAGTAATTTTTTCTTTCCCCATCAAAGAGCCAACAATTAGTGTTATCACTGGTTGTGCTGTAAATACGATTGCACCTCTAGCAGCTGTAGTATATTCGAGGCCAGCTGCAAATGACCATGGAAATGCAACGTAAAATACGAAAGACAATACTATTATCGGACGCCAGTCAATTAGCTCAAGCGGTTTACTTTTTTTTAATGAGTATAAAATTATCAGTAATACTAAAGCGCCAATTCCATACCTGACACCGGGTAAAGAAAACGGATCACTGTCAGGCATTAAATAACGTGTAAGCACAACAGTTGTGCCGCCAATACTTGCTGAAATGGAGGCTAATAATGCCCCTTTATATCTTGGCTCAATCATACTCTTTTAAAATATTTTACCGGGATTTAGTATATTCTTTGGATCAAGGAAACTTTTGAGATCTTTCATTAATTGTAGCTCAACTTCATCTTTATATTTTAACATTTGCTTCTTTTTTATCAATCCAACGCCATGTTCAGCGGCAAAGCTGCCACCAAAAGTATGGGCATTTCCATATACAATTTCTCTTATTTCTTCTGTGCTTTGTTTAAATACATCTGAGTTATAGCTCCTTGGGGGGCATACATTGAAATGAATATTACCATCACCAATGTGCCCGTATGGTACCGGACGAACACCAGGTAAATATTCAACTAATTTTTGTGTTGTGCTTCTTATGAATTCAGGAACGCAAGATACAGGTACCGAAACATCATGCTTTATTTCACCGCCTAGTTTCGGCTGGTGTTCAACGATTGCTTTTCTTATTTTCCAAATATTTTGTGTTTGAGATAATGAACTGGCTATCGCTGCATCACAGACTAGTTCTTTCTCGATAGCATAGGCTAGAGTATTTTGAAGTGACTCATTTGCATTATCGTTATTTTTTGTATCAGAATACTCGATTATAACATTCCATTCCTTAACATCTGATATAGGACTTTTTAGATCATCTCCATGTGTAATTGCAATATCAAGTCCGATTTTTGGAATAAGCTCATAGGATGATAATAATTCTCCAGAAAAACTTTTTAAAGTCTCAAGAAGTTGGATTGTTGCGTCTAGATCTCTTAACGAGGCAAAAGCTGTCACTTTATTTTCTATTTTTGGGAACAGTCTCAGGCTTGCTGCAGTTATAATACCGAGTGTTCCCTCCGCTCCCATAAACATGTGCTTTGTTGCATAACCAGAATTATCTTTTCGTAATCTTTTAAGGCTATTCATTATTTTGCCATCCTGCAATACAACCTCCAGGCCAAGAACCAAATCTCTCATATTTCCATACTTTAAAACTGAGATACCTCCAGCATTTGTTGATATATTTCCTCCAATTGTGCATGAGCCCTCGGAGCCAATACTTAATGGGAAAAATCTTGAAGCTTCCATTGCAGCATCTTGAACTTGGCTAAGAATACATCCAGACTCAACCGTAATTGAATAATCATCGGGCATTATACTAATAATTTTATTCATTTTTTTTAGACTTAATATAATTTCTCCATTGGGTATTCCGGATGCAACAGATCCTGTATTGCCACCCTGCGGCACTACCGCAATATTTTTGTCATTACACAACATTAATATTTTTGATACTTGTTCTTTGTTTCGGGGGGTTAGCATTAATATCGAGGAGCCACTAATATTTCCAACCCAATCCGAAAGGTGCGGTGCAATGGTATCTTGATCAGTAATGATATCTTTTTCATTTAGGATATCGCTAAATTTTCTTTTGAAGTCTTGAAGTTGCTTTTCATTCAGTTTCATAATCTGAAATTTATCTTTCTTATGGTGCCGGCTGAGAGATTTGAACTCCCGACCTACTGATTACAAATCAGCCGCTCTACCAACTGAGCTAAGCCGGCACGTTTGATCTGTTATTATTTAAATCAAAAATATATTTTTTAAAAGAAAATAATTCACATTATGTGTTCAAATTGAGAAGAAAANTTTCCTCATACACCGTCTTGCCTAGAATTTAATGATACCTTATCCAATATAATTCCGATAGCCACGGAAACATTTAAGCTTTTAATTTCTCCCATTGTATTTATTCGGTAGGTTATATCACAAAGTTTCTTTGTCAAATTTCTCATACCCTTGCCCTCGTCACCAAATATCAAAACGATTCTATCATGAAAATTAAAGACTGAGTCTTCGATATTGGACTCCGCTTCGCTATCGAAGCCTATTACCCAAAACTTATTTTTTTTTAGTTCAACTAAGCAATTAGATAAATTACCCGATGTAATTATATTTGTGTATTCCAAGCCGCCTGATGCTGCTTTTGCAATTATACCTTCGTCAAGCTGGTCAAATTTATTAGTAGTAATTATTGTTTTGCAGTTGAATGCTGCGCAAGTGCGAATAATTGCNCCGATATTTCTTGGATCAATCACATTATCTAGAAATACAACTCGTTCACAATTCGAAAAATTATATTGGTTAATCTCAACCATTTTTTTCTTCTCAGCAACAACTAAAATGCCTTGGTGTACCTGATTACCCTCGAGCATGCCACTGATCAGTTTTGACTCCACGATTTTGGTATTAAATTTATCAAGGGTAATTTTATAATTTTCGGTAATTTTTTTATGTGCATTTTTTGTAACGAATACTTCTTTGATGATTCTTTCCTTGTTGGATAGGGCATGGCTTGATGCATGATGACCGTATAGTTTTGTATATTTATTCATAATTACTTTTACCTCTAGATTTTTATATATCTTTGGTGTAATGGTGTATAGTGTTTAGTGCAAACATATGCTGGTAGCAATAGCAATTTGGGTTTTCTATTGGAGGGGTGCCCGAGTGGTTAAAGGGGACGGGCTGTAAACCCGTTGGCTTAGCCTACGTTGGTTCAAATCCAACTCCCTCCACCAATTTGTTTGAGATACAAAAGCGGGTGTAGCTCAAAGGTAGAGCAGCAGCCTTCCAAGCTGAGGACGAGGGTTCGATTCCCTTCACCCGCTCCAATAAATAAATTTTTTTTGTTTATTTTTTTGTAGATTTTTTAAAATAATCAACTATATATGATAAATAATTCATTCATCATTAACATAATAATCGTATAAAAAATATGATTTACTAACTTTTAAGGTAGGAAGAAAAATGGCTAAAGAAAAGTTTGATCGCAGTAAACCCCATTGTAATATTGGTACAATTGGTCACGTNGATCACGGTAAAACAACACTAACAGCAGCAATTACAAAAGTGCTCTCAGAAGCTGGTGGTGCAGAATTCTCTGCATATGATGCTATCGATAAAGCGCCAGAAGAGAAAGCGCGTGGTATNACAATATCAACCGCTCACGTGGAGTACTCAACTGATAACAGGCATTATGCTCATGTTGATTGCCCGGGTCACGCGGATTATGTAAAAAATATGATAACTGGNGCAGCGCAAATGGATGGGGCTATTCTTGTTGTAAATGCAGCCGACGGTCCGATGCCGCAGACGAGAGAACATATATTGCTCGCAAGGCAAGTNGGCGTGCCCGCACTTGTCGTATACTTGAATAAAGTAGATCAAGTTGATGATGATGAGCTATTAGATTTAGTTGAAATGGAAGTAAGGGAACTATTAAGTTCTTATGAATTCCCTGGCGATGATATTCCAATTGTAAAAGGTTCAGCGCTTGCTGCGCTTGAAGGCAGAGATGATGATATTGGAAAAAATTCTATAATGGAACTAATGGCTGCCGTTGACTCATATATTCCGCAGCCAGATAGACCAAAAGATCAGCCATTCCTGATGCCGATTGAAGATGTTTTTTCAATTTCCGGACGTGGAACTGTTGTTACCGGTNGAGTTGAGCGCGGGATTATCAATGTTGGAGAAGAAATAGAGATTGTTGGCATCAAAGATACAACAAAAACAACATGTACTGGCGTTGAAATGTTTAGAAAGTTGCTCGATCAAGGTGAGGCGGGTGACAATGTTGGCGTACTGCTTAGAGGCACAAAAAGAGAAGAAGTTGAAAGAGGGCAGGTACTTGCTAAACCTTCGTCAATAAAACCTTTTGCGAAATTTAAAGCAAATGCTTACATACTNACAAAGGATGAAGGTGGCAGGCACACGCCTTTCTTTGGGAATTACAGACCACAATTTTATTTCCGTACAACTGATGTTACAGGTGTGGTCTCTCTTCCGCAAGGAACTGAGATGGTTATGCCAGGTGATAATATTGAAATGGATGTGGAGTTAATTACACCCATAGCAATGGAGGAAAATCTTAGGTTTGCCATACGAGAGGGCGGTAGGACTGTTGGCGCTGGTGTTGTATCAAAAATAACCTAACTTTAATTAGCTGGTAGTAATTAGCTGGTAGTTCAATTAATATAGGAGTGTAGCTCAATTGGCAGAGCGTCGGTCTCCAAAACCGAAGGTTGGGGGTTCGACTCCCTCCACTCCTGCCATGAAGTTAATTTAAAAAGCATAAAAAAGAATGTCAAAATTTAGACCAATAAAGTACGTACAAGAAGTCAAAAATGAAATGGATAAGGTNACATGGCCNTCACGTCGTGAAACTACCGTAACTTCAATCATGGTTTTAATTTTTGTNTTTATTGCCGCAATTTTCTTTTTGTTATCAGACCGAGTGCTTAGTTGGATTGTTGGTTTAATTTTAGGTATTGGTGATTAACTATGGCTCATAATTGGTTCATTGTACATGCATATTCAAATTTTGAAAAACAAGTGGCGAGCTCAATAAAAGAACAAGCGGTCCAAAGGGGTATGGAAGATAAATTTAGTGAGATACTTGTTCCCACCGAAGATGTTGTGCAGGTAAGGAAAGGGCGAAAAATTCAATCCGAAAGAAAATTCTTTCCTGGTTATGTTCTTGTAAAAATGGAGATGAGTGATGAAGCTTATCACCTGGTAAAAAAAACAAATAAGGTTGCAGGATTTCTTGGTTCACAGAGTAAACCAATTCCAATCACAAAGGAAGAAGTAGACCGCATTATGACGCAAGTACAGGAAGGTGTTGATGGACCTCTATCAACATTATCATTCGAGATTGGGGAACAGGTAAGAGTTGCGGAGGGTCCATTCGCCTCATTTAGTGGNGTTGTTGAAGAGGTCGACACTGAAAGATCAAGGTTAAAAGTTGCAGTNTCAATTTTTGGGCGCGCCACACCTGTTGAATTAGAATATAATCAAGTAGAAAAGTTATAGTATTTGATTTTAATAAAAAAATATGTAATGTGTATTTTGTTCATACAAAGGATCGTAAATGGCTAAAAAAATTGAAGGTTACTTAAAATTACATGTACCAGCAGGAAAGGCGGCTCCCGCTCCACCTATCGGACCTGCATTAGGNCAGAGAGGNCTTAACATTATGGAGTTTTGTAAGGCTTTCAATGCCCAAACACAGGAGCTCGAGCCTGAAATGCCGATCCCGACAACTATAACAATTTATCAAGATAAGTCTTTTACTTTTACAACAAAAACACCGCCTGCTTCTTATCTACTAAGAAAAGCTGCAAATTTACCAAAAGGTGGCGCNACACCTGGCAGGGAGAGCGCTGGGAAAGTAACAAAAAAACAAGTGCAAGATATTGCTGAACAAAAAATGAAAGATCTAAACGCAAATTCTATTGANCAAGCAGCAAAAATNATTGANGGCTCCGCGCGCTCAATGGGTTTTGAAGTCGTAGATTAAAGGTAAAAATAATGNGAAAAGCAGGTAAAAGATACGCGGATATTGCAAATTCAACAGACACACAAGCATTTCATAGTATTGACGAAGCTGTAAAGCTAGTGAAAAATAATGCAAAATCAAAGTTTAATGAGACTATTGAAATATCCTTTAACTTAGGTGTAGACCCAAAGCAGGCTGATCAAATGGTAAGAGGGGTTGTGAATTTGCCTGAAGGAACAGGAAAAACAGTAAAGGTTGCAGTATTTGCAAGAGATGCAAAAGCAAAGGAAGCTGAAGAAGCGGGAGCCGATATTGTTGGTAGCGATGATCTTGCTGAAATAGTTAAAAGTGGTAAATTTGACTTTGATAGGGTAATTTCTACACCGGATATGATGGCTGTTGTAGGTCAATTGGGAAAAGTCTTGGGGCCAAAGGGACTGATGCCAAATCCAAAATTAGGAACGGTCACAGATAATATNACCGATGCTGTAAAAAATATCAAAGGTGGCTCTGTCGAATATCGTGTCGAAAAAGCAGGTATTATACACGCTGGTATCGGAAAAGCAGATTTTTCAGAAAATGCGATAAAAAATAATGTTATGGCAATTATTGATGCAATTCAGTCCGCAAAACCATCTGGTGCAAAGGGAGCATATATAAAAGGGATAACGCTAACATCGACAATGGGTGTTGGTGTAAAACTTGATCCCACGGCACTAGACAATTAATTAAAAAAATAAATAAATTGACTTTACATTTAAGATTAAAAAGCATAAATATATTCTAATTATAGAAGACCTGTCCAAGATTATAGGGGCTTCGGCTTAATTTCCTATATGAGACAATGCGATATTTCCATTAAAATAAGTATCGCCACAAGTAGTATTTCATACTGCGGGCAGGTTACNTTCGTGAAGGCGAATGTACGCTGGAAGAGGAGACTACTGTGGATAGACAAGATAAAAAAACTTTTGTTGCAAATCTAAAAGAGGTATTTAATACATCTGCTGTTGTAGTTGTAGCCCAAAATACTGGTCTGACAGTATCAGAAATGAACGAATTAAGAAGTGCAATGCGTGAAGCTGGTGGGCAAATTAAGGTAATTAAAAATAAATTAACCAAAATTGCTCTTGATGGAACACCTGTATCCGCTATAGAAGAATATTTGAGCGGACCGTCGATGATAGCTTATTCAGACGACCCAGTTTCGGCACCAAAGATCGCANTTCGTTTTGCAAANGAGAATGATAATTTTGTTGTTCTTGGTGGATCACTTCCAGAAAAGAAAATTGATCTTGGGGAGGTAAAAGAACTTGCGAGTCTTCCGTCATTGGATGAATTAAGAGCTAAAATACTTGGTCTTATTAATTCACCAGCTGGGAATATTGCGAGCTTAATAAATAAACCAAGCACCAATTTAGCCCAGGTTGTTATGGCCTTTTCAGAAAAAGGTGAGGCAGCCTAGTATTAATAATAAATTGAAATAGGACAGTAAAATGGCAGATTTGGAAAAGATTGCAGATAGTTTATCGAGTTTAACAATTCTTGAAGCATCAGAGTTAACAAAGATTCTTGAAGAAAAATGGGGTGTATCAGCAGCTGCGCAAGTAGCCGTTGCAGCGGCACCTGCTGGTGGGGAATCTGGTGGAGCNGCGGCTGCAGCAGAAGAAAAAACTGAATTTAGTGTTGTTCTTGCTAGTATGGGTGATCAAAAGATCAATGTTATCAAAGANGTCAGGGCAATAACNGGTCTTGGTCTGAAAGAAGCAAAAGATCTTGTTGAGTCTGCCCCAAAACCAGTAAAAGAGGGCGTAGCAAAAGATGAAGCAGAAAAAATTAAAGAACAATTGGAAGGAGCCGGTGCTACCGTTGAAGTTAAATAGAAGATAGTATTTTTGCGAAAGCAAACTCAAACAGATTCTATATTTAACTTATAAACGGGAACACAGCATGTCTGAAACTTTCATTGGACGAAAAAGAGTAAGAAAATCATTTGGTAAGATCCGCGAAGTAGCGGAAATGCCTAATCTAATTGAAGTACAAAAATCATCATACGATTATTTTCTTCAAGCAAAAGAAATAGGAGACGGAAGAGATAATACAGGACTGCAATCTGTATTTACATCTGTCTTTCCCATAACAGACTTCAACGAGAACTCNCGGCTTGAGTTTGTTAGGTATGATTTTGATGCACCAAAATATGATGTTGATGAATGCCAGCAGAGAGGCATGACATATGCCGCACCTCTGAGGGCGACATTGAGATTAATTGTATTTGATAATGACGAAGACTCGCAANCTCCTTCAATAAAAGATATAAAAGAGCAAGAAGTGTACGTGGGTGATATCCCATTAATGACAAACAATGGTACGTTTATTTTCAATGGTACTGAAAGAGTTGTTGTAAGTCAGATGCACAGAAGCCCAGGCGTATTTTTTGATCACGATAAAGGTAAATCACACTCGAGTGGAAAAATTTTATATGCAGCAAGAATAATTCCATATAGAGGATCATGGCTCGATTTTGAATTTGATGCAAAAGATCTGGTTTATGCGCGTATTGACCGAAAGAGAAAAATACCTGTTTCAACAATCCTTTTTGCACTTGGTTATGACGCTGAAGAAATTCTTGGTTATTTTTATAAAAAATACACAATAGANATGAATAAGAAGGGTTGGGTTTCGGATTTCAAGGATGCGCAATACAAGGGGATAAAAATNTCGTCTGACCTAATCAATGCGGACACNGGGGAAGTNGCTGCCGAAGCTGGAACCAAAATGACCCCNAGATACATTAACAAATTAAAAGAGGCGGGTCTCAAAAAGATACTTTATTCAAAAGAAGCGCTAATTGGTCAATTTGTGGCTGAAGACGTTGTTAATATAAAAACAGGTCTTGTTTATGCCGAGGCTGGTGATGAGATCACCGCCGATCTTCTTGATGCATTGGAGTCTAATAAAATATTGAAACTTCCAATATTAGAAATCGATCATGTTAACACAGGCGCTTTTATTCGAGATACATTAAAAGTTGATAAAAATCAAAACAAAAAAGAGGCATTAGTTGACATCTACAGGTTGATGAGACCAGGCGAACCCCCAACTGATGAAACTGCAGCAAGTTTATTTGAAAGTTTATTTTTTGACTCGGATCGTTATGATTTATCTGCTGTTGGTCGCGTAAAAATGAATATGAGATTAGACCTTGATGCGGATGATGATTATTGTGTATTGAGAAAAGAAGATATATTGGCTGTTGTCAAGCACTTGGTTGAGCTTCGGGACGGGAAAGGTGAAGTAGATGATATAGATCACCTAGGCAACCGAAGGGTAAGATCTGTTGGAGAGTTAGTTGAAAATCAATATAGGATTGGATTATTAAGAATGGAAAGGGCAATTCGGGAAAAACTTAGCTCAGTTGACATAGACACCGTAATGCCGAATGATTTAATTAATGCTAAACCAATTACGGCAGCATTGAGGGAATTTTTTGGTTCTTCTCAGCTCTCACAGTTCATGGATCAAACAAACCCACTTTCTTTAATCACCCATATCAGGCGTGTATCGGCATTAGGGCCAGGTGGGCTAACACGAGAAAGGGCAGGTTTTGAGGTGCGTGACGTCCACCCCACACATTACGGTCGAATATGCCCAATTGAAACCCCAGAGGGNCCGAATATTGGTCTAATAAATTCATTAGCAACATTTGCAAGGGTCAACAAATATGGTTTTATTGAGAGCCCATATCGCAAGGTAGTAAAAAGTAAAGTAACAGACGAAGTTGTCTATTTATCAGCTATTGAGGANACAAAATACAACGTGGCTCAAGCTAACGCAACTTTAGATAANAAGTCTAAGTTTGTTGACGAGCTTATAAATTGCCGACTCGCTGGTGAAGTCCAATTAGTTCCCGCTGAAAAAGTTGATTTTATGGATGTGTCTCCAAAACAACTAGTATCTGCGGCAGCGGCATTGATACCATTTCTTGANAATGATGATGCAAATAGGGCGCTAATGGGATCAAATATGCAGCGACAAGCAGTGCCTCTAATGAAAACTGAAGCTCCGTTTGTGGGTACTGGGATGGAGTCCGTGGTTGCAAGAGACTCCGGTGCCGCTGTTACTGCTAGACGCACGGGCATCGTAGACCAAGTTGACTCAAATCGAATCGTTATCAGAGCATCGGATGAAAAAGATGCATCAAAATCTGCAATTGATATATATAATCTCGCAAAATTTCAGAGATCAAATCAAAATACATGTATAAATCAAAGACCGCTGGTAAAAGTTGGTGAGTCAGTTGATGCAGGTGATATTATCGCGGATGGCCCATCAACTGATCTAGGTGATCTTGCATTGGGTAAAAATGTTCTTGTCGCTTACATGCCTTGGAATGGATATAACTATGAAGACTCTATACTCATATCCGAAAGAGTGGTAAGGGAAGATACTTTCACNTCCATCCACTTGGAAGAATTTGAAGTTATGGCTCGGGATACTAAACTTGGGCCAGAAGACATAACAAGGGACATACCAAATGTCGGTGAAGAGGCTCTTAAAAATTTAGATGAAGCAGGTATAGTCTATATCGGAGCTGAGGTAAAATCAGGTGATATTTTAGTCGGAAAGATAACACCTAAGGGTGAAAGCCCAATGACACCAGAAGAAAAGCTTTTAAGGGCAATTTTTGGAGAAAAAGCTACAGATGTTAGAGATACGTCGTTGAGATTACCCCCTGGAGTGACAGGAACCGTTGTTGAGGTAAGAGTCTTCAATAGACATGGCATAGAAAAAGATGAGAGAGCTCTTGCAATAGAGCGTGATGAAATCGTCAGGTTATCAAAGGATAAAGATGATGAAAATAAAATCCTTGATAGGAATGTTTTGGCCAAATTACGTGATACTCTTATTGGCAGTGAAGTTGCGAAAAGCTCATTTGGACTGAAGAAAGGGACCAAGATAAATTCCGATAACATTGAAAAAATTGAAAAAACAGATTGGTGGAATTTTGTCCTGTCGAGTGACAAGAAGATGAAAGAAATTGAGGCTATGAAAGTCCAATATGATCAGTCTAAAGATGCAATTGAAAATCGATTCATTGATAAAGTTGAGAAATTACAGCGAGGGGATGATATGCTTCCCGGCGTTATGAAGATGATTAAAGTTTTTGTCGCAGTAAAAAGAAAACTACAACCTGGTGATAAAATGGCNGGAAGGCATGGGAATAAAGGCGTTGTGTCAAGGATCATGCCACAAGAAGATATGCCATATCTAGAAGACGGAACNCCAGTAGACGTAGTACTCAACCCCCTAGGGGTTCCGAGTCGAATGAATGTTGGNCAAATTCTCGAAACACACCTTGGTTGGGCTTGCCGCGGTCTCGGTAAACTAATTGGAGACTCAATTGATTTAATACAGGAAAAAGATAAAGACGCTAAAAATTTGAGAAAAACACTCAACGATATTTATGGTAAGAATGACACCATAGATGCGCTCAAGAAAGATGATCTTATAGAACTCGCTTCAAATTTGAGTAAGGGAGTGCCGATCGCTACACCTGTATTCGATGGTGCTCGTGAACATGATATAGATGAATTACTTGAAAAAGCTGGCCTAGATAAGTCCGGTCAAGTGAGGTTGTTTGATGGAAGAACAGGAGAAGCATTTGATCGAAAGGTAACAGTTGGATATAAATACATACTCAAACTTCATCATCTTGTTGATGATAAAATACACGCCAGATCTATAGGGCCATACAGNCTTGTNACCCAACAGCCTTTGGGAGGAAAAGCNCAATTTGGTGGACAAAGATTTGGAGAAATGGAGGTTTGGGCACTAGAAGCTTATGGTGCAGCCTACACCCTCCAAGAAATGTTAACCGTCAAATCAGATGATGTTGCCGGGCGAACAAAGGTTTATGAAGCAATTGTTAGAGGTGATGATGCATTTGAGGCTGGGATTCCAGAGTCATTTAACGTGCTAGTAAAAGAAATTCGATCACTAGGTCTAAATGTCGAATTAAAATCCTCGGATCTAGCAAACGAGTCATCAAACAACAATCTGTCTGATATGAGCAGCGAATAATAGGAAAAAATATGAANCAAGATCTAACAAACGTCTTTAATCCAAACTTTTCTCAGTCACAAATTTTTGATCAGATAAAAATTACTATTGCATCGCCTGAAAAGATGCTTTCATGGTCTTTTGGTGAAATAAAAAAACCGGAAACAATAAATTACAGAACATTCAAACCTGAAAGGGATGGTTTATTCTGCGCACGAATTTTTGGACCAATCAAAGATTATGAGTGTCTTTGTGGTAAATATAAACGCATGAAGTATAGAGGTGTAATTTGTGAAAAATGCGGTGTCGAAGTTACTTTATCCAAAGTGAGACGTGACAGAATGGGTCATATTGAGCTTGCGGCTCCCGTTGCCCATATTTGGTTCTTAAAATCTCTTCCATCAAGAATTGGATTACTCTTAGATATGAAATTAAAAGACTTGGAGAGAGTTTTATACTTCGAAAACTTCATTGTTATAGAGCCAGGGCTAACACCTCTAAAAGAACTGCAGTTNCTAACCGAAGAGGAATTGCTTAACTATAAAGATGAATACGGAGACGATGCATTTACAGTTGGAATTGGCGCAGAAGCAATAAGAGATCTATTAATAGGNCTTGATCTTGAAAAGCTTGCTGAAGATTTGAGAGTAGAAATTGATGAGTCAACCTCAGAGCTAAAACCAATAAAGCTTGCAAAAAGATTAAAAGTTGTAGAAGCATTTTTAAGCTCAGGAAATAAGCCCGAATGGATGATTATGACTATTGTACCTGTCATACCACCCGAGCTAAGACCTCTTGTGCCATTAGATGGAGGTCGATTCGCAACTTCTGATCTTAATGACTTATACAGAAGGGTGATAAATAGAAATAACCGACTCAAACGCCTTATCGAACTAAAGGCACCTGAAATAATCATACGAAATGAAAAGAGAATGTTGCAGGAATCTGTTGATGCTTTATATGATAATGGCAGAAGNGGNCGTGTAATAACAGGGGCAAACAAAAGACCACTAAAATCACTAGCAGATATGCTGAAGGGTAAACAAGGAAGGTTCAGACAAAACCTNTTAGGAAAAAGAGTTGATTATTCCGGTAGGTCTGTAATTGTAACTGGTCCAACCCTAAAATTACATCAATGTGGGTTACCAAAAAGAATGGCATTAGAATTATTTAAACCATTTATCTACTCAAGGCTTGAGGCAAAAGGCCTGTCAACTACAGTTAAACAAGCAAAAAGATTAGTTGAAAAAGAGCGTCCAGAGGTTTGGGATATACTAGACGAAGTTATTAGAGAGCATCCGGTTTTACTCAATCGAGCACCAACACTTCACAGACTTGGCATACAAGCCTTCGAACCAACTCTGGTAGAAGGTAAAGCAATACAGTTACATCCTCTTGTGTGTTCTGCATTTAATGCAGATTTCGACGGTGACCAAATGGCAGTACACGTTCCATTATCGCTTGAGGCTCAGTTGGAAGCAAGAGTGTTGATGATGTCAACCAATAATATACTCCANCCGGCAGATGGTTCTCCAATAATTGTGCCGAGTCAAGATATGGTACTCGGGTTGTATTATTTGTCACTTGTCAAAGATAACGAGCCTGGTGAAGGTATGGTTTTTGGCAACATGAATGAAATCCATTACGCAATTCAGTCAGGTATTACAACTCTGCACGCAAAAATCAAGGGAAGGTTCATAACAAAAGATGAGGACGGTAATATTGTNAAAGAAACTCATGAAACTACACCGGGACGACTTCTTATGGGAGAACTATTACCTAAATACCACACAATTAATTTCGCACTTTGCAACAAGGTTATGACGAAAAAAGACATATCAAGAATGATAGATGAGGTATATAGACATTCTGGTCAAAAAGACACAGTTATATTCTGTGACAAGATAATGGCACTTGGTTTTCATCACGGCTGTAAAGCAGGAATATCCTTTGGTAAAGATGACATGGTAATACCTGAAACAAAATCAAATTTGATTGACGAGACAAATGTTTTGGTAAAAGAATATGAAAACCAATACAACGATGGCTTAATCACACAAGGCGAGAAATATAACAAGGTGGTTGATGCATGGGCAAAATGTACAGATAAAGTTGCCGATGAAATGATGTCAAAAATACAAGTCATAGAGGTTGAAGAAAATACAGATAAACAAAAAGACCAAAACTCAATTTATATGATGGCCCATTCTGGCGCACGTGGATCGCCTGCACAAATGAAACAGCTTGCCGGAATGAGGGGTTTGATGGCTAAGCCATCAGGTGAGATAATCGAAACCCCAATAACATCAAACTTTAAAGAAGGGTTATCCGTTCTTGAGTACTTTAACTCAACGCATGGAGCTAGGAAAGGTCTGGCTGATACTGCGTTAAAAACTGCAAATTCTGGCTACTTGACCCGAAGACTAGTTGATGTAGCACAAGACTGTATAATATTAGAGAGGGACTGCGGTACCGAGAATGGTATAACATTGAGAAGTGTAATGGATGGCGGTGAAATTATTGTTCCAATCAGTCAAAGACTGCTCGGCAGATACTTAGCCGAAGATATAAAGGATCCATCAACTGGTAAGGTTCAATTTGATAAAGATAACATGATAGATGAGGCTCTTGCAAAAGAGATTGAGGAGTCTGGAATTGATGCTGTAAAGGTAAGATCTGTGCTGACATGTGAGTCAAAAATAGGAGCATGCGGTAGATGCTACGGCAGAGATCTTGCAAGAGGAACTTCTGTCAATGTTGGTGAAGCAGTCGGCGTTCTCGCCGCTCAATCTATTGGGGAACCGGGAACTCAGTTAACAATGAGGACCTTCCACATTGGTGGTACTGCACAAGTTGTAGACCAGTCTTTTATTGAAAGTTCACACGATGGTAAAATATCAATTCAAAATCCATCCCTTGCAACGGACACAAATAATAAGGTAGTAGTCACGGGTAGGAGCCTGTTAATATCAATACTTGATGAAAACGATACTGAAAGATCTCAAAATAAAGTACCTTACGGCGCACAACTTTTTGTTAAAGAAGGGGAGATGGTAAAGCGAGGTCAACGTATTGCCACATGGGATCCATACACAAGACCTATATTAGCGGATGTCTCTGGTAAGGTAGATTTTGAAGATTTGGTCGATGGAATCTCAATCGATGAGAGGCTTGATGAGTCAACAGGTATCTCACAAAGAGTAGTAATTGATTGGAGGGGTTCATCTCGCGGCAACGACCTTCAACCTGCTGTGATACTCTCACAAACCAAGTCTAAATCAAAGTCAGAGACTAAAAAGTTTACATTACCAGTTAACGCAATTTTGTCAGTTGAGAAAGATAATATAATATCCGCAGGGGATGTGCTCGCAAGGGTTCCAACAGAGAGCGCAAAAACAAAAGATATTACAGGGGGTCTTCCAAGAGTTGCTGAGCTATTTGAGGCAAGAAGACCAAAAGATCATGCGATTATTGCAGAAATCAGTGGCACTATTGAGTTTGGTAATGATTTCAAGAACAAACGTAAAATTAGAATAATTGCGGATGATGAATCAGATCAAATATGTGAATACATGGTTCCAAAAAATATACATCTAGAAGTTCAGGATGGAGATAAGGTTGAAAAAGGTGACTTTATATTAGATGGTAATCCGGCTCCGCATGACATTCTTGCAATAAAAGGTGTTGAAGAACTTGCGTCCTATCTAGTAACAGAAATACAAGATGTCTACAGGCTTCAAGGTGTAACAATTAATGATAAGCATATTGAAGTTATTGTAAGTCAAATGCTTAAAAAAGTAGAAATAGTTGATCCAGGTGACTCTAGCTTACTTCATGGCGAACAAATTGATAAAATTGATTTATTAGAGTTGAATGATGAGCTTTCCAGTACTAACAAAAAATTGGTTACCGCTCGACCAATTCTTTTAGGAATTACCAAAGCTGCATTACAAACACGCAGTTTCATTTCGGCAGCCTCTTTCCAAGAAACAACTAGAGTGCTCACAGAAGCTTCTATGAATGGAAAGTCGGATCTATTACAAGGTCTAAAAGAGAATGTTATTGTAGGTAGATTAATTCCAGCAGGGACTGGTAGTGCAATAAGCAAGCTACGTCAGGTATCAACGCACCGAGATAATCTAATTATTCAAGAGAAGCAAAAAGCAGAAGAATTACTTGACGCTTCAGATAGTGAGGAATTATCACCAGATTTACCCGAAAATGTCGGCGAAGAGGGCTTATCTGAAGAGATCCCTGCAGAAGAATAAAAAGGGTAGATTTTATCCAAAAACTCTTAATATTTATAAGATAAATAATACTTGACGATTAGCCTGTGAAGCAGTATTGTCCGAACATCAAAACCAATAGGCTGTATGTAAAGTCTTAAACGCTATTGGGAAGTAATAAGATTTTTTTTACGAAAGGAAACCTGGTTAATATGCCTACTATTAATCAACTGTTACGGAAACCACGTAAGCCGCAAATAAAGCGTAATAAAGTGCCTGCAATGGAGGCTTGTCCGCAAAAAAGAGGCGTATGTACAAGGGTGTACACGACCACGCCAAAAAAACCTAATTCAGCGCTGCGAAAAGTTGCAAGGGTTAGACTGTCAAATGGTTTCGAGGTAACAAGCTATATTCCAGGTGAAGGACATAATTTGCAAGAGCACTCTGTCGTTTTAATTCGCGGCGGAAGAGTCAAAGATTTGCCAGGTGTCCGATATCATATCGTGAGGGGAGTACTTGACACTCAAGGTGTTCAGGATCGAAAACAACGAAGATCAAAATACGGCGCAAAAAAGCCCAAATAGGAGTATTAGATGTCACGACGTAGACGCGCAGAAAAAAGAGAAGTGCTACCTGATCCAAAATTTGGAGATAAAGTCATATCAAAGTTCATGAGTAGTCTTATGCTATCAGGAAAAAAGTCAACTTCTGAAAAAATTATTTATGGTGCTTTTGATAGAATCGAGAAAGACAGCAAGCAGGACCCTGTGAACGTTTTCCATGAGGCACTTAAAAATGTTATGCCAGATGTTGAAGTTAGATCTAGGAGGGTTGGCGGCGCTACTTATCAAGTCCCTGTTGAAGTTAGGAATGACCGAAAACAGGCTCTGGCAATTCGTTGGCTAATAAGCTCAGCAAGATCTAGAGGTGAGAATACTATGATAGAAAGGCTTTCAAACGAACTTATGGATGCATTTTCAAATAAAGGAAACGCAGTTAAGAAAAGAGAAGATACACACAAAATGGCTGAAGCTAATAGAGCTTTTTCTCATTACAGATGGTAAGGAATAAAGGTGCTTAATGGCAAGATCAAATCCAATTGAAGAATATAGAAATATCGGAATCATGGCACACATAGATGCCGGTAAGACTACTACAACCGAAAGAATACTATATTATACGGGAAAGAGCCACAAAATCGGGGAAGTTCACGACGGTGCAGCAACCATGGACTGGATGGAGCAAGAACAAGAACGTGGTATCACAATAACCTCTGCTGCAACAACTACATACTGGAATGGTAAAAGGATTAATATCATTGATACTCCAGGTCATGTGGACTTCACAATTGAAGTTGAAAGATCACTGAGAGTACTAGATGGCGCAATAGCACTCCTCGATGCCAATGCAGGAGTTGAACCACAAACAGAAACAGTATGGAGGCAGGCTAATAAATATAATGTACCAAGAATGATATTTGTAAATAAAATGGATAAAATTGGCGCTGATTTTGATAGATCTGTTGAAATGGTTAAAGAAAGACTCGGTGCAAATCCTTTGGTTTTACAAATTCCTATAGGTTCCGAATCAAGTTTGAAGGGCGTAGTAGATTTGATAGAGATGAGAGCTATAATATGGGAAGATGAAAACTTAGGTGCCAAATTTGACTATGAAGATATCCCAAGCGATCTTCAAGACAAAGCTGCAAAGTATCGTGAAATTATGATTGAAACGATAGTTGAACTAGATGAGTCAGCAATGGAAAAATATCTCGAAGGAGAAGAAGTTGACATATCAACAATCAAATCACTAATTCGAAAAGGTACCTGCGCAAACGAATTTTATCCTGTTTTTTGTGGCTCCGCATTTAAAAATAAAGGTGTTCAACCTCTTCTGGATGGGGTTTTAGACTACTTGCCATCTCCATTAGACGTCGAAAGAATTAAGGGGATCGACTTAAAAACAGAGGAAGAGATTCAAGTCCAATCCTCAGATAGTGAAAAAGTATCTCTTCTGGCATTCAAAGTGATGAATGATCCTTTCGTAGGTTCCCTGACATTTTGTAGGATATATTCAGGTAAGGTCGAAAGCGGAATGCAACTGCTAAATTCTGTTAAAGATAAAAAGGAAAGAGTTGGAAGAATGCTTCTCATGCATTCAAATTCTAGAGAAGACATCAAAGAAGCTTATGCTGGAGATATTGTTGCCTTGGCAGGCTTAAAATTAACAACGACCGGGGATACACTGTGCGATCCTTCATCCCCTGTTGTTTTGGAAAGAATGGAGTTTCCTGAACCTGTAATAGAAATAGCGGTTGAACCAAAAACAAAGGGCGATCAAGAAAAAATGGGGGCAGCACTAGCAAGGCTTGCCCAAGAGGATCCATCTTTTCGCGTGTCATCTGACGATGAGTCTGGCCAAACTATTATAAAAGGTATGGGAGAGCTGCACCTAGATATCCTTGTTGACCGAATGAAGAGAGAGTTTAAGGTTGATGCAAATATTGGCGCTCCGCAAGTAGCGTATCGCGAGACTATAACAAGGCCTTCTGATGTGGATTATACTCACAAGAAACAGTCAGGTGGAGCTGGGCAATTCGCGAGGGTAAAAATGACAATCAGTCCTGGTGAATCTGGTACTGGGTTTGTTTTTGAAAATAAAATAGTTGGTGGAGCAATACCAAAAGAGTATATTCCCGGTGTCGAGAAAGGGATTGCATCTGTATTGGATAATGGGGTTTTGGCAGGATTTCCTTTGCTAGATATTAAAGTTGTACTTCACGACGGTGCATTTCATGACGTTGACTCATCGGTTATGGCCTTTGAGATTGCAGGCAGAGCAGCCTTTCGTGAGGCCGCCCAGTCAGCTGCACCAAAATTACTAGAGCCCATTATGGATGTTGAAGTTGTAACACCTGAAGAGTATATGGGGGATGTCATTGGAGATCTCAACTCACGTCGGGGGCAAATTGCGGGAACCGAGTCAAGATCTAATGCGACTGTCATAAAGTCAAAAGTTCCACTTGCGAATATGTTTGGGTACGTAAGTCATTTGAGATCTATGAGTCAAGGTAGGGCACAGTTTACAATGCAGTTTGATCATTATGAACAAGTGCCACAGGCTGTATCGGATCAAGTTATTGCGAAATACGCATAGAAAAGAATAGGTATATAATGCAAGGTCAAAATATAAGAATCAGGTTGAAGGCTTACGATCATCGCTTGCTGGATACCTCAACAACTGAAATTGTAAACACAGCAAAAAGAACAGGTGCAAATGTACGTGGTCCTATCCCTTTACCTCGTCGAATTGAAAAATATACTGTTTTGCGTGGCCCGCATATTGATAAGAAAAGTCGTGAGCAATTCGAAATTAGAACCTACAAAAGACTTCTCGATATTGTTGATCCCACTCCTCAAACTGTAGATGCCTTAATGAAGCTAGACCTCTCTGCTGGTGTAGATGTCGAGATAAAACTATAGGAAGAAAAGTTATGAGAGTTGGTCTAATTGCAGAAAAAGTTGGAATGATGAGGGTTTTTACAGAAAAAGGTCAACACATACCTGTAACTGTTCTATCTCTTGCTGGTTGTCAAGTTGTATCACATAAAACAATTGAGAACGATGGATATACTGCAATCCAACTAGGTGCAGGCTCACCAAAGATAAAAAATATAACGAAGCCAATGCGGGGTCATTTTGCAAAAAATAAAGTCGAACCAAAGTCAAAATTAGTAGAGTTCCGGATTGATGAAGACAAGTTCATTCAAATAGGCCTAGAGATGAAGCCAGATCATTTTGTGCCGGGGCAGAAAGTTGACGTTACTGGAACGAGCATTGGTAAAGGGTTTGCTGGGGCTATGAAAAGACATAATTTCGCCGGATTGAGAGCATCCCATGGAGTTTCAATAAGTCACCGCAGCCACGGATCAACAGGGCAATGCCAAGATCCAGGTAAAGTATTTAAGGGAAAAAAAATGGCTGGGCATATGGGTGCTGCAAAAGTTACAATCCAAAACCTCTCAATTTATTCAGTTGATAATGAGAGAGGGCTAATTTTTGTGCATGGCGCCGTGCCAGGCCACAAGGGTGGTTGGGTAACAATTAGTGACGCAATTAAGATCAAATCGACTATTGAATTACCAATGCCAGGTAGCTTTGTTGATCCAAATGCCCCAACAGAAGAAAGTTCATCAAACGCGGTCAATGGAGATCTTTCACCAGACGACCAGAAGAATAATGATACACCTCTTAAGATAGATCAGGAAGCGCCCGCTGATAACTCTGCCATAATCAATAATGAAGAGACTTCCGCTAGGGTCTCTGATGAAAATGAAACGACTGATTTGCCAGCTGATGAGTCTATCGAGCTCGGCAATGAAGAGTCAAATCCTGATGCTAGCTTGAGTAGCGGCAATAAAAAGGATGATGGTGAAGATAAATGAAGGTAAATGTGATTGACATTTCATCAAAAGCGTCTGGAACAGCAAGTCTGAATGATGCTATCTTTGGTCTAGAACCAAGGAAAGATATACTCCACAGGACTGTGCTGTATCAGCTAGCAAAAAGGCGTGCAGGAACACATAAGGTGAAAAATAGGGCGGAGATAACAGCGACTACAAAAAAGATGTATAAACAAAAAGGAACAGGTAGCGCGAGACACGGTTCAAAAAAAGTACCACAATTTAGGGGTGGAGGGCGAGCGTTTGGGCCACATCCAAGAGATCACTCAATAAAATTAACAAAAAAATTCAAAAAATTGGCACTCAAGCATGCTTTATCTTCAAAGCATAAAGATGGTAATATTATTATTCTTAATGAGGCTAAACTAAGTAAGCCAAAAACGTCAGTATTAGTTAAAAATTTACAGAAAATGGCTGTCAACTCAGCTTTATTTATTGATACAAAAGAATTTGACAAAAATTTTGAATTAGCAACGATGAATATTCCAAACATCGATATACTACTAGTTCAAGGTATTAACGTATATGATATGCTGAGAAGAGATAAGGTATTCATAACAAAAGATGCTTTAAAAGAAATTGAAGGTCGATTAGATGAGTAAAATAGATATTTACGACGTAATTAGGAACCCTGTCATAACGGAAAAGGCGACTCTTATATCAGAGAATGGTCAAGTCATTTTTGAAGTTTCAAAAAGCGCTACGAAATCNCAAATTAAAGAGGCAATCGAAACGCTCTTCAAGGTGAAAGTAAAGTCAGTAAATACTTTGATACGAAAAGGTAAAGTGAAGAGATTTAGGGGTAGATTGGGGAAAAGAAATGATATCAAAAAAGCAATTGTATCTCTTGAGGATGGCCAAAATGTTGATTTTACAACAGGTTTAAGTGGGTAATATATTATGGCATTAAAATCATATAAACCAAACACACCNGGACAGCGCGGTCTTGTATTAGTTTCACGAGATAGCCTTTGGTCAGGAAAACCAGAGAAAACACTAACAGTTGGTATATCNAAGTCTGGAGGTCGTAATAATAAGGGAAGGGTTACTGCAAGAAGACGTGGCGGTGGTCATAAACGTTTATATAGAATGATTGATTTCAAAAGAAATCATTTTGATATACCTGCAAAAGTTGAAAGGATTGAGTACGACCCAAATAGATCAGCATTCATTGCTTTGCTGTTATATGATGATGGAAAAAAATCATACATACTCGCGCCTCAGAGAATGGCTATCGGTGATACAGTCATTTCAAGTACTAACGCTGATATTAAGCCTGGTAATGCTTTACCACTCGCTAACATCCCCGTGGGGACGATTATACATAATGTNGAACTCAAACCAGGAAAAGGAGGGCAGATTGCACGCTCAGCTGGNACATATGTTCAATTAGTGGGAAGAGACCAAGCATATTCAATATTAAGATTAAATTCNGGTGAGCAGCGAATGACTCGTTCCGAATGTATGGCTACGATTGGGGCTGTATCAAATCCTGATAATAAAAATATTAAATTAGCAAAAGCAGGCAGATCNCGTTGGTTGGGCAAGCGTCCATCTGTACGAGGTGTTGCAATGAACCCNATAGATCACCCACATGGCGGTGGTGAAGGTAAAACATCCGGAGGTAGGCACCCAGTAACTCCTTGGGGTAAGCCAACCAAAGGAAAGAAAACAAGAACTAATAAGACAACAGATAGACTGATTCTCAGAAGCAGGCATTTGAAGAAGAAAAGGTAGATTATAGATGGCGCGTTCAGTATGGAAAGGACCCTTCGTTGACGGGTATTTGCTAAAGAAAGCAGAAACAGCAAGAGCATCTGGTAGAAATGATGTGATCAAAATCTGGTCAAGAAGATCCACGATACTGCCGCAGTTTGTGGGGCTTACATTTGGGGTTCATAACGGTCAAAAGCANATACCAGTTCTTGTCACAGAAGAAATGGTTGGACGTAAATTTGGCGAGTTTTCGCCAACTAGAACGTACTATGGTCACCTGGCTGATAAGAAGGCAAAAAGGAAATAGTTCATGGCAGCAAAATTACAAGATGGAATGGCATTAGCGACAACTAAAAACCTAAAAGTAAGCATGCAAAAACTAAACTTAGTAGCTGCAATGATAAGGGGTAAAAAAGTTGAGAAAGCAATGAATGAGCTACAATTCTCTAGAAAGAGAATTGCTCAGGATGTACTTAAGACTCTAAAATCTGCAGTCGCCAATGCTGAGAATAATCATAATCTTGATATTGATGAACTCTATGTGAATGAAGCTTACGTTGGAAAAAATCTCGTCTTAAAGAGGTGGAAAGCGAGGGCTAGAGGTCGTGTGGGTAGAATTAAAAAACCATTTAGTCAATTAACAGTTGTGGTAAAACAATCAGAAAATGAGGATAGTAACTAATGGGACAAAAGGTTTCACCAGTAGCATTAAGACTCGGGATAAATAGAACTTGGGACTCCCGTTGGTATGCAGACAAGAACGAATACCCCCGACTTTTAATGGAAGATCGTAAAATAAGGGCTCTTGTTAATAGCCTTAAATCAACGGCGGCGATATCAAAAATTGTAATAGAGCGACCACATAAAAAGTGTAACGTTACAATATATTCTGCTAGGCCTGGTATACTTATNGGAAAGAAGGGATCGGATATTGAGCTTATTAAAACTAAAATACAAAAAATTACAAACACGGACGTATCAATAAATATTTTAGAAGTTAAAAAACCAGAGATTGACGCCACGCTAGTAGCCGAGTCCATTGCTCAACAACTTGAGAGACGTGTTGCATTTAGGCGGGCAATGAAACGGGCTGTTCAAACTGCACTCCGAATGGGAGCTGGCGGGATTAGAATAAATTGTGGCGGCAGACTTGGGGGGGCTGAAATTGCGCGAACTGAGTGGTACAGGGAAGGTCGCGTTCCTCTGCACACTCTAAGGGCGAATGTCGATTACGGTGTTGCAACTGCACAAACAACTTATGGGGCTATAGGGATTAAGGTCTGGATTTTCAAAGGTGAAATACTAGAGCACGACCCAATGGCGCAAGAAAAAAGCATAACNGGTTCTCAAGAACAAGTAAGAACGCAAAGAACAGATTAGGATAGTACTTATGTTACAGCCAAAAAAGACTAAGTTTAGAAAAATGCATAAAGGTAGGATTAGTGGTAATGCAAAGGGCGGGTTTGTATTAAATTTTGGTTCATACGGCCTTAAATCTCTTGAGCCCTCAAGGGTTACCGCAAGGCAAATAGAGGCTGCAAGACGTGCAATGACACGACATATGAAAAGGGCTGGTAGAGTTTGGATAAGGATATTTCCCGATGTTCCTGTATCAAAAAAACCCACTGAAGTCAGGATGGGTAAGGGTAAGGGGTCTGTTGAATTTTGGGCGGCTAAAGTTAAACCAGGAAGAATGATGTTTGAAATTGATGGTGTACCTGTCGACGTTGCAAGGCAAGCATTATCTCTTGCTGCTGCGAAGCTCCCTGTTAAGTGTAAGTTTGTTTCAAGACTAGGCGACATGAATTAGGAATATAAGCAATGAAAGCAATTGAAATAAGAGAACTGTCAGCGGATCAGATTAGTGATGAACTGGTTAAATATAAAAGAGAGCAGCTCAACCTGCGCTTTCAAAGATCTAGTGGTCAACTTGATAATACAGCGAGAGTTAGAGAAGTCAGAAGAACGATTGCAAAACTTAAGACCATACAAAANGAAATAAATAAAATACAGGAGAAAAAATAATGCCAAAGAGAATACTCTCAGGTGTTGTAGAAAATAATAGCCAAGATAAAACAGTCGTTGTTCGCGTTGAACGTCGTTTCATCGATCCGTTATTAAAGAAAACAGTAAGAAGATCAAAAAAATATCATGCTCATGATGAGCAAAATAAACTCAATATTGGCGATGAAGTAAGAATTCAAGAATCAAAGCCCTATTCGAAGTTAAAAAAATGGATAGTCATATAGTTATTTGAAGGAATAAAGTCTGATGATACAAATGCAATCTAATCTAAGTGTGGCTGATAACTCTGGTGCAAAGAGGGTGCAGTGTATAAAAGTACTGGGTGGATCAAAAAGAAAAACAGCGCACATAGGTGACACAATAGTAGTTACGGTCAAGGAAGCAATCCCTAGGGGAAGAGTTAAAAAGGGAGATGTTTTAAAAGCTGTNATCGTCCGAACTGCCAAGGGAATACTAAGAAATGATGGGACCGCTATAAGATTTGANGGAAATGCAGCAGTATTAATAAACAATCAAGGTGAACCAATTGGAACACGAATATTTGGTCCAATCACACGCGAGCTTAGAGCGAAAAACCACATGAAAATAATTTCATTAGCACCGGAGGTACTGTAAATGGCAGCAAAGATAAGAAAGGGTGATAGTGTTATTGTATTAACTGGAAAAGATAAGGGGAAAACAGGAACTGTTTTATCCGTATATCCAACCGAAAATAAGCTCATCGTTCAAGGGGTAAGTGTTAAGAAAAAGCACCAAAAGCAAACTCAAACACAACAGGCGGGTATCATTGAAAAAGAAGGTAAAATTCATANATCAAATGTTGCTATCTTTGAACCAAATGAAGCAAAAAAATCAAAAATTGGATTTAAATTTTTGAAGGATGGTAAAAAAGTAAGATTTTACAAAAGTAANAGTGAGGTAATAGATGACAAGTAGTTATTCCCCACGCATGAAAATGCATTATCAAGATGTGGTAGTTAAGAGTTTAAATGAAAAATTTAAATACACGAATACAATGCAGATTCCAAAACTTGATAAAATAGTCATCAATATGGGTCTTGGTGATGCTGTTTCTGACTCAAAAAAAGCTGATATTGCAATTGAAGCATTGGGCCTGATAGCGGGTCAAAAGCCTGTTTTTACCAAAGCAAAGAAATCGATTGCTAATTTCAAACTTCGTGAAGGTATGNTTATTGGATCAAAAGTCACTCTACGTAAATCAAGGATGTATGAGTTTGTCGACCGACTTATTACAGTTGCCTTACCNCGCGTCAGGGATTTTAGGGGCATAAGTTCGAAGAGTTTTGATGGTAATGGAAACTACGCAATGGGGATAAAAGAGCACATTGTTTTTCCTGAAATTAATTATGATAAAGTTGATGTTATAAGAGGGATGGATATAATAATTTGTACAACAGCAAATACAGATGAAGAGGCAAAAGTTCTACTTGAAGGGTTTAACTTTCCCTTTAGGAATTAAATAATAGGAGTCTACATGTCAAAAGTAAGCATAACTGAAAGAAATAATAAAAGATGGAAACTCAACAAAAAGTATTCATCTAAGAGAAATAAATTAAGGGAAATTACAAAGAATAAATCTTTGACAATGGAGGAAAGGTTTCAAGCGACAGTTAAACTNGCAAAGTTACCAAGAAATTCAGCTTCAATAAGATATAGAAATAGATGTGCAATAACTGGAAGACCGAGAGGATATTATCGAAAGCTTGGTGTATCAAGAATTGCAGTAAGAGATTTGACAGCAGAAAGTCAAATACCGGGTATGATTAAGTCAAGTTGGTGAGGTGTTAATATGATGACAGATCCGCTAGCAGATATGCTAACAAGAATAAGGAATGCCCTACTTAGAGGTAAACCCACAGTCATAACTCCTGCTTCAAAATTGAGAGAGAATGTCTTATCGGTTTTGCAGGATGAAGGATATATACGGGGCTATATGAAATTAGAGATTGAGGGGGAGTTCCCGATGTTTGAGATTGAATTAAAGTATCATGAGGGTGACCCNGTTATTAAGAAACTAGAGAGGGTATCAAAACCAGGTAGAAGAGTATATTCTTCAGTTTCAGAGCTGCCGCGAGTATTTAATGGTCTTGGTGTTTCAATATTATCAACTTCAAAAGGTGTAATGTCTGATGTAAGTGCTCGAGAAGCTAATGTTGGAGGGGAAATACTTTGTAAGGTATTTTAATTAGGTTAAATATGTCAAGAATAGGAAAAAAATCAATAAGTATACCTGATAATGTTAAAGCCAGCATTATTGATAAGAAAATTGTAGTTACTGGACCAAAGGGCGAACTATCTGCTGAACTATCTGAGGATATTACGGTAGAAATTAGTGATACCGAAATTAATGTTTTGCCAAAAAATCTTGAGAAGAAAACAAGATCATTTTGGGGCCTGACCAGAACTATTATAAGCAATCTAGTTGCGGGTGTATCTGATGGGTTCTCGAAAACTTTAGAAATTCAAGGAGTAGGGTACAGAGCGCAAATGCAGGGTAACATACTCCAGCTTGCACTCGGATATAGCCATGAAGTAAAATATGATGTCCCCGATGGAATAGATATAAAATGTTTGAAGCCAACAGAGATCCAGATTGAAGGGATAGACAAACAGAAAGTAGGTCAGGCTGCAGCTGAGATACGAAGATTTAGACCTCCNGAGCCTTACAAAGGTAAAGGAATAAGGTACAAAGACGAGTATGTATTTAGAAAAGAAGGTAAGAAAAAGTAGAGTGTATTATGACCAATCTTAACAGNAAAATAAAAAGAAAATTAAGAGTGCGAAGATCCTTAAAGAAAAACAAAGACCAAAGACCAAGATTAAGTGTTTTTAGGTCCTCTAAGAATATATACGCGCAAGTAATCAGTGATATCGAGGGTAAAACATTGGCTTCCGCATCTACTCTTGAGAAAGGGCAAAAAGAAGCGAGCGGGGCAGATACGAAAGCAGCAGAGAAAATAGGAAAATTAATTGCGGAAAGGGCAAAAAAAGCTGGCATAGATAAAGTTGTCTTTGACAGAAGTGGCTATCTTTATCATGGGCGAGTAAAAGCGCTTGCTGAAAGCGCAAGAGAAAACGGATTACAATTTTAAGGAAGTAGGATATGGCAAGGACTCCAGTTAAGGCAAAAGAAGAAAACAGTGATTTTATTGATCGTCTTGTTCACATCAATAGAGTAGCGAAAGTTGTAAAGGGTGGACGGAGATTTGGATTCGCCGCTCTTGTTGTNGTTGGTGACCAGAAGGGAAAAGTTGGTTTCGGTCATGGGAAGGCAAAAGAGGTTCCAGAAGCAATAAAAAAAGCAACNGATGATGCGAAAAGGGATATGATAAGAGTGCCTTTGCGAGATGGTAGAACTTTACACCATGATGTTTATGGGCATCATGGGGCGGGTAAGGTGCTCCTTAGATCTGCTCCATCTGGTACCGGTATAATTGCAGGTGGGCCAATGAGGGCTATTTTTGAGGCTGTTGGAGTGCAAGATGTAGTAGCAAAATCTCAAGGAACCGCTAATCCTTACAATATGGTACGTGCAACATTTAATGCCTTAAAAAGTGAGCAGAGTCCTCGAATGGTGGCTGCGAGAAGAGGTATAAAGGTTAGCAATCTTGTGTCAAGAAGAAAAGAGTTAGCAACTGAAGCAGATGATAGGTAACAAATGGCAATATCTAAAAAAACAATAAGAATTAAGCAAATAGGGAGCTCTATCGGTAGAAAATTTGACCAAAAACAAACTCTTATTGGTCTCGGTTTAAATAAAATTGGNAGAGTGAGAGAGTTAGAAGATACCCCGTCTGTTAGAGGTATGGTCCGGAAAGTCAGTCATCTTATAGAAATTATAGAATAGGAACACTATTATGAAATTAAATGAATTATCTGATTTGGCTGGCGCTAGGAAGANCAGNAAGAGAGTTGGTCGTGGCATTGGATCAGGCACTGGGAAAACATCAGGTCGAGGTGTAAAAGGTCAAAAATCTCGTTCTGGTGTAGCGATAAAGGGCTTTGAAGGGGGTCAAATGCCTCTACATAGAAGGCTACCAAAACGTGGATTTAATAATTTATTCTCAAAAAAATATAATGTCTTTAACTTAGACAGGATCCAATATTTTATCGATAAAGGTAGAATAGATGAAAAGAAAATCATAAATATTGATGCATTACTTGAAGCAAAACTTATTAAATCTGAGCGTGATGGGTTAAAAATCCTTGCAAGAGGAAAGCTAACATCAAAAGTTGAGCTTGAGGTATCTGGAGCATCTGAGACAGCGGTTAAGCTAGTTGAAAAAGCTGGCGGCAAAGTAACTGTGCTCGGAAATACAAATAAATAGGGTTTGATTAGAATTTATAAAAATGGTGACTCATGGCATCTGCGGCTGAACAACTTGCTTCAAACATAAATTTTTCAACTTTCGGTAAAGCGAAAGACCTTCAAGGCAGAATATTATTTACACTTGGTGCTCTTTTAATATACAGACTTGGAACTTTCATTCCATTACCGGGTATTAATACATCTGCTTTAAATGAATTATTTCAACAGAACCAAAGTGGTATTCTTGGGATGTTTGATATGTTCGCCGGTGGTGCTGTTGGTAGAATGGCAATTTTTGCGCTGAATATTATGCCATATATCTCGGCTGCCATTATCATGCAGTTATTGGTTGCGGTCTCACCGGTTCTTGGGCAGTTAAAAAAAGAGGGTGAGCGTGGTAGAAAGCAAATCAACCAGTATACACGTTATGGAACAGTATTTCTTGCAGCATTGCAAGCCTGGGGTATTTCTATTGGTCTTGAGGGGGCGGGTAATATTGTTATTGACCCAGGGTTATATTTTAGGATGTCGGCTGTAATCACGCTGGTTGGCGGAGTCGTATTTTTGATGTGGATTGGTGAACAGGTTACCGCTCGTGGGATCGGCAATGGTATATCACTTATAATATTTGCGGGTATCGTGGCGGAGCTGCCGTCTGCTTTGGTAAATACTCTAGAATTAGGGCGGCAAGGTGCTCTGTCGACCTGGTTGATTTTAGGCGTTCTGATTTTGGCAATTATTGTTATTGTGACTATTGTCTATGTTGAAAGAGCTCAAAGAAAGCTGGTTGTTCAGTACCCAAGGAGACAACAAGGCAATAAAGTGTTTGAAGGAGATAGTTCGCATTTGCCCCTAAAGGTAAATACAGCTGGAGTAATTCCTCCAATTTTTGCATCTTCGCTGCTNCTGCTTCCAATGACTGTTGCAAATTTTTCAACCGGTCAAGGGCCGGAATGGATTAACTTCTTAAGTTCTTTCTTAGGCAGGGGGCAGCCTTTATACTTATTATTTTATATTTCTTTAATCGTATTCTTTGCTTTCTTCTATACCGCAATCGTCTTTAATCCTGCCGATACAGCTGATAACTTGAAAAGACAAGGTGGGTTTATTCCAGGAATAAGACCCGGTGAAAAAACCGCAGAATATATNGATTATGTATTAACTAGAATTACATGTTTTGGAGCCGCGTATCTAGCTGCAATATGTATTTTGCCTGAGATACTGATATCATATGCAGCAATACCATTTTACTTTGGCGGAACATCTCTATTGATTGTTGTTAACGTGACCATGGACACCGTTTCACAAGTTCAAAGCCATCTTCTTGCGCATCAATATGAAGGATTAATTAAAAAATCAAATTTAAGAGGAAGAAGGCGATGAACCTTATCTTGTTGGGTCCCCCTGGCTGTGGCAAGGGTACGCAAGCNCTGAACCTTGTAAAGAAATTTGACTATTACCAACTTTCAACAGGCGATATCCTTAGGGAGGCTATCGCAAACGAAACACAAACTGGAAAACTTGTGAAAGATGTTCTTGCAAGTGGAAAATTGGTGGAAGATGAGCTAATCATAAAGATAATGGAAGAAAAAATAGTTGAAACTAAATTTAAGCCTGGTCGAATATTCGATGGTTTTCCAAGGACTATAATTCAAGCCAATGAGCTTGAGGGTTTATTCAAGCATCATCAAATGAATCTTGACCTTATTATTGAATTAAAAGTTGATGAGCACGCTCTTATGTCGAGGATAATAAAAAGAGCGGAAGAAAGCGTAGAGAAAAGAGCGGATGATAATTCANATATTGTGAAAAAAAGACTAGAGGTGTATAACAAGGAAACAAAACCCATAGTTGATTACTATAGCACGAAATATGAAATAAATANTATCGATGGTATGCAAAGTATTCAAGAGGTGGGCAATATAATTGAGAATTTAATTGATAATAAACAATAATTAACCAGGTATGATCAAACGATTATGTTTGATAATAATAATAATTGTTGGTATAAAACAGATATATTAAGCTAAATTTTTATCCAACAAATTTATATAAGGAGAAGTAAATTGGCTAGGATTGCGGGAGTTAACATTCCAACCAATAAGCGAGTAGAAATCGCTTTACGTTCAATTCATGGAATTGGTCCTGTTAAGGCACGGGAAATATGTGAGAAAGTTAAAATAGAAAACTCCAAGAGAGTCAACCAGCTTTCAGACTCAGAGGTTATTGCCATCCGTGAAGCTATTGATAGCGACTATCTTGTTGAAGGAGATTTAAGACGTGAGGTCGCTATGAATGTTAAAGGTATGATGGATCTTGGCTGCTATCGTGGCCTAAGACATAGAAGAGGTTTGCCTGTTCGAGGTCAGCGTACCCATACTAATGCAAGAACAAGAAAAGGTCCTGCAAAACCTATAGCTGGTAAAAAGAAGTAGTGAGGATCTAATGGTTAAAGACAAAACACGAGTAAAGAGAAGAGAAAAAAAGAATATTACTTCTGGTATCGCTTACGTTAACGCAACCTACAATAACACAATGGTCACAATTACAGATGCCCAAGGAAACGCTATATCATGGTCTTCGGCAGGTGGAATGGGCTTTAAAGGTTCACGGAAGTCAACACCGTATGCTGCCCAAGTGGCCGCTGAGGATGCGGCTAAAAAAGCAATGGAACACGGGATGAAAACAATTGAGGTAATGGTAAAAGGACCGGGAACCGGCAGAGAGTCAGCTTTGAGAGCTCTTCAATCAACTGGTTTTACAATAACNTCTATAAAGGATGTTACACCAATACCCCATAACGGCTGTAGGCCGCCAAAAAGACGTCGAGTATAAGTTTAAACTATAATTTCTAAATAAATTTGAAAAATAAAAGATCAAAGAGGTAAAGTTGTGATAGAAAAAAACTGGCAGGAACTAATTAAGCCAAATAAGATTGAGATAAAAGAAGATAACTCTGGTAAAAACGTTTCAAGACTTACTGTTGAACCGCTTGAAAAAGGTTTCGGATTAACAATAGGTAATTCACTCAGAAGAATACTATTATCTTCATTACAAGGCGGTGCCATAACTTCAGTGAAAATAGACGGGGTTTTGCATGAATTCTCAGCCATATCAGGTGTTAGGGAGGATGTTACCGATATAATACTAAATATCAAGGATGTTGCTCTCAAAATGCATACAGATACAGAGGTTAAGATGATTTTAAATAAAACAGGTCCATGCACTGTTGTTGCTGGAGATATTGAGTCATCCACAGACATAGAAATACTTAATCCGGAGACAGTAATCTGTACACTTGACGATAAGGTCAATATCCGTATGGAATTCGTNGCAAGAACCGGAAGAGGTTATGTNCCTGCAGAAAAAAATAGGTCAGAAGANGAGCCAGTCGGATTGATACCAATAGATAGTTTATTTTCTCCTGTAAAGCGTGTTTCCTATGAAATAGAAAATACACGAGAAGGGCAGATACTTGATTATGATAAACTGAATATGACAATTGAAACTGATGGGTCAGTGAGACCTGAAGATGCAGTTGCTTTTGCGGCGAGAATTATGCAAGATCAATTGGACGTATTTGTCAATTTTGAAGAACCTGTTGCNCCNGTAGTAGAAGATAAGGCTCCGGAGCTAACTTTTAACCCTGCTTTACTTAAAAAGGTTGATGAGNTAGAACTATCAGTAAGATCTGCAAACTGTCTAAAAAACGATAATATAGTGTATATTGGTGATCTAATCTTAAAATCGGAGTCAGAAATGNTAAGAACTCCNAATTTTGGAAGAAAGTCNNTAAATGAAATTAAAGAGGTGCTAGCNCAGATGGGTTTACATCTCGGAATGAATATTCCAAATTGGCCACCTGAAAATATAGATGATCTTGCAAAAAGATATGAAGAAAGCTACTAAGCTTAAAGAGGTAAGGATAAACAAATGCGTCATAATAACTCGCAACGAAAATTAAATAGGACAGCTAGTCACAGAAAAGCTATGTTTTCAAATATGGCTAACGCGCTCATAAAACATGAGCAAATTATTACAACTTTGCCAAAGGCAAAGGAATTACGACCTGTTGTCGAGAAATTAGTTACGCTATCAAGAAATAACAGCCTGCATTCAAGAAGGCAGGCAATATCTAAGCTGCAAGACCTGTCTATGGTATCAAAACTATTTGATGTTCTTGGACCAAGATATGCTGACAGGGCAGGTGGTTATACGCGTATAATTAAAGCTGGGTTCAGGTATGGCGACTCGGCGCCCATGGCAGTAATTGAATTTGTTGACAGAGACAAGGATGCTAAAGGACAGGACTCTGGACCACTTCAAGTTCAAGATATCGAAGAAGAAACCGAAAACACAAACGCAATAGCGTAGGNNATGTTNAAAGTCATATATGTTGGCTTTGGNGGTTTTATCGGCTCAATATTGAGATATTCAATATATATTCTAGCAAATAATATATTTGGATACAGCTATCCAATTGCTACGTTAGTTGTCAACGTTATGGGTTGTTTTTTTATTGGTCTCGTCTATCAGGCATTAAATGTTTATTTTGTGACGTCAGAAAATTTTCAATTATTCATAACAATAGGGCTGCTAGGAGGATTCACTACATTCTCAGCATTTTCTATTGATGCATTCCTCTTATATCANAACAANGGTAAAATTATGGCTATATCATATNTAGTNTTATCTATTGTATCATCATTACTTGCAATGCTCACTGGAGTCTGGTTGATAAAATCATTTGCTTAAGTAAATATCATGCATCAAATTATAAAAANTGACGATAGTGGNGTAAGATTAGACAGATGGCTAAAAGAAAATCTATCAGATGTTACTTATATTGAGGTTCAAAAATTAATTCGAACAGGGCAAGTNCGAATTGATGGGGGTAGAAAAAAATCAAACTACAGACTGAATTCAGGGGAAAAGATCTGGTTTCCTCCTAGGTATACAAAAATAAACAGCAGCATTAACAAGAAGATTCAACATCACGGATCTTTGAGTATAGAAAAAATTACAATTTATGAAGACGAAAGTCTTTTAGTTTTAGATAAACCATATGGATTATCTACCCAAGGCGGNACTGGGGTAAAATATCATATTGATCAATTGCTATCCGAGGAGAATGAGNATGTTGAAAAGAACTATAGACTAGTTCATAGATTGGATAAATATACTAGTGGTGCTCTTATCATAGCCAAAAGAAGAGATAGCGCATCATTTTATACTAAGGCATTTCTTGATAAGAAGATAAAAAAATGTTACTTAGCGCTAACAGCTGGTGAATTTAAAAAAAAAATTGGTGTGATAGACCTGCCTTTAAAAAAAACAAACCTCAAGCAAGCCTCAATAAGTGAAGATAAATTTCAAGATGCAATAACTCAATACGAGGTAATTNCCACAACGAANAANAANATATCTCTNGTAAAGTTAGAACCGATTACTGGCAGAAAACATCAAATCCGCAAACATTTAAGNATGTTAAATTCACCAATTATTGGGGATNCNAANTATGGTAATAATTTTATNCCAAATAATATTGAAAAGAGGTTTTACNTACACTCTNNCNTCATTGAGTTTCCTGCCTATAACCAGCAGCAAAATATNACAGTTAGAGCNAAAATNCCANAATATTTCGATGATGCGCTGAAAGCTCTNGGGGTTGANTTTGATGAATAAAAAATCATTAAATAAAACTAAAATANTAGATAAATTTGACTTTATCNATNTAGGTTCTNACTGGTTTTTGACANGTAATGATGAAATATATTTAACAAAAAATGNTAATAAGGTACGTNTACCAAATGAGAATTANNNAGAATTACTTAGNCAAGAATTTAGAAGCCTTAAAATNAAAAANAANACAAACCCCTCTCTGATTGAAATTCTTATTANTNATGCAGATAAGTCAACATACGGTAAAAGCACCTATGTCGATGAGTTCATTAAGTATTTAGAGACTGACCTCTTGTTTTATAGAGTCACAAACCCAAAAAGCTTATCCGAGTCTCAGGGTTCCAAATGGGATAAAATAATCGATATATTTGATATCACTTTTCAAACTACATGGGATACATCTTCGTTCATTATGCCTCTTAAACAAGATCCTGTAAGTATTTTAAAAATAAAAGAATACTTGATGAGCATTAGTATACTGAATCTCCATATTATGTCATACCTACTGAAGGTTACGGGTTCATGTATCATCACGGTGTTATGTAACTTGAGAAAGTTGGGTATAGAAGAAGCTTGGGAAGCTGTTTATGTTGAAGAGCTCTGGTATAACAAAATTTATAATGACGATGAAAAAAGCAAAGAATTAAATAGCAAAATGTCAGAAATAGATTTCTACTTTAAATTACTTGACTCCATATAAATCTATATATTCGAGTTGCTTCATGATGCCTATCTTTGATGAAAAATTCTTTATTAATTCTCTGTCAAATTGATCCATTGTAACTTTGCCTGTCATTTTTCTAATGCTGGTTACATTATGATTTGGAAGTCCGCAAGGGATTATCCCATCAAAATAGCTCAGATCCGGATCTATATTAATTGCAATACCATGTAGAGATATCCATTTCTTTATCTTTAATCCAATTGCCCCAATTTTTTCCTCTTCACCTTCATTATTGACCCACAATCCAATACGTTCCCTGTGAGGATAAACATCCATATTGAAGTGACTGAAAGATCCGATTAATACCTCCTCAAGTTTTTTTATAAATGATCTTATATCCTTTTCAAATCTATTGAGATTCAACATTATATATATAATTCTTTGACCTGGACCGTGATATGTATATCTCCCACCTCTAAGCGTTTTATAAACAGGAACCTGGCCTTTATTTAGCAGTTCATTATCTTTTGCACTTGAACCTGCAGTATACACATGAGGATGCTCTAAAAACCAAATTAGCTCACAGGCGTCATCATTATTGATAAGATCAACTCTTCTTTCCATAAAATTCACAGCTATTTCATATTGAACAGGTGATTTGCTTATTATATATTCTATTTCCTTATGCATTTCGGCTTTATTCTTTATTAATCTGATTGCTAAATAATATCATTCAAATATATTAAGTTGTATAAAAATTAAATTTATTGTGCGATCGTGGCGGAATTGGTAGACGCGCAGCGTTGAGGTCGCTGTAGAGGAAACTCTGTGGAAGTTCGAATCTTCTCGATCGCACCATAATATTGTTTTTTATTTGATAATTTGGAAACATTTTGAAAAAATTCCATGACTTTCTTGCTTCTTATATTATTTCCAATAATTATAGCGTTCTTGATAAAGTTCAAGATACTTGGTTATTTCATTTATCTGCTGCCTCATATATTAAGAACTATCTCGAGAGTGCGGCAATCAAGTACAAATTATACAGCCTCAAATATTGATATTTCAGGTATCGAAGAGGCATATGAAATACTTGGTATTACAGTAGATGCTAGTAATGAAGAGGTCGATCAAGCTTATAAAGAATTAATACGAAAAAACCATCCAGACTTGGGTGGTAGTGAGTATATCGCTAAGAAAATAAATGCGGCTAGAGAATACATCATTAAAGATCGTAAATCTAAGGGAAGATAGCTAATATTTTATCAACTCTGTTACTGAGAGTTTCAAACCTTGACTGTTTTCTATCTTTGGGCATTGATAAATGATGTTCTTCATACACAGCTTCACCTTCAAGAAAAGGATTTAATCTAGGAAATGGTATTTCATATTTAGCAAGCTTTATTGACTTATTCAGTACTTTTACCATATTTGAATTTCTTGAATTTGAAGAACTGCCACCCATTACCACGGAGATAATTTTTTTATTATCCCTTGTCACATATGAAAGTAAGTTGAAACCAGACATATTTGTGAAACCTGTTTTCATTCCTTTTGTTCCCTGGTATGAAAAAAGTAATTTATTATGGCTACGATATGTCTTTCCCTCATAAATAAAGTCTTTTTGTGAAAATACACTTGCCTCAGCAGGAAAATCTTTCAGCATCCTGAGGCCAAGTATAGCCATATCAAATGCAGTCGTTTTCTGATAATTATTATGGAGTCCTGACGCATTTTTAAAGCTTGTTTGATACATACCGAGTTCTCGAGCCTTATCGGTCATTCGCAGCGCAAAACTCTCTTCTGAACCAGATATGTGCTCTGCAACAGCTGTTGCTACATCATTTGCTGATTTTATTGCCAAGGCTTTGATAGCATTGCTAAACGTTATTTTTTCACCAGGAGCTAATCCTAATTTAGATGCAGGCTTACTCGAGGCGTTTCGGCTAAATGTAACTAGATCGGATTTCTGAATTTTTCCATCACTAATGTCTTCAAAAATTAGATAAAGTGTCATAACTTTTGTTAAGGATGCTGGGTACCTTGACTGAAAACCTTGATTATTATGTAATATCTCGCCGGTGGCAGCATCAAGACTAAATGATGCATATTTTGGAGCTGCCATTAATTCTGTTGATAAAAAATAAACTATCAAAAAAAGAAAAGTCGATACGAAATTTCTGAAAAAAATATGCATTACAAAATTGAATACCATTAAATTCTTATATTTTACTTAATCAAAGTATATATTTTTAAAAAAAAATTTATTTTAAAATTGATTTTTATTTTTTTTTCCCCAAATATTATATTACAAAAAGATTATAAAAACCGAGATAAAATTTCCATGGCAAACAACGAAACTACAAATAAAAGTCAAACACTATTAAAAGACAAGATTAAACGTCCTAGCATGTATGAGGTAATTCTTTTAAACGATGATTACACGCCAATGGAGTTTGTTGTGGATGTTCTAATGAAATATTTTAGTAAAGATATGAATCAAGCTAATGAAGTTATGATGCATGTGCATAGAAATGGAACAGGGCTGTGCGGAATTTACCCTTTTGATATAGCCGAAACAAAGGTAATGCAGGTAATGAATTACTCAATAAAAAATGGTCATCCATTGCAATGTAAGATGGAGAAAAATAAATAATGCCGACATTTTCAAAAGGTCTCGAAAATTCCTTGCATAAGGCACTCTCCATTGCAAGATCAAAGAAGCATGAGTTTTCAACACTCGAACATCTGCTTATGGCGATCATTGATGATGATGATGCCTCTCTTGTATTTAAGCATTGCTCTGTTGATGTTGAGTCATTAAAACATGAGCTTTCGGGCTACTTAGATAATGAATTGCAGCATATCATAATAAAAGATACTGATGATGTTAAGCCAACAACAAGTTTTCAAAGAGTTGTACAAAGAGCAGTAATACATGTTCAAACTTCAGGCAAAGAAGAGGTTACAAGTGCTAATATTCTTGTTGCCATCTTTTCTGAGAGGGAGAGTCACGCTGTTTATTATTTAAATAAAGTAAATTTATCAAGATATGATGTTGTAAATTATCTCAGCCATGGGAGTGGTAGTAATGCATCTGATATGGACGATCTGAGTGCTCAAGTAGGCTATGACGAAAAACAAGAGAGTCAAACCCCAAATATTGATAAGTATTGNATTAANCTAAANAATAAAGCCANAAAAGGTAAGATTGATCCAGTAATTGCCCGTGAAACTGAAATACTNAGAATATGTCAAACNCTATGCAGAAGNCGAAAAAATAATCCAATATTAGTTGGTGATCCTGGAGTGGGTAAGACAGCAATTGTTGAAGGNGTNGCGTTAAATATAACAAACGGAAAAGTTCCAGATTTTATAAAAGATGCACAGATTATTCAACTTGACATGGGCGCTTTGATTGCCGGAACAAGATACAGAGGGGATTTTGAAGAGAGGCTCAAAGATGTCTTGAAAGAAATTGAAAAAATTCCACATGCAATATTATTTATCGATGAGATACACACAATTATAGGCTCCGGAGCTACCTCGGGTGGTGCCATGGATGCTGCAAATTTGCTAAAACCCGCGCTTCAGTCAGGGCAAATAAAGTGTATCGGCTCAACAACTTATCGTGAATTTACAAGATATTTTGAAAAAGATAGGGCGCTTGTAAGAAGGTTTCAAAAAATAGATGTATCTGAACCTAGTATTGAAGATTCTATTAATATAATCAGAGGCTTACGACCTTATTTTGAAGAGTTTTATCAAATTAAATTCGATGATGATAGCATTGTTGCATCAGTTGAGTTATCGTCACGATACTTACAGGATAGAAAGCTCCCAGATAAGGCGATCGATCTTATAGATGAAACAGGGGCGTCTCAAGCAATATTGCCTGTTGATAAGCGTAAAAAAATAATAACNGCAAAAGAGATTGAAAAGACATTAGCTGTTATTGCNAGAATACCAGANAAAACTGTATCNAAATCAGATAACTCAATATTAAAGAAATTAGAAAAAAGCTTGAAGAACCAAGTTTTTGGTCAAAACCATGCAGTTGCACTGCTATCTTCTTCAATAAAATCATCACGTGCTGGTTTAAGNGATATTGAAAAACCAATTGGATCNTATCTTTTTTCAGGCCCAACNGGTGTGGGTAAAACTGAACTTGCAAGACAACTGGCNCACACTCTCTCAATTGAACTCATTCGTTTTGATATGTCTGAATATATGGAGAGGCACTCAATTTCAAAATTAATTGGTGCTCCTCCGGGTTATGTAGGTTATGACCAAGGGGGGCTCTTAACAGAAAAAATTGAGAAAACACCTCATTGCGTACTTTTATTGGATGAAATCGAGAAAGCCCATTTTGATATTTATAATATACTTCTACAGGTTATGGATTATGGCTTTCTGAGTGATCATAATGGAAAAAAAATTGATTTTAGAAATGTAATTATAATAATGACAACGAACGCTGGAGCTCAAGATTTGGCAAAAGAGTCTATTGGTTTTTCAGAGTCAAAGATTGAACAAAATTATAATCAGGAGATCAATAAAATGTTTTCACCTGAGTTTAGAAACCGACTTGACGCCATTATACCTTTTAATTCGCTTTCAAAAGCTATCATGAAACAAATTGTTGATAAGTTTGTCATTAAACTTGAGTCACAGCTTGAGGAAAAAGAGGTTCTGCTTACTTTAACCGAGGCAGCTTATCAGTGGCTTACCGATAATGGAGTCGATGAAAAATATGGAGCTAGACCNCTCCANAGAGTGATAGANGAAAAAATAAAAAAACCTCTCGCTGATGAACTATTATTTGGTAAACTAAAAANNGGTGGAAGCGTAAAGGTTGATNNATCGGATAAAGATAGCGANCTTGCCATATATGTAAATGATAAAAAATTNNCAACTAGCAAAAAAAATAAGGAAAGTGACAGCCTAATTTTNCATTAATAATTGTNTCATAGCTTCCGCTTGCTTTTCTGTTGTATCGAGTTCAAGAGGCATCTCATTCTTTTCAGAAAAATAAGGAATAATATGAATGTGTGTGTGAAAAACAACTTGCCCTGCTTCAGACTCACAATTATGTANAATTTTTACGCCAACAGAGCCAAAAGCTTTTTTTTGTATTTCTGATATTTTCTTAACAAGAATAAATAACTTCTGTAATTCTTCATTGCTAATATCATATATATTTCTAGATTTAGCTTTTGGGATTGCCAGCATATGCCCGGGTTCTGCGGGATAGGCGTCCATGATGACCAGATTATCAGAATCTTCATAAACTCGTATTGCCGGTATCTCATGTGCTAATATTTTTGAAAAAATATTATCCTCACTGTAATTTTTCATTTAATCCTCTGTATTTTTGAATGGGTTAAAATTTGATAGGTAGTCAACTTCTTTACCAATGTAATCACCTTCTTTTTCTATAAACTCTGAAATAATACNATGGATTTGCTGGTTTTGAAAGAAATGCGCTGAGTAAGTGAATGTAGGCTTATAACCTCTTGATATTTTATGAGAGCCGCCCGCACCAGACTCAATAGTTAGTATTCCATTNTCAATAGCATATTCAATTGCCTGATAATAGCATAACTCGTAATGCAAAAACTTATAGAAGCCACTTGCGCCCCAGTATCTTCCATAAAGGGTATCGTGCCCATGAAGGTGCAGGCTAGTACCTATAGTNTTTTGATCATTTTTGGCAATAATTAATAATAAATTATCTGGAATCCTATCAACTAGATTCTCAAAGAAATTTTTATTAAGATAGGCATTCCCCCACTTTCTATTGCATGTATCGAGGTAGTGTTTAAAAAACGTTGCTAGTAAATCATCTGTAATATTNTGACCGTTAACTCTTTCAAAATAAATNCCATCAGAATGAAGTTTTCGNCTCTCTTTATTTATCATTTTCCTTTTTCTAGCATTTAAAGAGTTTAAAAAGTCGTCAAAGTTATTGTAATTTTGATTTTCCCAAATAAACTGCTTGCTGGTTCTTATCAAAAATTTATTTTGCTTTAAAATTGTTACTTCTTCATCTCGTATAAAATTAACATGAACACTAGATAAATCATAATTATCTAGAAATGATTTCATGGCTTTAATCGAATTTACTTTAATATCAATATTATCTAATTTGGTAAGAAATTTACTGGATCTGATTGGTGTAAAAGGTATAGCAATAAGTAATTTTGGAAAATATCTAATATTAACTTTATTATAAAAGTCGACCCATACATGATCAAAAACATATTCCCCGAAAGAATTATATTTTATATATGCTGGGGTAAAGCATGCAATCTGACCCGATTCATCATTTTGGATAAAATGGTTTGGGATCCAGCCAAATGCATCACTCGCACAACCAGAATTTTCAAGTGACCAAATAAAGTCATAGCTCATAAATGGATTATCATTATGCAGTTTTTGATAATCAGCCTTTGGTATTTCGTTAATAGAACTACAAATTTCGAGCATTTTTTTCAGATGGTATTTGAAGTTTGTTCTGCATTACTTGATAACTAGCTATTAATATATAACATTTATTATATTCTAATATATGTATATATAAATATTCATTCAATCAATCTAAGTATGGAAAAGAAAAATAGAAAGGTTTTAATAGTTGAGGATAACAAACTGAATATGAAATTATTCAGGGAAATTCTTGTTGCTGAAAATTGCGAAGTTGTAGAGTGTGCCGACCCCATGTTTGCTATGGATAAGGTTACAAGCGAATTACCTAACCTCATACTNATGGATATTCAACTACCAAGAATTTCTGGTTACGATCTTATCACCTGGATAAAGTCAGACGCTGCCATTTCGCACATTCCAATAATTGCAATCACTGCTTTTGCGATGGAAGATGATAAAGAAAAAATACTATCACTCGGTTGTGAGGAGTATATGTCAAAGCCGATATCTATGGATCCATTTATAAAAAATGTGAATAGATTTCTTGAGTAAAAAATTATAAAAATTTATTTTCAATAAATTAAATTACTATATAATGTTANTGTTTAAATGAGTTTCCCTGCGGAGTTGCTCAGGTCCGCCGCATCTCCTGGGTCCGTAGGGTTTAGGTCGTATCGTTAGTCACTAAACTTGGCCTCCTCCAAATTTAGCGACTGACATATGACCAGATAAATGAGTTATATTTATCTAATGNTAGCATTAAATAATCTTTGAAAGTAACGTAATAAGAATTTTNTTAATTATTTGATTTTATTTTCTTTAAAATCAACATGTTTTTTGGCGACAGGATCGTATTTTTTTATGACCAGCTTATCTGTCATTGTACGATTATTCTTTTTTGTAACATAAAAATATCCAGTGCCAGCTGAACTCTCTAATCGTATTTTTATATTTCCAGATTTTGCCATAATTTCCCTTTTTTTTATATAAATATATCAATATTAAGAGTAAGTCAACGAATGATTTTAANTTTTTTTATCTTTTAAATCTATAATTTTTATNGCCTCNTCGAGGCTTAGTGTTTCAACTGAAATATTTTTCCCAAGAGAGTAATTTTTTTTCTTGTACTTTAAGTACGGCCCATATCTACCGCTGGATAAAATTATATCATTCTTAGTTTTGGGNTATTGACCCAATATTTGATTTGGGCTAGAAGGCGAAACTTTATTTTTCTCATCAATCAAGGTCACTGCTCGGTTGAGTCCAATTGCAAAAAGCTCTTCAAGCTTAATACTTACATACGTATTTTCATGTTTGATATAGGGCCCATACCTACCAATAGCGCCAGTAATCTCCTGATTTGTGTCAGGATGAGTACCAATTGATTTCGGCAGAGATATAAGCTGCAATGCTAGTTCATCTGATAAATCCTCTACCTTGATGTTTCTTGGTATTGAGATACGCTTTGGTTTTTCATTCTCTATGCTGGGATCTTCTACCTCTAAATAAGGACCATACCGACCACTTTGAAGTGTAATTTCATGTCCAGTAATTGGATCAATTGCAATTACTTGCTTCGCAGTTGCGATAGCATCATTTTTTCCTAAACCGTGCTGAAAGTTGCAATCAGGATAATTTGAACAACATAAAAATGAGCCGCTTTCAAATGACTTTAGGGTTATTTTTCCGCCGCTACAATCTGGACATAGTCTTGGATTTTCTGAGTCTTGACCAAATATGTGAGGTGCGAGTGTATCTACGAGATTTTCCATCACTTCTATTCGTTCAACGTCCTTAACATTTTTGGTTTTCAAATCTAGATTTGAGTAGAAATTCTCTAATAGAGATATTCTTGTGAAGTCACCGTTTGATATTTGATCTAATTTTTCTTCTAAGTCNGCGGTAAAATCATATTTTACGTAGTCTGGATAGTAATTTTCTAAAAAGACAGTTAATAGTCTGCCATTACTAGTTGGGGTAAATCTTTTTTGTTCTAGTTTAGTATAATTTCGCTCCGTCAAAACACTAAGTATACTCGCATAGGTTGATGGTCTNCCAACTCCTAAGTCTTCCAAGAGCTTGATTAGTGAGGCTGGATTGAATCGCGGAGGTGGCTCAGTATCGTGCGTATTATCTGTGATTTTTTTACAGCTGATTGACTCATTTTCTTCAATTCCAAACACATTTTGGTTACTTAATTTTTCTTCATTAAGGTCTTTTTCTGCACCATCATTTGGTTTATCATCAAAAAGTACTTGATAACCAGCCTCCAATCGATGNTCACCGGATGCTCGAAAAAGATTATTCTGACCTANATTATCAACCGCCTTAATTGTAATGCTGGTTCTCTCAAATTTTGCATTGGCCATTTGACTTGCCATTGTTCTTTTCCAAATGAGCTCATAGAGTTTGAATTGCTCATCACTTAAATGAGGTTTTATATCATCAGGTGCATTACTTATTGATGTGGGTCTAATAGCCTCGTGTGATTCTTGCGCATTCTTGGATTTTGTCTGGTAAATATTTTTATTTTGCGGCACTTGCTCTGTTCCAAAATTAACTTCGATATTACTCCTTATTTCATTTATTACGTTATCCTCTATTTGGACTCCGTCAGTTCGCATATATGTAATAAGCCCNCCCTCAATTTTTTGACTGTCTATCCCCTCATACAATTTTTGGGCTACTTGCATTGTTCGGGTTGGATTAAAACCAAGTCTTTTAGAGGCCTCTTGTTGTAATGTTGATGTTGTAAATGGTGGNTGGGGCTTTCTAATGATACTTGTTTTTTTAACCTCAGATACAGTGAAAGTGGAATTATTTAGATTATTGATAATCGCTTTTGCTTCTTTTTCAGACTGAATATCAAATTTGTTTAATTTATTCTCATTAATAGATACTAGTGATGCTGTAAAATTTTGACCATTTTTCCCTGACATTGATGAAGTAATGGACCAATATCTCTGACTTTTGAAATTCTCTATCTCAATTTCTCTCTCACAAATAATTTTTAGTGCAACTGATTGNACTCTACCTGCTGATTTAACACCTGACAGTTTAGTCCATAANATTGGAGAAATTTTAAAGCCAATAAGATAATCTAAGGACCTCCGAGCTTTATATGCCTCAACCAGGTCACTATCAATGCTCCTTGGATTGTTTATGGCATCTAGAACTTTATCTTTTGTAACGGCATTAAAAACAACCCTTTCGAAANTCTTCGATTTTTTTTTATTTAATAACTCAAAAAGGTGCCATGAAATAGCTTCACCCTCCCGATCGGGGTCAGTAGCAAGTACTATTTTGTCAGATTTTTCAACTGCATGTTCAATCTCTTTCAAGGTCTTAGCCCTGCTACTTGTTTTTTCCCATTTCATTTCAAAATTATTTTCAGGATCTATTGAACCACTTTTTGCGGGTAGGTCCCGCACATGACCCATAGAAGCAAGTACCTTATATTCTGATCCGAGATACTTGTTAATTGTTTTCGCTTTAGCCGGTGATTCTACTATTACTAATATCATTTTATTTAAGCTTAGACTCTTGCCCTTTGATCAATCTTTTAATATTTTCCATATGCCTATATANCAAAATAACGCTCATGAAAAGTATAATCGTAAAATTAATACGAAAGTCCATATCCTTCGGNCTTAAAAAATCATAATAAATAAAGTCATTTAATTTCATCATATTTAACATAATATACACGACTGGTATTGAGATAATTGATGTTATACTGGATAGAGAAGAGTATCGCGTGGTGACGAAAGTTGATACCCATATAAATATAAACAGTAATGAAAACAATGGACTCATTATGAGCAAGATACCAAAATAGGACGCAACCCCCTTTCCCCCGCGGAAATTTAGCCAAATTGGGAATACATGACCAAGCAAAGAGAAGAAACCAATGATAATTATCATGTTTGTGTTTATGTCAAAATATTTTGCAATCATCATTGGTATTATGACTTTTGNTATATCCAATAGTAGTGTTAAAGCACCGATTTTTTTATTACCTGCTCTAATAACATTNGTTGCCCCGATATTTTTTGAGCCGAGTTTACGAATATCAATATTTAAAATCTTTCTCGATAGGATAAGCCCGAATGGAATACTACCGAGCATATATGCAAATAGTGATATTAATAATATCAAAGTCATATCAAAATTATTTTTTACTGATCTATTAAATTATGGATAATATTTCCATTAACAATTGTTAGCATTACTTTACCTTGCATTTTTTGATTTTCAAAGGTTGTATTCTTGCATTTTGTTGTCAACTTATCAGCGTCACACACCCATGGCTGGTGCAAATCAAAGAGAATTAAATCAGCCTTTTTACCAACTTCAAGGCTTCCNGTATTCTCTAAGTTTAGAATTTTTGCAGGATTATAGGACATTTTCTTTATAAGCTTTGAAAGTGAAATATAACCGTCATGGTATAAAGATAATGACGATGCCAGCAATGTCTCAATACCAACAGCACCATATGCCGCTTCTTCGAATGGCAGGCGTTTTGACTCTGTCCCTTGTGGTTCATGGTTTGATGTTATTATATCAATTGTATCACTATTCAAATTTTCAAGTATATATGAACGGTCATTCTCTGACCGAAGAGGTGGCCTGACTTTAAAAAATGTCCTGTATGCGGCAACATCATTTTCATTTAATTTTAGGTTATTAATAGACACACCACATGTAATTTTATCATTTATATCTTTGAATTTATTTACTACATCAAAAGACTCGCATGTTGAAATACACATCGAATGATACTTTACTTCGGTATGATGTGCGATACGTAATTCCCTTTCTAGCGCAATCGTTTCAGAAATTTTCATAATCCCCGGAAGGCCAAGCCGCATTGAAATTTCGCTTTCATTCATCACACCATATTTATCAAGATCCGATACAGGTAATTGCATAATCTGGGCATTAAAGTTAGAAGCATATGTGAATGCATTTTTGAGTATATTAGTGTTATTTATTTGATGATATGCATCCGAGAAACCAACCGCNCCTGCTTCTTTTAGNAGCCCGATTTCAGTCATGTTTTTACCTTCATGTTTTTTTGTCAATGCNGCTATNGGTAAGATTTTTATTTCTGATTTATCTTCAGATTTTCGAATTATATATTGAACTAGTTCAGCTTCATCTATAATAGGGTTAGTATCCGGTCGACATGCAATNGATGTTATTCCCGATGCTTTAGCTGCGTTACTTATATCCTCTATTGTTTCAATATGTTCATATCCAGGCTCACCAGCAAAAACCCACATATCTATAAGCCCTGGAGATAAAACATAGTTTTCGCAATTAATTATTTTGCAATCTGAGATATCATAATTCGGACTTGGTTTATTGAATATTTCCTGAATAATTCCTTTTTCGATCAGCAGGGAACCTATAAATTCTGTTTCATTTTTTGGGTCCACAAGTAATGCATTTTTAATTAATATTTTCTTATCAGTCATTCTTTTCTACCCGCGGCTAATACCTCTAAAACTGCCATCCGAGTTGCTACCCCCATTTCCACTTGATCCTTGATTACACTTTGTACATTATCTGCAACTGATGTATCAATTTCCACTCCTCTATTCATAGGGCCGGGATGCATGACGATCGCATTTTTTTTTGCGTGTGATAGTTTTTCTTCATCAAGTCCATAGTAGCGAAAATATTCTCTTGCTGTAGGAATGCATGAGCTGACCATTCTTTCATTTTGTAGTCTTAGCATCATTATTACATCAACATCTTTAATACCCTCTCGCATATCGAGGTATGTATTCACTTTGTATGAGCCAATATCTTTTGGAAGCAAGGTCTTTGGTGCAACAATATTTATATTTGCCCCAAGCATTGACAGTAATATTATATTCGACCTGGCAACTCTGCTATGCAATATATCTCCACAAATAGCCACCTTCAGACCTTCTATCTCTTTTTTATGATGAATTATCGTTAGAGCATCAAGTATTGCCTGAGTCGGGTGCTCATGGGACCCATCACCCGCATTGATAACAGAGCAGTCGACCTTTTGTGAAAGTAACTCGGATGCCCCAGCTGAAAAATGGCGGACAATTAATAGATCGGGCTTCATAGCGTTCAATGTTACCGCAGTATCAACAAGTGTTTCACCTTTGGCAACAGATGACTGTTTGAGTGACATGTTGATAACGTCTGCGCCCAATCTCTTGCCAGCAAGTTCAAATGAGCTTTGTGTTCTCGTTGAGGGTTCAAAAAATAGATTTATTTGTGTTTTCCCTCTAAGAATATCGGATTTTTGTGGTTTATTCTTGTTTCTTTCAAACCATTCTTGTGATTGTTTTATCAGAAAATTGATATCTTGCGATGAAATTTTTTCTATGCCCAGCAAATGTGTGAACTGGGGTAAATAAAGAGATTCTTTACTTTTTTTAATCATTAAAATAATATTGTATATCTTTCTTTGATAATTTCTGCAAGATTATTTATTTATTTTTTTTTAATTAAAAAAATGTATTCTTAAATAAACGATTTAGAAGAGATATTATGACACTTAATATTGCATTATTAGGGACAGGAAGAATAGCGGAGTATGGCTATATACCTGCGATAAATAAAATTGATGATGTGAGTATAATCTCGGTATTATCACGTAGTCATGCAAAAGGATCCGAATTTGCAATAAAGCACTCAATACCAAAAGCTTATGTTGAAATTGACGACTTACTTGAAGATAAGCNTCTGGATGCTGTAATCGTTTGCACCCCCGACAGCCTTCACGAGGAGCAGGTCATAAAGTCTTGTCGCGCTAGAAAACATATTTTATGTGAAAAGCCAATGGCTACAGGCGTTAAAAGCTGTGAAAATATGATTTTTGAAATTGAAAAGGCCGGCATCATTTTCGGAATGGCGCACAATAATAGATTTAATGCAGGTTTACGTTATATAAAGGATGCGTTGGACTCGAATTTAATTGGACAAGTTTACTATGCGCGGGCAATGCTTACAACACTTCAAAACGATCCATCAGGATGGAGAGCTCTTGGTAAAGAGTCAAAATTCTGGGCAATGAGCGCAACTGGCGCGCATATGATTGATATATTTAGGTGGTATTTTGGTGAACCNACAAAAATGAAAAAAATTTCCCTTTCCCCAAAATTTAAAAGCATAAATGATGAAATCACAACACTTTCTCTAAACTTTAATGAAAAAATAATCTGCGATATTACTGCCTCGGCAATTCTGCCACCGGTAAATAGAATTGAAATTTACTCGAATGATAACTCCATAATTGGCGAGAATGTCTTCGGTATAAAAACTGATGAGAGGATCTATCATAATGATGAAAAAGTAATGATCGAACCAATTAGCTCATTTTTTGGAGAGGTTGTTGATTTTACTAACGCAATAATTAAGGGAGTTGAGCCAAGGTCGACGTATAAGGATGGTATTGAAAATATCAGGATAATGACAGACGCTCTATCGAATGGAAACTAGTGTTTAAATTGAATCATTTCTGTAAGTTCTAATTCGATCAAGGGCGCCTTGTAATATGTATGTTGCGGCCATTTTATCAATCACCAATTTCCTCTTTTTTCTAGTTAAATCAGCATTAATTAGGACTTTTTCTGCAGCTGATGTAGACAGCCTCTCATCCCATAAGATTATTGGTATATCGATAACTTTTTCGATTTCACGTGCGAAAGACATTGTAGATTGCGTGCGTGGCCCTGCTGTATAATTCATATTTATTGGATAACCAAGAATTATTCCATGGACGTCAAATTCATTAATTAAATACTTTATCCGCTCGAGATCTATTTTTATTTTTTTTCTATTTATAGTTTCCAAGGGTGACGCAATAGTCATAGATGGGTCAGAAATTGCAAGTCCAATTGTCTTTGTGCCNAAATCAATTCCAATGAGTCTTTTTTTTGACTCCAAGATTTTTATCGCCTCGATCAATTCTTTATATATCATGCGGTTAGTGTACTCGAAATTATTGAAAAAAATGATGTTAAATTTGTAATTTTTTATATATAAATCTTATGGTAAGCAAAGTAAATCAAATGACAATAACAAAAGATACAATTCGTAAGATCTCAAATTTAGCTAAGATATCTATTGCAGATCAAGAAGTTGAAAAACTTGAAAGTGAAATATCATCCATAATTAGATGGGTTGAAGCACTGAATGAAGTTGATACTGAAAATATTGACCCAATGTCTAACAGTCTGACTGGTGCGCTACGTATGAGAGAAGATTTAGTTACAGATGGGAACAAAGTGTCAGATATTTTATCAAACTCTCCCGTTGATGATGAAAATTTCTTCGTGGTGCCGAAGGTCATCGAATAATTATGATTGATTTGGTTTCATCAGATTTGGTTTCGATAAGGAATTCATTGCAAAACAAAGAATTTACAGCTGTTGAATTATTAAATGAGTATATAGACCGTATAACTAAATCATCAAAGCTTAATTTATTCAACACCACAAATTTTGAGAATGCACTCAGGGCCGCAGAGGAAAGTGATCAAAAAATAATTAGAGGAGAGGCTAGATCACTGGAAGGTGTGCCAATTGGAGTAAAAGATCTATTCTGCACAGCGGGTGTTAGAACAACGGCGTCAAGTAAAATTTTAGAGAATTTCGTGCCTGCTTACGAATCAACCATTACTCAAAAGCTATATGACCAGGGAATGATCCTATTGGGCAAGCTAAGTAATGATGAATTTGCAATGGGCTCCTCAAATGAAACTAGTAGCTCAGGACCAGCTGTGAATCCATGGAAAGGCGCCAGCTCAGATAAAGAGCTTGTGCCTGGTGGATCTTCAGGTGGTTCATCTGGAGCTGTTGCTGCATCATTATGTCNTTTCGCTACTGCTACTGATACTGGGGGATCGATCCGTCAACCCGCTGCATTTACTGGAACTGTTGGCCTTAAGCCAACATATGGTAGATGTTCACGTTGGGGCATTGTGGCATTTGCATCGTCCTTAGATCAAGCAGGGCCAATAACAAAGACTATATCTGACTCGGCGTTGGCATTAAAATATATGGCCGGATATGATGAAAAAGACAGTACAAGTGCCGATGTTGGTGTTGAAGATTATGAGCAATTAGTTGGTAATAGCATAAAAGGGATGACTATTGGGGTGCCAAAGGAATATGAAGAATTAGACCTCGAAGAGGATATAAAGCAGAATTGGCATGATGCGATTAATTGGTACAAGTCCGCAGGGGCAGAAATAGTAGCTATTAGTCTGCCTCACTCTAAATATGCATTACCTGCATATTATATCATTGCACCGGCTGAAGCATCTTCAAACCTCGCACGTTATGATGGTGTAAAATATGGAACCAGAATGACAGGTGATGATCTGGATGATCTCTATAAAAACACACGAGGCCTGGGTTTTGGTGCTGAAGTTAAAAGAAGAATCCTGATTGGTACTTATGTGCTCTCCGCCGGGTATTATGACGCCTATTACTTAAAGGCTCAAAAAGTAAGAAGGTTGATACATAGTGACTTTGTTGAGGCATTTAAAAAAGTAGACGTGATTCTGACTCCAACAACGCCAACTACAGCATTTGGTATTGGAGAAAATTTATCAGATCCCTTAAAAATGTACTCAAATGATATTTTAACTGTTCCCGTGAATCTTGCTGGGCTCCCAGCAATATCAATCCCGAGTGGCCTTGACNGTCATGGGCTTCCCATGGGAATACAAATAATTACAAATCACTTCAATGAAGGAAAATTATTCCAGTTCGGATCTGTTATTGAAAAATCAAGATCTTCTATTACAAATCAATCAGAGTGGTGGCTAGAATAAGATTAGCTATATTTTAGAAAAATGAATGATATAAATACTACAAGTGAAGTTAGGCATACGATTGAAGGTCAAAATGGTGAATGGGAAATAATAATTGGCCTCGAAATTCACGCACAAGTCACATCAGAGTCAAAATTATTTTCAGGATCATCGGCCGCCTTTGGTGGAGCTCCAATGTCGCATGTAAGTCTGGTCGATGCTGCAATGCCCGGTATGCTTCCTGTAATTAATAAATATTGCGTCCGGCAAGCAGTAAAAACTGGCTTGGGGCTCAAAGCTAAAATTAATAGCTACTCTGTTTTTGATAGAAAGAATTATTTTTATCCTGATTTACCTCAAGGTTACCAGATCTCTCAATTCAAATATCCAATAGTAGGGGAAGGGGAGGTAAAGGTATCTATAAAAAATGGAGAGGACATAATTGTACGAATAGAACGGCTACATCTAGAACAGGACGCTGGTAAATCATTTCATGATATAGACCCTAAAAACTCATACATTGATTTGAATAGGTCTGGAGTTGCGCTTATGGAAATTGTTACAATGCCTGATCTCAGAAGCGCAGAAGAGGCGAAGTCATTCGTTACAAAACTACGTACAATACTGAGATACCTAGAAACGTGTGATGGTAATATGGAAGAGGGATCTCTTCGTGCAGATATCAATGTTTCCGTTAGAAGACCTGGAGATAGCCTTGGGACAAGATGTGAAATAAAGAATGTTAATTCTATTAGGTTTATAGGAATGGCAATCGAATATGAGGCGCGGAGGCAAGTAAATGAAATAGAGAATGGCAGAGAGATAATTCAAGAAACTAGGCTTTTTGATGTATCCACTGGTGAAACTAGATCAATGAGAAGTAAAGAGGAGGCCCATGATTATAGATATTTTCCTGATCCTGATCTCCTTCCTTTAAACCTCGAGGATGGTTTTATAAAAGAGATAACTAATGAGTTACCTGAACTTCCGGATAATAAAAAAGAGAGATTAATTAAAAGTTATGGATTAAATTCCTACGACGCTGATATTCTTGTGTCAGATAAAAATTATGCAGAATATTTTGAGAGTGTGGCGAATGGCAGAGACCCTAAAATATCTGTCAATTGGATAACGGGGGAATTATTTAGCGCACTGAATAAGTTAAATCTTGATATTCAGGATAGCCCAGTATCCTCTGACCAACTTGGTGAGCTTATTGATTTAATATCAGATGGAACTTTATCAGGCAGACTTGCAAAAGATGTTTTTGAAATTATGCTGGAAACAAAGAAGAATCCAAAATTAATTGTTGAAGAGAAAGATCTGTCACAAATAACAGACGAGTCATATATCGAAACGATTGTAGATAAAATTATTGAGTCTAATATTGATAAAGTTGCTGAGGTNCGAGAAAAACCTAAATTGATCGGTTGGTTTGTTGGTCAAGTAATGAAGGAAAGTCAGGGTAAAGCAAACCCGGCAAAGGTTAATGATCTTGTAAAGAAGAAAATTGGGATATAATTACTATTTAAACCTTTGTAAAATTCGTCCATCCACCAGTATTAAGCCAATTAGAATCAAAATNAGTCCGATGATATGTTGAGCAGCTATTGACTCACTCAGGAAAATAATAGACATAAATATCGCACTTATTGGCATAAGCAATGTCACTAACATTACGTTCGAGCCAATATTTTTTATTAACTTATANAATATCAAATATGCTACCGCTGTTGAAAATATTGATAGTCCAAGCAGTGGAATAATGGACTCTATTTTTGATACCGCAATGAAGTCAACGCCCATATAAATTACAATTGGCATTAAAATTATCGATGAAATACACAACATCATTGTAGCAGATATCGCTGGGTGAATTGAAATATCAATTTGCTTACCAAATAGCACTGATATTGCATAAGAAATAGAAGCTAGGAGAATTGCAATTTGACCATTTATTGAATTATTTAGGTCATCAAGACTGAAACCCATAAGAATTGAGACACCGCATATACCAATAACCACACCAATAATGCGATTTAAGGTTGCTTTNTCACCTTTTGGCCAATAATGTGCCAGTANTACAGTAAATAATGGCGTTGTTGCATTAAGTATTGAGCTAACTGAAGCTGTTATCTGTGACTGTCCCCAAGCAATTAGGTTGAATGGGATAACATTATTAAACAAGCTCATCATTAAAAAAATTATAAATAACCTNTTNTTGATCTTAAAACTTAACTTTAATATCTTGCACACAATCAGCAGAAATATTGATGCCATAAAGACTCGAAAGAACACAATCGTTAGAGGTGATATTGTCAGAAGTGCGAACTCGATCCAAATGTATGAACCGCCCCATAAAAGGGATAGTATGATTAATCTTATCCAATCAAAAAGACCCATTCTGCTTCCAAATTTTTNGTAATAGTGATATTTATCTATATATCAATAATTATGGTAAAGCGAGTTATATAATGAATGACTTTTCAAATAAGTTGCCAATTGAGCTATACTATTGGCCGACTTCAAATGGTTTTAAAATCTCTATTTTTTTGGAAGAGGCCAAATACCCATATAATTTAAATTATGTGAATATTTCTAAAGGGGAACAGTTTGAACCGTCATTTTTAAAAATATCACCAAATAATCGTATGCCTGCTATCGTTGACCCTGATGGTCCAGACGGTAGAGAAATTTCGATTTTTGAGTCGGGAGCCATTTTACAGTATTTAGGCAGAAAGACTGAAATGTTTTATCCTTCCAATTATAGAAAACAAATTGAGGTTGACCAATGGTTGTTTTGGCAAGTTGGCAATTTAGGACCAATGGGTGGTCAAGCCCACCATTTTCGTAACTATTCTCAAACAAAATTTCAGTATGCAATTGATCGATATACAAATGAGGTTAATCGTTTGTATGGTGTTTTAAATAAAAAATTGTCAGATGGAAGAGAGTATATAGCAAAAGATTATACAATAGCTGATATGGCATGTATTGGCTGGGTTAGGAATCCTGAAAGGAAGGGGCAGGATTTGGAGAATTTTCCATATCTGAAATTATGGTTCGAAAGAATGATGGCAAGACCAGCNGTAATTAAAGGTGTTAGTATTGGCGCAGGCATTAATCATGATTTATCAAAAGATCTTGAAGCACAAAAGATTTTATTTGGACAAAAGGCAAGGGATTGATAGGGTAGAACAATGGCAGATGTATTTTTATGCGATGGGGTACGAACACCAATTGGCAGATATGCCGGATCTCTATCTTCTGTGNGAGCCGACGATCTTGCTGCAACCGTTTTAAGTGGCTTAATTAAAAAAAACCCAAATATCGATCCACTTGAAGTAGACGAGGTAATATTTGGATGTGCAAATCAAGCTGGCGAAGATAATAGGAATGTAGCNAGAATGGCAACTCTGCTGTCAGGCTTACCCGTCTCAGTTCCTGCCACTACTATTAACAGACTTTGTGGTTCGGGTCTAGACGCTGTCATTACTGCGTGCAGAGCTGTAACTACTGGGGAAATGAAATTAGTCATTGCGGGCGGTGTTGAGAATATGTCAAGGGCGCCTTTTGTAATGCCAAAATCTGAGAGTGCATTTTCACGCTTTAATAAAGTTGAGGATACTACAATTGGGTGGCGCTTCATAAATAAGAAGATGTTTTCAATTTATGGAACAGACTCTATGCCAGAAACTGCTGAAAATGTNGCAGAACATTATAATATAAATCGTGAAGACCAGGACCTATTTGCATTTAATAGTCAAAAAAAATATCAAGAGGCCAAGAAAAATGGCCGATTTCAATTGGAAATTATACCAGTAGAGGTGCCTCAAAAAAGAGGTGACCCATTAATTTTTGAGGAAGATGAGCACCCAAGAGAGACGGATTTGNATAAGATGGCTAAACTGCCCACGCCATTCAAAGAGAATGGAACAGTAACTGCAGGAAATGCATCTGGCGTCAATGATGGAGCGGGATGCTTACTTATTGCTTCTGAGGATATGGTGAAGAAATACTCATTGAGGCCATTGGCAAGATATTGTGGGGGGGCGACTGCAGGTGTTGAGCCAAAGTATATGGGAATTGGACCCGTATTTTCGACGCAAAAGATACTAAAGTCACTCAATATCGAAATGGAACAGATTGGTCTTATTGAATTAAATGAAGCTTTTGCATCTCAATCTTTGGCATGNATGAGAGGGTTAGGGATTGCAGATGATAGTGAAATAGTAAATCCAAATGGTGGGGCAATCGCATTAGGGCANCCACTTGGGATGTCGGGCGCACGACTTGCCCTGACTTCGTCTATTGAGATACATTCAAAAAAAATAGACTATGCTTTATGCACAATGTGCGTGGGCGTTGGGCAAGGTATATCAATGATAATCGCGCGGGTGTGATTATTTATTCTCGAAATTTAATCGATCCATAATTTCTTCTTCGGATAAATTCAGGTCAACTTCCTTCATTGTCTTTGCAGATAGATCCATCGCTAAGGTTAGCATTAAATTTTTATGTGCGACTTCTGCTTGTGTATGAGGGGTATTTANTTCCATACAAATTCTCTGAAGCCAAGAATAAGTCTCATCTTTTAAAGGTCCCCAAAGCTCATTATTGTATATGTCTCCGGGAGGAAAACTCGTGAGAAAGTCAACATGTCTATCAATTTCACCCTCTCTCCCTTTAGGTCTATAAATTTTTCCTTGATCAAAATCACTCACAATGATTACATCTCTGTGGGTATCTTCGATATCAAGAATACCATGCGTACCAACGAAACCCATTTGCAGTCCGTAGCTCGCGCCCGGCCAAATTTTTGGTAAAGACCAGCATATATTCATACTGAATATTTTATCATTGAAAGTAAATAATCCAAAGGTTGCATCCTTAGTGCCTATCTCTCCAAGTATCTTGTCTGATGATCGTGCAAAGACTGACTGTGGCTGATCATCAATAAGCCATAATGACATATCTAAGCTATGTGTTCCAGATACGACCATGGGCGTGAGATATTTTCTATCCTGTGTTAATCTCAGCTCATTCATAGGTCCCATTTTATTCATAAATGTTCTCGTAACAGCGCATGTTATATCGCCAATTTGATTACTTTCTATTTTCTCTTTAGCTGAGATAAATCTGCGACGAAATCTTTGCGTGTAGCCCACACAAACATCAATNTTTTTTTCGATTATTTTATCAATAAGGAATCTAGATTGTTTAGCGTCGAGAGTTAGGGGTTTTTCAATAAATATTTTTTTATTATTTTCGATTGCTATTAATGCNGGTTCAAAATGACTCCAAGTGGAAGTTGCTACTATTACGCAATCAACCTCTTCACGATTAATTAGTTCTTCATAATTAGTTGTGANATAATCTGCATTAATATCTTTTTTAAGTTCTTTTCCGACTTCTTCATTAATATCGCATAATCCAATCCAGGATATACCAGGGAACTCTGAGGCAATCTTTCCTCTCATCCTTCCAACACGCCCACATCCGATTATAGCTAAACCAATATTTCTCATTTTTTTCCAAAAAAAAACCCGAAAGAGCGAACTCTTTCGGGCTTTATTAGACAAGTTAAGTCTGAATTATGGAACCATTTTGTCTGGGTTAGCAGCAGCCCATGCATCCATTAATTCTACAACTTCATATGTGTCCCAGTCACTCGCACGATCAATAAATCTGTGATCAACGAATGTTGCTGGATCAATGAAACCATCGATTTCACCTAGGCCAATGTATGGACCTTGGATTTGAGCCCAAATCCAGTTACGAGGCTCACCATATTTGTTTGTACGACGTAGTTGATAGATGTAAACTGAACCGTTAATTAGGTTTGAACCAGTTTGCATGTTTTCAAATACTTCAGGTGTAGCAACAGCGCATACACTTATTACAAATTTAGTGTCTAGAACACCCATGTGTTGTGCCATAGCCCAACCACGTAGGAATCCTGCAGTAGCTCCGTCTAGCTCATCCATACGTGAATCCCACATTGCGAATGAGTTACCAGGGTTAGCTGACACAGCCATTGGTGTAATGTTTCTGATTGCAACACCGCCTGCTTGGATGTTAGCACGGTCAGATGAACCACCTGCGAAACCGTCAATTCTACCTGATGTTAGTGCGTCAACCATAACTGGTCCAGCGTCACCAACAACAACTGTTTCGATTGAGTCACCTGGTAGACCAACTGAGTCAAGAGCGATTAGAGTTGTGATTTCATCACGGTCAGAAGCAAGACCAATAACTGATCCTGGTAGGTCGTTTAGACCTTTAATTGGGCTATCAGCTGGAACAACAATACCTTCAGATGCGAAGTTATATGCTTCGTATACAACTGAACCAGGTTGTCCTGCGTTTGCCATTTGTAGTACTTGTGCAGAGTCAAGCATCACATATTCAGCATCACCTGTATCTAGGAATGCAACGTATGGGATAGTTGTTTCTGAGTTAAGTAGGTTTACTTCAACGCCATTAGTTTCATAAGCACCTGTTAGACGACCAACGTGCTGTGCATAAATTGAGCATGAGCCGTTGTTAGCTGTAATAACATTTAAGTCTGTTAGTGCAGAAGCTGGAGTTGTAGAAACCATTGATAGTGCTAGACCACCGAAAGCAGCGCCAAGCACAAATTTAGTAGTGGATTTCATATTATATCCTCCCTTAAGGTTAATAAAAACACTTACACTAGTGTAAACAATTGTACCTAGTACAAACGTCAAATAACTGTTATAGAACATCTATAAAAATAATTCAAATTTTTTTTTAACTTTTTGTTAATTTTTTCTTTTACAAAAAACTTATTCATTGTTGTAAATATTTGATTTTTTTAATATATATAACACAATTTAGACATATTATTATTTAATATATCATNGAAAAACAAATTATGAGGCAAGTTTTGACATCTGATTTACCATTAAACGACTATACCGTTTTAGATCTTACAATCGCAAGAGCTGGTCCAACTGCAGCGAGAGTGCTGGCTGATTGGGGTGCTAATGTGATACAAATTAATCCCCCTAACAAGCCTGGACAAAAAGGTGGTGGTGTAACTGGAAAAAGGGATGGATTTGATTTTCAAAATCTTCAAAGAAACAAAAGGTCGCTATCAATTGATTTAAAGAGCGATGAGGGTTACAAACTGTTTCTTGAGTTGGCGCGCAAAAGTGACGTCATACTTGAGAACTTTAGAGCCGATGTGAAGCACCGGTTAAAAATTGATTATGATCAGATAAAAGAGATCAACAGTAAAATAGTTTATGGGAGTATTTCAGGGTTTGGACAGACAGGGCCATACAAAGGACGCCCGGGACTTGATCAGATTGCACAAGGAATGTCNGGCTTAATGTCGATAACAGGGCTTCCAGGAAGCGGTCCTGTGAGGGTTGGCATACCAATAAATGATTTATGTGCTGGTATGTTTCTGGCTCAAGGCGTTTTATTGGCGTTATTAAATCGTGAAAAAACAGGGCGCGGGCAATGGGTACACACTTCACTGTTGGAGTCGGGTATATTTATGCTAGATTTTCAAGCTTCAAGATGGCTTCAAAATCAACAAATCGCCCAACAAGCAGGAAACAATCATCCAACTGGAATTCCACAAGGCTGCTTCCAAACTTCGGATAAGCTTATAAACTTGAGTGCAGTTGGAGATAGGCTATTTGATAGGTTTTGTTCGGCAGTCGACGCAAGTGAATTAACGACTGACATTCGCTTTCGAGATGATGAGTCACGATTAAAAAATAGAGATGAGCTAAATGAAATAATTGCGAAAATATTAATTAAGGAGACATCGCAATATTGGATTGATAAATTGAATAAAGTTGGTGTTCCCTGTGGTCCAGTGAATAACATTGCTCAAATGTTTGATGATGAACAAGTGAAACATTTAAATATGAAGAGGAAAGTTAAGCATCATAGACTTGGAGAATTGGATGTAGTGAGACAGCCAATTAATTTTTCTGAATATGAACAGCCAGAAGAATTATTGTATGCAGCGCCTGATCTTGGGCAGCACAATGANGATATTCTTAAAGAATTCGGGTTCGATGATCAATATATTAAGGATTTAGTNGAAAAAAATGTGTTATAAACAATATTATAGAGTTATAGCGAATAATTAAAGTTTATTAATGAATTTAAGTACAGAAAAAATTATTGCAAAAAAAGTCGGCAAAATTGGCTGGATGGTTATTAATAATCCAGAAAAAAGAAATGCAATATCTCTATCAATGAGAGAGGCAATGACTCAAGTATTCAATGAATATGACTCAGACCCAGAGGTTAGGGTCCTTATCATTAAGGGGGCTGGCGGAAAGGCTTTTATATCGGGNGCAGATATTTCAGAGTTTAAAGATATTAGAAGTAACTATGACGCAGAAGAAAAATATGCCAAGGCAACAGAAATTATGACNAGCGCAATGAATTCATTTAAGAAGCCTATACTCGCTATGATTGAAGGTTATTGTGTCGGGGGCGGTGTTGCTACAGCAATTGCATGTGACATGCGTATCGCAAGTCATGATACGAAATACGGAATTCCTGCTGCTAAATTGGGACTTGCATACAACTTTGACAACCTACGACAACTAGTTGAACTAGTAGGCCCCTCCAATGCAAAAAGAATATTATTTACAGGAGACATGCTTGAAGCTGATGACGCACATCGAATTGGTTTGGTTGATGAAGTTTGCGGAACAGATGAATTAGAGGCAAAGGTGCTTTCTATTGCAGATAAGATCTCNGATAATGCGCCATTAACTGTGCTGGCATCAAAAGAAACAGTAAAGCATGTTTTAAGGCCTGAAATTCGAGATCATCAAAAGCTCAAAGATATGGCAAAAGCTTGTTTTGATAGTGAAGACTATAAAGAAGGCAGGGAAGCTTTCATGGAAAAAAGAAAACCAGATTTTAAGGGCTGTTAAGGGTTTAAGAGTTTATGGAAAATTGTATAGTTTTAGATAGTTTATATAAGAGCTTTGGAGATTTAAAGGCTGTAAACAATGTTTCAATGAGCGTTGAGGTTGGCGAAATCTTGGGTTTTATTGGCCCTAACGGGTCTGGTAAGTCGACGACAATGAAAATGGCAACAGGCTATCTAAAAGCTGATGCGGGTACATCTACTGTTTGTGGAGTTGATATGGAAAATAGCCCAAAACAAGCAAAAAAGCTCATTGGTTATTTNCCTGAAGGCGCGCCAGCATATGGTGAGATGACAACAATCGGTTTTTTAAACTTTATTGCAGATATCCGTGGTTTTTATGGCAAGCAAAGAGCTATCCAAATTGATAAAGCCGTGGAAAGAGCGAGAATAAAACATGTGCTACATCAACAAATAGATACCCTATCGAAGGGCTACAAAAGACGTGTTGGACTGTCTCAAGCAATAATGCATGAGCCAAAGATTCTCATTCTTGATGAGCCTACGGATGGACTTGATCCAAACCAAAAGCATCACGTCCGCGAATTGATAACTGAAATATCGAAAACAACTGCAATTATCGTCTCAACCCACATACTCGAAGAAGTCGACGCGGTTTGCTCAAGCGTTTTATTAATTAACAAGGGTAATGTGGTATTAAACGGCTCTTCCTCAGAGCTCAGATCAAAAGTTGATAGCAATAACTCTATTATGATTAAAATTGATCCTAAAAGCACGGAGGACTTGAAGCGGCTTCTTTTAACAATACCCAATATCAGTAAAATCGAAGTGCTNAATGAAACAGGGTCCAACGTCAATATNAATGTATACCCAAAGGAAAACAGAGTTATTCTAACTGAAGTTGCAAAAATTATAGCTGACCATAAGTTTCCAGTTAGGGATATATATCAAAATCATATCGCGCTTGATGAAGCTTTTCGAAAACTAACCGTGTAGGTAAAAGTGTTAAGGAATATATACATAATTCTCAAAAGGGAGACTAAAGGCTATTTCTCAACGCCGCTCGCCTATATTTTTATATCAATTTTTTGTGGCTTNACTGCAGCTTTTACATTCTATCTTGGCGCTTTCATTGAGAGGGGACAAGCCGACCTCTTTCCATTTTTTGAGAGTCACCCCTGGTTATTAGTTTTACTAGTGCCTTCTATATCTATGAGACTCTGGGCGGAGGAGCGTAAAACAGGTTCTATCGAGCTATTGATGACATTACCTATAACAACTTTTGAAGCCGTCATAGGAAAGTTCCTTGCTGCTTGGGTTATGATAGCAATCGCACTTGCATTAACATTTCCAATGTGGATTACAGTTAATATACTTGGAAATCCTGATAATGGGGTTGTGATGTCTAGTTATCTTGGAAGCTGGTTACTAGCCGGCCAGTTTTTGGCAATCGGTTCAGCGTTATCCGCTATGACAAAAAATCAGGTCATCGCTTTTGTCATAAGCACGGCAGCGTGCTTCTTATTTGTGATGAGTGGAGTCGAAGCTGTAACTGGNGCAATTGAGGGGTTAGTTCCAAATTATGTCATATCTATTTTTAGCTCNATGAGCTCCTTGGATCATTTTTACGAATTCGTGAAAGGGGTCATTGATCTACGGAGTTTATTGTTCTACTTCACATCTATTATATTCTGGTTATTGTTAAATATAATAATAATTAATATTAAGAAAGCAGCATAGAGCATTGATATGAATAGAAAAAATAGTTTCATATATACTTGGATCGGAATACTGAGTGCCATCATAATATTGATTTCCGTTAATACCTTGGTAAACAGTCACTTAAACTCCCAGAGACTGGATTTAACTGAAGAAAAAATGTATACGATATCCGCAGGTACCATAGAGACGCTTCAGTCGATAGAGGAACCAATAAATGTAAAATTTTATTTTACAAATCGATTGGGGGATAATTACCCACCCTTTAAATTATTTGCCGACAGGATTAAAACATTATTAAAACGTTATGAAGAAATATCTGACGGCAATTTGATACTGTCTATTTATAACCCAGAGCCTTTTACGGAAATTGAAGAGCAGGCTCAAGCAGATAACATAAGAGGGATTCCGCTCAATGAACAAGGGGAATATGGATATTTTGGAATCAGGGCCTACAACTCCGTAGATGGAGTTGAGGTAATTCCTTTTATGGATATTGAGAGAGAAGAGTTTCTTGAGTATGATTTAACCTCCAGAATATTTTCCCTTTCAAAGGAAGATAAGCCCAAGATTGGTTTTGTTGCAGGTCTGGGTATAGATGGTGTACTCGATAATCAGGGCGGGGCAGTGCCACCGTGGAAGATTATGGGTCAGATAAATGAGTTTTTTGATGTAACCACACTATTAGATTATAACATGGATAGTAGAGAGCTAAAATCCATACCCGCTGACATTGACACACTTTTCGTTGTGCAGCCACTAAATCTCTCAGATCAAGCCCTTTATACCATTGATCAATTTGTATTGGATGGAGGCAATATTTTACTAGCACTTGATCCAAGCACTACAGTGGCAGCTGGTATACAGTATGATCAAAAAATGGATTATTTATTAGAAAATTGGGGTCTTAAAATTAACCCAGGGCAAGTTGCGGGTGATTTAAAACTTGCAAGACCCGCGCAAGTTGGCGATAGAGGGGAACGGGTATACAATAATTACCTAGCTTTAATAGGGGTTACGAGCGAATATATAAATCAAGAAGATCCAATTGTCAGTGGTCTCGATTTAATAAACATAACTACTGCTGGCGTGATTGAGAGGATTCCAGATCACAAAACAGAAATTACAGATATATTCACAACTAGTGAGCAGTCGACGCTCATTGGAAAAGAAGAGGTCAAAGATAATCCTGATCTGAATAAATTATTGAGAGAGTTTGAAGCTTCAAATAATAATTATAGTTTATCAGTTAGGGTTAAAGGAGAAGTAGCCTCTGTTGTTGATAGTCTCGATTTGCAGAATGTTCCGACGTATTCTGAGGATCGACACATTCAAAGTGGATCTGTGAATGCTATTATAGTTACAGATGTTGATTTCTTAGAAGATCAATTTTGGGTCAATGTGAAGGAATATTTTGGCGAGGATTTACTCACTCCATTTGCAAATAATGCAACATTTATTGTGAACGCACTAGAAAATTTAAGTGATTCATCAACGCTTGCTTCTTTACGTGCTCGAGGTGTTATGGACCGTCCGTTTATATTGATAAATGATCTTCAACTCCGATCCGAGACGATTTTTCGAGACAAAGAGCGGTCGCTTGCAAATGAGATGTCAGCTCTTCAGAATCGTATGAGGGAGCTTGAACAAAAAGCTGGTGGCTCTGTAATGTTGGGTCAGTCTGACCTCGATGCCTTTAATGATTTTCGTGAGAAAGCCCAAAATGTTCAAAAAGAATTAAGAGGGATAAAACTTGAGCTTTCCCAAGAGCTTGAAGCTTTGAATAATGCAATAAAAATATCCAACATGGCAGGAATACCGATGTTGTTTCTTGCATTTGGTGTTTTATTTTGGGTCATTCGTAAATATAAAATTTCTAGATCGGTACAAAAGGACTAAATAAAATGTCAAGAAAGCTATCTCTTATTCTTTTTATTATTGCACTGATCAGTACGGGCCTTGTAATTTTGACAGGTATTAATAACGCAAAGTGGGATAAAAGTGCCTCATATGGTCAATATTATTTTGATGGTTTGAAGGGTGATCTTAATAATGTAGCTCTGATAAGATTGAGTCAATCCGGAGACTCTTTTGAAATCGAAAGGGAAAATGACTCATGGATGCTAGTAAATAAGGACAGCTACCCTGCAGACACAAATAAGGTCAATGCAAATCTTTTAAGTCTCGCAAACGCAATAAAAATTGAGCCAAAAACGAGCAAGGCCTCGCTTCATAATAGACTTAACTTGGAAGAACCATCCATTCCAGATGCTAAATCTTTTTTACTGGAGATATTTGATAATAATGGCAGCCTTCTAGTCTCGTCCATACTTGGAAAAAGAAAGCCAAACCTAATGAAAAGAGGTGACTTCGGGGTATATATGAGAGGTACCAATGATGATCAATCATGGCTAGTAACAGGTAATCTTAATGCATCTGACGGTATAAAAAATTGGATTAATACAAGATTGCTTGATTTTGTACCGGATGATATTAGCAGTCTAGTAATACAACGAGGCAACCGCACCCCACTTAAATTTGGTCGCGATGCAGAGGATGCAAATAAATTTATTATGGTCGATTTCTTAGAAGGGGTTGAGACCCGGACTTCAATAGGCCTGAGAAGTATACTTAGGCGTTTTTTAAAGGTTGATTTTAGAGATATGAGAGAATCAGAAACTTACCTCGAGTCGCCTGACACAACAATAGAAATTCTAACTTCAGATAATTACTTCATCGATATCAATATGTATGAGGATCAATATACACCTGGCGCTTGGGTTTCAATCGCCAATACTGATCATCCAGATCAAATTAAAAATGTAGGATATGAATTTTATTTGGATGCAAACTATAAAGATGAATTTATCATAACTTTAGAAGATGTTCTAAAAATAGAATAGCACTACTTCTTGGTCTCCAAATTTTCCATTTTTTTTACTTTTTTTAGCTCAGGAAATATAACTGACCACAGCAAACTAACCCCAATTGTTATTACCCCGCCAATAAATACCGATGGAACAATCCCAATAAAGCTTGCAGTTATCCCCGCTCGAAGATCGCCAATTTCATTGGAGCTATTTGTTGCAACAGAATGCACCGACCCAACTCTTCCCCTCATATCGTCTGGCGTGATGATGGGTATTATAGTTTGTCTAATGTACACGCTTACCATATCTGCAGAACCATAAATAAATAGCATTAAAAGAGAAAGCCATAGAATAGATGATAGTGCAAATATTGTTGTCGCTATGCCAAACACAATCATTGATATAATCAAATTTTTCCCTGCATTGTTGATCGGAGGTAGCTGTGTGAGAAGAATACCTGTTAATACACCTCCAACCGCGGGCATTGTTCTTAGTAACCCTAGTCCTTCTGGCCCAATCTTTAAAATATCAATTGCAAAGATAGGGAGCATTCCCATTATTCCTCCAAATAAAACCGCAAACAAATCAATAGACATAGTTCCTAGAATAAGCTTTGTTTTCCAGACATAAACAAAACCGCTTATGACCACTGATAGAGAGATTGATTTTAGGTAATTAGAATTTTTTGGATTTTTTAATAAGAACGTTGAGAGGGTTGAAATACCAAGGCAAAAAATGGCAAAAATATAAACCTTGGTATCGTAAAAAGCTATTATTATTCCACTTGCAAGAGGTCCTATGAGATGTCCGAGCTTTCCGACTGAGGAATTATAAGCTGTAGCGTTAGGAAAAAGTTTCTTCTCTACAATGTTAGGTAATATAGCATTCAGGCTTGGTTGATACATTGCCCTTGCTGTACCATGCACAAGCAGTGCTGCCAAAATTGGCCATATACTGTCCGGCTGTCCGAGCGAATAGTATAATAAATAAATCGCTACCAATAAATGAACAATTGTACATAGGGTAATTACGGATTTTCTATCAAACTTATCCGCAATCACACCTGATGGTAATATAAACAAAAATATTGGTAAAACTTGCGCGAGCCCGATCAACCCAAGATCAAGTGGGTTACCAGTTAATACATAAACTTGCCAGCCGACGGTCAGCGTGATTGATTGGATAGCGAGCGAATAAAACCAGCGAATCGTTAGGAATAAAATGAAGTTTTTATTTTTAAGCAAACTATTTGAAGGCATTGAGGTAGTAGTCCTTAGTTTTTTCAAATCATCCTATTTTGCTGAATTAATTAATAGAATTATATGGCGGAGAGAGTGGGATTCGAACCCACGATACGATCTCTCGTATACTCCCTTAGCAGGGGAGCGCCTTCAGCCACTCGGCCACCTCTCCATTGTGCTGTACCTAAATAAGCATGATCACTGATCAGATCAAAAAGAATTTAGTATTATTATCATCTGTGTACAACAAAATTTTGTAATAATACCTGTTTCTTAAAACACTTTTCACATAATTTCGGGTTTCTCTGTATGGGATCAGTTCAATCCAGTCAATCATTTCTATATCTGGATTATTCCTGATCCAAGACTTCACGCGGGTTGGTCCAGCATTATATGAGCTAATTGCATAGATATATGACCCTTTAAATTTAGTGATGAGATCAAGCAAATACCTGGTACCAAGTTGGATATTGTAATGAGTGTCCTCAAGCAACTGCTCTTCATTATAATCTATTTTTTCTAGCCGTGAGAGCATCCTTGCTGTATTTGGCATAATTTGCATCAAACCAACTGCGCCTGAATAGCTTACCGCCTCTGAAGAAAATTCACTCTCCTGTCTAATAACAGAATAAAGCAGATCTCTTATCTCATAGCCTTTATTCTCGGGATGTATTTCGACCGGGAAGTCAATAGTTGGGTATAAGTATTCAAGTGCAATACTATTTATGCTCAGCTCCTTTGCTATTCTCAGTGATGTTTGAGGAAGATGCTTGCTATTTGCAATTCTAATTAAAATATTTGGATCAACAAGATCTTTTGATTTTTCATTTATATTATATATAAATTTAGCCGCGAAATACTTTTTATTCACTGCGCAAAGTAAATCAATCGCAAATAGTTGCTCACTATCGATGTTATTTTCATAGCCCTGGGTAAACCCAGATTTATCTGGGCTAATATTCTTGATTTCATACTTCTCAATTTCGCTAATAGATAACAGCCCATAGTATGTGTTGGAAAACTTTGAGGCCTCAATTAAATATTCTGCAAATTCATTTTTTTTATCATTTGCTTCATAGCTCTTTGCTGTCCAATAAAGTGCCGAAGATTTATCTTCATCACTATTACTTAGTTGACTGAAGGAACTAAAATGTCCAATTGCTCTCGGGTTGTCTCCGAATATTCTTAGCGCAATCCAACCTTTTAGAAACTCTAAGTTTGCAAATATTTGATTATCTAATTTTTGATCAATAGTCATTACCTCATATGCTTCGCGATATTTTTTTTCATAAATTAAACGACGCCCTAATTTCTCTGACTCAACCGCCCACAATATGGGGTTAGAGATATTCAATGTATTTTTATATTTATTAAAGTATTCGTAGGCATTCTTGCTTGAGCCTCTGTCTACAAGCCATTTTATTTTAAGGTAATGGAAAGACGAATTACTTCCAATATTTGGCTCAATTTTTGAAAAGTCTTGGTTGGATATACGCTGATTATTATTGAGCTTATAAGCAATATTGGCTAGGAGCTGATATTGATTACTTAACTGGCTTGCGGTATTTTGCAGCTCTTCCAAATCTCCGAGGTATAGCATCCTATTAAATCTAAGAATTTGGTCTTTTTCCGAGATACATATCTCGCAGTATTTTATAAAAATATCCTTGGATTCTTGCGATATTTTCATTTTATGCCAAGCTTTGTCATAATAAATTTTTGCAAGCTTATACTGACCAAGTTCAAACTTTATTATAGAAAAAGCGAGCATTCCATCTCCACTAAGTGGCGGATAGCTATCAAAATAGTTACTCATAAAATCAATATCATGGACTTTTTTAAAAAAAATTTTTTCAATTTTCTTTCTTATTATTTCAATATCAGGCCAATCCTGGTTATTCTTTATGAATTGATGCATATCACTAATATTTGGATTTGTGTTTGGTGAGCGCAGATGATACCAGGTAATTATTTTATTTAACAATTCTGAGTCAAATTTCTTATATTGCTCTGGTACAATATCATATCCATATTCATCTTTCGTTGGCAGAATATTATTACTAAAGTATTTATAGAAATTGACATATTCTGTAGATTCTATGCCTGCCAGATTGAGATCAGGCTTCTCGAGGACAGGAATAAAAAATTTCTCTCCCGTGAGATCAAAAATCGAGGGTTTTTGTTCTGGAATGATAACTTTAGCCTTTGGAAAATTAAAGTTCACAAAAATAAATAGAAATAACAGCCATATGAATGTAAAATGGCGTATGCTTAAAGGTGAATAATGAAATCTTTTAATTTTATATATTAAATTTGATATCATTGATTTATGTAATTAAAATTGTATATTGTGTTAATATTATACTATTAAATTATTATAACGGAAAAAATTATGTTGAGCGGTTCCATAACAGCACTTGTAACTCCTTTTAATAAGGACGGAGCATTTGATGAAGATAGTTTTACTAAGCATATAAATTGGCAGATACACAGCGGGACAAATGGTTTCGTGCCTGTTGGAACAACAGGTGAATCTCCGACATTATCTCACGATGAACATAAAAATGTCATAGAAACATGCGTTAAAGCCGTGAATAAAAAGGTTCCTGTTATTGCAGGCGCAGGTTCAAATAATACAAGTGAAGCTATTGACTTTATCCAGCATGCCTCAGCGGTAGGTGCTGATGCCGCACTTGTTGTAACTCCATATTATAATAAGCCAACCCAAGAGGGAATGTATCAACACTTCAAAAAGCTCAATGATGTATCGAGTATACCGATTGTAATATATAACATCCCTGGTCGGTGTGTAATTGATATGTCTGTTGAAACTATGGTTCGGCTGTCAAAACTTGATAAAATTATCGGCGTTAAAGACGCAACAGCTGATTTATCAAAGACAAGCCTGCAAAGACATCTAATTGGAAAAGATTTTATTCAACTATCGGGAGAAGATATGACAGCACTTGCGTTGATGGCACACGGCGGTTGTGGCTGTATATCGGTGACATCAAATGTTGCACCAGAACTCTGCGCTCATCTACAGTTGGCCTGTCAATCTTATGATTATAAAAAAGCATTAGAAATACAGGATAAATTGATACCTCTGCATAAAGCCCTCTTCATAGAAACTAGCCCAGCTCCAGTGAAGTATGCGTTAAGTCTATTGAGTTATTGTGAAGATATTGTCAGACTGCCACTGGTGAGTGTTACTCCTGAAACGCAGGTCGCAATCAAAGACGCCATGATCCATGCAGGTATTTTATAGAATTAGGTTCAATGCCAGAAAAGAATAGTAGGATTATTGCCCAAAATAGAAAGGCAAGATTTAATTACGAAATAATCGATACGATGGAGGCTGGTATAGTTCTCACTGGATCCGAAGTGAAATCTTTGCGTATGAGTAAAATTAATATTACCGACACATATGCTGCGCAAAATAACGGCGAGATGCAAATACATAACCTGCATATAGATGGATACAAAAATGCATCCACAAAAGCTCAAAGCCCAAGAAGAATAAGAACGCTTCTCCTACACAAAAGAGAAATAAAAAAAATACAAGGCTACATAGATCAGAAAGGGCTGACCATTATCCCACTCAAGATATATTTTAATGCGCAGGGTCGTGCAAAGTTAGAAATCGCAGTAGCGCGTGGCAAGAAACTCTATGATAAGAGAGAGGTTGAGAAAAAAAGAGACTGGGATAGAAACAAGCAAAGATTATTAAAGAAAGAAGGATAAATTATATTTTGTAATTGATATTTAGCAAAAAAAATATATAAATTAAAAAAAGGAGTATATGAATGGCAAGAGTAACGGTTGAAGATTGTATTGAAAAAGTTGCAAACAGGTTCGATCTTGTGTTGGTTGCAAGTCACAGGGCTCGCATGATTGCTGGGGGCGCGCAGATTACTGTTGCAAGAGATAATGACAAAAATCCAGTTGTTGCATTAAGAGAAATTGCTGATAATCAAGTCATGCCTGAGGACTTGAGGGAAGAACTAATTCATTCACTCCAAAAACACGTTGAAGTGGACGAGCCCGAAGAGGATGCCGCACCATCCGTTGAACCGCTTGACACAAAGATATTTGGCGATGCTATTGAGCAAATCGAAGACGATAACGAAAGAATGTCTGAGGAGGAGCTCTTGCGAGGTATGGAAAAGGCTATCGCAGCCGACAGCGGATATAAACCACCGCGAATTTAATCTGAATAAAATACTTCAAAATTTTGCAAGACTTCATCAAGTTAATTGACAATCATATATTGTATTCACTATTCTTATATAATATAGTTAATGGTGAATTATGCTAAATGAAAACCTTCTCATAGATACTATCACAAAATATAATCCAGCTACCAACAAGGACCTTATTAATAGAGCATTTGTAATTGCTGAGATTGCCCATCAGAACCAAAAACGAAGGTCAGGTGACCCCTATATTTCTCATCCGCTTGAGGTTGCAAAGATACTCACAGAATACAGATTGGATGACTCTACGATAATCACAGCACTTTTACATGATACAATTGAAGATACAAAACTAACTTTAAAAGAAGTGCGGGGTGAATTTGGGGATGAAATTGCAAGATTAGTAGATGGTCTGACAAAAATAGGTAAGTTAGACTTATTCACAAAAGAAGCAGAACAAGCAGAAAACTTCAGAAAATTAATTTTAGCAATGTCAAATGATGTACGTGTGTTAATTGTAAAGCTCGCAGATAGACTTCATAATATGCGTACCATAAATTATCTACCTCATGATAAGCAACAAATAATAGCTAAAGAAACAATCGAAGTTTATGCACCATTATCGGGTAGGCTTGGAATTCATTCCCTAAAAGAAGAACTCGAAGAGCTTGCATTTGACGTTATCAATCCAAAAGCAAGAAAGATTATTCTAGATAAGCTTTTGTCAATTAGCTCAGACTCAAATGAGCTTATTGACAGTATAAATGCTGATTTATCGAGCGAAATAAGAAGACATAAAATCAATTTTACAATCGAAGGCAGAGAAAAGAAGCCATTTTCCATTTGGAGAAAGATGAACAGAAAGTCGATATCACTCGAACAACTTTCTGATATATATGGCTTCAGAATTATTGTTAATTCCATTGATGATTGCTATCGTATAATTGGGATTGTTCATCAAAAGTGGAATGCGATACCAGGAAGATTTAAGGACTACATTTCTACTCCAAAAATAAATGATTATCAATCGATACATACAACAATATTAGGGCCAGATAACAATAGGATTGAGCTACAGATAAGAACGTCATCAATGAATGATTTAGCAGAAAGGGGTGTTGCCGCGCACCGAAACTATAAAGATAAATCCATTGAAAATGAGAGACAAAATTACCCTTGGCTTGATGACTTACTCGAGATGCTTGAGCAAGGTGAGAGTTCTCAGGATTTCTTTGAAAGTACAAAATTGGAGCTATTTCAAGACCAAGTATTTTGCTTTACGCCTAAAGGTCGAATAATTGCTTTACCAATTGGTGCCACCCCAATTGACTTCGCATTCGAGGTTCATACCGATGTTGGGATGAAATGTATAGGTTGTAGAGTAAATGGTTTAAATTCTCCTTTATATGCAGAACTTGATAATGGGGATGAAATAGAAATAATTACAGACGATAAGTCACTTCCCCCTATGGCATGGGAAAAAATAGCGCTTACAGGGAAAGCTAAAATAGCTATCAGGCGGATTAACAAGGAAAAAATAAAAAATCAATATGCAGAATTAGGTAAGCAAATTCTTGACAAGCTATTGAAGTCCTCGACTGATGCTAAGAAGATACCAAATATGAAGGAATTCTGTAAAAGATTTGGTCTTAAGTCTTCAGGCGATCTCTACAGCAAGATTGGTCGAGGTGAAATCACCCCCGAGGCCATACGTAAAGCCTTTATTAAAATGAAAATAATAAAAGATAATGACGATCCAAGCTCCGCAGGTGATCCAACTATAAATGCAGTGAGCATACCTGTCCGTGGCTTTGATAAAAATATTCCGTTTAAATTTGCAGACAATAGCAGGGTGGTGCCTGGCGATAAAATCTTTGGTGTAAGAGATGGGGATGAGGGTATAACTATCTATTCTAAACAATCCAAAAATCTCGTAAAATACTCTGAGAAGGCTTCATCTTTCATTGACCTTACATGGGATATCGAAAATAATTTGACTGAAAGATATATTGCAAGGGTTATGATTGATTGCAAGAATGAAGTTGGTGCATTGGCAAAGATCACAAGGGCTATTGGACTTTCTAATGCAAATATTGAGAATTTAAAGCTGGTGTCGAGATCCAGGGACTTTTATAAATTAGATATTGATATTGGCGTCTTTCATCTATCGCATCTGAATTTAGTAATAAGTTCAATACGGAAGATTGGTGTAGTGCATCGAGTTGTAAGAATTATGGAATAAGGTATTTACATGAGTCAGGACGATATACTTGGAAAATTTATTGAAGCGGGCGCGCTATTAGATGGTCATTTCGTGCTTAGCTCCGGGTTGCATTCAGCAAAATATATTCAGTGTGCAAGGGTAATGATGTTTCCAAAGATTGCGCAATTCCTCTGTAAAGAACTTGCAAAAAAAATTACAGAAACATTCGGTAAGATAGATTTAATTGTGTCACCAGCGATGGGCGGAGTAATAGTTGGTTACGAGGTTGCAAAACAACTCGGAGTTCCTTCAATTTTTTTCGAGAGAGTGGAAGGGCAATTTCAATTACGAAGAGGATTCCAAATTGAGAAACAAACGAAGTGTGTCATGGTAGAAGATATAGTAACAACGGGGTTATCTTCTCGGGAATGCATATCTGCNATTACCAGTCATGATGGTAATGTAATGGGTGCAGCTTGCTTGATTGATAGATCATCGGGCAATGCAAATGTCGGAGTTAATCTTGTGTCTCTATCTGAGATAACAATTGAGACGTACGAAGAGATTAATGTACCAGCATGGCTCAACGAAATCCCAATCTCAAAACCCGGTAGCAGAAATTTAAAATGATTACGGAAGATAATTATCTTAGGCTAGGGGTCAACATTGATCATGTCGCAACAATCCGAAACGCGAGAGGGGGATTGCATCCAGACCCGCTCAGAGCTGCAAATATCGCTTATCAGGCTGGAGCAGATGGAATTACAGCTCATCTTAGGGAGGATAGAAGGCACATCAGTGATCATGACATAGAGAGATTAATCAAAGAGATTGATTTACCTTTAAATCTGGAAATGGCCGCCACCCAAGAGATGCTTGACATCGCAATTAAACACAAACCAAATGCTTGTTGTATAGTGCCTGAAAAAAGACAAGAAATCACAACCGAGGGTGGCTTAAACCTGAACGTAAACTCACATAAATTAGAAGATTGCATTAAGAAACTCAAAGAAAATGCAATTAAAGTATCACTTTTTATTGATCCTCAAAAAGAAGATATTGAGAAAGCAAAGGAATTGGGTGCAGATATTGTTGAAATTCATACAGGAAGTTTCGCAAATAATTTCCATAATACTAAAAAAATTCGTGATAAAGAATTTAATCAAATAAGCAATATTTCAAGTTTTGCGAATGAGATAGGACTCGAGGTTCACGCAGGTCATGGGTTAACATTCGATACTGCAAAAGTGATTTCAAGAATTACCGTTCTCAAAGAATTAAATATTGGGCACTTCATAATAGGTGAAGCGGTATTTGAAGGATTAGACTGTGTTATAAAAAAATTTAGAGCTATCTTAAATAATGAGAGGTCATAGTTTTTGTGATCATTGGAATAGGGACAGATATCATTGATATCACAAGAATTGAGAAGGTCATCAATAAATTTGGAGATCGCTTCAAAAAGAGGGTGTTCACACCAAAGGAAATATTCAAGTGCGAGGCTCGAAAGCTTAGTGTAAATTCATATGCCAAAAGATATGCTGCAAAAGAGGCATGCTCAAAGGCCCTCGGTACCGGATTTAGTAACAGCGTGTATTGGAAAGACATTGAGGTAGTCAATAACAAATATGGAAAGCCTGAACTTTTTCTTCATAATGGTGCAAAAACAATGTTAAAGAATTTATTACCAAAAAATACCATTGGTCAAATTGATTTAAGTATTACTGATGAGTATCCTTACGCCCAAGCAACTGTCATAATTACTTGCACAGATTGAAGATATGAGATCAAAGAAAAAAACAAATATAATTGATAATGTGAAGACGCTAATTTATGCGATTTTAATTGCTTTCTTCATCAGAACTTTCATCATCCAACCATTTACAATACCATCAGGATCAATGTTGCCGAATCTACTTGTCGGTGACTACTTATTTGTATCAAAATATTCTTATGGTTATTCTCGTTATTCACTCCCCTTCTCCCCTAATATTTTTCAAGATCGCATATTTAAAAAATTACCCGAAAGAGGCGATGTGGTTGTGTTCAGGCTCCCAAAGGATCCATCCATTGATTATATAAAACGAATTATAGGGTTACCAGGTGACGAAGTTATCATAATAAATGGCACCATACATATTAATGACAATTTTATAGCGCAGTATCAAAATAAAGATACAGATAAATACACTTCGATTTATCCAAAAAGAAGCCTAGTAATGGAACAAATTCCTGGGAAATCATACTCAATACTAAATTTAGAGGAAAATGGTATCGGCGATAATACGGGCGTTTATATTGTCCCCGAAAACCATTATTTTTTTATGGGTGATAATAGGGATAACTCACTCGACTCACGTTTCGTGGATCAAGTCGGCTATGTTCCGTTTGAGAACCTAATTGGAAGAGCTGAATTTTTATTTTTTTCATCGGATAAATCAATTCCACTTTGGAAGGTATGGAAATGGCATAGAAAATTCAGAGTAGACAGAATTTTTAATAAGATTGAATAATAATGCCCGATATAAAAATATTTTATAAAAATATATCGTATGAGTTTAATGACGAAAAAATTCTCCTTGATGCTATAACACACACGACAAAAACGAAACGAAAGAATTTAAATTTTCAAAGGCTAGAATTTCTTGGTGATAGGATCCTTGGTTTGATTATTGCTGATATTTTGTATAATAAATTTCCAAACGAATCGGAGGGTGACCTTACGCGGAGAATGCATCACTTGGTAAATGAGGGTACGCTTGTCAAGATAGCAAGGGATATATCACTTAATGATTATATTAGGTTGAGCTATAATGAAGAAAAGACAGGCGGCAGAGACAAAAGTGCAATTCTATCAGATGCCCTCGAGGCACTTATAGCTGCAATATTTCTGGATGGCAATTACCAATGTGCGTATAATTTTATATCAATGCATTGGGCAGATTATTTAAATAATGATGAAGTACCGCCAATCGACCCAAAAACAGAACTGCAGGAATGGTGCCACGCTAAAGGTATAGGATTACCCGTGTATGTTGAGCTTGAAAAGAAAGGTCCTGATCACAGTCCTGAATTCACGATCAATGTAATATTGAATGGTGAATTTGAAGTTAAAGCAGTTGGAAATACAAAAAAACAAGCAGAACGCAATGCGGCAATGAAAGCCCTTGGTAGTAAATATGTCAAACCGTAAAGGCAATCAAAAATGTGGGTACGTGGCAATCGTTGGCCCAACAAACGCTGGAAAATCAACATTATTAAATGCAATACTTGGTAAAAAACTATCAATCGTATCCCGCAAAGTCCAGACTACGAGAACACGTATTCAGGCAATATTGACAAAAGAAGACGTACAGCTGATCTTGATAGATACGCCAGGTATCTTTAATCCAAAAAGATTTAAGGACAGGTCTTATATTAAAGAGGCCATCTCAAGTTTGGAACACTCAGATATTATTGTCTACATGGTAGAGGCTAATAAGGGCTTTGATAGGGACGCTTATTTGAGTCTTAATAAAATGATTGGGGCCCAGCAAATCGTGATCATAATTAATAAGATTGATCTTGTAAAAAAACCAGATTTATTGAAATTAATGGATGATATTAAGGATAGCGTCAATCAAAATGATATCTATTTACTCTCAGCTTTGAAACATGATGGGGTAAGAGTTTTTTTGGATGGCCTAATGGCTAAAATACCAGAAAGAAAATGGGAGTACCCTGCTAATCAAGCTACAAATATATCTGATAAATTTCTCGCAGAAGAATTTACACGGGAGAAGATATTGCATCATGTACATAAAGAGATACCATACTCAGTTATCATTGAGACTGAAAAATGGGATGAGAAAAAAAAGAATGAAGTTCAAATACATCAAAATATTTATGTAAATAATAGCAATCATAAAAAAATATTACTTGGTAAGAATGGAGACAAAATAAAACAAATTTCAATACAAGCCAGACAAGAAATCGAAAAGTGCCTCGGGAAAAAAATACACCTTTATATCTTCATAAAGCAAAAAAAGAAAAATACAGCCACAGAATTCATGGAATAGGGTTACTCAATATGCATAAGAAAAATACATAGGAAGCGATAGTGAATTTTGAAGACATTGGTATAGTTATGTCTGTGAGAAGGCATGGAGAGAGCTCGGGCATACTTGAACTCATCACAAAGGATCATGGACGCCACTTGGGGCTAGTTCGAGGCTACCAGTCTAAAAATAATAAATCAATTTTACAGCCTGGAAGCACAATTAATTTTAATTGGAGGTCGCGACTCTCAGAACATCTTGGTGTCTTTACCTTTGAATTGCATACATCGCGATCCTTAAATCTGATGAAAAATAAATTTGCTATTCTTGTGTTACAAAATTTGATTTCACATTTAAGACTCCTCCCAGAGAGAGAGAAGGTTCCAGAGATTTATAACCAAACTGTAGAAGTGCTTGACCGGTCGCACGAAAATTATGAGTTAGTTAAAACATTTATCTTGTGGGAATTATTATATTTGAGGGAAATTGGCTATGGTATTGATATGTCTGAATGCGCGGTTACTAAATCTAAAATTGATTTAAGGTATATCTCCCCAAAATCTGGTAGGGCTGTTACTGCAGAGATTGGTCTGCCATATAAAGATAAGCTCTTGGAGATTCCAGAATTTATCTATGATAAAGAATATACAGACCGTGACGATCTATTGAAGGGCCTCTTATTAACAGAATTTTTTTTAAAAAGGGATGTATATATGCCATTACAATTAAAAATCACAAGCTTTCGTGCTAGTCTTTACAAACTTATAAACAGTTTTGAGACGTAGATTGTGAATGATGATACAGAAGGGATCAGTATAAAATCTGACTTTATTGATCTTCTGAAAGATAAATACTTATCCTACGCTCTATCAACAATCACCGATAGAGCACTTCCCGATGTTAGGGATGGCCTCAAGCCTGTACATAGAAGACTTCTATATGCTATGTCTGAACTCAAGCTTGGCTCCGAGGAGTCATTCAAAAAATGTGCAAGAGTGGTAGGTGATGTGATAGGTAAGTATCACCCACATGGAGAGCAAGCTGTTTATGACTCTCTTGTTAAGCTTGCGCAAGATTTTTCACACAGATACCCCCTAATCCAAGGTCAAGGAAATTTTGGCAATATAGATGGAGATAATGCCGCAGCGATGAGATATACGGAGTCTAGATTAACAAAAATTTCCGAGTTAATTATGGATAAGATTAATGATGGCACCACAAAGTTTATAAGAAACTATGATGAAACAGAGTATGAGCCTACGGTCTTCCCATCTCACTTCCCAAATTTGCTTGCGAATGGCTCAAGTGGTATCGCTGTTGGCATGGCCACAAGCATACCACCGCATAATATAATTGAAATACTAGAAATGGCAAAATTACTCATTGATAATGAGGAGATAGAAAGTACTGCTCTTATGAAGAATTTCAAAGGTCCAGATCTACCAACGGGTGGCCTTATAGTTTCAACCAAAGAGGAAATTCACGAAATTTATCAGAAAGGTAGGGGCTCCCTCAAGATTAGATGTAAATGGCAAGAGGTAAAAGTTAATAACAGCTATGCAATAAAAATTACAGAAATACCATTTGGAATTCAAAAATCAAAATTAATTGAGAAATTAGCTGATTGTGTCATTTCCAAAACCGTAAAAAATATTTCAGATGTTCGAGATGAGTCTGATGAAACTGTATGTATTATAATTAAACCAAAAAACTCAAATATTCCGTCCCAACAAATTATGGCAAACCTTTATAAGCATACTGACCTTGAAATAAATTTGTCTATTAATATGAATGTTCTCCAGGGTGGGGATGGGAGAATACCGAAAGTCTTGAGCTTGCGGGAAATTCTGGTTCAATGGCTAGATCATAGACAACAAATTTTAATCAAGAGTAATGAGTTTTATTTGGAAAGAGCTGAGAAAAAGATCCATAATCTCGAGGGCTACCTGATTGTATATGTAAATATTGACAGAGTAATATCCATTATCAGAAATAGTGAATCACCAAAGCGGGACTTGATTGAAGAATTTGATATATCAGATACACAAGCCGAGTCTGTTTTGGAAATGAAACTGAGGTCTCTCAGAAAGCTGGAAGAAATCAAACTCAAAAGCGACTTAAAAAAATTCAAAAAGCAAAGAAAAGAGATAAAGGATTTATTGGCTTCCCCCGCGACTCAAAAATTAAAAATGATAGAAGAAATTGATAGGCTTTTAAGCCTGTTTATGGACGATAACGATTTATCTAGTCTTTCTAATAGATTAACTGAAATTGAAGAACCTGTGGATGTCGAATATCAAAATTTTAAGGAGGAGCTTGCCCTTACAATATTTCTTACTGAAAAGGGTTGGATAAAGGCGATTGAAGGCCATGAAATAGATGAGGCGGGTGTTAAGCTCAAAGATAGAGATAAGCTGATGTATTTTGGTCAAATTACAACAGAAAAGAAGCTGCTGTTATTTACAAATATTGGAAAAGTTTATTCCATTTATGCAAATAAATTGGCAATAAGTAATGACTTCGAACCAATAAAAAAATATCTAAATCTCCATCAGGATGAGTTCATATTATACATAAGTGAATATTCATTAGATGAAAGCGATTTTATTTTGATATCAAAAGCAGGTAAAGGAATAATAACAAAGCAAAAAGAAATGCTCACATCAACACGTAATGGTAGAGTGTTAATAAATCTTCCACATGGAGCCTCTTTGGGCGTCGTAAGAAAAATTATAGGTAGCCATATCGCCATAATAAATGATTTAGGAAATCTCCTCGTGTTTGACCACAGAGATATAAAAAGATTGAGTCGAGGATCTGGAGTAATTTTCCAAAATCTAAAAAATGGTAAAGTTATCGATCTTACCTCGATTAACTTGGATGAGCAGATTAATTTGGTAAATAAAAATACCAACAGATCAGTAATAAAAGCCAATGCGATTGATTACTTAGGTGCAAGAGGTCGAATTGGAAAAAAAGTAAAACTCAGAAATGTTTCGAATATTCCGCTCTTGAGGTTTATAAGTAATCGGAAGTCTTAACTCACTCTTTTGCTATGTGTAAGGTCTGGGTTGGATATGCAAAGTCAATTTTTTCATCTTCAAATTTTTTGAAAATTGCATAATTAATATCCTGTATGATATTCATATACTCTATATAATTATTACCAGGCACAGATACATAAAAAACAACTTCAAATAGAAGAGATGAGTCCCCAAGGCTCTTAAAGTTTGCTCTTTCAAAGCGAGCGTTTTCAGTATTCTTTATTATTTCTTCAATAAAATTTGGAATTTTTGTCAGAGATTTATAGGATGTTTGATATACCACACCAATATTTATGAGCGCTCTTCTTTCCCTCATTCTTCTATAATTTCGAACCCTGCTACCCAATAGATCAGCATTTGAGCATACAAGCTCTTCACCTGACAATGCTCTAATTCGAGTTGTTTTTATTCCAATTTGTTCGACGGTACCCGACATATCGCCCACCACGATGTAATCATCGATCTCAAAAGGTTTATCCAGAACTATCGCAAGTGACGCAAATAAATCACCAAGAATATTTTGAGCTGCCAGTGCGATTGCTATACCGCCAATTCCAAGTCCTGCAACTAATGCTGTTATATCAATCCCGATATTTTCAATGCACAATAATAGGGCGATTGACCAAATTGCTGATCTTGTAAAAAATTTAATGAGTGAGACTGCGTTTTTAACAGCACTCTTCTTTGATGACGTTTTTAATTTATTACTCTTTGATATAAAATGAACTAATACACCATCTACAATATATGCAAATTGAATGAAAAAAGTTATATAGAGAAGTGTGTTAACAGCACTTATGAATGGGTAGTTATGAAATAGATTTTTTAGAATAAATAGAAATATTATCAAGAAGACCGCAATATTATAAAGTCTATCAAGCGTAATATTGAAAACTACCAAAAAATTTTTTTTATCTTTAACATGCTTGATAATTCTATTTTTTGCCCATATGACAAATAAATAAAGGACAACTGATAAGATTACAGAAAAACCACCCAGCATGAAAATCTCAACATAGTCACTGATTAGATTATTAATATTCATTTGGTCATCCTGAAATCTTTTTTGCAACATCGAGAGCTGCATATGTTAATATACCATCAGCACCAGCCCTTTTAAAGCACATTAAAGTTTCCATTATTATATTATCATATTCTATCCATCCATTCATTGATGCTGCCATGAGCGATGCATATTCACCAGATACTTGGTATGCATAGGTTGGAACTTTGAGGTTGCTTTTAATTTTATGAATGATATCTAGATATGGTAATCCAGGCTTGACCATAACCATATCCGCACCTTCAGCAATATCGAGCTCAGCTTCCCTGAGAGCCTCGTCACTATTTGCTACATCCATTTGGTAGGTTTTTTTATCTCCGGTTAAATTTTTATTCGATTTGATTGCATCTCTAAATGGTCCATAATAGCTTGAGGCATATTTTGCTGAATAGGACATAATTATTGTGTCCTGATAGTTATTTGCCTCCAGAGCCTCTCTTATTTTTAGTACTCTGCCATCCATCATATCTGATGGCGCAATTATATCTGCACCAGCTTCACATTGATTTATGGCTTGCTTAATTAAGATTTCAATCGTTGTATCATTTGCTATTAAATCATTTTTCATAATCCCGTCATGACCATGAATTGTATATGGGTCAAGCGCTACATCTGTCATTATACCAATATTGGGTGCTTTATTCTTTATTGCAGTGACCGTTCTGCAAACTAGGTTATTTGACCTGTATGCTTCCTCTGCATTATCAGACTTAAGACTACCATCGATAACTGGAAAGATAGCAATCAGCGGTATACCATTATCTTCACATTCTATTGCTATATCGACAATACGGTCGATTGTGTATCTGTTGACATTGGGAAGAGACTCTATAGGTTCAACCTGATTTTTACCTTCCATGACAAATACTGGGAGTATCAGATCACTTCTCGATAGGTGATTTTCACAAACTAGCCTTCTTGACCAGTTTGATTGTCTGTTTCTCCTCATTCTATTTAATGGGTATCCGGGCATATTATTTCTAATCATTTTAAGATTTTAACGTGATATTTATGAATCATATATAATAATAAATAATATAAAATATTAGGTTTCAAAAATATAGTAAAATTTGAAGAATGAAAAAAGCCCTAAAACAACTGAAGCTGATAATTAGCCCAATTTTTTATTCATTATTTTTTTGTATATATCTCGACTCTACAAGTCTGTACGCCAATATTTACGATGAAATCAATAAATTAGAAAGAAGTGATCTTTTTTATGCCGAGGATTTAGTTTTTGAGTCCCTACCGAGCGGTATAATCTTAAATGAAGAGCAGTTTGTATTACCTGTAATTTCTAATGAGGCCATCTTAACATATCAATCCTATCTTGAATTCACAGATGTAATTGATCAATATCAAAAGATACTGAAATCAGGCGGCTGGCAGGAGATCAAAATTGATGGAGAGCTTGGTATTGGTGACGTATCATCAGAAATTATAATTTTGAGAAATAGGCTGATGATGACAAATGATATGCCTGAGAATAGGGGTATTAACGACATTTTTGATATTTTTGTTGAAGACGGTCTAAAAAAATTTCAATTTAGGCATGGTATTACACCGACCGGGGTATTAGATGAGATGACGAAAAATGCACTAAATCTGCCGATTGAAAATAAATTAAGAATTTTGGGTGCTAATAAAACTAGAATTTTGAACTACATGTCAGGCCTGGGTTCAAAATATATATTTGTAAATATACCAGGTAACTATCTGCTTGCTGTAAATGATGGTAAAATTGAATTTCAAACAAAGGTGGTTGTTGGAAGAGATGAGAGGCCTACACCAATTTTATCCAGCAATATATATGAGATAAATTTTTTTCCATATTGGCATATACCTGAGAGTATTGTAAGGCAGGATATATCTAAGGCTATGCAAATTGATAGTGATTATCTTGAAAAAAATAATATTTATATCTACCAAGACTATTACTACAAAGATACAGTTAATCCTGATTATATTGATTGGTATTCTGATGAACCAACCCTTTTTAAATTTAGACAAAATCCTGGGTATGCAAACTCACTTGGGGTTGCTAAAATTAACTTTGCAAATAAGCACGCAGTTTTCTTACACGACACACCAAATAAATCATTATACAGCGACGGGCAAAGATTCTTTAGCTCGGGTTGTGTTCGGGTTCAAAATATAGATGATCTTATACAATGGCTGCTATCCTCAAATGATAGTTGGGAGAGGAAGAAATTAGAAAATATTCTCAATGTTGCAAAGACAAAAACTGTTCAGATGAAAGAGCAAATACCAATTAAATTAGGGTATTTGACGGCTTGGGTTGATGATGGTCAAGTGCACTTCAGAGAGGATATATACGGTAAGGACCCAGTAAAAAATATGAACCAATAACAATTAGAAGTTTGGTAATTAATTTGATCTGTAAATAAAAAAAGAATCTGATAAATTGAACAACATCAAACCTATAAAATAATTGTAATCTATTAGATAAAATATTATGTATAGTTTAAGGTAGGAAACATGAAAATTAAATATAATCGATACATGGATGAGGCCATAAATAGTATTGTTAGCGAAGGTCGTTACAGAACATTCGCCAACATCACAAGGTCATGCGGAAATTATCCGCACGCCACCCTTTACCGCGATGATGGTACCGAACAACAAATTACCGTCTGGTGCTCGAATGACTACCTTGGAATGGGACAAAATGATACGATCTTGACTTCTATAAAAGAAACCTTGGACTCAGTTGGCGCAGGCTCGGGTGGGACAAGAAATATATCAGGAACAACAAAACAACATGTAATGCTAGAAAGCGAGATAGCGGCTTTGCACCAAAAGCAGGCAGCACTCTTATTCACATCCGGATACGTTGCTAACGATGCGACGTTATCAACTCTCTCAAAAATAATTCCGGATTTAGTTATGTTATCAGATGAGAATAATCATGCATCTATGATAGAAGGGATCCGTCATGGGGGTAGCGCAAAAATGATCTTCAAACATAACGACATGGTAGATTTGGAAGAAAAACTTCGAACTCTAGGACCGGAAAAAAATAAGATTATTGTTTTCGAGTCTGTATATTCGATGGATGGTAATATCGCAAAAATAGAGCAAATATGTGATCTTGCTGATAAATATAATGCCTTAACTTACATAGATGAGGTTCACGCAGTTGGGATGTATGGCGAAACTGGAGCAGGCGTCGCCGAACAGGTGAAGCAAATGAATAGAATTGATATTATCGAAGGAACGCTGGCAAAGGCATTCGGTTTGATGGGTGGATATATTGCAGGCGATAAAGTCATGATCGACGCGATAAGATCCTATGCACCAGGATTTATTTTCACGACATCCATTCCTCCCTCTATAGCGGCTGGCGCTAGAACAAGTATAACACATCTCAAGGGTTCTTCTCTTGAAAGAGACAGAATGCACCAAAGTGTTTCTATTATAAAAGAAAAGCTGATACAAAGACAACTACCCGTGATTAGAAGCAATAGCCATATAATTCCAATTATGGTTGGTGACCCAGTTTTAACAAAGAAAGTTACAGATCAATTACTAAATGACTTCAACATATACGTGCAACCAATTAACTATCCTACCGTGCCAAAAGGCACCGAGAGGCTTCGAATAACTGTCAGCCCTCTTCATACACTATCAGATATTAATCATTTAGTTGACTCGCTAGATAAAATATGGAAAGAAATGAATATTGCTCGTGCCGCATAGAGAGTAAATTTTTAAAATGGAGATAAAATGAAGAATGACTTTTTAAATACATCAATAACGGAAATTGACCCTGAAGTATCGGAAACGATCAGCAGAGATGGTGAAGATAAAATAAGAAAGGATTTTTTTAATGCATCAATTTCTGATGTGGATCCTGAAGTATCTGAATCTATAAATAGGGAAATAAAGCGGCAAAAATATGGTATTGAGTTAATTGCATCTGAGAATATTGTTTCTCGAGCTGTTCTCGAGGCGCAAGGCTCCATTCTGACAAATAAATACGCAGAAGGATATCCCCAAAAGAGATATTACGGTGGATGCATGTTCGTAGATGAAACAGAGCAGCTTGCGATTGACAGAGCTAAAGAATTATTTAATTGTTCCTATGCGAATGTTCAGCCTCATTCAGGATCACAAGCAAACCAAGCTGTAATGCTTGCTTTGTTGAAACCTGGCGATACTTTTTTGGGTATGTCACTTGCAGCGGGTGGACATCTAACGCATGGCGCTGCACCCAATTTATCTGGTAAGTGGTTTGAAGCTATCCATTATGGTGTTAGAAAAGATGATGCGCTCATTGATTTTGATGAAATCCGAAAACTTGCTCGTGAAAAGAAACCAAAGATAATTATAGCGGGAGGATCGGCTTATCCACGAATAATTGATTTTAGTAAATTCAGAGAGATATGCGATGAAGTTGGTGCCTACCTTCTTGTAGATATGGCTCACTTTTCGGGTCTTGTTGCAGGTCTAGCTTACCCGAGTCCATTCCCTTACGCAGACATTGTAACGAGCACAACGCATAAGGTCTTGAGAGGACCAAGGGGTGGTCTGATATTGTCAAATAATGAAGAAATTGGGAAAAAACTTAATTCAGCAATATTTCCTGGACTTCAAGGTGGACCGATGTGCCATGTTATCGCTGCAAAGGCTGTAGCATTTAAAGAAGCTCTAACGAATGACTTTAAGGAATACGCAGACCAGGTTGTCAAGAATTCGGTGGCATTGGCCGAGGCTGTTAGGTCAAGGGGTTTTGATATAGTCTCCGGTGGTACCGAAACACATTTATCATTGATAGACTTAAGGCCGAAGGGCTTAACTGGTAAGCTTGCGGAAAAGTCACTGGAGAACGCGGGGATTACGTGTAACAAAAATGGTATACCTTTTGACCCTGAATCTCCATTCATTACATCTGGCATTCGACTGGGGACCCCAGCTGCGACGTCTCGTGGCTTTAAAGAAGAAGAATTCGAGATAGTTGGAAGTCTAATTGGGGATGTTTTAGAAGGCTTGTCAAAAAATAAAGAGGATAATAGTTTGACTGAGAGAGAGGTACTCAAAAAGGTTGAAAAATTGTGTGAAGAGTTTCCAATTTATCCGTCACTATAATTATTTTTTAATATGAGATGTCCATATTGCTCAAATAAAGAAACTCAAGTAAGGGATTCAAGGCCTTCAGAAGACAACTCTACAATCAGACGACGAAGAGTTTGTCCCGGTTGTGGCGGAAGGTTTACCACCTTTGAGCGTGTCCAGCTTCGTGAACTTTACGTTTTGAAAAGAACCGGTCAAAAAGTTGTTTTTGATAGGGATAAATTGATGCGTTCGGTTCAAGTTGCAACAAGGAAAAGACCCGTTGATATTGATAAATTAGAACAAATGGTTTCGGGTATAGTGCGTCAGCTTGAAAATCGCGGCGATACAATCGTGAGTAGTGAATTGATTGGAACTCTCATAATGGAAGGACTGCGGCAAATTGATGATGTATCTTATGTCAGATTCGCATCTGTTTATAAAGATTTTCGTGAGGCTAAGGACTTCGAAGAGTTTCTTGAGGAAATATCAGATACTAGCAAGTGATCTCATATAGTCTGAAAAATATGAATTTTAATCAGGATGACATAAGGTATATGCAATATGCCCTTCAAATTGCAAAAATTGGTCAAGGAGAATCATGGCCAAATCCAGCAGTTGGCTGTGTAATTATTTCAAACGATAAGAGCACAAATAATAATCCAATAATTATCGGAACAGGATATACAAATAGGGGCGGGGTTCCGCATGCAGAAATCATGGCAATGAATTCTGCGCATGAAAATTTAGATGGGGCAACTATGTATGTTACATTGGAACCATGTTGCCATATGGGCAAAAGCAAGCCTTGTACGCAGGAAATAATTAAAAATAAAATAAAACGTGTTGTAATCGCAATGGTGGACCCAAACCCCCTTGTTTCAGGGAAAGGAATAGATGAATTAACAAAAAATGGTATTGAGGTCATTTTGGGCTGCTGTGAAAGCGAAGCAAAAGAGCAAAACCTTGGTTTTATCTATAGAGTTACAAAGAATATGCCAAAGATCACGGTGAAATTAGCGGTTACAAATGACAACTACATATGCAGAAAAGATGATAAAAGGGTAAAAATCACGAGTGAGTCTGTGGATAAATATATACATCTAATTAGGGCAAAGCATGATGGGTTGCTGATAGGTAGTGGTACATACAAAAAAGACAACCCAAGGCTTACTGTGCGTTTGGAGGGATACAACAAAAAACTGCATAAATTTTTACTGTCATCGTGTGGGGAAATTATGGAAGACTCAAATTTGTATATCGAGAATCATGATAATACACTGACTCTAATAACTGGTAGCGATGTGAAAGAGTCAATATTGAATGCGCTAGATAATCATGGAGTTGGTGTATTAAAGGTAAAAAAAGATTTAAATACAGGTCGGCTTGACCTTCTTGATGCTTTTGAGAATATTGCAAAAATTGGTATAAATAATCTATTGATTGAACCGGGTGCAATACTTTTTGGAAGCCTAATAGATAATGTCCTTCCCGACAATATAATTGTATTTAAAAGTCACGAAAATCTCGGAAAAGCAGGTTTAGAAGTTGCACAAATAAATCAGCTTTTGAATAATGAGAATAGTGAGTATGAAAAAAACTATGAAAAGTTTATTTTTGACTCTACTATGCTTCATTACAAGAAAATCAGATAGGACTCGTATGTTTACTGGGATAGTTATTGATGTTGGTATTATAAAAAGCCTCAAAAAAACAAAAAAAGAAATTGAGATGACTATTTATACCGAGAATATTACGTCTTTGAAAGAGGGCATGTCAATTTCGTGCGCCGGTATATGCCTAACTGTGGTTAGCTTTAAAAATTATGAGAAAGGGTATTTATTTAATGTATTCGCCTCAAATGAAACATTATCCAAGACGACATTATCCAATTATGAAGAGGGGAACCGAATAAATCTTGAAAAAAGTCTTGCTTTGGGTGACGAGATGGATGGTCACATTGTTCAGGGTCACGTTGATGGAGTTGCGGAAATTACAAAAATTGAGCAAGACGGGGAGTCAACTAGATTTACCTTCAAAATCGAACCAAATCTTGTTAAATTTATAGCGCCAAAGGGCTCAGTCGCATTGGATGGGACATCCTTAACAGTAAACAATGTGGATAACGATAAATTTGATGTAAATTTAATACCTTACACATTAGCTCATACTACATGGAAACATAATAGCAAAGGTGATAGAGTAAATATCGAAGTTGATATACTCTCAAGATACGTGCTGAATAATAAGAATTAGAGAAGCGAATTTTGAAAAAAATGACACAAAAAAAAATACTGATTGTTGATGCGTATTATTATGATGAAGTTTCAACTAATTTGATTGATGGAATTAAATCATCATTAAATGATGAATTCAAAGAATTAAATTTAAAACCAGATTACATTATTGTTGCCGGTGCATTGGAGATACCTCAGGCAATAAATCTCGTACTCAAAAAAACGAATTATGACGGTATAATTGCCGTTGGCTGCATCATTCGCGGCGAAACAAGTCATTATGATATTGTAGCTGATAATTCTGCCCGAGGTATTATGGAGCTATCCTTCAAATACAATACTCCGATTACAAATGCTGTACTTACCGTAGATAATTATGACCAAGCAATTGCAAGATCTAAAGAGAGAGGGCAACACGCAGTCAAGGCGCTTATCGGTCTCATGAATATTGGCATATAAAATGTCTAAAAAGTCTAAAAGTTTAACTCGGCTAGTTGTTGTTCAAGCCTTATATCAGATGGAGATGGCTGGAACTGACGTACGGGACATAATTAACTCTCTTGAAGACAGATTAATATTTGATAACAGTTTCGACCATCTCATTAGTCATATAAGCAAGAAATTATTAACAGAAATAATAAATGGAGTTATCGATAATCAGAGCCAAATAGATAGTATAATTGAAAATAATCTCAGCAGTGACTGGAAATTCAATAGGCTGGATAAGATACTTAAGGCTATATTAAGAGCGGCAGTTTACGAAATATCATATAAATTAAATACACCATCAAAAGTTATAATAAATGAATATATAGATATTACTCACTCATTTTATTCCCAGAGGGAGCCTGAATTTATCAATGCAATTTTGGATAAGATCGCGATAGTCGAGAGGGAGTCTGATGGATGAAAAGCTTATCATAAAAAAATATTTCAAGCCTCTGGCTTCAAATAGATACTCACTGCATCTTAAAGATGATGTCGCATGTATTAATGTTGAAGATAAAAAAAACATTATCGCAAATCAAGACAGCTTGGTAATGGGCACGCACTTCTTCAAGAGCGATGATCCAACTTTTATTGCCAAGAAATCATTGAGAGTCAATTTATCAGATTTGATCTCCAAAGGTGTAACACCGTATGGATATTTCATGTCTATTGCTATGGATAATACAATTGATGAGAGATGGATTCAATTATTTTCAAAAGGTCTAGCTGAGGATCAAAAGAAATATAATATCAGTTTATTTGGCGGAGATACGGTTTCAGCTCCCAAAGGGTTGTTCATAACCATTAATATGATCAGCACAACAAATGATGGTATCATTGCAAGAAATGGTGCAAGTGATGGAGATAATATATACGCAACTGGGTCGATTGGAAGTAGTGCAATCGGCCTTCACTTAATTAAAAATAAAAATGATAATTTTGGCTTGAGTCAACCTGATATAAAAAACTTAATTAGGAAATATCACTTACCAAACCCAAGACTCAAAACAATAAAATTAATAAAAAAGTTTGCTAGCTCTTCAATGGATACAACGGATGGTTTGTTTAATGACCTTCTGATTTTAGCAGAGGCTTCGGGTAGAAGCTTCTTTATTGATAAAAGGTCTATTCCATACTCGGTAAGTGCAAAAAAATTTCTTAGCAAAAATGGTGATTTCGATATTGCACTTTATGGGGGTGATGATTTTGAGGTAATTTTCACATCTCCATCGAGTTTTGAAAATAAGCTTCTTGATTATGCAAAGAAAATAAAGTTAAGAATTACAAAAATTGGTGATGTAGGGGGCTTGTCGAAAAATCCTCGGCTTTTTGATCATAAACATGAAGAAATAAAATCAAGTAATTATACTTTTAAACATTTTAAATAGCTAAAAAACCATATTATGGCTTAATTCCTTGCCATTAATCAAAAACTACTTTAATTAAGAAATAATTTTTAGTTACAATATCTTTTTTGGGAAATAATTTATTGAGGAAACAATGACTACATTAATCATGGCAATTATCTTTTGTGGACTACTTGGTGTCGTATATGGCGTATGGGCAAGTAAGTCAGTAATGGACGCTGATCCAGGTAACGAAAGAATGCGCGAAATTGCAAGTGCGATACAAGAAGGCGCGGGGGCATACTTAAAAAGACAATATGCGACCATATCTGTTGTTGGCGTTATTATATTTGTATTAGTCGCATACTTATTGGATCCCATTGTAGCAATTGGTTTCGCGATTGGTGCTATTCTGTCGGGTATAGCAGGTTTTGTAGGAATGCTGATATCAGTTAGGGCCAATGTACGTACAGCACAGGCTGCTTCGGAGGATCTTTCAAAAGGTCTTACTATCGCATTTAAAGCAGGTTCTGTAACGGGTATGCTAGTTGCAGCACTCGCATTACTTGCCGTGAGCGTATATTTTTATATATTAACAAACACGCTCAATCATTCCTATGATAGCAGGGTGATAATTGATGCACTGGTTGCCCTTGGCTTTGGCGCCTCTTTAATCTCAATTTTTGCAAGACTTGGTGGCGGAATCTTTACAAAAGGTGCTGATGTTGGAGGTGATTTAGTAGGTAAGGTAGAAGCGGGAATCCCAGAGGATGACCCAAGAAATCCTGCTACGATTGCAGATAATGTTGGTGATAATGTTGGTGACTGTGCGGGCATGGCCGCAGATCTCTTCGAGACCTATGCAGTGACTATTGTTGCAACTATGGTCCTGGCCTCGATTTATTTCTCAAGTTCAATATACTTTGAACAAATAATGCTATATCCACTTGCAATAGGTGCAACGTGTATTTTAACATCCATTGTAGGTACATTTTTTGTCAAGCTCGGAAAAAATAAGTCAATAATGGGTGCCTTATACAAAGGCTTTTTTGTCACAGGTGCTTTGTCATTAGTTTTGTTATGGCCTCTCACAAATAGTTTAATTGGTATGGAAACTATCATCGAGACATCGTTTATTAAGTTCTCAGGTATGGATATGTTTTTGTGTGGAGTTTCAGGGCTTGCAGTGACAACGTTAATAATTGTTATAACTGAGTATTACACAGGCACCAATTATCGCCCTGTAAGATCAGTCGCCGCAGCCTCTGTTACAGGGCATGGAACCAATGTAATACAAGGCTTGGCAATGTCCCTCGAGGCAACAGCATTACCTTCCATAGTGATTATTGCTGGAATAATAGTTACACATAGCTTAGCTGGTCTTTTCGGCATCGCAATTGCTGTCACCACAATGCTTGCCCTTGCGGGTGTCGTTGTAGCGCTTGATGCCTTCGGTCCGGTGACGGATAATGCGGGTGGGATTGCTGAAATGGCAGATCTTCCAGAGGAGGTAAGGAATACAACAGATGCGCTTGATGCTGTGGGAAATACAACTAAAGCCGTTACTAAGGGCTATGCAATTGGCTCTGCTGGCTTAGGGGCTCTTGTTTTGTTTGCGGCCTACACCGAAGATTTAAGTTATTTTGCTGCTAACTCTGACAAGTACTCTTACTTTGAAGGGATAAATCTAGATTTTGGGTTATCCAATCCGTATGTAGTGGTTGGATTACTTTTAGGGGGGCTAATGCCATATCTATTTGGCGCAATGGGTATGACCGCAGTTGGACGTGCGGCCGCTTCAGTTGTTGAAGAAGTACGACGACAATTCAAAGAAGATAAAGGAATTTTAAAGGGCACATCAAAGCCCGATTACGCAAGGGCTGTAGATATGCTGACTAAGTCTGCAATCAAAGAAATGATAATTCCATCGATGTTACCAGTATTAGCGCCTGTTTTATGTTTTTTTGTCATTAATATGATCGATGGTAAGTCATCTGCTTTTTCAGCGCTTGGGGCAATGCTACTCGGTACAATCATAACCGGCCTTTTCTTGGCCATTTCGATGACAGCAGGTGGTGGTGCATGGGATAACGCAAAGAAACTAATTGAAGACGGGCAATTTGGAGGTAAGGGATCTGAGGCACATAAAGCGTCTATAACTGGGGATACTGTTGGTGATCCCTACAAAGATACCGCAGGGCCTGCGATTAATCCTATGATCAAAATTACCAACATAGTTGCTTTGCTGCTTTTAGCTATACTAGCGCATTAAACAAAATTGTAGTTTAAAAAATAGAGCCAGCGATTGCCTCTGAACTTGTATATCTGCCCGTGGAGTCAAGCAAATCCTGAAGGATTGTAGCCTCGGTACCACCCGGTATAGTTTTTTCAGATTTATAGTCAATAACCTTACCATCCCTCAACGCGTATTCCTCAATGGACGTAATTATCTCGTTTTTATCAAATCCAATAACAACAATGGTCCTCTCAATTTCTCGCGGGGTAAAAAAAGCATATTTATAAAATTTATTAGAAATATAATAAAATTTATCACCATTACTTGAAGATGTTGTAGATGGGGACCCCATTACTGAGAGCACATCTATCTTTTGCATCCCCTCATTTAGCACTTCTTGTGACCTATCATTAAAGATATACCCCCTTTTTTCAATATTTGCTGAGCACGAGGCCANGCTCATCAAAAGTAGTATAAGTGATATTTTTTTCATATCTTGCGCTTTAAAAAAAAATAAAAGTTGTTATTAATTAANATATAGATTATGTAAGAATTTAATAAATGATTTTTTTTAAAAAAAATAAAGATATACATTTTGATCTGTACTACCAAATTGTTGATATCTCGCGAGATAAAAGTTTTTACTCAGAATGTGAAGTACCAGATACGACAGACGGAAGATTTGAAATACTATTATTACATCTCATTATACTGATACGTAAGCTAAAAAGGGATAGCCTCGAGCCACTATCTCAATCCATTGTGGATCTGATGTTCTCGTCAATCGATCTCTCATTTAGGGAGGAAGGTGTTGGNGATTTATCCATCCCAAAAAAAATGAAAAAAGTTGGAATGGTATTTTATGGGAGGTCTTCATCTCTAGAGCAAATATTGGATATAAGCGACATTAATAGAAAGAGAAATTTACTCAGTGACTATTTTATACGAAATGCATTTTCTTCGGATATTTCATTCAAAAATAACGCAGATAAATTATCTCAGTATACAATTATGTTTGAAGAGTTACTTATCAATGCAAACTTAAATGATATACAGAAACTTGAAGTTCAGTTCATCAAATAAATAAACAATTATAATTAATTTTATTTTAAGTAAATAATTGTAAATGCTGGTGTATATTCATTAATTCATTTATGATTAATTATGTCTAATCAAGTTAACATAGCTGTNGATTGCATGGGTGGCGACGATGATGCCNCTTTCGTTNTGCCGGGGTTATTGCTTACTCTAAAAAAATATCCAAATATTAAATTTCAACTTTTTGGTGATGAAAAAACTATAAAATCAAGAATCTCTCAATATAGAGCTGTTGAAAATGCGTCGGATATTATTCATTGTGATACTTATGTTAAAATGGACGAGAAACCATCAANTGCTATAAAAAATGGTCGCGGAAAATCAAGCATTTGGATTGCTATTGAGCATCTCAAGAGGGGTGACGCAGACTTTATGNTTTCTGCTGGTAATACAGGGGCGCTTATGGCCATGTCGACCCTCATCCTGAAGACCATTTCAAAAATACAAAGACCAGCAATTGCAGCGATATGGCCAACCATTAACGGAGAAACTATCGTTTTAGATATTGGTGCCACTATAGGTTTTAATAAAAAACAGCTGATAGATTTTTCAATTTTAGGAGCTTCAATGGCCCAAATTATACTGGATGTTGAGCGGCCAACCCTATCACTATTAAATATTGGAGAAGAAGAAATCAAGGGCTTAGATGAGATTAAGGCATCCCATGAAATATTAAAATCAACAGAGCGTTTCTTTAAATATAAAGGCTTTATTGAGGGGAATCAGATTGGTAGAGGTTTTTCAGATGTTGTAGTTACCGATGGCTTCACAGGAAACGTTGCATTAAAAACAGCTGAAGGCACAGCGAGTCAAATTTCTAAGTATTTTAAGGATTCAATCGATAGGTCAATAATGGCTAAAGTTGGCTATTTATTTGCAGCAAATGCCTTCAGATCTCTAAGAGAAAAAATGAATCCAAGTAGGCTAAATGGCGGGGTTTTTCTTGGCTTAAATGGAATTGTGATAAAAAGCCATGGAAAAACAGATCCAATTGGTTTTTCTTCAGCAGTTGATTTGGGTATTGATATGCACAAAGCTGCGCTTTTAGATAAGATAAAAAGTAATATTGAATTAACCGAAAAGGAAGTGAATATTGATTAACACAGTTATTAGAGGTGTTGGCATGTATTTGCCGAATAAGATTTTGACAAATAATGATATTTCGGAGTTTGTTGAGACGAGCCATGAATGGATTTATGAAAGAACGGGAATAAAGCAACGGCATATTGCCGCAGAAGATCAAATGACATCCGACTTAGCCTATCAGGCAGCGCTTGATGCAATCCAAGATGCAAATATCAGNGCTCAAGAAATAGACCTTATTATACTGGCCACATCCACACCTGATCAGGTTTTTCCTTCAACGGCCGTCAAGTTACAGGATCTATTAAATATTCGATCTGGTGCTGCATTTGATATTCATGCGGTGTGCAGTGGGTTTATCTATGCATTGTCTATGGCTGATAATCTAATTAAAAGCGGTAAATATAAAAAAATACTTGTTGTTGGCTCGGAAGTCTATTCAAGAATACTGGACTGGAAAGATAGGTCAACTTGTGTGCTTTTTGGAGATGCTGCTGGCGCTTTTATACTAGAAGGCCAAGAAAAAGATGTCATTAATACTGGTATAATTGAGTCCATAATCAGATCTGATGGCCAATACCGAAGTAAATTGTATTGTGACGGAGGCCCATCTATGAAGACAAGTTCGGATTGTTTTATAAATATGGACGGGAAAGAAGTTTATAAACATGCAGTCGAAAAGCAAACTGTAATTGTTAAAGATTTATTAGACTCGTTGGGAATTAACATTGATGCTATAGATTGGTTTGTACCACATCAGGCAAACCTAAGAATACTTCAGACAACAGCAAAAAAACTGAAGTTAAANGAAGAAAAGATAATTGTTACTGTNGATAGGCATGCAAATACATCATCTGCATCCATACCGGTCGCTATGGCCACGGCCATAAAAGAGCATAAAATAAAGAGGGGGGATATGTTGTTACTCGAGGCATTTGGGGCAGGGTTTACTTGGGGCGCAATCCTACTTAGATATTAAAAAAATGATTCTCATTGTTGACTGCGAGCTATATCTAGCATAAAAATATTANTTGGGTGAAAAATGACTGACAAAACATTAACAAGATTGGGAATATGCGAAGCAATATATAGGCAAATAGGCTTATCAAGAAAAGACTCTTTGGACATTGTTCAAAATATTTTGGAAAAAAAAGCTAATTCTCTCTCTAATGGAAACGATATAAAGCTATCTTCATTTGGTAGCTTTCTCATAAAAAGAAAAAAATCAAGAATTGGAAGAAACCCAAAAACAAAAATAGAAGCTGTTATTAGTGAAAGAAATGTTGTGATCTTTCGACCTAGCATGCAGTTAAAAAATAAAATTAATATAGATTAATAAAAGTTAGAATGATGAACCAAAAAGCAAAAGAAGCATTCAAAACAATTAGTGAAGTTTCTGGGGAACTTAATATTCCTCAGCACGTATTAAGATTTTGGGAAAAGAAATTCAAACAAATAAAGCCTATGACGCGTGGGGGTGGCAGAAGGTTGTACCGCCCAGAAGATGTAGAGCTACTAAAAGCAATCCATAAGCTTCTGTACACTGAGATGTACACAATCAGTGGGGTGCAAAAGATTTTTAAAGAAAGAGGGAAAAACTTTATTCTAGAGCATGACGAGTCTCATAAAAATTTAAAATCCTTACCTCAGGTTCAGCAGGATGCGAGCCAAGAAAGTAATTATACGGGGGATTTATTCAATAATAAGAATTCAAGTGATCCTGA
>PAAM01000013.1 GCA_002699615.1 Rhodobiaceae bacterium | reverse complement strand
GAAAGGTTATTTCAATAATGGCAAAGTTAATTATATTACATCTACTAATTCTATCTATACCTTTTGTATTTACTGGTCTTTTTTATATCTTGAGCGGCAGAGTAAATGATCTAAAAAAAATACCAAAAGTTTATGGATATAAGTTGCTCATATTAGGTTTATCAATTTCAATTCTAATTTTTTATCTAAACCCTATATTATCTGGAGTATCTCGAGATAATAATTATACCCCTCCCTACCTTGAAGATGGAAAAATTATTTCCGGAAATGTGAATGAGAATTAGAAGATATTTATGGGAAAAATCCTATCGATAAATAAATATAGCACAAGAAAACTAGACTTGGGTGATATATTAAATAATGATATTTGTCAGCTAAACACCATCTTTAATTATAATGGATTTAATTTACTTATTGCTGGTGGGGCGGTTAGAGATATAATATTGAATGAAAACCCAAATGATTTTGATTTTGTAACAGATGCAAAACCTGATGAAATTCTCAGAAAATTAAAACATATTTCAAATTTTCGTATTATTGATTTTGCAAAAGATTACGGTTGTATCTCCTTTGAGAAAGATAAAAAAAAATATGAAGTTACATCTCTTCGGGAAGATGTTAAAACGTTTGGGAGAGCAGCTAATGTAAGATTTACAGACGACCTCTATAAAGATGCTATGAGGCGTGATTTCTATTGTAATTCTATGTATCTCTCCTTTAACGGTACGCTTTATGATCCATTAAATGCATATCAAGATACATTAGACCGCAAGGTAACATTTATTGGAGATGTCTCTGATAGAATCCAAGAAGATCATCTGAGAATATTAAGGTATCTCAGATTTTCATCCAAATTAAATACCACGAAAATAAGAACTGCAGAATTAGAGGTATGCTGTGCAGAAAAAGCATTATTGCTTCGGATATCGAAAGAGAAAATAAAAGAAGAAATTATAAAGTTAATTAGTTCAATACAGTCACCTGAGTTAATTTCTAGGTTTTCACTGAAGGGGTTTTTGGATCTCTTTGATTTAAAGGTAAATGACTTTAAGCATGCACCTAAGCTTGCATTAATCAAAGAAGAGTTTGATGATTTATTTCAAAATCCTCTATTTGAATTTACTCTTGCTTTAGACAATTCAATTTCGGTAGATAGTATTCTTGGAACTTTGCATATGCTGAGGTTTACAAATAATGAAATTAAGCACATCAAAATTTTTTTGGAGCTAATAAATAGTCGTAAAACTTCATTTGCAGATAATATTGATATGTATATTTACAAATACGGGCGAGAATTTACGAGATATGCTGCAGTGATTTTTTGGTTGTTTGGAGTAAAAAATACACAAAAAAAAGATTTGATAAAACTATTAAATATTGTGGGTAAAAAAACCATCCCTGTTTTTCCGGTTGAGTCAAAGGATATATTGGATTTGGGAGTGAAACCAGGAAAAGTCATGGGGGAAATGATAAAGAGGCTTGAGAAAGAATGGCTATTAAGTAACTGTCAGCTGGGTAAAATTGAACTCCTTGCGATATTAAGCATCTAATTACCACCTGACTAGAGGTGGTAGGGATGAGAGAATTGAGTCGATGTTACCTCCAGTTTTTAGACCAAACAATGTCCCTTTATCATACATTAAATTAAATTCTACATATCTACCTCTGAAATGTAATTGTTCATCCTTTTCACTTTCGGTCCAAGTTTTATCAATGTTACTCTCTATAATTTCTTTATATGCACAAATGAAATTTTGGCCAACTTTTTTTAGAAAAGATAAATCTGTATTTGGATCCTTTGACTGGCAATTATCAAAAAAAATACCACCCGTACCCCTATTTTCATTTCTATGCTCAATATGAAAATAGGTATCACAATTTTTTTTAAATTTATTATAGTTATATTGGGGTGAACTTTCACATGCAGTTTTTAAATATTTGTGAAATAGAACTGTATCTTTGTCCTTTTCTGACCTCTTAATTTTCAGCATGGGCGTTAAGTCAGCGCCGCCTCCAAACCAATATTTATCCGTTACGATCATTCTTAGGTTCAGGTGTGCGGATGGTATAAAAGGACTGCTGGGATGAATAATTACTGAAATTCCTGACGCCCAAAAATCCATGGCCTCACTTTTCTGATCGCTGAGTGCTCCAGCTGGTAACACACCATAGACCGTTGAGAGATGCACTCCAGCCTTTTCGATAATAGATCCTCTTAAAATACTTGAAATTCCACCACCACCATCTTTTCTGACCCATTCATTAATTTGAAATGTCTGATTGGCACTCACTGAATTTGTTTCATATGTCTCTAAGGTTGTACAAAAATTATCACGTAAATTTGAGAAAATTGTTTGTGCTTCACCTCGAATTGGTATTGTATCTTTTAGGATTTTTTCATGAATTTTTTTTTGATATTTCATATCACATCAAGCTGAGATTTGTCTAATTGCTTCGCTCATAATTATAGCGCAAGAGTTAGATACATTAAATGATCTTATATTGTTTTGCATCATGATTCTAATTCTAACATCTGATTTATCATGAACTTTGTCAGGTACACCAGAGCTCTCTCTCCCAAAAATTATCACATCATTCGGTTGATATTCCACATCGAGATAAGATTGACTTGCTTTTGTAGTCGCTAATAGAATTCTTTTCGACTGTGTTCTTGACCAAGAGTAGAATTTATTCCAGGATTCGTGCCTTACTAATTCAAGATATGCGACATAATCCATTGCAACCCTTTTTAACCTTTTATCATCAATTAAAAAACCTGCTGGCTCTATTATATGCAGTGTGAATCCAAAGCAAGCTGCAAGGCGCATAATTGAACCAGTATTTTGTGGTATATCGGGCTGATAAAGTGCTATGGAAATTTTATTTTTATGAATCTTGCTGCCCAATCTGTTTAAAAATTATTAAATATTCTTATATATATAAAAAAGGAGTTTAAGTTTTTGTAATTTACAACAAAAAATCAATTAATAACATGTATAAATGTATAGCATTTTTTTTTAAATCAGTATAAATATATAGAGGAATTAAGAGGACAAATTGTCAGACAAAGATCCAAAGCAACCGTCAAGAAGAGATTTCATTTTTTTAGCTACAGGGGCCTTCGCAGCAGTTGGTGCTGCCAGCATTGCTTGGCCAATAGTTGATCAAATGAATCCTGACGCAACGGCTCTTGCGCTTTCAAAAATTGAAGTCGACATTAGTCAACTCGAGATAGGTCAAGCGATAACAGTTAAGTGGAGGGGAAAACCTGTTTTTATTCGAAGGAGAACTGAAGAAGAAATCCAGAATGCCTCACGCGTCGATATCAACAGTTTACCTGATAAAAATGCTCGAAATTATAATCTGAGCTCTGACTCATCTGCAACAGATGAAAACAGATCACTCGATGAAAATAGAGAATGGCTAGTAATGGTTGGGGTTTGCACGCATCTTGGTTGTGTGCCTAAAGGTCAGTCTCTTGGGGACTCAAAAGGGGATTATGGGGGCTGGTATTGCCCCTGCCATGGTTCTCATTATGATACTGCTGGTAGAATAAGAAAAGGCCCAGCAGCAAAAAATCTTGATATACCAATGGCAGAATTTATAAATCAAAACGTTATAAGAATAGGTTAGTAACATAATGAGTAAAGAATCTACATATATTCCAAAATCAGGCTTCTCAAAATGGTTTGATCAGAGATTGCCTCTCCCAAGAATGCTTCATGACAACATAAATGCATTTCCTACACCCAGAAACTTAAATTATTGGTATACTTTTGGCGGTATCTTAACATTCTGTCTAGTGACGCAAATAGTTACAGGGATAGTTCTTGCGATGCACTACACCGCCGATGCAGGGCTAGCATTTGCCTCCGTTGAGCATATTATGAGGAATGTAAATTATGGTTGGCTAATAAGATATATACATGCCGTTGGAGCCTCGATGTTCTTCTTAGCTGTTTATGTTCATATTTTCCGAGGGTTATATTATGGATCATATAAAGCGCCAAGAGAGATTCTATGGATTCTCGGTGTTGTAATATATCTATTGATGGTTATTACAGCTTTTATGGGCTATGTCTTACCATGGGGACAAATGAGTTTCTGGGGTGCAACAGTTATAACCAATCTGTTCTCTGTGATACCAGTTGTGGGTACAACAATCACCGAATGGCTATGGGGAGGATTTGCTGTCGATAATGCGACATTAAAAAGATTTTTTAGTCTGCACTATTTAATGCCCTTCATGATCTTTGGTGTTGTGATTTTACATATTTGGTCGCTTCATGTAACGGGCAATAATAATCCTGTTGGGGTAAGCGTAAAAGAAAAGCAGGATACAGTGCCATTCGCACCTTATTACACTGTAAAGGACGCATTTTCTTTGGTATGTTTTTTGATCTTATTCGCTTGGTTTATATTTTTTAATCCGAACATATTGGGTCATACGGATAATTACATAATGGCCGATCCATTAGTAACACCAGCCCATATTGTTCCAGAGTGGTACCTATTACCATTTTATGCAATTCTCAGAGCGATACCATCTAAACTTGGTGGGGTATTAGTGATGGGCGCAGCAATAGCAATATTATTCATATTGCCATGGCTTGATACATCAAAAGTGAGGTCTGCCACTTTTAGACCATTGTATAAACAATTTTACTGGATATTTGCAGTGAATTGCGTTGCGTTGGGATACCTTGGATCACAGAATCCAGAAGGTTTATTCTTGGTAGCATCAAGAATATGTACAGCATACTACTTTATTCATTTTCTTCTAGTACTTCCTATATTAGGGTTGGTTGAGAAGCCAAAGCCAATCCCCGAGAGCATAACAAAGGCAGTTCTTGAAAAAATAGAAATAAAGACAATGAAAGAAAAAACCGCGGAGGCATAGCTGAAATAAAATGTTCAAATTATCGGGATATAATTTCAAGTCTTTCATTTTTTTTCAAATTATATTTACCTTTCTTTTTTCAGTGAATGCATTTGCCGCTGGGGAACAAAAAAGAGTCCAAAAGCATGATTGGACCTTCGCAGGTATATTTGGACACTATGATGACGCGCAACTTCAACGTGGTTTTCAAGTGTATCGTGAGGTATGCTCCTCTTGTCACTCAATGAATTATGTATATTACAGAAATTTAGCAGAGGAGGGCGGTCCAGGCTTTACTGTAGAAGAAGTGAAGGTAATCGCATCTGAGGACATGATAATTGATGGACCTGATGACTATGGCGAAATGTTTGAAAGACCCGGAAAGCCCAGTGATATTTTTGTTTCGCCATACGCAAACCAAAATGAAGCGCGTGCATCAAATGGTGGTGTCTATCCACCAGATTTTAGTGTATTAGCAAAAGCGAGAAGTACACTCAGAGGTTTTCCTTGGTGGTTTGTTGACCTGTTTACAGGGTACCAAGAGCAGGGTGTAGATTACATTTATGCTCTCTTAAATGGATATAGTGAGCCTCCAGAAGATTTTAAGTTACAATCTGGTATGAATTATAATGAATATTATCCAGGTAACCAAATAGCGATGGTCCAGCCACTCTATGAAGATTCCGTTGAGTATGCCGACGGAACCATAGCAAGCGTCGAACAGATGGCAGAAGATGTCTCCGCATTTATGATGTGGGCTGCTGAACCAAAGCTTGAGATTAGAAAAAAAATGGGTTTTAAAGTTGCTATATTTCTATTTGTTCTTGCCGGCTTGCTGTATTATTCAAAGAAAAAAATATGGGCCCGAATTGAGCATTAGAACCTATAATTGTAAGTCCATTGAAAAATAATATAAATTTTCTTAAAAAAAAAATTAGAGCGATAAAAGATTATCCTAAACCGGGTATTATTTATCAAGATATAACACCTCTATTAAGGGATCAGTATGCCTTTTCGCTTGCTATTGACCTCTGCTGTGAAAAAGTAGATGTAGATGTTGATTTAATAGCGGCAATTGATGCAAGGGGGTTTATTCTAGGTTCAGGCATTGCATATAAGACTGAAAAAGGTATTATCCCAATTCGTAAAATGAATAAGCTACCATACGATGTTATAGCTGAAAAATATTCACTTGAGTATGGCGATGACCAAATAGAATTGCATACTGACTCCATAGAGAGAGGGCAGAAAATTGTGTTAGTGGATGATGTTTTGGCAACAGGTGGAACAACAGAAGCTGCAATTAAGCTAATTGATAGGTTGGGGGGGCAGATATCCGCGATTATATTCTTGCTGGAACTTAGGGACCTGAATGGTCGTGATAAGCTAGCGAAACATGCTGATAATATTCACTCTTTAATCGAGCTTTAATTATTACTCCTAAAGTGCATTATATCTCCGTCTTGAACAATATATTCTTTTCCTTCCAACCTCATTTTACCAGCTTCCTTCGACCCTTGCTCACCATTATTTTTACAGAAATCGTCATATGATATTGTTTCAGCTCTTATGAAACCCCGTTCGAAGTCAGTATGAATGACGGAAGCCGCTTTTGGTGCGAATGTATTTCTTTTGACTGTCCATGCCCGTGTTTCTTTCCGGCCGCTTGTAAAGTATGTTATGAGGTCAAGTATATAATAGCCTGTTTTGATGACTTTAGTGAGCCCCGTTTCATTTAGGCCAATACTTTTTAGATATTCATACTTCTCCAACTCAGTAAGTATTGATAGTTCGGATTCCGTCGATGCTGAGATAGTCAAACAGGGGGTGTTTGATTTTATTGCATAATCTTGGACTTTTTTCGAAAGTGCATTTCCAGATGCTGCATCAAACTCTTCAACATTACATATGTAGAAGATTGGCTTTGATGTCAGAAGATTTAATTCAGCATAAACTTTTTTATATTTATCATCTACATTGAACTCCCTCACTGGTTTTCCGGAATCTAAAAAAAATATAGTTTTATCAATAAGCTCGTAAGTTAATTTTGCGAGATCATCATTACCCTTTATTTTTCTCTCTAGTCCATTTTTTCGATTTTCAAGATTTTGTATGTCGGCAAGAAGTAATTCAGTCTCAATGGATTGTATGTCGGATATGGGATCTATTTTATTATTTACGTGGGTAATATTGTCATTCTCGAAGCATCTTACAACGTGCGCTATTGCATCTGTATCTCTGATATTTGATAAAAACTTATTACCAAGACCTTCTCCTTTCGAAGCACCCTCAACCAATCCCGCTATATCCACGAAATTCAATTTAGTTGGTATTGTATTTATTGAATTTGATATTTTACTAAGATTTAAGAGCCTTTCATCAGGAACTGAAACCTCCCCTATGTTTGGCTCGATAGTACAAAATGGATAATTGTTAGCCTCAGCATTTGCAGTCTGAGTGAGTGCATTAAATAAAGTTGATTTTCCAACATTTGGTAATCCCACTATGCCACATTTAAAACCCATTATTTTCTCTTATTTAAATAAATCTAAAATTTTTCTTAAGGGATTAATCTCTTGGTTCTGGACTTCTGTTAGTGCAAAGTTAATACTAAATTTCTCTTTCTTATTTAAAATTTCATTTACGTTATTTGTTAAATAATTTAGAATTTGACTGAGATTATCTTTTTCAGGTTCTGAGAAGTTACCCATCACATGACCATTAACCATTTCTTTTTTTCCTGGATGTCCAATACCAAGCCTTACCCTTGTATAATTATTATCGATTTTATTAGTGATTGATTTCAGTCCGTTATGACCTGCATTGCCTCCGCCAATTTTAATTCGGATTTTTCCGAATGGTATGTCTAGTTCATCATGTAAAACAAATATATCTTTTGAATTTATTTTATAAAAATTTGCAATTTGGTAGACTGCATCACCCGAATTGTTCATGTATGTTTCAGGTTTTACAAGAATTATTTTATTATTATCAATTATTACTTCATAAATAATAGAATTAAATTTATTTTTAATTTTATAATTAAGCTGTGCCGAAATAATATTTTCGATTGCCATGTATCCGATATTATGGCGTGTGTATTGGTATTTTTTTCCCGGATTACCGAGGCCAACTATTAGTTGCATCACACTATTTATTTTTATTCTTGGCTATCTTCATCATCAGAGGCTTCTTGTGTATCACTATCATCAGTTTCCTCTGTTCCATCAGCTTGCTCACTGATACCTGCTGGAGCTGCAATTGTAGCGATTGTAAAATCTCTGTCAGTAATTGTAGGCGTAACATCCTCAGGCAAAATCACTGCTGAAATATGAATTGAGTCACCAGTATCAGCTTCAGAAAGGTCAACCACAATATTTTCAGGTATCGCATCAGCTGGGCACGATAATTCAACATTATAGCGTACAACATTAAGTACACTACCCTTCTTAATTCCTGGGCAAATATCATCATTTATAAAAGATACAGGGACTTCTACTACAACTTTTGCTTCTTTTGATAGCAGGAGAAAATCAACGTGTAGAGGGGTGTCTTTCACTGGATGAAGTTGAACATCCTTTGGTATTACACGTGTTTTTTTCCCATCCAAATTTAAATCATACAACGTCGACAGGAACCTACCAGTTTGGAAATGCTTAACAAGTACTTTTGTTTCAACTGTTATATTTATTGGATCAATACCAGTGCCATATAGTATCCCTGGGGTATTGCCATCTCTTCTAATTGCTCGCGAGCCCCCAGTACCAATTTGGTCTCTTACTTTTACATCGATTTCCTGTATGTCAGCCATTTTAATCTAAATATTTTTTTATGAATTAATTATAAATTTAATAAGTATTATCTATAAATAATTTTTAAACAAAAAGAAAGATTTTTTTGTTTATTATATGAAAAGGCTTGATACAGACTCTTCATTTGACGTTCTCATTATTGCATCGCCTAATAATTTTGCGACAGAAATTATTTTAATTTTTTTAGACCCATTCCCGACTGCTTCGTTGTAGATTGTATCGCTAACAACAAGATTTTTTAGATCAGAGCTATTTATTCTATCTACAGCTTCACCTGATAAAACGCCATGAGTAATATAAGCACTGACTTCTTTTGCCCCTGAGTCCAGTAGTTTGCTGGCTGCATTACATAATGTTCCACCTGAGTCTACAATATCGTCGACGAGAATACAGGACCTTCCTTTGACATCACCTATAATATTCATTACTTCCGACTGACCCGGTTTATCTCTTCTCTTATCAACAATTGCTAATGGTGCGCCTCCTATTCTTTCGGCTATGAGACGCGCTCTTACAACACCTCCAACATCTGGAGAGACAACTGTAATTTCTTTGACATCGAGCGTGTCTTTTATATTTGACACGATGACAGGGGCAGCCGACAGGTTATCCGTTGGTATATCAAAGAAACCTTGTATTTGACCTGCATGAAGATCAATAGTTAAAACTCTATCAGCACCAGCATTAGTAATAAGGTTTGCAACCAATTTTGCTGAGATAGGAGTTCTACCTGACGTTCTCCTATCTTGACGGGCATATCCATAGTAAGGAATTAAAGCGGTAATTCTGCGCGCTGAAGACCTTTTTAGGGCATCAATAAGAATTAATAACTCCATTAGATGGTCGTTTGCGGGATATGATGTAGATTGAATGACAAAAACATCCTCACCTCTAACGTTCTCAAGAATTTCAACGAATACTTCCATATCAGCAAATCTTCGAACGTTACATTTGGTTAGGGGTATTTTAAGGTAATTTGCAATATCATCAGCGAGCCTCAAATTTGAGTTACCTGCAACGATTTTGATGTTTTGATCTTGTTTCTTCATACTAAAAAAGTAGATTTATCTAATTTTACAATAACACGTTATTAAAATAAGTAAATATTAAGGTCCTCTTATAGAATACATTTATTTACTTATCGTGATTGCGTTTGCCTGTCTCCCGTAATCGATTTCGTTAAGATGAAGAGATCTTCTAAAAGAAAAAAATTCATTGCTATTTTCATATGTGCATTTATTTAAATTATCAATTTTTTTAATACCACAATTTTTAATTTTATTTATGCAATATTGCGGTAAATCAAAATAGTATCTTTGGCTCTTTTGTATAAAGAGTTCTCTATTTTTTTTATCATCAAGAGTGAAATTCTCAAAAAATTCATTTCCGACTTCATAAGATTTTTGCTGTATGCAAGGTCCTATTACAATTGATATATTTTCTTTCTTTCCTCCCAATTCTTGCACCTTTATTATTGTATTTTCTATAATATTACTTTTTGCCCCTTTCCAACCTGCGTGAATTGCTCCAATTATATTTTCCTTTTTCTCATGAAGTAATAGAGGGACACAATCTGCCGTCAGAATGCAAAGAATTAATTTCTCACTTTTTGTAACCAGGGCATCTGCTGTGATATTTTGAGAGTCTTTGTCGGTAATTATTTTGCATATATTCGTATGTTTTTGTATCGGTATGACCAGATTACCGTCTTCTTTATCTAACTCTTGCAAAACTTTAGTCCTATTTTTACAGGTATTGATATTTGAGTCACCCGATCTGCTACTGCAATTCAGGCTTTTATAAATACCTTCAGAGTATCCCCCATTACGGGTAAAAAAACCGTAGCTACAGCCTTTCAAGTAATTTCCTTTTGATTTTATAAAATTCTCTCTCATTTCATTTTTTCTGGAACGGAAGACCTATTATTTGAAAAGTATAGAACCTTAAATAATTCGCCCATTTTATCAGAGTCAATCAAACGGTGATATTGTCTATATAGTGTGCTTTTATGTTCATCACTTATATTTGATTTCAACATCGTATACCTTTCATGAATACCTAGACTCAACAGAAAGTCACTTTGATTAATTGGACCGAATGAATTTATATTCATAGTTTTTGCAATTTCGATGTATCTTTTCATATCTATCAAGCAAGTTAAGTCAGTATCACCAGGATCATCGAAAATAGATTTTTTTTTATGAGCTGAGATTGCTTGTAATGTGTCACCTGCACCACCAGTTAATTTTGCATAATCTATAATTAAAAGTCCTCCATTTTTTGATATACTTTTAAAAATAATTTTTAATATATTATCTTGTTTTGGTGAAGTTTCATAAATTATATCTTCGCTTAACCCATATCCGAGAAGGTCTAAATCTGTCAATTCTTCATTTTTCGTGTCTAGAAAAGAATGGGTAAATTGACCTGTATCGTCAATATCAATAGCCCTTTCTATCCAATCAGAGCCTTTATAAATAAATTGTTTTATCGGAATGGCATCAAAAAATTCGTTTGCAATAAAGAAGTTTATACCATTAGGTAACTTCTCCAGTGTATTTATTCTCTTGAAAACATTACCTATATTTCGGGATTGTTCAACTGCAAGAGTCTTACTTGTATCATACAACCAAATCTTAATTGACTGATAAAAATCAGGAAACCTTTTTGAAACTCTTTGAATATCGTCCATCATATAGCCATTTCCTGGACCTAATTCTATAATATTAATTTTCTTCTTTCCAATTTTTTGCCATGTTGTGATTAGCCAGAGCGCAATCATTTCACCAAACATCTGACTGACTTCGGGCGCTGTTATAAAATCTCCATCAGCTCCAATTGGTTTCTTGTATTTATAATAACCATATTCTTCATCTTGGAGACACATGGACATATAATCTTCGATCGTAATTGGCCCATGTTGATAAATTTTTTTTTTAATTTTTTCTTCTAAATTTTTATATTTTTTTTTCATTTTCTCTATTAAATAATATTATTCCGAGAATGACCATAGGAAGAGAAATAATCATACCTATTGAAACTTGACCAAAAATATACCCAATTTGTTCATCTGGCAGTCTAAATATTTCCGATATTATTCTAAAAACCCCATAAAAAATAAGGAATATTGCTGATGCATTACCTGGGGATCTAAGAACTAGATATTTTTTACAAGCAAATAATAATATAAAAAATAAAACTAAACCTTCGAGTATTGCCTCATATATTTGAGATGGATGTCTAGAAATTAGCTCCCCAGTTGGATATATTACAGACCAAGGAAGATCAGATGGTTTACCAATTAACTCATGATTTATAAAATTTGATATTCTGCCAAAGAATATACCTATCGGCGCTGAAATTGCGAGCAGATCCATTATAGATAGATAGTTTAACTTATGCTTTCGTGAAAAGAAGAATATTGCAAGAATTCCCCCTAAGAGCCCGCCATGAAAAGACATACCGCCATTCCAGATTTTGTATATTTCATCAAAATTTTCTAAAAAATACCGAAGATCATAGACCAGTACATACCCAATACGCCCCCCAATTATAATGCCACAAATTATCCATGGTAGTAGGCTACTGATAGCATCTTTTCCGACAAATCTATCAGCGGAGTAGTAGCAAATGAATTTAGAAGATATATACATCCATCCGAGTAATAGCCCCAAGCCATAAGATAACCCATACCAGTGTATATTAATTGGTCCAATTTGAATAGCAACAGGGTCAATGAAGGGTAGAAGCATTCCAATTACATACATGAATTATATTTACCTTTGATTTTTAATTTTAATATATCATAATTAGCAAAGAAAATATCTACAACAATGAATGGAGAATTTATGAGTGAGTCAAGCTCAAAGTTATTTAGCAAATTAACAGATATGCTATCCGAAACAGCTGGAGCTGCAAGCGGGGTAAAAAAGGAAATTGAGGTTATAGTAAGATCTCAAGTTGAAAAAATTTTGAATGATTTTGAAGTTATTCAGCGAGATGAATTTGAGGTAATAAAAGAAATGCTAATCAATGAAAAAGAGAAAAATATGGCTCTTGAAAAAAAATTAAATGAATTGGAAAACAAATTAAAAAAAACCAAGCAAACAAAGTAGTGGATAAGTATCCAAATTTAGCGAGATAAAACCTCTCACCTCCTTGCGTAAATAAAAAATTAATTATTTAGCTTAAAATGGTAAATGAAAGAATTTTTTTTGTGCAATGGAAAATCTATTATTTTTAAATAAGAATACCCACCCTCTCGACGTGATTGAAGAGATTATAGATACACAGAACTATACATTTAGTAGATCTTTTCAGGATGAGCTCGACTTATGGATTTCAAGTAAGCGTACAAATTTTCGTATGAATTTTAACTGGAATAGTAAATTAGAAGGAATTCACATTATTGTTTTTTTTGAAACAAAAATACCAGAATATCGCCAGAATGAAGTGTTCAAGCTAACTATAAAAATTAATCAGCTGATTTGGTTGGGGCATTTTGATATCTGGAGTAATGATCTCATGCCTGTTTTTAGATATAATTTACTATTATCTGGAGGTTTACTACCTACTGATATTCAATTCAATTCTTTGCTTAAGCACGTCACGGACACTTGTGAAAAATTTTTTCCATCATTCCAATACGTAATTTGGGGAGGGAATGATGCGGATGAAGCAATAAAAAATTCAATATTTACAACAGTTGGGGAATCTTGAGTTTACAATCACTAAAAAAGCTATATCTAATTGGTATGGGAAGAATGGGTAAGTCCATGATACACGGGTGGTTAAATGGTGGGCTTAGCAGTGGCTCCTTGCAGATCATCGATCCAAATATTAAGACTACAGACAAATTCTTAACCGAAAACAATCTTAAGATGAGCTCTATTGAAGAAATTGACTTAACGCAAGGTAGTATAGTGGTAGCTGTGAAACCTCAGTCTATGGAAGACGTGCTAAGCACTTTAAAAGAGAAAGTTACTTCGCAAACTACAATTATCTCGATTGTAGCGGGATACACAACCCAAGATATCAGGAGATACATTGGCACCGAGCCACAATTAATTAGAACAATGCCAAATACGCCTGCTGCAATTGGAAAAGGTATGACGGCCATCTTTTCTGATGGCAAACTTACTTCGAATATACGGTTAGAAGTCGAAGAGCTTTTCAGAGCAATTGGAAAGTATTGTTGGATAGAAGAGGAAGACTCAATGCACCTAATAACAGCAATATCTGGAAGTGGGCCTGCCTATTACTATTTACTAACAGAGTACCTCATGGATATTGCTACAAGTAAAGGACTTGATCCGGATATTGCAAGGCTACTTGTTCAACAAACTTTCACAGGTTCGGCATCATTGGCAGAAAATTTTCCAAATATTTCCCCTTCACAACAACGCAAAAACGTTACTTCACCTGGTGGAACTACAGAAGCGGCATTGAAAATATTGATGGAAGATGATAAATTAAAAGAGCTATTTAATGAGGCTATAAATAGTGCAACCGAGAGAAGCAAAATTCTCTCTAAATAGATTATCATTTTTGAGGTCAATGACTTGGGAAATTCAAATAAAGAACAGATACTTGCAGCATTTTTGGATATTTTAAAAAGAAATAATTATAACTCTATAACAATTGAAAAAATTGCAAGGAAAGCAAAGATTAAAAAAGAGGTAATTATGTCTGAGTTTATTGACGTTGACTCGATTGCATTTCAATATCTAAATGAAGTTGATATAGAGACACTGCAGCTCGTTAAAGAAGATAGCGATTCAAATAACCCTCGTGATATCATGTTTAATATTATAATTAATAGACTTGAGATTTATGACAGGACACGTGCATCAATTCTAAATCTATTGGATAGCAAATCGAAATTTAATATCAAATACTTAGCTACAACGCCAAGACTAATAAAGCTCTTTGATATTATTTACAAAAATGAAAAAAGTTTAATTTTGAACAAATTATCTAGAGATGCGGGTTTTTTATTAATTTATAAGCAAGTTTTACGCACTTGGAAGACTAACAATAACATATCAGACCTTATGTCACTAACTGATAAAAAGTTGAGAAAGGCAGGTGATATATATAGTTATGTCAACAAACCTGTTTCAATTATAGACAACCTATTATGTAAGTCGTTGAAGTCTAGAAATAATTAATAATTAAAACAAAAATATATAGATTTTTTCTTCCAGAAAAGTTAACAATATTGTATATACTGCATATAAATAATTCAAATATAGAGTAAATTTATGGTTCCACATTTTGATAATAGAGAGGGTTACATCTGGCTCAACGGTGATTTTGTAGAATGGGCGGATGCTAAGTTGCATGTTCTGAGCCACGCACTCCACTATGCCAGTTCAGTATTTGAAGGTGAGAGGGTCTACAAGAGAAAAATATTTAAGCTTGAAGAACATACTGAACGGCTTTTTTATTCAGCAAATAAGATGGATATGGAAATCCCCTTTACGATGGATGAAGTAAATGATGCATGCAACACTACTGTCAATAAGAATAACATTATCGATGGTTATGTGAGGCCAATCGCTTGGAGAGGTGCAGAAATGATGGGGGTGTCAGCTCAAAACACCAAAATAAATTTTGCGGTCGCAGTTTGGGAATGGCCATCATACTTTGATCCAGACGAGAGGTTAAAGGGAATACGTTTGTCGCTATCCAAATGGAGAAGACCGTCACCTGAGACGATACCTTGCGATACCAAAGCTGCAGGTTTATATATGATCTGCACTCTTTCAAAACATGACGCCGAAAAAAACGGGTATGCAGACTCATTAATGCTAGATTTTGAGGGTTACATCGCGGAAGCGACAGGTGCTAATGTTTTCTTCATAAAAAATAATGAAATTCATACACCAAGCCCGGATTGTTTTTTGGATGGTATAACACGAAGAACAGTTATTGAGCTAGCGAAGAAAAGAGGTATATCAATTATTCAGAGAAAGATATCACCCGATGAAATGAATGATTTTACTGAATGTTTTTTGACAGGAACTGCGGTTGAGGTTACCCCGGTATCACAAATTGGTGATTATAATTTCGAGCCTAGTCAGATCACAAAACAACTAATGGAAGATTATATAAGTCTTGTTAACAGCTAGATTTCTCGTTTAATCTGATAATACTAAATCTTGTTCCATTCATATAATTTCTCTAAGTCACCTTGATTTTGTTCGATCCATATTTCTTTATCAGAATATATTTCTTTCTTCCAAAATGGTGCTGCACTCTTAAGAAAGTCCATAATAAATTCGTTTGCTTTCATGCAGTCAGAGCGGTGCCCCGATCCTGTTATTACTATAACTATATTATCATTTGGTTTTAGTAACCCATATCTGTGTACTACTGTGACAGCATCCAAACTCCATTTGGCAGATGAAATCTCAGCGATATTCCTAACCTCTTTTTGTGCCATCTCTGGATAGCAGTCAATTTGCATACTCTTGAGATCTTGTTCAGGCCTTACTTTGCCAATAAAAATTGAGACTGCGCCATGATTTGAAATATTCTGATTAAATTTATATAGTTCCGCGTTGACATCAAAGTCATCTTTAGTAATATTAATATGCATATTAACCGCCAGTCATTGGTGGGAAGAAAGCAATTTCATCGTTTCTTGATATCAATTCATCTTCATCCACTAAAACTTGGTTTATTGCGAATTTGATGCTTTTTCTTCTTTTAAAAGCATCGGCATAGACCGGATCAATTGTAGACAGAAAGTCTATAAGTTGACCTATTGTCTTTATTTGTGGAGGGATTTCTAAAATTTCTTCGCGTTTATCAATAATTTCAGCGATCCATGCAAAGTACTTAAGTTTCATTACTCTTCTTTCTCGTAATACTTCTATAAACAGTTTTAACATACATAATTAGAGATATTAAACTTACAATTGCTGTGAGTAAGATAAAAGAGTTTGTGAGATTCAAAATTTGAAGATTCGAATTTCGTGTGAGTGAAACCAAGAAAAGCATTGCTAGTGAGATGAATTGTAAAGTAGTTTTTAGCTTCGAAAGCTTAATCACATCTATCATAATTCCCTGATGTGCTGTTATTTCTCTCATTGTCATTACAATTATTTCTCGAGCTGTAATGATTAATATTCCAATTGAAGTGAAAATATTTAGCAAATCTGAATTTATAAACATCATAAAAACTAATATCACGAGAAGCTTATCTGCAATTGGATCAAGGATTTTTCCAAGAATAGATGTTTGGTTCAATTTTCTTGCAAGATATCCATCGAGAAAGTCAGAAATTGATGCTAGAATAAAGATTATAAAAGCCAATAATTGCAGAGTATATATTCCGGACAAATAGAATATTATAATAAACGGTATAGAGAGCAGTCTAGCGTATGTTATTAGGTTTGGTATTAAATATATAGAATTTTTTTGCATATGCATCTTATGTATTCTTAAATGATGAATGAATATCTTTTGCTAGTTTTTCACTTATTCCTGGAACTTTAATTATATCGTCAAAGCTTGCTTCCCGAATAGATTTTAGACTTCCGAAATACTTCATCAACTGCTGCTTCCTTCTTAGACCAATTCCTTCAATATCGTCAAGCTTTGAATAATTAATTTGCTTAACCCGCCTTGTTCTGTGGCTTCCAATTGCGAATCTATGTGCTTCATCTCTTATACGTTGTAAGAAAAAAAAGACTGGATCGTTCTTGTCTAATACGAAAGACCCATTTTCTTTTGAATGTATTTTTTCATTACCATATGTTCTGTTTTTATCTTTTGATATACTAATTACCTCAATATCTTTTATCTTATTTCCCATTATTATATCAATGGCTATATTTAATTGACCTATTCCACCATCAATAACAATAAGATCAGGAGCGCGGTCTTGGAAATCTTCTTCTGATAATTTTGCAAACCTTCTCGTAAGTACTTCCCTCATCATTGCGTAATCGTCGCTTGTCGAGATATCCTTGGACTTTATATTAAATTTTCTATAATTCTTATTATCAAAACCATTTTGACCTACAACGATCATGGCGCCAACTGGAAAACTACCTTGTGTATGGCTATTATCATAAACTTCAATTCTTTTTGGTATCTTACTTAAATGCAATTTTGTTGCGAGACCCTCAAGTAGACTCTTTTGATCTTGCATTTGATTAACTTTTCGGTTTAGCGCTTGCTCGGCATTCATAAGAACTTTTTCAATAAGTTTATATTTTTCACCTTTTTTAGGCTGGCTTATTTTAATTTTTCGTCCATTTTTTTCTGATAAAGCACTTGTGAGTAGCTTTTCGCTTGGTACTTTATCAGATACAATTATATTATTTGGGCATGGATGAGTTGTATAAAACTGTGCAAGAAAAGAGTCAAGGATTTGTGGATTTGTATCAATCTTATTTGCAATTGGGTAGTATTCTCGATTTCCCCAATTTTGACCAGCCCTGATAAAGAATACTTGTATGCATGTGATATTATTCATTCGTTTGATACCAAAGATATCCGCATCACCAATATTTGAATTATTCATAGATTGCTGTGATATAATTTTATTTATTGTCTCCAATCTATCTCTGAGTTTTGCGGCATTCTCGTAATTGAGAGCGTTGGACTCTTTTTGCATATCATTGTATATCTTGTCCTTGATATTATGTACTTGACCATTCATAAACTCATTTAAGTCATTAATTAGATAATCATAGTTGTCTCTTGTAATTTCTCCAGTACACGGGGCGGAGCATCTATTTATTTGGAAAAGTAAACAAGGCCGGGATCTATTTTCAAATACATGATCACTGCACGTTCTTATCAAAAAAGCTTTTTGTAAAGTATCAATAGTCTTATTAACAGCCCCAGCTGATGCAAATGGCCCGTAATAATTACCCTTCAATTTATTATCACCTCTGTATTTCATCAATCGTGGAAAATCATGCTCTTTATTAATGAGTATTTTTGCAAAAGATTTATCATCACGCATTGCAATATTATATTTTGGTTTATTTTTTTTAATCAGATTTGCTTCTAATAAAAGAGCTTCAGCCTCAGAATTAGTTATTGTAAATTCCATCGATCTCGTCTCCGAAATCATCTTTTTTATTCTATATGTATGATTATTGAGGTTTGTGTAGCTTTTAACCCTATTAAATAAGTTTTTTGCTTTCCCGATGTATAGTATTTTATTACTGATATCGAGCATTTTATATACACCTGGTTTTTTAGTTAGCTCCTTTGCGTAGCCCTTGATCGTTTGAATGCCTGTCTCAGTATTTGTTAGCTCTCTCTTCATATGATTCTAATTTTCTATGAAGTCTGGCGTCTTCCAAGATAAATGTTGGCCTGAGTCGATTGCAATTATTTGCCCTGTTACTGACTCTGTATTCAATAAAAAATTAATTGCATTTGATATATCTTTTATATTTGGTTGCTTTTGGAGTGGAGTATTATTCGCTTCGGTTTCAAACACCTCATCTGATTGGTCATGGTTCGCTAATATTGGACCTGGTGCAATTGCATTAACTCTGATCGATGGACTATATTCTTGGGCTGTCATTTGTGTCACACCCCATAATCCAAACTTACTAATTGAATAGCTGAAATAAGACGGGTTTAACCTCATCACGCGTTGGTCAATTATATTAATTATGTTATTATCACGATCTTTTCGATGAGTCTTAAATAAATACTTTGAAAGTAAGATTGGCGCCAAGAGATTGGTATTCATGTGTCTCGAGAAGTTTTCAACCTCAATGTTTCTGGCGCTATCATCTTCGAATATTGATGCACAATTAATGATTGTATCCAAATCTGTTCCGACATCTTTTGAAATTTGCTCAAGCATATTGTTGATATCACTTACCTTTGATAGATCTGCCTTGTAAATAAATGTCTCTATTTGTTTATCTATCAAATCATTTTGTAATTTTTTAGCATCTTGGTCTGAATTATTGTAATGAATAAGTATTCGATTATTTTCACAGCCGAGCTGTTCAGTAATTGATTTACCAATCCTTTTTGCGCCACCTGTTACTAATATCGTTCTCATAGCCCTCTCCGGTATATCAGTGATTTTCATCTATAAGTAGATTTCTGTTGCTCACCTTTTTAATCTCATCCCTGATTCTTGCAGCCTCTTCAAATTCAAGGTTTGATGCGGCATCAAGCATTTCTTTTTTTAATCTTTCTATTTTCTTATCAAGATCTTCTTCCTTTAACTCTATACTACTATCTATTCCGACATTATAATAATCTTTTTCATAGATCGAGTAATCGAGGTCGTCAACATTACTAGATATTGTTTCNGGCGTAATATTATTCTCATCNTTGTAAGATCTTTGTTTTCTTCTCCTCCTTTCAGTTTCAGTAAGTGCATTTGAAATTGAGTTTGTTATTTTATCCGCATATAGGATTACCCTTCCATTTATATTTCTAGCAGCTCTCCCAATAGTTTGTGTCAGGGACGTCTCAGACCTTAGAAATCCCTCTTTGTCAGCATCAAGTATTGCTACGAGTGAGCATTCGGGAATATCAAGGCCTTCTCTAAGTAAGTTGATACCGATCAATACATCAAAAATGCCTTTCCGNAGATCTCTTATGATTTCAATACGTTCAATCGTGTCAATATCTGAATGTAAGTAACGTACCCTGATTCCCTTTTCGTGCATAAATTCTGTAAGATCTTCGGCCATTTTTTTAGTGAGAACCGTAATCAATACCCTTTGATTACNTGTTACTGCATTATTAATTTCATCAACAACATCCTCCACTTGATTGTTTACAGGCCGTATCTCTGTAGTTGGATCAATTAGACCGGTCGGCCTAATAATTTGTTCAATGAATTTACCATTGGTTTGACTCAATTCCCACTTACCAGGTGTTGCTGATACATAAATAGTTTGTGATCTCATTCCATTCCATTCATCAAAATTTAGAGGTCTGTTATCTTTGCATGATGGCAACCTAAAGCCGTATTCTGATAAATTTTCTTTTCTACTTAAATCGCCCTTATACATTGCACCTAATTGAGGGATTGTAACATGACTCTCATCAATAAATACAACCGTATCCTTTGGCATAAACTCAAAGAGTGTTGGTGGGGGATTACCCTTTTGCCTCCCCGACAAATATCTCGAGTAATTCTCTATACCAGCACATGTTCCTGTTGTACCAATCATCTCAAGATCAAATATTGTTCTTTGCTCTAATCTTTGCGCTTCAAGTAACTTATTTTCGTTATTGAAGTACTCTAGACGTGATTTTAGATCAGTTTTTATCTGCAGCATCGCAGTTTCAAGAGTCGGCTTCGGTGTAATATAGTGAGAGTTTGCAAATATTGTTATTGAATTAATATTTTCGAAAATTTCTCCAGTTAAGGGGTCAAATTCTTCAATGGACTCAACGTCATTACCAAAAAAGGATATTCTCCAAGCTTTATCGTCATAATGGGCCGGAAAGATTTCAAGAGTATCTCCCCTAACCCTGAATGTACCTCGATAAAAATTTAGATCATTTCGTCTGTATTGGAGTTCAACTAATCTTGTAATAATCTTTCTCAGATCAAGGTTCATGTTAACGTCAATTTTTTCTGTCATATCTGCATAAACATCAAGTGGCCCAATACCATAAATGCATGATACCGATGCAACAATTATGAGATCTTTCTTTTCAATCAAAGATCTTGTAGCTGAATGTCGCATTTTATCTATTTGCTCATTAATTGAAGCATCTTTTTCAATATATGTATCAGTCCTTGCAACATATGCTTCTGGTTGATAATAATCATAATACGAGACAAAATACTCGACAGCATTTTGTGGAAAAAAAGATTTAAATTCACCATAGAGTTGAGCTGCTAGNGTTTTATTCGGCGCTAATACAATTGCAGGTCTCTGAACTTCCTCAATAATCTTTGCCATTGTATAAGTTTTACCTGAGCCGGTAACGCCCAGTAAAACTTGGTCTTTAGCTCCATTATTCAAGCCCTGAGTCAGTAATTCTATTGCATGCGGTTGATCACCAGACGGTGAAAATTTGGATTGGATCTTAAACTTNCTTTGGGCCAAATCTTGAAACATTACTAACTATCATTTTTATTGTTATTTCCTATAAATAATTATTATGTTTATATTTAAATTTCAATATTTATAAACTATATTTTTTCTTACAAATAAACTATATTTGTGTTAATTGATTGATGGCTATCTAATATTTTGGAGTGTTAGTGATGATTATCGTAATGGGAGAGTTTAGGCTAAAAGCTGAAAGTGTTGAAAATTTACGTCCTGAAATAAATGAAATAATTAAAAAAAGTAATCAAGAGAGTGGATGCATTTCATATAAATTTTCTGAAGCCTTGGATGATCCTGGCTTGATTCGTGTGTCTGAAAAATGGAAGTCAATGGAGGATCTTGAGGCACACTTTACCACAGATCATATGAAAAGGTGGCGCGAAGTAGTCGGCAGTAATGGGGGTGCAACGGATCGGGATGTATCCGCATACGGAGTTGTGCTAGAAAAGGAATTATAATATGGCAATTAATGAATTTCTATCAAAGCAGGTGCAAGCTATAAAGCCATCTCCAACAATTGCTGTTACTCAAAAGGCGAGGGAGCTGAAATCTCAAGGTATGGACGTCATTGGGCTGGGGGCTGGTGAGCCTGATTTTGATACGCCTGACAACATCAAAGAAGCGGCGATTGATGCAATAAATAGAGGTGAAACCAAATATACAGCAGTCGACGGAATACCAGAATTGAAGAGGGCGATAGTCAATAAATTTAAAAAAGAAAATAATATCGATTACACAATAAATCAGGTTTTCGTTGCTCCTGGGGGGAAGGCAATAATTTATAACGCATTCATGGCCACAATAAACGAGGGTGATGAGGTCGTAATACCTGCTCCATATTGGGTCTCTTACCCTGATATAACACAAATGGCTGGAGGAAACCCCGTCATTATTCAAGGAAACCCAAAAGATAATTATAAAATAAGTGCAGAACAATTAGAAAGTGCGATAACGAACAGAACAAAGTGGTTTATTTTTAACTCACCTTCAAATCCAAGTGGTGCTGCATACTCAAAATCTGAACTAAAAGCGCTGACAGATGTGCTAATTAGAAACGATCATGTCTGGTTACTTACAGATGATATCTACGAACATATTCTCTATGATGATTTTAAATATTACACACCTGTTCAAATTGAACCAAAATTATTTGATAGAACTTTAACTCTTAACGGTGTTTCTAAAGCGTACTCTATGACAGGTTGGCGTATTGGCTATTGCGGGGCACCTGAAAAATTAATTAAACCTATGCGAACAATACAATCGCAATCTACTACCAATCCTACATCAATTAGTCAATGGGCTTCAGTAGAGGCCCTGGAAGGAAGCCAAGATTTTATTAAAGGGTGGGTAAAAGAATTTAAAGAGCGAAGGGATCTTGTGGTTGAACTTCTCAACCAAGCCGAAGGAATTGAATGCGGTGTGCCTGAAGGCGCATTTTACGTATATCCTAATTGCTCTGGGTGTATTGGAAAACAAACTGCTAGTGGTTTTCTTATTGAAACAGATGAAGATTTTGTAACTCAATTGTTAAATACTGAGGGGGTTGCAGTTGTTCATGGTGAGGCATTTGGCACAAGTCCTTGTTTTAGAATTTCATATGCAACATCAATGGAGCAATTGGAAGAAGCGTGCACTAGAATTATAAGATTTTGTGCGGGCCTTTCATAAAAAAAACTGAACTCTGGGGTAGAATTCAGTTTTTTTGTGTGATGTGCTAGTGTATATGTTATTTAAGGGAGGTNTCATATACAATAGGTNTAACTTAATCNATTTATGCATGCAAATCTATACATAATAATGCAATATAGACATGCATTTTTTGCAATTCTAAAATGACCATTCCTTACCTTTTTCAATAATAAATTCCCTAAAGACCGCAATACGCTTCGAATTTCTTCTTTCCTCTGCATAAGTCAGATAGGTGTCAATCTCAGGTAGTTTCTCGTTAAAGGATATTCTTATTAAACTATCATCTTGCCCTATGAGATAATCTGGAAGCATTGCAATTCCAATACTATTAGAGACTGCCATGTGCAATCCCTTGATGTTACCAATCTTTAATATTGGTTTTATTTTATATTCCTTAGTTATTTTTTCCAGCCAATTTATCTCTTTAAGATAATCAGGCGCTCTTCCATATGTTACAATCTTATGATTTTTTAGATCGCTCGCCTTACTCGGGGTACCAAATTCATCGAGATAATCTGGTGACGCATATAAGTGAAAATGAACAGTAAACAATTTACGCTGAATTAAATCTAATTGTTGCGGTTTATGAAATCTGATTGCGATATCAGCTTCTCTCATCCCAACATCAAGTTCTGCGTCGGTTAATCTGAGCTCTAAATTAATTTCAGGAAATCTTGATGTGAAGTCCCTGAGCCGGGGGGTTAACCAATTTGTGCCAAGACCAACTGTTGTTGTCACAGATAAATCCCCTGATGGTCTTTCTTTGCTATCTATTAATTCAAATTCTGCATCCTTTATTATATCAACAATATTTCGTGTTCTTTTGTACAAAAGTTCTCCTTGCTCTGTAAGGATTAAGCCGCGTGGGTGTCTATGAAATAATGGAATTCCAACCTCATATTCAAGGTTTGAAATTTGTCGACTTATGGCCGATTGACTGGTATTAATTTCTTCGCTTGCATGAGAAAAACTGCCAGCATCCGCCACTATATGGAAAATTCTTAACCTATCCCAGTCCATTTGAATTCTTATTTGCTAAAAAACTTTCTGCATCTAGAGCGGCCATGCAACCCATACCTGCGGCAGTTACTGCTTGGCGATATTTTTCATCTGTTACATCGCCAGCTGCAAAGACACCTGATATTGAAGTTTTTGTAGATCCGGGTGTTGTTATTATATACCCATTCTTAGTATCCAAATCATTTGTGAATAAATCAGTTGCTGGCTTATGTCCAATTGCAATAAAAACGCCATCTGTGTCAATGTGTTCTATCTCATTTGATTTTGTATTTCGTATATTTATTCCGTTCACAGAATTTGGGTTTTTAGTGCCCTTAATTTCTTCAACGACACTATCCCAAATTATACTTATTTTTTTATTATTAAGTAATCTATTTTCTAATATCTTTTCACATCTGAGCGTATCCCTCCTATGAATAAGGGTTACCTTACTAGCGAAATTAGTTAAAAATAAAGCTTCCTCGACAGCTGTATTTCCACCNCCCACCACAACAACAGACTTATCCTTATAAAAGAATCCATCACAAGTTGCACAAGCTGAGACACCAAAACCCATGAAGGTTTCCTCAGTTTTTAAACCGAGCCATTTTGCTTGAGCCCCAGTGCAAATAATCAGACTTTCTGCCAGATACTCTATGCCTGAATCACCTTTCATTTGGAATGGATACTCGACGAGATTACACAGATTAATATGATCATTTATGACTTCTACGCCTGTATTTTTAGCCTGTAATCTCATTTGATCCATTAACCATGGACCCTGAATGATATCTGCAAAACCAGGATAGTTTTCTACATCAGTTGTTATCGTGAGCTGGCCACCTGGTTGAATACCTTCAATTAAAATTGGCTCTAACATCGCACGCGCTGCATAAATGGCAGCAGTATATCCTGCGGGTCCTGAACCAATAATTATTACTTTGGATTTTTTTGTAGTCATTTATTTACTATTTGCTGTATCGGGAATGTGCTCACTTTATGCGTACTTAATCTTAATAATTTCATAACTCTTACCCCCGCCTGGCGTGGCCACCTCAACGCTATCTCCAATAGTTTTTCCTATCAAAGCTCTGGCTATTGGTGAGCTTATTGATAATAAACCTTCTGATATGTTAGATTCGAATTCACCAACTATTTGGTATTTAGCCTCTTTTTCAGTATCTTCGTCTATAAGGGTAACCATTGCACCAAATTTAACTATGTTACCTGATAATTTAGTTATATCAATGACATCAGCTCTGGACAGCTTATCCTCAAGATCACTTATCTTAGCTTCATTCATTGCCTGTTGTTCTTTTGCGGCATGNTATTCAGCATTCTCTGACAAATCACCGTGTTTTCGTGCCTCAGCTATTGCTGCAATAATTTGTGGCCTCTCATTTGTCTTCAAGCGCTTTATCTCTGCTTGGAGATTTTCATAGCCATTAATTGTCATTGGTATCTTGTCCATCAATTTTCCTCTAAGGCTTCATTTTTTCAGTTTAAGACTACATTACTAAATATTTATTAAAAATATTCTTGCAAGGATTTAATTTGACCTAATCCATTTTTATATCTCTCAATGGCAACCACAGCCGCCAATGCACCTGATAAGGTAGTATAATAAGGAACCCGATTTCTCAGCGCTGCTTGCCTGAGTGATTTACTATCTGATAGTGCTTTACTACCCTCTGTAGTGTTAATGACTAAGTCTATATTATTATTATTCATCGAGTCAACAATGTGCGGTCTTCCCTCTAAAACTTTATTGACTCTATCGACCTTTATTCCCTTATCCATTAGAAAGCGTTGTGTTCCTCCTGTTGCAAGGATATGAAAGCCAAGATTTTCTAATATCTTTACAGAGTCTACGATGTGAGTTTTATCTTTATCTTTCACTGACACAAAAACATTCCCGTGTTTTGGGAGGGGTACATTAGTTCCCAATTGGCTCTTTGCAAAAGCGATTCCAAAGTCATCCCCAATTCCCATCACTTCCCCTGTTGATTTCATCTCTGGGCCTAATAAAACATCTATCCCGTCAAACTTTGTAAAAGGAAAAACTGCTTCTTTTACCGCGATATGGCCCTGACTCATACTATTTTTTGGCGGTGTAAAGCCTTTTCCTGTGATTATTTGAGTAGCTATTTTTGCGATAGGGTAGCCAGTTACTTTCGCGACAAATGGTATGGTTCTACTTGCTCGCGGATTAACCTCAATTATGTATACTTCATCATCCTTGATTGCAAATTGTATATTAATGCAGCCAATAATTTTAATTGACTCACTTATTGCGTCTGTTTGTTTTTTAAGTTTATCGATAATGCTTGGCTGAAGTGAATAAGGTGGAATGGAGCAAGCGCTGTCTCCCGAATGCACACCTGCCTCTTCAATATGCTGCATAATTCCACAAATATGGACTTTCTTTCCATCCGAAATTGCGTCCACGTCCACCTCGATTGCATCTGATAAGTATCGGTCTAAGAGTAGGGGGTTATTTTTTAAAAGTAGATCTATTTGTTTTTCTTTATTTTGCGGGTATNTTGACTTAATATCTTCGGGAATTAGGTCCGGCAAAGTATTTTCGACATAGTCATCATAATCATTTTCATCTCTTAGAATTACCATTGCTCTTCCACCTAAAACATACGAGGGTCTTAAAATAATTGGCAAGCCAATGTCTAGGATTGATCGCCGTGCTTCATTTATTGAGTATGCTATTTTGTTTTCGGGCTGCTTTAACTTTAGGTCTTTTATTAATTTTTGAAATCTATCCCTGTCTTCTGCAAGATCAATTGTGTCAGATGAAGTACCAAGAATTTTTATCCCTCTTTTTGACAGTTCTTTTGATAATTTTAGTGGTGTCTGTCCACCGAACTGGACAATGACACCGAGTAATTTACCAGTTTCTTGTTCTGATTTGATAATTTCAAACACATCTTCTGTTGTTAGTGGTTCAAAGTATAACCTATCTGATGTATCATAATCCGTGGATACTGTTTCCGGATTACAGTTTATCATTATTGTTTCAATGTCCAGTTCCTTTAGTGCGAAGCATGCGTGGCAGCAACAATAATCAAACTCGATACCCTGCCCAATTCTATTCGGCCCCCCGCCTATTATAATTATTTTATCATTATCACTTGGTTTTGCTTCGCAATCCATATCATTTTTACCATTATAGCTATATGTGGAATACATATATGCCGTCAATGAATGGAATTCAGCCGAGCAGGTATCAATGCGCTTGAAAACAGGTTTAACGTCGAATTCTTCTCTTACCTTTCGAACATATTGCTCATCTCTACCAATTAAGTTTGCAAGTCTTGCATCAGAAAAACCATATGATTTTAATAGGTGAAAATTTTCTGGATCATCTGGAAGTCCAAAAAGTTGAACCTTGTTTTCTAAATTTACAATCTCTTGAAGTCTATCTATGAACCAAGGATCAATTTTACATGATTGATGAATTTGTTCGTGTGATATACCAAGTCTTAGGGCTTGGGCAACTTTTAATATTCGGTTTGGTGTTGGCTCACCTAATTCAGCGCGCACTATATTCTTTTTTGCATCTTTTCCAATATCAGTAAATTCAATTGGGTCTAGACCAGTAAGTCCAATTTCAAGCGATCTTAATGCTTTTTGAAGACTTTCAGCAAATGTTCTACCAAATGCCATTGCTTCCCCCACTGATTTCATTGATGTCGTTAACAGTGGCTCTGCATCCGGGAATTTTTCAAATGCAAATCTAGGTATTTTGGTTACAATATAGTCAATCGTAGGCTCGAAAGATGCAGGTGTTTGTCCACCTGTAATATCATTAGAAAGTTCATCCAGTGTATATCCTAGAGCCAATTTTGCTGCCACTTTGGCAATCGGAAATCCTGTTGCCTTCGAAGCGAGGGCAGAGGATCTTGAAACTCTCGGATTCATCTCAATCACAACCATCTCCCCATTATCAGGATTAACTGCAAATTGTACATTTGACCCACCTGTTTCCACGCCAATTTTTCGAAGAATTGCGATAGAGGCATTTCTCATAATTTGATATTCCTTGTCAGTAAGGGTTAACGCCGGCGCTACGGTAATGGAGTCACCAGTATGGATACCCATAGGATCAACATTTTCTATTGAACATATTATTATGCAATTATCATTTTTATCNCTTACAACTTCCATTTCATATTCTTTCCAGCCTAAAACAGACTCTTCAATTAAAACTTCAGAAGTTGGTGAGGCATCAATACCATTCTCAACTATTTTAATAAACTCCTCACGTGTATAGGCTATCCCACCACCCGTTCCCCCAAGTGTAAATGAGGGGCGAATTATTACAGGGAGCCCCAATTCTTTCAAAGCATCGAGTCCCTGTGAAAGGTCGTGTGCGAGCAGTGATTTTGGTGTTTTTAATCCTATTTCACTCATGGCCTCTCTAAAAAGCTCTCTATCTTCAGCCATGTCGATGGCCTCCGAGGAGGCTCCTATCATTTCAACATTATACCTATCAAGTATACCTAGTTTTTTTAGGGAAAGTGTTGTATTGAGAGCAGTCTGTCCACCCATAGTTGGCAATATTGCATCTGGTCTTTCTTTTTCAATAATTTTTTCTAAAAGCTCAGGTGTTATTGGTTCAATATAGGTGGCATCAGCTAACTCAGGATCTGTCATTATTGTGGCTGGATTCGAATTTATAAGAATAACTCGAAAACCCTCTTCTTTTATTGCTTTTAGCGCTTGCGTTCCTGAGTAATCAAATTCACATGCTTGCCCTATAACAATTGGTCCAGCTCCAACAACGAGTATAGTTTCTATGTCAGTTCTTTTTGGCAAAGGCACCCCTATTTTTATTTGATTCTGCAGCTTTAATAAATTTTTCAAAAATATAGTAACAATCTTGCGGTCCGGGTGATGCTTCAGGGTGAAATTGGACTGAAAAGATTGGCTTACCCTTGACTTCAAAGCCACAGTTTGAATGATCAAAAAGTGAACGATGTGTCTCATTCACATTATCGGGTAGAGTTTTCATATCAACAGTAAAGCCATGGTTCATAGATGTTATTTGTACTTTCCCATTCTTTAAATCTTGAACTGGATGNTTTGCACCATGATGACCAAAAGACATTTTTTTTGTTTTGCCACCNAAAGCAATTGCTAATATCTGATGACCCAGGCAGATACCAAATATAGGAATATTTATGTTGATAATATTCCTAATTAATTCACGGCTATATGCCGATGTAGCCTCTGGATCGCCCGGGCCATTGGATAAGAGAATCCCATCTGGCTTAAATTTCATAAGTGAATTTATGTCCGTTTTTGGTGGAAATATTTTAGTTTCACAATTGAATGTATTGAGCATTCGAATTATGTTTGTCTTGATACCATAATCAATTAATGCAATCTTTATTTTTTTAATTTTACTAATTTTGTAACCCTGATCCCATTCCCATATTTTTGAGTTTAGCTCATAAATGCTATCGGTTGATGCCTTATTGGCAAGATCCAATCCTTCCATTTTTTTTACACTTTTTAATTTATTGATTAATTTAGGCACATCAAATACACCGTCAAGTCTATGCTCAATAAGACAGCTCATCATACCTTCATCTCTGATAAGTTTTGTAATATATCTTGTATCAACCCCTGATATACCAATGATTCCTCTTTTCTTCATCCATTCAGACAGAGTAACTTCAGAACGGTAATTTGATGGTTTTTCAATTTGAGAGTGTGTTATGATTCCAGAGATGTGTATTTCTTGATCTGGATTTGCCGTCTCAATATCTTCATTATTTGCTCCGACGTTNCCAATGTGAGGAAATGTAAAATTAACGATTTGATGTGCGTATGAAGGATCGGACATAATTTCTTGATACCCGGTTATCGANGTATTAAAACAAACCTCGCCAGAAGTTACTCCCGTTCTTCCCAAACCAAAACCGTNTCTAATCAAACCATTGGAAAAAAGGAGAATGGCTGTTTTTTTGACCGGTTGCCACCCAGGTGTTTTGTTAGCAGCATTCGTACTTGCTATTTTCGATTCACGCATGTTATGTTTATTTAATGAATATTCGTATAATATATANATCATTTATTTGAAATATTCTCGAAATTCGTGCATAATTTATCACTTTTCCAAAGTAAATTTTATTCATAAATAAAAAAAAATGAATATAATGGAAATATTATAAAGTTAGCAAATTCCAATGAGATAAAAATATGATAAAAGATATTATAAATAGTGAGCTAAAAAATTCAATGTTAAGTTCCACTAAGGAAAAAACGTCAACCTTGCGTCTCATGCTTGCGGCAATTAAGGATAGAGAAATTATTGCACGAGAGAACAAAGAAAATATCAACGATACGATTGTCATGGATGTGCTCTCTAAGATGGTTAAACAACGCCTCGAGTCAGCAGAAATATATAAAAAAAATGACAGATTGGAATTGGCCAAAAAAGAAGAGTATGAAATCGAAGTTATACGCCAATTCTTACCAAAACAGTTAACCGAGCAAGAAATTAGAGATATAATTGTGAAAATTGTTCAGGAAACAGGCTCAACTTCAATTCGAGATATGGGTAAGATTATGGGGGAGTTGAAATCTGAATATGCTGGCCAATTAGACTTTGCTCTCGCTGGGAAATTATTAAAAGAGCTACTATCAAGTCAGTAATTAAGTCAGAATTCCATGAACACAAATAATACACCAAATAATATTACAGATGAAATCAAGTCAAAACTTTTACTCTCAGATATTGTACAAAAGTACGTAAGCTGGGACAATAAAAAATCAAATCCAACTAAGGGTCAATACTGGGCCTGCTGTCCATTTCACAGCGAAAAGACTGCATCATTTACNGTAGACAACAATAAAAATTCCTTTCACTGTTTTGGATGTAATGCACATGGTGACGTATTTAAATTTATTATGGATAAAGAAAATATAGATTTTCCAGAGGCACTTAGAAGACTTGCCAATCAGTCGGGCGTAAATTTACCAGAAAGAATTAATTTTGATCCAATCGAAAAACAAAAAAGAGAAATACTTTTTAAGGTTAACGAAGAAGCAAAAATNTTTTTCATTAATGAGTTAAGCAAACCAGAAAATAAGAGAGTTTTTAATTATTTACTCGAACGCGGCCTTACGGGAGATGACATTCATCAATTTGAGATTGGTTACACTTCAAAGCGCGGAGATTTGGTACTCCACTTGAGTTCCCTTGGCTACAATGATAGGCAAATACTTGACGCGGGGTTGTCTGCTAAAAATGAAAGTGGAGAATACTACGAAAGATTTATAAATAGAATCACCATTCCAATTAATGATAAAAACGGCCGAACGATTGCCTTTGGTGGTCGCGACTTTACAAACAAAGCACCGGCAAAATACTTGAACTCGCCTGAAACTATATTATTTCAAAAAAAAAATATTGTTTATAATTATCACAACGCACGAAAATTATTGGGAAATGAATCTCAATTAATTGTTTGTGAAGGCTATTTTGACTGTATTGCATTGTCAGTAAATGGGTTCCATAAAACTGTAGCAACAATGGGAACAAGCATGTCCCAATCGCAGATACAATCACTATGGCAACTATCAAATCTTCCAATATTATGTTATGACGGGGACACTGCCGGAGTTAATGCAGCAAATCGGATTATTGATATTATTTTTCCAATANTAAAACCAGGTTTTTCAATGAAATTCATTTTTCTTCCAGATGGTATGGATCCAGAAGATTTATTAAAGAGACTTGGAAAAAATGAAATGAATAATCTGATTACTAAGGCAATTCCGTTAATNGATATTTTTTGGGCTTATTTCATCACATCAACTGATTACGGGACACCAGAGGATAGGGCAAATACTGAAAATCAGCTGAACAAAATGATGGATAGGATAGAGAATGCCGAAGTTAAAAAACAATATAAGAATGAAATTAGGGACAGGCTAAGTGCATACTGGAAATCAAAAAGTTTTGAGTCAAACCGAGTTTTTTTTAAGACTGTAACGAAAAAGCCAAGCACTCAATTATTAAAAAAATTTAAAGCAAATTCGCAGGAGAGTGATGTTACGTGGCAGGACTCAATGTTCATTTTAGCACTAATAGAGTGTCCAGAATTAGTCTCTGAGTTTATGGAAGAAATTAGTACAATTAAATTATCAAATGATCGGATTTTGGTCCTCAAAGAGGAAATATTGCAATTCGTTATAGCAAATAAGGTCAAAAATGATCAATCTGTCTTACTGCAGAACCACCTCAAAGAGTCAGGTTATTCCGAGATCATCAAGTCACTAGAAAAGTCCTCTAGTCAGAAGAAATACTTAAATATGTTAGGTGCAGTTAACCCGAATGATGTTAAAATTAAGTTCAGAAATATTTTAGAAGAGTATAAGAAACATCGGCTTATTAATGATATAGAAGACGCNAAATTATCATACTATGAAAACGCTACGGACCTAAATGAAAAGAAAATTTATGAATTAAAGAGACAACTCGATGATTTAAACTATCGTGAAACTGCAATATATGGGAAGCCGCAACATATTGATAAGAANTTCGATAAATGGTATGAAGAAAATAAATTGAGATTAGAGAGAAAAGATTAAGAGAAAACATTCACTCAAAAAAATAATCAGAAATACCTAGTAATTATAATGTAAATTGACTATATAAAATAGGTTACATTGCTTCTTAAAAAAACTGTAACAACCTTCGGAAAAAAACTATAACAAAACAGAGTATAATGGTACCAAGAACGAAAAAAAATGCGAATGAAACTGAGGACGTGGTAGAGAGTAAAAAAGACTCCCCTCTTATTGACACGTCGGATCGAACTGTTAAAAGCTGGATCCGGCTTGGAAAAAAACGTGGATACATTACATATGACGAATTGAATGAGATACTACCTTCGGAAGAGGTCTCATCTGAGCAGATAGAAGATATTATGGCAATGTTCTCAGATATGGGCATTAACGTGATTGAAAATGAAGAAGCCGATGAGCAATTGGGTTCTGAGTCAGAGGGACAACTTCCTGCAAAAATAGAGCAATCGGGATCCACGGGCGCGGATAGGTCAGATGACCCTGTGAGAATGTACCTGAAAGAGATGGGATCAGTTGAGTTACTATCTAGGGATGGTGAAATTGCAATCGCAAAAAGAATAGAGGCNGGAAAGGAAGCCATGATGCGTGGTCTTTGTGAAAGTCCACTTACATTTCAAGCAATTATTATTTGGAGGGATCAATTAAATGAAGGTGATGTTCTTTTAAGGGACATTATTGATTTAGAGGCTACATATTCAGGGCCTGATGCGCAGGAGATGCCAAAAATTGACATGATTGACGATGTAGAGGAACCGGAACAAAGCAACCAAGATGAACAATTGGAAACTGAAGGAGCGGAAAAAGAGATTGAAGAAGAGCAAGATGATGAAGAAAATGAAAATAATCTATCACTCGCGGCGATGGAGTTAGCTCTAAAGGACCAAGTTTCATCAAGATTTAATAAAATTGCTAAAGAATATGCAAATCTTGAAAAATTAAAAAAAGCAATTGAGAAAAAGAATTCAAATACAAAAAATTTTACAGCATCTGAGGAAAAGAAATATACAAAAATTCGAACAACNCTAATCGAAGAGGTGAATGCTTTATCATTAAATGCAAACAGGATCGAAGCGTTAGTACACCAATTATACAATATCAACAAGAGACTTATGTCTTTAGAAGGAAAATTGATGCGGTTGGCCGAAAGTTATGGTGTTGACAGGAATGAATTTATAAAGCAATACCACGATAACGAACTTGAACCAAATTGGGTAAGACGTGTCTCGAGGCTGAGCGCAGCAGGATGGAAGGATTTTACTTCATCGGAAAAAGTAGAGATAAAGAATCTCAGAGAAGAGATATCTTCACTGGCATCAGAAGCAGGGCTTGAAGTAAATGAATTTAGGAATATTGTTCACATGGTCCAAAAAGGAGAGCGAGAGTCACATTCAGCAAAAAGAGAAATGGTGGAAGCGAACCTTAGGCTGGTCATATCGATAGCTAAGAAATACACAAACCGAGGGCTACAATTTCTTGATTTAATACAAGAAGGAAACATAGGCTTGATGAAAGCTGTAGAAAAATTTGAGTATCGTAGAGGTTATAAATTTTCAACCTATGCCACATGGTGGATTAGGCAAGCAATAACAAGGTCCATCGCCGATCAGGCAAGAACTATAAGAATACCTGTTCATATGATTGAAACAATAAATAAGATTGTCAGGACTTCACGACAAATACTGAATGAAATTGGCAGAGAACCAACACCAGAAGAAATATCAGAAAAGCTCGGCATGCCCCTCGATAAAGTAAGAAAAGTAATGAAGATTGCTAAAGAGCCAATTTCTCTTGAAACACCTGTAGGTGATGAGGACGATAGTCATCTCGGAGATTTTATAGAGGATAAGAATGTAATATTGCCCATCGACGCTGCAATACACTCGAATTTAAGGGATACCACGACGAGAGTACTCGCAACTTTGACTCCAAGAGAAGAGAGAGTGCTGCGAATGAGGTTTGGTATCGGTATGAATACAGACCACACCCTTGAGGAAGTTGGGCAACAATTTTCTGTCACAAGAGAGAGAATCCGTCAAATCGAAGCAAAAGCGCTCAGAAAGTTGAAACATCCTTCAAGAAGCAGAAAACTTCGAAGTTTCCTTGATAGCTAATTAAAATCTCTCCAATAACTTGATGCTAGCCATTATTCACATACTTATAATTGTGGCTTTACTTATCACTAATCTAGTACTATAAAAAAATTAGGGCGATTAGCTCAGTTGGTTAGAGCCCTCCGCTCATAACGGAGTGGTCCCAGGTTCGAGTCCTGGATCGCCCACCAGCTTGATATTATGGTCTTGCTTTAAATGGTGATTAATTGTCCAGGATTCCAAACGGGCGCTCCGAATAATTGAATTAAAATAAAAGGAGTTGAATAATGATTGAAAATTTTAATGGTATATTTTTCCTAGTTATACATATTCTTGTTTTGATAATGATAAGTTTTTATCTTATTCGTATCATATTTGCACCGCGCGGTATCGCTGAAGAGTTTGGTGTAGATAAATCAGGGATTTATATTACAAGAATATTGGGGACGTTTGTCGCACCGTTATTTGCAATAGGTGCTTATATCGTATTCCGAGATGGTGGACCTGCCGGCTGTTGGATATGGTATGTTACTTTAGCAACAACATCAATCCTCCAACTTAGTTATGAAAGCTGCTTTTATTTTAAGAAAATTGATACTGATATTGGTGCAAAAAATAAGTTATTAGATGTGATCGTATCCGCTATTTTTACGATTATATCAGTTGTCCTCATTGTGGGTTTATCAGATAAAATATATTTATAGTATTTCCTATTTTTTTTTCACAAATGAGATTGCATTAGTCTCTATTTCTGTGTTAAATAGAGTGATTATTAAAACATTACATCAGTATTGTAGTGATGTGTAAGAAGCTAAAAAGGGGTATGAATAATGAAACCAGTGGATCCTACAAAGGGTTATGAGCTAGATACTAGCTTTATTCAAGAGCAGCACCATACAAATCCGAGAAGACTATACAGTCAAACCGGTGCAGATTGGCAATATCGTGTTGATCACGAGAGACTAAGAAGGCAGAGATTAGAACGAATTAGAGCTGAAATGGAAGCGGATGATCTGGGAGCACTTGTAGTGTTCCAAGGCGCGAATGTACGATATATAACAGGTTCCTACCAAGGAAACTGGAAATATAATATTAATATTAGGTATGCTGTGCTTCCACGTGGCGGTGATCCGGTCCTGTTTGAAACAGCTGGTTCGGACATGAGAAATGCTCACCTAGACTTACCTTGGTTGGGTGAAGAAAATATTAGGCCCGCGATGACATGGCAGTGGGCTGAAGGTGCTGTTGGTGAAATGGCCGATAAAATGGTTGCAACCGTAAAGCAAGTCTTAGTTGATAACGGTGTTGACAAAGAAAAGATTGGTGTTGATCAATTAGATATGCCTGCACTTCATGCAATGGAAAAAGCTGGCATTAAAATAGTAAATGGCTGGCCAGCTATGTCACGTGCAAGAGTTGTGAAAACAATCGACGAAATTGAGCATTTAAAGATGTCATCATCAATCGGTGATGCGGCAATGTGGCATGTTAAGCATGAGTGGTTAAAACCAGGCATAACAGAACGTCAAATTGAAGCAAAAGTACACGACTTTATGCTATCACGAGGATGTGAAATTATTTATGACATCATTGTTGCGTCAGGGGGTAATACAAGCCCATACAGAAGATGGGCAACTGATAAACTGATTCAACAAGGCGACCTACTGATTGTTGATATAAACGCAGTTGGTCCTGGTGGTTACTTTATTGACTACGTTCGAACATTCAAATGTGGTGCGAAAATGTCTCAGCAAGAAATTGACCTATATCGCGAAACATATGACTCAATGTATGCAGGTCTTGAAAACCTCAGACCAGGAAAAACATCAGCAGATGTTGTATCAAAATTCCCAGAGTACGATGATGATAAGTATGGTACTGTTACACTTCAACAGTTTGCTCACTCAATAGGCATTACACTCTATGAAGGTATGTGGATGAGCAGGGCCTACTCACTAAAATACCCTGCGGAAATTAAGGAAAATATGTATTTTGCTATTGAGACTTTTGCAGGGCATGCTGGACTTCCACAAACTTGTAGGTTAGAAGAAAATGTCCTAGTCACAAAAGATGGACCATCTGTATTTACCAAAATGGAACATATGGAAGAGGCCGTTGCGGGATATAGACCGGGCGAATTCCATCATGCAGAGATTTTTGGATACCCTCAAAAATAAATATAATATAAACCTCGGGGCTTCATTGCCTCGAGGTACACACCATATAAAGGCAAACTTTTGTGTATTATAAGTTTGAAAAAAATCGCTCAATGATTTTTAATCCATTAATAATTGTTGCGTCTGAACTAGGTATAAGAGATTTATCATCAGAACCTCCAAAGCCAAAAGAACAAGTTAAGGCAATGGTTACTGCTTTCCGAAAAGTTAACGACTCAGGTATTGGTAGTGTAATAGTCGATGGTGTATCAGACGAACAAGTGACGGAGCTCGCAGGAAATGGAGCTTACACTGTTAAAACTGATATGTCTGAATTTGGGAAGGACCACAATTATCGCTCAAAATCTGGTGCTGAGCGTATTGCGGCAACAGTAAATAAATTTGATCGATATTATACACATGACATCGTTGTTGCTGTCCCTGATGATATGCCTGAGCTTAAACCATATTACATGCAGGCTCTTATGTACGCATTGTCAGACTCTGAGGTTGGTATTGCTACCATGGTATCGCCATTAGAAGAGCACGAGAAAAGCGATAACGAGATAGTAAAAGCTCAAGTCGACTGGAATAACGATAGAATTGTGTATCCACTTGAAGGATCAAAAGTTGGAACTCTAAAGGACATACGTAGAGATATTAATGACTTTGACTCTGATGATATTTATAAGTTAGTTCCAATTCACGCATGGAGAAGAGGGCCTTTGGATAAATTAATTCAATTACCTCCATCTGATCGTGAATTTGAAGAAGGAACAGATCTTGTTCGAGCATTAGATGCTGGCATGAGGATTGATGTCACATTTGTAACTGACAATATGAAGGTATTGATTTCACCAGAAGAATTAGATGAAGCTGCATATGAAATTGAAGGATAATCTTNTGCTTCAAAATAAGGTTTTAAAATGAAAAGACCATACTACAAACCAGATCCTGTTGGAGGGCCAGAACAATATATCGGTGCAGAACATAAACTTAATGAGCCATGGGCAGAACAAGCTCATAATGTAAAATTAGTTGGGCACTCAGATCTGAATGGCTGGGGTGATGCCTTCCAAATACAAGTATCTAATGGAATATGTTATGTCGCTGCATCGGGAATTAATGGCCATAATGGTATGACAATTCTTGATGTAAATGATCCATCAAAGCCGAAAATATTAAATCAAATATCAGATTCACCAGGTGCACGAACGCATAAGGTTCTTAGAATAAGTGATGATATATTAATTACAAATTCAGAGTTAAGACCTAAACTAGTTGATCAATATCCAGAACTAATAGGTGGATTAAGAGTATTTGATATATCAGATCCGATAAATCCAAAATTTATTAAACAAGTTGAAGTTGATGGTTTTGGTATACATAGGCCAATCTATGATAGAGATAGAAAATTGATGTACAGCTCTGGTTTTAAAGACGGTTATAATGGAAAAATACTTCTCATTCATGATATGAAAGATCCATCAAACCCTGAATTTATTGGTCATGGTTGGGTTGAGGGTCAAAAAGAAGGGGAGGGGTATTCGTGGGATAACTCTATTGTAAAAAATGAAGCTTGGTGCCACGAAGGAAATCCATGGGGCAACTTCGTAACTGCCGGCTGGTGGGATGGGGGTATTGTTCTATTTGACTGTACAGACCCATCAAAACCGNAATTTAAGTGGAGGCATAACCCACATGAAACCCATGGCTGGCCAGGAAACTATCATAGTTTTCTTGTACCAAAAGGCTCTGAATTTGGAATTGTCACTCAAGAAACTATAACCGTCAATTGTGAACATCCACCAGCATTCATTACATTCTACGATTTAAGAAATAAAGATGTTCCTCTCCCAGTAAGTACGTATATGCCATTTGATATAGATCCACATGAGATGAGACCATTAGACTCGAAATGGGGGCAGACGGGATCTAGGCATGGCGCTCATAATATATGGTTGGATATGGAAAAAAATGATCTTATCTACATTGCTTGGTTTAATGCTGGNTTAAGAATCATAGATTGGAGTAATCCATTTAAACCTAGGGAAGTTGGATCTTATATCCCAGCAGGAAATAAAGAACGATGCTGCCCACAAAGTAACGATGTTTATGTCGATCGTGAAACAGGACTTATATATATGTCTGATCGATGGGGTCTTGGTCTACATATTCTCGAATATATAGGTTAAATTATATGACAAAATCTCTAGAAGGTATTAGAGTAATTGAGTTTGGCAATTTTATTGCTGGACCTTTCTGCGGAATGTTGCTTGCAGATATGGGAGCCGAAGTAATTAAAATTGAGCCTTTGTCAGGTGACTTGGCGCGAGCTATACCACCAATAATTGATGGGAAAAGTGCTGCATTCATANCCTTAAATAGAAATAAAAAAAGTTTAGCATTAGATTTAAAGTCTAACCGTGGTAGGTCTTTGGCGCTTGAGTTATTAAAATCAGCAAATGCAATAATTGAAAATAATAGACCAGGCGTGATGCAAAGACTTGGTTTGGGTGCAGAGGATGTAAAAAAAATAAATAATAAAATTGTTTACACATCTGTATCCGGTTTTGGACAGACAGGTGAATTAAAAAATAGAGCGGGTATTAATCTTATTATTGAAGCATTATCAGGAACGTTATCCGTAATGGGTGAGAAAGGAGAAATGCCTCCAAGACCTGGTTTGCAAACCGCAGACATTCTAGGTGCAATGTTTGCAACCTATTCAACTTTAGCTGGATTAATTGGACAGATTAAACACAATCAAGGCATTCATGCAGATGTATCTCTAATCGAGGCATCCATCGCATCCGCTGTATGGGAGACAACAGAGTTCTTATCGAGTGGTATCGTTCCCGAACAATTAGGGCATTCACACCGAGCAAGTGCACCATATCAACTATTTAAAACAAATGATAAAAGGTATATTGCAATAGGTGCGCCAAGTGATGCACATTTTAAGAGATTGATGGACATACTAGATCTAAATGATTTAGTAGAAAATCCTAAATTTATTTCATATTCCAGTAGAAAGGAAAATGAAAAGGATCTTGTACCAGTTGTTGCAAATAAAATAAGGGATTGGGACTCATCAAATCTAGAAATTAAATTGACAGAAGCTGGTATACCGTGTGGTTGTGTAAGAAATTACGAAGAAGCTCTAAATAATCCTCATAGCTACGATAGGCAACTATTAGCAGAAATAAGTGATGGTCAAGGAGCTAAAATTAAGACAATACGTAATCCAGTCTTAATTAATAATAAACCAATAAATATAAATAATCTTGCTCCAGAGTTAGGTCAACAGAGCTTTGAAATTTTAAATGAAGTTGGTGTAGATGAAAATATGTTTAGCAAACTTGTCAGTGATGGTATTACTATTTAGTTTTTACTTTTTCTATTATCGCATTTGTCATATCAACAGTAGAAGCTTTTCCCCCAATATCTGCTGTTAAGTATTTTCTTTCTTTGATTACTTCTAATGTTGACTCCTCAATAATATTTGAAGCAACTATTAATTTTTCTTCATTATATTTAGAGCCCATCCAAGATAAGAGCATTGATGTTGACATAATCATGGCATATGGGTTCGCAATATTTTTTCCTGCAATATCAGGGGCAGAACCATGCGTTGCTTGAGCCATGGCAATATTATCTCCAAGACAGAGACCTGGCGCCATACCAATTGAACCAATTAAACCTGCCCCGATATCACTTAATATGTCACCAAATTGATTTGTTGTTACAACAACATCAAATGACTCTGGATTTGAGACTAGGTGCATAGCAGTTGTGTCAATTAGTGCATCTTCATAAGAGATTGAAGGATATTCTTTTGAAACTTTTACACATTCTTCTAGGAACATTCCACAGCTCAATCTGAATAGGGGTTCCTTATGTGCTGCAGTAACTTTGGATCTATTTTTGCTTACAGCTATATCAAAGGCAGCTTTAGCTACCCTGTTTGAGCCTTTTCTTGTAATAACCCTTGATGCTATAGTGATTTCTTCGTTTGGACGAAATTCAGGGTATCCTCCAACAATTGTGTCTGTACTCTGCAGACCTTCAGTTAATTCTCTCACGAAGATGATATCTATATTCTTTGAATCACTGTATGACTTTGCAGGTCTTATCGCAGCATACAATTCAAATTTTTTTCTTATAGGGGGCATTTTCCAGGTGGAGTTATTTCGTGGATAATTATTATGTCCAATAGGGCCACAAATTATTCCATGGACTTCATTTAATTGAGAGGTTGTGTATTCAGGAAGGGTATCACCATATTTACTGTGAGCTAATTTCCCAATGGGTAAGTCAATTAGTTCAATACTATACCCAAGAGACCGGAGTGTTTCAGTTAATACCAGCTTGGCCATTGGGACAATTTCTGTACCAATATCATCACCGTTCATAATTGCAATTTTTAGCTTCATAATGAAATGATATCAGATTTGGAAGTGAAATTAATCAAATTTTTTTGATAGATTATCAATGAGTTGGGATATTGATTTATTTGAAAGATAGGATGTAAATTCGTCTTTTTTTTGGAGCGTAAGTGACACACCTGCAAGAGTTAGATCTATTACTTTGTACTGTTGATCTTTATTCATAACTATCCACCATCTTATTGATGCAAGTCTTGAGTCATCTTTAAGTACATCACCATCTACCAGAAACTCTCTATTTTTTGAACCTTTTATTCTACAACTGTCATTAACAATCGCGTATGTAACTTCAGGTTCCTCTTCATCATTATCCAATCTGTCGTATATCGTCTTCGTAAGCATCTTTTGGATAAGGTCCGTATAGACTTCTTTCATATCATCAGGTAATTTTCGTGAGTATTTCCCGAGCATGATTTTTCCCATTGTCTCGAAATCAGCATTTTTGACAAGTAGCTCCGAAAGATTAGATTTTTTTTGATTATTCGTGAACTCAGACGAGTTAATGATACCCAATGTTTCATCGGTCACTTCATTGATGAAAGCAAGAGCCTCATCGCAGTATTCTCGACCATGGGCATTCGATACAAAAATAAACAATAATAATATTGTATGAAAAAGGTATTTATTTAAATTCTGAAACATGATCAACCTAGTTAAAATACTAAGTTGAGATCTCGTGCTGTGTCAATTGAAAATTCAGATGGTTCATCACTAGGAACGCCGTTTGAGATTTCATTCATTCTTCTTTGCATATACATATTTCTAATGCTAACATAATAATCTGTAGAATTTGCCTCAATATCGTCCAGTATATCAACTAATTCTTCTCGTACAACTACGGCTTCTGAAATTCCGTAAGAGTAACGGTATCCTTCATTTTGATCTTGCAAATACCAAGTTAGTGGGTGTACCGCAAAATCCACTATGCGTCCAGCAATATGACGCGGTGTTGATGGTCCAAAAAAAGGTGATACTAAGTACGGACCGCTCTCAACTCCGTAAATAGCGAGTGTTTGCGCAAAATCCTCTGTATGTCTCGGGTAGCCCATATCAGTTGCCGGATCTCCAAAGCCAAAAAAACCAATTGATGAATTTATAACAAGCCTATTAAGTGTATTAGATGCTCGCTCTTCTTCTCCTTGGAGAACATCATTAAAAAGGATCGTTGGAGACTCTAGATTGCGTAAGAAATTCCTGATTGACTCACGCCCACCTTCTGGCACTATATCTTTGTAAACCTGTGCCATAGGTTTTAATATTGCTTCGTCCACCCCTTGGTTAAAAGCAAACATTTTTCTATTAGTTTCCTCGTAAGGATCATAGGAATTATAATCGATTTCGGGATTAGATGGCTCTACGTATGATGAATTATAATTTTCTTCAATAAATTGAGATATGTCAGCCTGAGATAATGCTGGATATAAAAGAATTATTAAAGAGAGAATTATTGCAAAAAATAATCTATTTATGTATTTAGAAATCGACATTGCATCCCATTTATTAATTATTTAAAGCTTGAGTTAATATATATCAAATACGTTTAAAAACAAATGAATTTGATATGTTCACATTATAGTTTAAGCTACAATTTATTAATTTGATCTTAAATTTTACATGTATAAACATAATATTGTTCAAAATTTAGGCAAAAGAAATTCAATTTTTTTATTTAAACAATATATCAACAGCTTTTTAATCGAGTTTTTTAAATAATCTTGATATTATCATCGAATGAAATCAAATAAAATAATTTTGCTTGACGGTGGAGTTGGGCAGGAGATCTATAAAAGAGCAGGATCACCCGAATCACAAACACTTTGGTCTCTGCAGATAATGAGAGATAACCCAGAGATTGTAGTTGATGTCCATATGGATTTTATAAATGCAGGATCAAAAGTTTTGAGCCTAAATAATTACGCCGCAACCCCGTCAAGATTAGAGAGAATTGGTATGCTAGATAATTTTGATGAAATCCACTCTTTATCAATCAATTTGTTAAATGCTGCTATTTCACAATCAAATTTTGCAAGATCCGATCTATCCATTGCGGGTTGCTTACCCCCACTTATCGCGAGTTATACAGCTGGGGACAGGAGAGAGAATAAAGAACTCTTTGATGAGTACATACTTTTAATTGAACAGCAAATTGATTATGTCGATTTATTTCTGGTTGAAACAATGTCTAGTATCAAAGAGATAATAGCTGTGACCGACGCACTCAATCATTTTGGACTACGTCAGCACATTAGTCTTACGCTGGATGATGATCACCCTAATTTACTCAGATCTGGAGAAAATTTAGTGGATGCAATCAAATTATTGGAAATGAAATCTGCGGATGCAATTTTATTAAATTGCTCATGCCCTGAAACAATAACATCGGCGCTATCGAATTTTAAAAATATAGAGATACCATTTGGTGCTTACGCAAATGGTTTCTCATCCGTCAAAGATTTAGAATTTGGAAAAAGTGTAAATGTATTAGAGGCAAGATATGACCTTGGTCCAGATGAGTATGCAACATTTGTAATGGATTGGATCGATCAAGGTGCAAGAATAATTGGAGGCTGTTGTGAGATTAGCCCAGAGCATATCAGTAGAGTTTCAGATCAGTTGCATCTAAAGGGTTATAAGACAATGAAGCTTGGATTATAAATTATTTTTCTCTCCATATCCCCCGCCTGAAGGAGTTATCACAGCCAGTTTATCTCCGATCGATAATTGGATTTGGCAATTTCCCTCTAACTCTTTTAGCACATTATTTCTTATGATTGCGTTTGAGCCCAGCTTCCCAGGCTCACCTCCAGATAGACCGAATGGTGGTTCTTTCCTATTATTTGATAACAAAGAACAATTCATATTATCACAAATGACGAATATTTTCTTTAAACCACGGCCACCTTTCCATTTACCATTATTTTGCTTTTTTCCAACCAAGGATATTTCTGCGAGAATAATTGGGTATTCCTCCTCAAAAATTTCGGGATCGGTCGATCTTGAATTTGTCATATTTGTCTGTATTGCATCGCAGCCATCATGATTTTCGCCCGCTCCTTGACCTCCGCATACCGTCTCGTAATATTGAAATTTATCATTACCAAGAATGACATTATTCATTGTGGATTGACACGATGCCTTTATGGAGAGCGCACCAAAAATGCAATTTGCAAGAGCTTGGCTCACTTCAACGTTCCCCGCTGAGACGGCCGCATTTTTTGAAGGGTTTATTATAGAGTTACTGTCCGTGGATATCTCTACAGGTTCAAGGATTCCTGAATTTAGTGGAATATCCTCATTGATTAGACACCTCAAGACATAAATTATGACAGCTTTTGTGATTGGAAGTGGAGCATTAAAATTACCTAAACTTTCTCTACTTGATCCGGTGAAGTCGAAGTTAATTTTTTTACTCTCAGAACATACTTTTATTTTTAATTTGAGATGAAAATTATCTAGTCTCATATCAAAATTTGATGGTTTAATATTTTTTATTATACCAAGACATGCCTCTTTTGCATTCTCCTGTATTGCATACATTTGCCCAAGAACAGTGTCTAATCCATAGTACTCAATGATTTTACGCAATTGGATCTCACCAATTTTATTTGCTGCTACTTGAGCTGTAATATCTTGTATATTGAGCTCCGGATTTCTCGCAGGATATTTACTGCTATTTAATTTTTTTTGTAATCGTTCGTGCTTCGTAAGGTCAATCATCCGAATTTTAAAATTATCAAATATAATACCTTCATCATCTAATTTTTTTGCATCGGGAGTCATAGATCCAGGATAAATTCCTCCAATATCAGGATGGTGACCCCGTGTGGCTAAGTAAAAGATTATATCTTCGGTCTTATCAGAAAAGATAGGGGAAATAATGGTAACATCGGGTAAATGCGTTCCTCCAGAATTTGGTGAATTATTTATAAATATATCCCCTCTTTTTATAGGTTGATTTTTCTTGATAAGCCCTTTTACACAATCATCCATTGATCCAAGATGGACTGGTATATGAGGTGCATTCGCAACAAGATTTCCGATGTTATCAAATAGGGCACACGAGTAGTCGAGCCGCTCTTTTATATTTATTGAGGCCGCAGTCCTTTGGAGTGTTTCCCCCATAGTTTCTGCTACTGACATAAAAAGATTGTTAAAAATCTCCAACATTATTGGTGATTTATCAGCTTTTCTGTGAGACTTAGATGGTTTTATTTTTTTTATTAGAATATTATCTGATTTATCCCGAGTTGCTTGCCATCCCTCTTCTATGATTATTGTTGAGTGATCATCAATTAGAATAGCTGGTCCAATAAGTTCGAAGTCATAGAATTTTTCTATTCTACACACGATGGCCTCAACCCATTTTCCTTTGCTATAAAAATTTGCTTTATCAAACTTTTTTTTAGTATTTATTTTTCTTATCGGCAGTTCGATTTTGTCATATCGAGGGGTTGTTTCAACTTGGATCATATCAAGTATAATATTTCTATTTAGATTATAGCCATAAATTTTTTTATGAATCTTCCTGAAGTTTTTGATTAAATTTTTACCCTCAATTTTTGATTTATTTACTTTTATGCAAATACTTTGATCGGTGCCCTTATACTTCAAATAAAATAAATTTAAATGGGATACAGTCTTGGATGTGGTATTAACTAGATTTTCTTTTTGCATTTTTCGGACAAGAGCATCAATTTTACTTGTATTTTTTTGATCAAATTCAAAAAAAGTACTTTCTTGTTTTATATACTTCTCTCCTGACTGAGCCATGCCATATGCCGATAAAAAACTTGAAAATGGATTAATGATAATTGTTTTGATCTCAAGACTCTCAGCAATCTGGCAAGCGTGTTGACCACCGGCCCCTCCATAACTAACAAGCGCATGCTCATCTAAATGCAGACCTTTCCTTGAAGCAATTTTTCTTATAACTCTACACATTTTCTCCACTGCAATTTTTACAAACCCTTCAGCTACATCTTCTGGAAGCATTTTTGGATCTATATTATCTCTTAGTTGATTAAATTCCTTAGATACAATTCGCTTGTTTAGTGAGGATTTACCGTCATACCCAAACTTCTGTGGGAAGTATTTTTCTACAATTTTACCGAGAAATAGGTTTGCATCTGTCAGTGTTAAAGGACCATTTTTCCCATAAGACATGGGTCCGGGGTATGAACCAGCTGATTTTGGTCCAACGGTCATCCTTGAGTTCCTGTAATCTAAAATTGAACCCCCACCAGAAGCAATTGTGTCAATATCAATAATAGGTACTTGAAGTTTTTGGTTATCGATCGTTTTTTCATTTTTATATTCCAATTCGCCATCAAAATGTGAGACATCTGTTGAAGTACCACCCATATCAAAAGTAATAATTTTTTTAAAACCTGATTTTTTACCGACTGAGATTGCACCCATTACGCCCCCAGCTGGACCAGATAATATAGAATTAATACCTCGGAAGTTTTTTTCTTCTGCTAGACCACCATTCGATTGCATGTATCTGAGACTAATATTATTTTTATCAAAATTTATTTCTTTTTTTAAATTATCTATATCGCTTCTGATATTAGGATCCACATAAGCATGAACAAGAGATGTATGGGTTCTCCTTATATATTTGATAGTTTTTGAAATTTCATGGCCAAGAGTGACATTTTTGTGGCCAAGCTGATTTAGTATACTTTGGATCTCAATTTCATAACGAGGGAATTTCCATCCATGAATCAAGCTAACACAAATTGAATTAAAACTCCCTATTTTTATTTGTTTTAATTGCTCTTTTATTGTTTTCCAATTTGGTTTTATAAAATCATGCCCACTCTTTGTGAGACGGATATCCAATTCTATCACTTTCGAATATAACGGGATTGGTTTTTTAATTTCTAATGCAAATATATCTTCTCTACTTTGATAACCAATCGTTTGTGAGTCTCTCAAGCCTGTTGGAACAATTAGAAGTATTTTTTCACCTGTTCTCTCCAAAAGAGTATTTGTAGCTTTCGTTGTTCCAACGGTTACATTCCCTATATTTTCAAGATCTGCGGAGTTTTCGGTTAAGATTTTATTTATACCCCTTGAGATAGGATCATCATTCTTCTTTTGAGAGTGACTCAAAACTTTTTCTAGAAATAGCCTATTATTTGGAGAAAGAGCAATTACATCAGTAAATGTGCCGCCTTTATCTATCCAGAAATTCCAATTGTTTTTTTCCATAATAAAACTAAATTATTGCTGTTATGACAACTATGAAAGACTATAATTAATATAGCTGATTATATAAAGTTTTACTAAAATGATAAGTTATAAATATAAATCACCAAACTATAATGAACGAGTTAAGGACTCAAAAGTTGAGTTTATAATCATCCATTATACAGGTTTAGATATGGAATTTGATAAAGTGATTAATTGGTTTCTGTCCAAAGGTTCTGAAGTAAGTTGTCACTTTCTAATCGATAAATCAGGTGAAATTTATAATTTAGTTGACCTCTCGAAGCGCGCTTGGCATGCGGGAAAATCATGCTGGAGTAATTGCATTGATATTAATTCACATTCAATTGGTATAGAGTTGCATAATTCTGGTACTGAAGATTTTACCTCTCACCAATTCGAGTCATTAGTAAAACTTATAAAAAAGCTTATGAGCGAAAATGCAATTCAAAGCTGGGATATTTTAGGACATTCTGATGTTTCAATTGGAAGAAAGATTGACCCAGGAATAAAATTTCCATGGCACCAGCTTGCAATTGAAAACATTAGTTATTTTTCGAGTTTATCACAAGGAAATTTTGATATCGACATATCAGATAACAATAATCCTCAAAGCATCAAGGAAATACAAAATAAACTTATCAGTATTGGATATGATATCAATAAATCAGGCGTTTTTGATCCGCAAACTGTGGAGGGGCTCAAGGCATTTCAAAGGCACTGGAGGCCTGCGGCAGTTAATGGCTTATTGGATAGATCAACAAAAAATATACTAAGCGATGTATGCGAGAAATTTAACCAATTTAGATCTGAATTTTAGTCCTTGTAGACAATTAATAATTATTCATATAAAAGCAAGTATGCTAGATGGCTGGATGATCGCTATTTAATAGAGGAAAGTCCGGGCTCCACAGAGGAACAGTGCCGGATAACATCCGGCGGGGGTGACCCTAGGGAAAGTGCAACAGAAAATATACCGCCATGCTCAATCATGGTAAGGGTGAAATGGTGTGGTAAGAGCGCACCGCATTGATGGTAACATCAATGGCAGTGTAAACCCCACTGGGAGCAAGACCAAATAGAGATAGTTATATGACCTCTGCATTCAACTATCTGGGTAGGTCGCTAGACTTGGTGAGTAATCATTGAGCGAGATGAATGATCATCGTCAAATTGACACAGAACCCGGCTTACAGGCCATCTAGCATGTAAATATGGTTAATAAATTATTAAAAAAACCATTGACTTCCAAGAAATACCATGGTATCCCATAAATACCCATTTATGGATTTTATATGCAACTATTTCTATCAAAATTTAAAAATAAAATTGATCAAAAAGGTCGTGTTTCAATCCCGTCGCAGTTTCGGAGCATTTTGTTCCAAGATGGATCACAAAAAATGTTTTGCTACCCGTCCCTTGATGCAGAGGCAATTGATGCGGGTGGAAACAGGTTATCTCGTGAAATTTACGCACTTATGGATAATCTGGACCCTTACTCCGATGAGAAAGATTATCTATCAACTGCACTTTTTGGTCTATCTGAAGAGCTTCGAATTGATAGTGATGGCCGTGTTATTTTAAGCGATGCCCTGATTCAGCATGCTCAAATTAGTGACGAGGTCATATTTGTCGGGCTAGGTCAGAAATTCCAAATATGGGAGCCAAATAGGTTCAGTAATTATTTGCAAGATGCCCAAAAAAAAGTAAAGGAACAAAGGTTATTATTAAGTAAAAAAAGCAAAGGTTGTTAGTGTGATGAATAGTAGAATAACTTCTACTGGCGGACCATATCTTCACATACCTGTCATGAAAAATAAGGTGCTTGAAGCATTATCACTAAGAGGAGGAAGTGTTTATGTGGATGGTACCTTTGGCGGGGGCGGCCATTCTAGTGCAATACTCGATACAATTGACTGCATAATAATTGCCACAGATAAAGACCAGAATTCTTTACAGATCGCGAATAAATTAAATAAAAAATACCAGCACCGAATTAACTTTTATAATTCAAGTTACATACATATTCCGAGCTTACTCGACAGTTTATCTATCAAAACAGTAGATGGCTTATTGCTAGATCTCGGTGTATCCTCAATGCAACTTGATGATCCAAATAGAGGATTTTCGTTTCAAAATGAGGGACCGCTCGATATGCGTATGGGTGAGGGTAAAATAAGTGCATATGATGTTGTGAATAAGATGAAAATTGAGCATTTATCTGAAATTATCAGAGATTTTGGGGAAGAAAGATATTCGAAAGTTATTGCGAAAAAGATCAATGATTATAGAGAAAAAAAAACAATTAATACCACAACAGAGCTTAGTAAAATAATTGAAGATGCAGTCGGAAATTATTACAAAAGGCAAAGAGGAATGCATATTCATCCATCAACTCGAACCTTTCAAGCGATAAGAGTTTTTGTGAATAATGAATTTGATGAGTTATATACATTATTGTGTAGAGTATGCGATCGTATAAAATTTGGGGGTCGCATTGCGGTAATAACATTTCATTCGCTTGAAGATAGGATAGTAAAAAATATCTTTGATCATTTGACGGGGCAAGGTTCTTCTAGGTCTCGATATGAACCCATGTTTGAAGGTCAAAAAAATTATCCATTCATCTACCCTCATAAAAAATTCTATAAACCAGATCACGAGGAAATAATTGCAAACCCGAGATCGCGTTCCGCAAAGTTGAGGTATGTGCAGAGAACAGAGCATTTGTTTAGAGAAAATTTAGATATTTATAGTATGACTAAATACAAAAGAATGTTGGAGGAGCTTAAATGACCAGGTTAATTTATGTATTAGTTTTAGTTTTATGCATCTCTACTTCTTTTACGTTATATATCTTGAGCTATGATAGCAAAAATATTAAGAAAGAAATCATTCAAATAAGAAACACCATCGAAGCTGAAAAGTCTGATATTGAAACTTTACATGCAGAGTTGAGTCTTTTGTCCCAGCCAGACAGAATCCAAAATTTATCAAATCAATTTGGTTTAGATTTAGAACCTGTTGAAGTGACACAAATTAAGAGAATTGAGGATATTCCCCTCAAACCTGCTAATAAAGTTATGGATGAGCTCATCCAGAGATCACTTATTGGATACACTGATGAGTAATAAACAAAAAAAATACCTATCATGTTTTTAGCTCATAATAATAATCAAATAAAGAGACTTCATCTAAGAATTAAATTTTTGTCATTTTGTTTTTTTTTGGGCTTCTTAGTTCTGTCATCTAAAATATTCTATTTGGCAAATTTATCGGCTGAATTAAATGTAAATATTGATGAAAAAGAAATATTAAACGTCAAACGACCAAACATCTATGATAGGAATGCTAATTTAGTAGCCTCAAATATCACAATATCTTCTGTTGCAATAAGACCAAATTTACTTAGAAATAAAGAAGATATAGTTGATAGATTACTATCCGCAGTACCAAGTTTTCAGAGAGAAGACCTTGAGTATAAATTATTCAACGACAAAAAGTTTGTTTGGTTAAAACGTGGTATCACGCCAAGTGAAGAGAATAAAATACACAATCTGGGTATACCCGGCATTCAATTTATTGATGAGACCAAGCGTTTCTATAGCTCTGCAAATACCCTGTCTAGTGTCATTGGCTATGTGAATATTGATAATGAAGGGCAGGTTGGTATCGAAAAGTTTATCGATCTGCAGATGAAAAGCGGTAATAGTGAGGATATATATTTATCTTTAGATCTAGAGGTAAGCCACGCTATGAGAGATGAGCTTCGAAAATCAATGAATGAATACTCGGCGATTGCAGCCGCGGGTATATTGATGGATATAAATAATGGTGAAATTATTGGTGCTGTCTCACTGCCGGACTTTGATCCTCAAAATCATGCAGACGCCCTTTTACCAGAAAATGTAAACAAAGTCACAAATTCATTGTATGAGATTGGATCAACATTCAAGCCATTCACCATAGCAATGGCACTAGACAGTGGTTTAGTTGATTTGGATACTGAATATGATGCGAGAAAACCCATTAGTATTGGTGGTCACAAGATTAATGATTTCAGACCTCAAGCGCGGGTTTTAACAGTATCAGAAATATTTACCCATTCATCAAATATTGGTGCAGCCAAGATCGCTCTTGATTTTGGTGTAGATTATCACCAAGCCTTCCTGAAGAAACTGGGGTTATTAGATCCAGTCCCAACTCAAATACAAAATTTACCAAGTAGCATTGCCCCAACCAACTGGAAAGAAATAAATACAATGACAATTTCTTATGGTTATGGGATTTCAGTTACACCGTTACATGCTGTGGTGGCTGGTGCCACTCTCTTTAATGGAGGGAGATTACTGGAGCCATCTTTTTTAGAAATAGGAGAAAGAACAAATGTGCTCTCAAAACAAGTTTTGGATCCGTCTACAAGTGAGAAAATTAAGAAACTGATGTATTTGAATGTTGTAAATGGTTCTGCGAAACGCGCATCCGTTGATGGAATTTTCGTTGGCGGAAAAACAGGTACCGCGAATAAGTTAATTGGTGGGTCATATGATGAAGATAGTCGTCGTACTACATTTATCGGTGCATTTCCACTGGATAAACCAAAATATATTATGTTTTTGCTTCTTGATGAACCAAAGCCAACCGAAAATACATATAACTATGCGACAGCTGGATGGAATGTTGCGCCTACTTTCTCCAAAATAGTTGGAAGGATTGCGCCAATGTTGGATATAAAACCCTCTTCAATTGAAAGGCTTTATAACTATGATCAAATCGTAGTTGCTTCAAACTGAAAAAAAGGTTTAACAAAAATGAAGCTTGAAAGTCTATTGAATTCCTCTGAACTATCAAACCATAATAGTAATCTTAAAATAACAGATATATGTTCGGATAGTAGGTTAGTAAAAAATGGAAATTTATTTTTTCTTTTGGAGAAGAATGTAGAATTGCAAAAGCATTATGTCAAAGAGGCAATTACTAAAGGCGCGTCTTGTATTGTTGCACAGAAGCAGTCTAAATTTACTAGATCGTCATCAGATATACCAATTATCAAGGTTGATTCAGTTCGAAAAACACTTTCTTCTGTTAGCTCAAAGTATTACCCGAAACAGCCGAAAAATATATTAGCAGTCACGGGTACAAATGGAAAAACTTCCGTTACAAAATTTACAGAAGAAATATGGAAGTTGATGGGTGTCAAATCTGCATCTATTGGAACACTAGGTAATTCAGCTCATGGAATGCAGAGTATACTTACTACACCTGAGCCGATCTCACTCCACAAACAGCTTGATATACTTGCTTCTGAGGGTTACCAAAATATGGTAATTGAAGCATCAAGTCATGGACTAGATCAATTTAGAATGGACGCGTTAGAAATAGGCGGTGCTGCATTTACTAGTTTCTCACGGGATCATTTGGATTATCACATCAGCATGGATTCTTATTTTAATGCAAAAAAAAGGTTATTTACTGAGCTTATAAGCCCCAAGGGAACGGCAGTGGTAAATATGATTGATATACCAATTAGATATCATGATTTTATAGATTGTATTAGGTCCGAAAATTTAATTACAATAGATAAGGCTAATGCAACAATTTCCATTCTGGATATTAAAAGAGGAGAAGATGGAAATATCCAAGTCCAAGTAGATTTGTATGGTGACAAAATGATTATCATGACCCCATTCAAAGCTTCCTTCCAGGCTTTAAATTCACTTGTAGCAGGATGCATGGCGACTATTAATACAGATATTTCAATCTTTGAGGCATTTGCATCAATTAAGAAATTGAGTGATGTTAAAGGAAGATTAGAATGCGTAGCAAGATATAAAAATAATAATATCTATATTGATTATGCTCACACACCAAATGCAATGAAGTCAATACTTGAAGCTATAAAATCCGTAACAAAAAATAGACTAATAATTGTCTTTGGTGCCGGCGGAGATAGGGATAAGGGTAAACGTAGTATGATGACTGATGTTGCGGATAAGTATGCGGATCTTGTGATTATAACAGACGATAATCCGAGGTTTGAAGAGCCGCATTTAATAAGAAGACAATTAATGAAGAAATCAAAAAAATTCACAGAGATTGCTAATCGTAAAGAGGCTATAAGTTACGCAATTTTGGAGTTATCATCGGATGATAGCCTTGTCATATGTGGCAAAGGTCATGAAGAATATATGGTCTATGGCGATGAGAAAATATATTTTTCGGATCATAGAGTTGTTGAAGAAATTATAAAAAAATAGAGTTAAATGAACGATAACTACAGAATAAAATGTAACCTTAATAGTTCAAATTTAATAAACGTCATAAATTTAAAAGGTGAGATATCTCTAGATAATAATGAATATATTTTATCTACGGATAGCAGATGTATTAAGAAAAATGATATCTTTATTGCGCTGAAGGGCGATTATTCAGATGGGCATCAGTTTTTATCACAAGCTTTCAATAATGGTGCATCGGCGGCAATAGTTTCTGATAAAAAAATTTTTGAAGAGTCGAATTTTCCACTCATCCTTGTAAAAGATACATTTAAAACGCTTTCAATAATTGCAGATTATAACTTTAGAAATATAAATTCACTTAAAATTGCCATAACAGGGAGTGTTGGAAAAACAACAACAAAGGACTTCCTTCATAATGTGTTATCAAATTATGAGCCAACATTTTCCGCGCCTGAATCATTTAATAATGAATTAGGTATTACACTTTCAAAGGCAAAATTATCTAATATGGATAAGTATGCGATATTTGAGGTGGGAATGAATATGAAAGATGAAATCTGTCATTTATCAAATTTAATAAATCCTGACATTGCAATCATTACAAACATTGGAGAGGCACATATCGGGAATCTGGGTAGTAAACAGAATATTGCAATTGAAAAGTCAAATATTATTGAGGGTATGTCGAGCGGTGGAGTTGTTCTACTGCCGCGTGATAGCGATTACTTTGAGCTATTACAAAAAAAGGTATCAGGAAAAAATTTAAGGTATATAACATTTGGCCACTCAAATAAATCAGATATTCAAATTACTGAAATATCAAGAGTTAAAGATAGAATTTTATTAAAATTCAGGGTATTCGGTGAGATATTTCAAACGTCTTCAGATATCCAAAATATAAGTATTTTGAATAACTATCTTCCTGTTTTGGGAATCGCAAATATATTAAATTATGATTTGGATGAGATACTGAAAAATATTGAAAACGCACGTGTACATAGATCTAGATGGCAGGAATTTGATTTTGAATTTGATGGTGGTCAGATAAAATTGATAGATGACTCATACAATGCAAGCCCAACTTCAATGTTTGATGCGATAGAGTCTATAGATAGTTATAGAGGTGAACAAATATTTCGCAAAATTATAATAATTGGTGACATGCTTGAATTAGGGGATTTAAGTGAAAAATATCACTCAGAACTAGTAAACCGAATAAATCGGACGAATATTGACCATGTCTATTTTTGTGGAGAATATTTGACTCCTTTTTTTTGTAAGTTGTCTCCTAAAAAAAGAAAAAAGCAGTTTAAATCTATCGAATATATTCACTCAATTGATAATTTTAAGCTTAAACGGGGTGATTTGATATTCATAAAGGGTAGCAATAAAATAGGCTTAAATAATTTAGTACAGGAATTTATTAATTATTTAGCGCTATCATAGTTACCCAAACGGAAATTTTTACATGCTGATTTTATTGATTGACGAATTGCTAGCCTTGTTTCCCCTTCTTAATGCTTTTGCTTACATCAGCACAAGAACAGTTGCTGCAACTTTTACATCAGGTTTCATAGTTTTCCTCTTAAGTCCCGCGATTATTAGATACTTTAAGAAGCACCAAAAGAATGGTCAACCAATTAGAGCCGACGGTCCAAAAAGACATATAATCGAGAAGTCAGGCACGCCTACAATGGGAGGTGTAATAATATTACTTGGTGTTATTGTATCCTCTTTGCTTTGGGCTGATTTATCGAATAAATATATATGGGTCGTGGGTTTTATTGCATTATTTTTTGGTTTGATTGGATTTTATGACGATTATCTTAAAGTTACGAACTCATCATCCAATGGACTGAATAGCTTTTACAAAATACTTCTACAGGCTTTAATATCCATTATAGCTGTAGTTTTTTTGATTAAGTACGTTGGAGATTTTCACCCAATAGTACTCATGCCATTCTTGAAAGACTTTTCAATTAACCTTGGTATATTTTTTATTATTTTCTCAACCCTAGTTGTTGTTGGATCAAGTAACTCGGTAAATTTGACCGATGGTCTTGATGGCCTGGCTATAATGCCAGTCATGATAGCGATTGGAAGCTTTGGATTAATAGCATATTTAACAGGTAATGTTTTATTCTCCGAATATCTAAATATACAATATGTCTCAGGCTCGGGTGAATTAGCAATAATATGTGGTGCAGTTATTGGAGCTGGTGTGGGGTTCCTTTGGTACAACGCTCCTCCTGCAATGATTTTTATGGGAGATACTGGATCTTTATCACTTGGCTCAGTAATCGGTATTATTGCCGTTATAACAAAGCACGAATTTGTTTTATTGATAATTGGTGGCCTTTTTGTATTAGAGGCAACATCTGTGATTGTGCAAGTAATTAGCTATAGATTAACAGGCAAACGTATTTTTAAGATGGCTCCATTACACCATCACTTTGAACAGAAAGGTTGGAGCGAGCCCACAATTGTAATTCGCTTCTGGATTATATCATTAATCTTGGCACTTGTAGGCTTGCTAACGTTAAAACTAAGATAAATTTGAAAATAATATGGTTCCATTAACACATCGCAAAAATCAAAAAATATTTGTACTCGGTTTGGGACTATCAGGAAATAGCGCTATCCGAGCACTTGAAAAAGGTGGATCAATTGTATCGGCTTGGGACGATGACGATCTAGTAAGAAATAACTATATTGAGAGCGGAAGAAATCTTACAAATCCGAAAGATATTTCAATTGAGGATTTTAACGCACTTATTTTGAGCCCTGGTATAGATATTAAAAAATCACCGCAGAGAGATTTCATATGCGAAGCTAGAAAGAAAAAGATACCAATAATTTCTGATATTCAGCTTTTTATGGATGAAGTTAGTCACAGGGGCAGGGAAAATAAAATTATTATGTTAACTGGAACAAATGGTAAATCGACTACAGCAATGATGATTTACCATATTTTAAAAAAATTAGGAAAAAAGGTCCAGGTCGGTGGTAATATTGGTACCAGAGGCGTATTGGATTTTGATTTGAGTAATGACGCTATCATATTTATCATTGAGTTATCGTCATACCAAATTGAATTATCACCAAATATAAAACCAGATATTGCAATGCTGCTCAATATTAGCCCTGACCATCTCGATCGACATGGATCTATGCGCGAATATATAAATATAAAATTTGATATTTTTAAACAGCAGGATAAAAATGATATTTCAATTATTAGTTTAGATAGTGATATTACATCTGATGAAATAAAGAAAAGGCATTTTAAAAGTAATTTGATTTCATATAGAAATGATGTGATGGGTGAAAGTGAAATTGCAGAACTAAATTTCAATGGTGAGGTAATTAAATTTGATATTCATAGTCAGTCAAATGCCTGTCTAGTTTCTCATCCCTCAAATATTACTGCATGTATAGCTTGCTTACAAGCGATGGGAATTGATTTTGAGTCTTACCAATTATATTTTGATAGTTTTCGAGGCCTTAACCATAGAACTGAATTCATTCAAAAATATAAAAATATTCAATATATTAATGACAGCAAGGCAACAAATGCCGATGCAACAAAGCAAGCTTTGACTTCCTATAAAAATATTTACTGGATACTTGGTGGTAAAGAAAAATATGGTGGAATATCAGGAATTACAGGATATTTTTCACAAATAAAAAAAGCGTATCTAATCGGTGAGTCCGCTGTTTCACTCGGCAAAACCTTAAGTAATTCTAAAATTGATTATGAAAATTGTTTGACATTGAGAAACGCTGTAAAAAAGTCAACAGATGATGCCGAGAAGTCTAGATCAGAGGTAACTGTATTATTTTCTCCATCTTGCGCATCATTTGATCAATACAAAAATTTTGAGGAACGAGGTATGGAATTTGTAGCTATAGTAAGAAAACTAGTTAAGGAAAGAAATGAGAATAAGCAGATCAACTAAATCGGGAATATCGGATTGGTGGTGGACAGTCGATAAGGTGCAGTTAAGTGCCATCTTGATTCTCATTATCTTTGGAATAGTGCTAAACTTAGCTGCCAGCCCACCAATTGCTGAAAGATTGAATTACAGCGACCAATATTATTTTGTAAAAAAACAATTCATATTTATCGTCTTTGGTGCTTTTATAACAATATTCTTCTCATTCTTAAATGCTCGAAATATTCGAAGATTATGCCTATTAATCTTTGTTACCTCGCTTATTTCAATTTTTTTCATCAATATTTTTGGAACGGAAATAAAGGGTGCCACAAGATGGATGAATCTTGGCGTAATTTCATTACAGCCATCAGAATTTGCGAAGCCTGCTTTCATTGTCTTGATATCATGGCTGATGTCAGAGTCAATAATAAAAAAAGCGCCAGGAAAATCATTATCATTTATAATATATATACTATTTATATTTGGTTTGATTTTACAACCGGATATTGGCCAAACAATTTTGGTGACATTGACAGCCTCTATTATTTATTTTATTTCTGGAATGCCACTAATTATAGGGGTCATAATTTTTCTACTATCACTAACCGGGATTGCCCTTTCCTATATATATATTGATCATTTTACCCAACGACTAAATATTTTTTTAAACCCATCTCTGGGCGATACATACCAAATCGATACTGCCTATAATGCTATTACAAATGGCGGTTGGTTTGGGGTTGGTCCAGGCGAAGGAACAATTAAGAATATTCTACCAGACGCTCACACAGATTTCATTTTTGCGGTAGCGGCCGAGGAGTTTGGATTGATATCTTGTTTTATTATTATATTTCTGTTTGCATTTATTATATTTAGAGGTGTTAAAAGAGCATTGAGTCAGCAAAATTTATTCGCAAAAATATCAACAATCGGTCTTATCTCGCTAATTTGTATACAGGTTGGTATAAATATTGCAGTAAACTTAGGAATTGTACCTACCAAAGGAATGACACTGCCTTTTATCTCTTACGGAGGATCATCCGCCATCTCTATTGCTATAACTTTTGGTCTAATACTCGCATTTACAAGGCAAAAGAAAACTAATTTTCAATACTCATCACGTAAATTGAGCTTTCAGGGCTGAATGGAGACTCCAGAAAATGAAAAAGAGATCAATTGTATTAGTATGCGGTGGTTCAGGGGGTCATATTAACCCTGCAATATCTCTTTATGAGGAGCTAATTATAAATGATCCAGATCTTGTAATTAATTTTTTTAGTGATCGAAGAGGCCAGATATACTTAAAAGAGCTAAACAATGTTAATATAAAGAAAATATCATCATCATCACCATTTAGAGCTAATTTAAATTCAAAGTTATTTTTTTTAATTTATATTTCAATTGGGTTTATTCAGTCGATTTATCACCTAATACGAACTAGGCCAAGACTCTTAATTTGTTTTGGGGGTTATACAACTCTTCCATCGGCTTTTGCGGCTTATTTGTTAAAAATTCCAGTCATTATTCATGAACAAAATTCAGTGATGGGGAGGGCAAATAGGTTGATATCGCATTTTGCTAAACAAATTTTATTATCATTTAAGAGCACTGAAAATTTGAAGCAAAAATTCGAAGAAAAAGTAATTTTTTCAGGATTGCCTTTACGAGATAAGATCACTACACATTCTTTAAGTAAAAATAAGAAAGAAAATTCTATAAATATTTTAGTCTTAGGCGGTAGCCAAGGAGCAAAAATTTTTACCGATTTAATACCAGAAGCGATTAGCTATTTGCCATTAAAATTAAAAAATAAACTCAAAATTTATCAAAATTGTATCCATGATGACGAGGCTTTATTGAAAAAAAAATATAAAAAAATTGGTGTGGAATTTGATATTAGAGGCTACTACTCTAATATTGGAAGTATAATGGCAAGCGCAGAGATTGTAATATCTCGAGCTGGTGCCAACACAATTTTCGAGATATGTTCGATTGGAAAGCCCTCTATTTTAATCCCGTTGCTAAATTCAATTGATAACGATCAGNTTAAAAATGCAAAATTCTTTTTTGATAAAGGGGCCTGTTTAATATTTGATGAAGATCAAAAAAATCCAGAGGCNCTATCAAATATGATTCTTAATTTAATTTTAAATAAANCTGAAAGAGCTAAAATTACCGAGAAAGCGCGTAAAGTTGGTAGGATTAAATCTAGAAAGCTATTTGTTAAACAATTGGATAAGTATTTAGTAAAATGATAAAAAATNATAAAAATATAAATTCATCTTTTATTCATTTCATTGGTATTGGTGGGATAGGACTATCAGCTATTGCAAAATTGTGTGTCCTAAACGGATATAATGTGCAAGGGAGTGATATTAAGAATAGTGATATGCTAGAAAGCCTAGCAGATATTGGGGTTAATGTATTTGTTGGACACAATTCCAATAACATAACAACAAAAATTGAAAAAGTAATTTACTCATCTGCAATAGATGGTAATAACCCTGAATACATTGCAGCAAAAGATTTGAATATTCCAATATATTCGAGAGCCCAGATGCTTGCAGAAGTTATGCAAAAAAAAAGATCTATATGTATTTCTGGTACGCATGGCAAAACAACATGCACATCAATGACATCGTGGATACTATCTCATGATATAAACAAGCCAACAACACTAATAGGTGGTATTGATAATTCTTTTAAATCAAATTTACAGATAGGAAATGGCGATTGGATTGTTGTGGAAGCAGATGAGTCAGATAAAACATTTTTATCATTACCATCTGACATATCAGTTATCACAAACATTGATGATGACCATATGGAAAACTATGGAACGATGCAGAACATTGAACAATCATTTCTAAATTTCGCAAATAATATTAATGATAATGGCTATTTTGTATACTTCAAAGATGATCCTATCGCTTCAAGGATTTTTCACAATTTGAAGTCAAAATATACAATAAGCTATGGTACTAANAAGCATTCAGACCTATTGATTCACGATATAGAGAAATCACCTTTTGGTCATCGTTTCAGTTTGACTGGGTTTATTAATAAAAAAAAATATAATTTAAAACTTAAAATAAATAGGCCGGGAATTTATAATATCTGGAACTCAGTACCTGCTGTAATTATCGGTTTAATTCATGGAATTGCTGAAAAAAAAATAATTTATCAGCTTGCCAAATATCAAGGGGTCTATCGTCGATTTTCCGAGGTCATTGAGAAAGATGGGATAAGTTACTTCGACGATTATGCACACCATCCAACAGAAATAAATCAATTACTCGTATCAGCAAAACAAGAGGCAAGAAATAGAGTTATAACAATTTTTCAGCCTCATCGGTATAGCAGAACAAAGTCATTGTACGACAGCTTCTGTAAATCATTTACGCATACAGACTACCTTATGATTTTGCCAATTTACGCTGCTGGGGAAGAAAATAAAGATATTTTTGATTATAAAAAATTTGTAGAAGATATAAAGGAAAAGTCAAATACGGAGGTAGTTTTTTTATCAAAAAACCTGATAAGTAAATATCTAAAACGCATAACAAANGATGGTGATATCGTATTATTTGTTGGCGCAGGTGACATTAACGAGATATCAAGAGATGTTTGCAAACAAATGTGATAGAATAATTGATGAAGTACTGGTCTAATGCTGATAAATTGAGGTCTTATTTTGATGGTAAAGTAGCTGGGTACCTTCACGCAAATTATCCAATAAGTAAAATATCATGGTTCCGCGTGGGCGGGTGTGCCGAGTTATTATTCAAGCCAAAAGATATAAATGATTTAAAAAAATTTTTGGTTATTAAGCCAAGTGATGTTCCGGTGACTATTTTAGGCGGGGTGTCTAATACTCTTGTAAGGGATTACGGAATATCCGGTATCGTTATAATTCTAGATAGGGCATTCAACTATATAAATATGAACTCACATGGCAGCATTGAGTGTGGTGGAGCGATACCGAGTAAGAAAATTTCGAATTATGCAATTAAGAACAACCTAGGTGGGCTCTCTTTTCTCAATACAATACCGGGAACTTTCGGTGGCGCAGTGAAGATGAATTCTGGTGCTTATGGAATGGAGGTTGCGGATATTCTCTTATCAGCAAAGTTTATTGATATGAGGGCTAATGTGGTTGAAATTAGCTCATCTGATATGAGTTATGGTTATAGATCCAGTAATATTTCAGATGANATGATTTGTGTTTCAGCAACAATAAAAGGATCTATGAAAAACAGGGAAGAGATTATTCAAGAAATTAATAGTTACAAGCGTCATAGAGACGCAGCACAGCCAATAAAAGAGAGGACGGGAGGGTCTACATTTAAAAACCATGTTGATGTAAAGGCTTGGGAATTAATTAGAGATACAAATTGTTTAGATTTGTCATGTGGCGATGCGTCAATTTCAGAATTACATACAAATTTTATTATTAATAGGGGTAATGCAACAGCATATGATATTGAATTCTTAGGTGAAAAAATAAAAAAACGNGTGAAAGATAGAACCGGGATAGATCTTGAGTGGGAAATAAGACGAATTGGGGATGGCCCAAAAATTGAGTTATGATAAATATTACAAAAAAATTAAATATCCTGCTACTTATGGGAGGCATATCGCCCGAGAGGGAAGTAAGCCTCGAAAGTGGTAAGGTTTGCCTGAGAGCAATTAAGGACCTGGGCCATAGAGTGCANACGCTTGATCCAGATTATAATATAATTAACAGTTTAACTGAGCTTGACTTTGACATTATCTTTAATTGTTTACATGGGTCATGGGGAGAGAATGGATACATCCAATCTATCTTTGAATTCTTAAATATCAAATATACTCACTCCGGCATTAATGCTTCTGCAAACGCAATGAATAAAATAAAATCAAAAGAAATCTTTAGGCAAAAAAATATTCCCGTAGCTAAATCCTATTTATTTGACGGTTCGCAAGATAGAATCGAATTTCCAATAATCATCAAACCTATTACTGGCGGNTCAAGTGTTGATATTTATCTAATTAANTCTCAAGACCAATTAAATCAATTTATTGATAAAAATAAGCAAACTTTGAATTCTTTTTTTGCTGAAGATTTTATTGATGGAGTTGACTTTACCTGTGGGGTAATAGGCGATAAGACCACACATATTGCCGAAATAGTCACAAGTGGTCAATTATTTGACTACAATGCGAAATATGGCACTAATTCAGCAAAGCACATAATTCCTGCAAATCTTAAACCAAATATTTACAAAAAGATGAGAGAATACGCATTAGAAGCACATAATTGCTTGGGTTGTAGAGGTGTTACAAGGGTTGATTTTAGGTATAAAGAGCATGGAGATGAAAAGCTNATATGTCTCGAAGTNAATACTCAACCTGGAATGACTCGGAAATCTCTTTTACCTGAGCTTGCGAGCTACTCAGGTATTACATTTAATCAGCTGGTTGAATGGATTATTTCTGATGCATCTTGCAATAGATAGTCATTTATAGGACAAATAATGCGAAATTTTATTTTCAGGCTTACCAAGAGATATAATTCGAAAGCATATATTATTACTGCCGTAATTTTACTNTCATTTTATTCATTACCTTACTTACTAAAAAATTCTGATATCATTCTCAACAAGTCGATGGAGCTTGCCCAATTAGATATAAAATTGAAAAATGTTAAAATATTGGGAATAGAGAATACAAAACCCACAGAAGTCATCAATATTGTGTCGGGGCTGAAGGAAACCTCACTTTCCAATATAGATTTGCATGAAATTAGTACTCAGATAAATAATATTGATTGGATAAAAAAATCTGAATTAAGGAAGATCTATCCATCAACTTTAGTGGTAAAAGTTTATGAGCATAACCCAATAGCAATATGGTTTAACAATGGAAATAAATTTTTAGTTGATGATGAGTCAGAAATAATAAAGGAACTGAATCCAAATAATTTTAAAAACTTAAAAGTAATAGCTGGACTTAATGCGCTGGAGGATATTCCAGAAATTATATCAATGATCAGAAATTATCCTGAATTTGAAAAAAAGATAAAATCACTCTTAAGGGTTGGGGATCGGCGCTGGACAGTCCGGTTACATAACGGAATAACAATACATCTTCCTGAAAAGAATGTGGCAAATGCGATTGAAGAAATTGAACAACTAGATAGCAAGCACGCACTCCTCAGTAGATATGTGGATATCATTGATATGAGACTACCAGATAGGATTGACATAATGCCAAGTGGNGTTGCNATGAGTAGATCAAAAAATATAATATAAGAGTTTGATATGCANCTTATGTCATTTGANAGAATGTCTGGAGTCAATCCCGCAAAAAATTTCAATACAATAAGCGCAGTATTNGATATTGGCTCCGATAAAATTGTTTGCCTNATTGCCAAAAATACTAACATAGAAAATCATAAAGGAAAATTTGAACTACTTGGACTTGGGCACCAGAGATCGAGTGGTTTTGAGCATGGAAGCATAGTAGATCCATCAATGCTGGAATTATCAATCAGAAAGGCTATTGAGGATGCAGAAAAAATGTCTTCTCTGACAATTGATAAAATTTCAGTAAATATTACTTCGGATAAGGTTGAGTCGAATTTGTTTGAGATTAGCATTCCAATAAACGATACTCAAGTAACAAAAAAAGAGCTGGATAAAGCATTATCAATAGCCGCAGAACAAAATCTCACATCAGATAAGTTAATTTTTGAAACCATACCATTAGGTTTCTCTATTGATGGGGTTGATCTGATTGAGGACCCAATTGGAATGTATGGTGAAAAATTAAACATCAATCTTAATAATCTTACATGCACTAAAGGTATTATTCAGAACATACAAAATATAGTGGAAAGTGCTCACGTAAGGGTCGAAAGAATAATTTTTTCACCAATAGCGAGCGCTGTTGCAACATTATCCAGTGACGAAGCAAATCTTGGCTCTATTGTTATTGATATGGGAGCTGGTACAACGTCTTATTCCGTATTTTCTGATAATATTTTTCGGTATGCAGGTGTTGTACCATTTGGTGGTAATAATATAACTATTGATATTGCACGTTCTCTATCGATAAGTTTGAGGGATGCTGAAAAGTTGAAGATTTTATATGGTGGTGTTTTAACAAACTCCTATGACAATGGGGAAGTGGTTAATATCAGACAATTAGGCTATCAGGAAGACACGGGGTCCGAAAAACAAATTCAAAAATCAACTATTGCCGATATCTCAAGAACAAGCGCTTTGGATACACTTGAAAGAGTTAGGGTTGCGATTGAAAACATAAGTCCGGGTTTGTTAAATCAAAAAAGAGTTATACTAACAGGTGGAGGCAGCCAGCTTATTGGTATTGATGATTTAGCTAGTGAAATTTTTCAATCCCCAGTAAGGAGAGCCATACCAAAAGTAATTTCTCAAGATTTTGATGTCTCTGATCCAATCTTTTCTAATGCATGCGGTATGTTAACTTATTCACAGAATGAAACTTTTGTTAATAAAAAAATAACTACTAAAGGCTTATCTTATTTTCAAGGAAATAATTTTTTTTCTAGTTTGATGAGATGGTTCAGGGACAATTTCTAAGAACTAGTGTACTTAGACATTTTTAAGAGTTAAATAAATACAGGAAATAATATTATGACAATAAATTTGAAGATTCCAGATGCTATGAGTGAGCTGAAACCAAGAATTACAGTCTTCGGTGTTGGGGGCGCCGGTGGTAATGCCGTGAATAATATGATCCAAGAGGGATTAGATGGAGTTGAATTTGTTGTCGCTAATACCGACGCTCAAGCCTTAGCAATGTCGAGTGCTGATAAAAGAATACAGATGGGTACAAATCTGACCGAGGGTTTGGGGGCAGGCTCTCAACCAAAAATCGGTGCTGCAGCTGCACAAGAAGCGCAGGCTGAAATACTCGATTATTCAGCAGGATCACATATGGTATTCATTACGGCAGGTATGGGTGGTGGAACCGGAACAGGCGCAGCACCTGTAATAGCCCAGCTTTGCAAGGAACAAGATATACTAACAGTTGCGGTTGTCACCAAACCTTTCCAATTTGAGGGCGTAAGGCGAATGGAAATCGCAGATGAAGGCATTGAGGAATTAGGCAAATATGTTGATACGTTAATCGTAATTCCAAACCAAAATCTGTTCAGGATAGCTAATGAAAAAACAACTTTTTCAGATGCCTTTGCAATGGCAGATCAAGTCCTTCTTTCAGGTGTCTCCGGCATTACGGATTTAATGGTAAAAGAAGGATTGATAAATCTGGATTTTGCTGACGTCAAGTCGATTATGTTCGGAATGGGTAAAGCGATGATGGGCACAGGAGAGGCCACAGGAGAAAAAAGAGCGATTGAAGCCGCAGAGGCGGCAATTTCAAACCCTCTTCTAGACGACGTCTCCATGAAAGGGGCACAAGGATTACTTATTTCAATAACTGGCGGTGAAGACCTGACACTTTTTGAAGTTGACGAGGTTGCTACAAGAATCAGAGATGAGGTTGATAACAACGCAAATATCATATTAGGCGCTACTTTTGACTCTAATTTAGAAGGATCTGTGAAAGTATCCGTAGTTGCAACTGGAATTCAAAACAACATAAAGAATATTGACTCAACAAATTATACATTTAATAAAAATTATACGATCCCTAAAATGAATCTTAACAAGGATGAAGGTATAAAGACTGATCTTGAAATGCGCCCCGTAAGTGGTATATCAAACGAGACGAGCGAAGTCATTGAAGATAAAAAATATGACAGTAATGTATCAATAAAAAAAATAGATGGAAGTCATAATTTCTTTAGTTCAAACGACCGGAAGAAGCCAATTGATGAAAAGTTGGGAAATGGTAAGCTGGGAAGTTTGAATATCTATCAAAAAGAGCTGGCTTCCAATGAAATAAATGAAATTCCAAGAGTTAGTGAGTTCTTCTCAATTAAAGATGAAAATATTTCAATGGCAATGAACGAACAGCTTTTAGATAGTGGAGAAAAGAAAAGCAAAGGTAGTTTTTTAAGTAAACTTGTTAATGTAGGCTTCAAGAAAAAAGACCAAACAGAAGAGATGCCAATTGTTGATAATAATTATTCAAATATCGAATTGACCTCCAAAGATGACATAGAGGATAACTTTGTCGATAAAAATACTGAAGATCAATCATTTGAAACAAATACTATAGAGAGTAAACTAAGTGAGGATAATCAATCTGATAACATGGATGATGTAGATAATGATTTAATTGATGATGCAAGTCGTGACCCTAAAAATGATTTTGAAAATCCAACAAATGAAGTGAACCCCATACCTGAAGAGGGAATCCAAGATAGCCTTCTTGATATTGAATTGAACCAGAATGTTGACGATGATGTTGTAGATAATACAATTGATGAAAAATCGTTGAACTCAGAAGGTGAATTAGAGTTACCATCATTTCTAAAAAGACAAGCTAATTAATATATTAATATCTCATATAGATCTATTGCTTATATAGGTAAATATGTATATATGAATATATGTATTATTGAGAGTGAAGTATATGTCTAGCATGCAAACTACAATTAAGGACGACATAAAATTTGTGGGTATGGGAGTTCATACCAACTCTAAATCTAGTATAATATTAAAACCTTCAGATCCAGGCACGGGAATTTCATTCAAGAGAACCGACATAAAGGATCGCAATAAAAATATAATTAAAGCAAACTATAAAAATGTGAAATCAACATATTATTGTACTGAAATCGCAAATGAGTATAATGTCTCTGTCTTGACGGTTGAACATTTATTGGCAGCTATATTTGGCGCAAACATCGATAATCTTGAGATATTAATCGACGGACCTGAGGTACCTATTTTAGATGGAAGTAGCAAAATCTTTATGGATGGAATCCAGAATAATAAGATCATAAATCAAGGCCAAGCTAAGAAATTTATTAAAATACTTAAGCCAATAGAGATCAATCATAATAGCGCATGCGCAACCTTCACACCAAATGACAGATTAATCATTGACGCTCAAATAGATTTCAAACATCGTTTAATCGGAAAACAAAAAATGGAGATTGAAATCAATTATGATAATTTCCTGAATGAAATATCGAATGCCAGAACTTTTGGTTTCCTTGAACATGCAGAGAANTTACACTCCATGGGTTATGGTCTTGGGGTAACGCTATCGAATACCATAGTCCTTACTGATAAAAATATTATGAATACAGGNGGCTTAAATTCAACGGATGAATTTGTGCGNCATAAGATTCTCGACATATGTGGCGATCTGAAACTTGCAGATTTTAGTATAATTGGAAAGTTTACATCAATCTGTGGTGGTCATAATATCAATTATTTGGCTGTGAAAGCGTTATTTGAGAATAAAAATTCCTGGCAGTTAGTCGAGACTGATGAAGNTATTGAANNACCAAAGAGTCTCGAGCATATTGAACAGCAGAAGCTTGTTAATCANTAAATATAGACTATACTATCTTTGTATCAATGTTGTATAGTTNTGTCACAATATGCAGAAAATNATCNTCTCAATATTATTTTTATTATTGGCTGGTTGCACGACCGACGTTCCTGTTGAGTCATTCAGCCAGAGAGAGATAAATACAATCTATGACTCTGCGGTTGAGCTATTAGAAAAAAAAGAGTTCGAATTGGCTGCTAATGAATTTCTTAATATTGAGAGAGAGTATCCTTATTCAAATTGGTCGGAGCAGGCCTTAATAATGGCATCTTATTCCTACTTCGAAGAAAGGAAATACAAGGATGCCATAAATCAATTGACAAGATACACACAGTTATATCCGAATGGAAAAAATTTAGCTTATGCAAACTATTTAATTGGACANTCTTACTACTTGCAAATAGCAAATGTTGGNAGAGATCAATACAACGCCAAAAAAGCACTCGAGAGATTTAATATNATTTTAGAACGGTTTCCAAGNTCAGACTANGCAGCAGATGCTCGTCTAAAGAAAGATCTTGCAATAGANCATATTGCAGGGGCTGAAATGGAAATTGGAAGATTTTACCAAAAAAGAAAACAATTTACTGCGGCTATCAATAGATTTAAGGAAGTAATTTCAGAATATCAGACCACTTCACATATTGATGAGGCACTTGCAAGATACTCTGAGTCCTATCTCTCGCTAGGNATATATNTAGAAGCTCANACATCTGCGGCAATTTTAGGATATAACTACCCCAACAGCNATTGGTATACCTACATTTATANTGAGCTNACGCGCGCTGGGCTAAAACCTAAAGAAGAGCCTNAAACATGGATTAAGAGGATTTGGAGAACAGATTAGTAGAGATTTTGGATGCTTTTATCATTATTCATAAAGGACGTAATATTCATAAAAAATCTTGAAATTGATTTCAAGGACGGTTTAGTGGTTTTTACAGGTGAAACAGGTGCCGGTAAGTCAATTATTATGGAGTCAATATTGTTAGCACTTGGCGGAAAGAGCAATCCAAGTATTGTTAATACTTCTTCTGACTCGGCGACCTTCGTACTTGCATTAAAAAATTACCCAAAAACCCATAAGATTTTTCAAGAATTAAATATTGAAGATAGTGATGAAATGCATATAAAAAGAGTTCAGTTTAATGATGGAAGAACGAAATCTTACATTAATGATGTACCCGTTAGCATATCAACCGTAAAAAAGCTGTCTTCTTACATTGTTGAATTTCATGGCCAAAATGAAGATTTGAGCTTTATCAATCAANCGAAACATATTGATATTATTGATAGCTTTGGCGATTATGCTGATGATATTGATAAGATATATGAGATAAGTGCAGAAATAAAAAATAAACAAAATGAAATCATAGAAAGAAATAAAATCCTCGATCAAACAGCCAGTCAAAAGACATATCTTGAAGAAATTTGTATGGAGATTGAGGGTCTCAATCTTGAAGATGGGGAGGAAGAAAAACTACTTCAGCGAAGGAAATTATTATTAGAGGGTTCTCGNGTTATTGAAACGCTATCGAAAATTACAGCAATTATAAATACAGATAATGGAATCGGGGAACTAAGTGGTATTGCTCAGCGGGAAATATCAAGACTCGAAACGCTTCAAAATGGTGATATAATTTCGATCGACAACGAGCTTATAAATATTAATGATTCGCTATCAAAAATAAATACTTTAATTGAGAAGGTTCAAGACCAAATGGGTGTTGACAATGAAGATCTTGAAACTGTTGAGAAAAGGCTTTTTGCAATAAAATCAATATCGAGAAAATATAGTATCCCAGCAAATGAAATTTTAAATTTTTTTGAAACAACCTCAGCACAGCTTAATAATTTAAATGATGGAAAAGAGGAAATATTAGGGATGGAGAGAGACTTGCTGAAAATGTGCGGACAGTATGACGACATTTCAATACAGTTATCTCAGAAAAGAGAACTCATAGTGAAAGAGTTCGATAGGAGGCTTACTAATGAATTAAGTGAATTAAAATTTCCATCGATACATGTAAAAACAGAAATTTACAAGAACACAGATGAAATACGCGGTCCAAAAGGAATTGATCAAGTCAGGATCATGGTATCAACAAGTAAGGAACGTGAACCAGAATTAATAACGAAAATTGCGTCGGGAGGCGAACTATCAAGAATAATATTAGCAATAAAATCAATGATGTCGGCAACCCATAACGTAGATACTTTAATTTTTGATGAGATTGACTCTGCAGTAAGCGGAGCAACAGCGTCTGCTATCGGAAAAAAACTCGCATCACTCTCCAAAACCTTGCAAATATTCTCTGTAACACACTCACCACAAGTTGCCTCAAAAGCGAACCACCATTACCTAATCAAAAAATCTGACAATCAAGGGGATGATTACTCGATAGAGGTCACTGAAATTGAAGACGATGATCGGATTGAAGAAATTGCGCGAATGCTCTCTGGGGAAAAAATTACTAACCAAGCTCGTGAGGCTTCAAAAAGTTTAATATACGAAGATGAATAAAAATTCAAAAACTAGCAGCTTCTTAAATAGTCAATTTGATGACTTATCAAGCAATGAGAAATTTGATTTTCTTGAAGATCTTGAGGACTTTCTCAAACAGCAAGACAGAGCATATTATCAGCACAATATTTCTAATATATCTGATGCTGAATATGACAAATTAAAATTATTATATGATAAACTCATTACAAATAATCCAGACATTAGGGGAAAAAGTTATTTAAATAGTGTTGGTCATAAACCATCCGATAAGTTTGAAAAGGTAAATCATAAAGTCCCTATGCTTTCTCTATCGAATATTTTCGAAAGTGAAGGGGTTAGTGATTTCATTGACAGAGTGCGAAGGTATCTTAGCTTGAACTCGAATGATAATTTGGAAATCGTTTCTGAACCAAAAATAGATGGGCTTTCCGCAACGCTGACATATATCAAAGGAAATTTACACATTGGCGCAACGAGAGGAGATGGTAGTCAGGGTGAAAATGTAACCCAAAATATTAAAACTATATCAAATATCCCGCATACAATTGAAGACCCAAATGTTCCCGATATTCTTGAAATCCGCGGTGAAATTTATATGAAAAAATCAGACTTTTTCGAGCTCAATGAGAGGATGCTGAAAGAAGGTAAGCAAACTTATGTTAATCCAAGAAATACTGCATCTGGTTCACTCCGACACCTCGATGTAAATGTTACAAAATTAAGAAAATTATACTTTTTTGCTTACACGTGGGGTGAAATATCTAGTGGTATTGCTGACTCTCATTATGAGATGCTGGGCTTATTCAAAAAATGGGGATTTGACGTAAATCCATATACGAAAATAAATAATTCTTTCGAGGATATTATAGCATCATATAATGACTTAAATGAGATCAGGGCGTCACTTGACTATGACTTAGATGGGGTTGTCTATAAGGTGAACTCAATAGCCTACCAAGATAGATTGGGTTTTATATCAAGGTCACCCCGATGGGCAATAGCCCATAAATTTGAGTCAGAGAGAGCCATAACAAAAATTTTGGATATTGAGATCCAAGTCGGGAGGACGGGATCTTTAACACCTGTCGCAAAACTTGAACCAGTAAATATAGGAGGTGTAGTTGTAAAGAATGCGACGCTCCATAATGAAGATTTCATAAAAGGACAGAATAGTGAGGGTGGTAATATAAGGGATGGTGCTGATATAAGAATTGGTGATCAGGTTCAGATAATTCGATCAGGAGATGTAATCCCAAAAGTAGTCGATGTGAATATAAAAGATAGAAACATAGACTCTAAGGAATTCATTTTCCCTGAGAATTGCCCTGTTTGCGGAAGCTCTGCTGAGAGAGAATTAAATGAGTATACTGGAAAAATATCATCAGTTAGACGATGTACAGGTGGTCTATATTGTAATAGTCAAATTCTTGGTAGTTTGGAGTTTTTTGTATCAAGAGATGCAATGAATATTGAAGGTTTTGGTGGTAAAAGCATGGAACTTTTCTTTAATTCAGGCTTTGTAAAGGAGCCAGGCGATATTTACACACTTCAACTCAGGCAATCAAGAGACGAAATCGACATACTTTCGCTTGAAGGCTGGGGAGAATTATCAATGAATAATCTTTTTCAGAGTATCAATGACAGACGATCTGTGAGTTTGGATAAATTCATCTACTCCCTGGGCATTAGGCATATTGGCATTAACAATGCGAAGCTGGTATCGCAGCAACTTACTTCGGTTGAAAATTTACTTTCTACAATCGGAAAAATTAGTCATGACCCAGATGATGCGCTTCAGGCTTTTATCCAAAACGATGGTCTTGGTAAAGTCGTTATTAGTTCATTTTTGAGTTTTTTACAAAATGATAGAAACATATGCATTTTGCAAAATATATTAAAATCTATTCGAGTAACAGACATAATAAATGAGATTTCAGAAGATACGGCGATTAGTGGGCTTAGCCTCGTTTTCACAGGAAAATTTGATTCGATGTCTCGTTCTGAAGCTAAAGAACAGGCAGAAAGAATGGGGGCTAAGGTATTAAGCTCAATATCGGCACGTACAGACATATTGGTAATAGGAGAGGATCCAGGATCTAAAGTAAAAAAAGCAGAAGAGCTCGGCATTCGGATTATTGGTGAGAACGAATGGTTATCGCTGCTTGGTATTTAGATTGGTCGGGTTGTATTTTTTAACCAATCCCTCTCATCTTTCCTTAGCTTTGACTTCAACTTCTCATAAACATCTGAATGATATTCATTTATCCAATCAAGCTCACTTTTGCTTAAGATATTTAAGTCGAGTAACTCACGCTCGAACGGAATGTGGGTTATAGTTTCAAAGCAAAGATTATTCTTTATTTTTTTGTCTTTATTTAGTGCCATCAGATTTTCTATTCTTATTCCAAGTAATCCCTCGATATATATTCCAGGCTCATTTGAAAAAACCATATTTTCCTGAAAATTGGATCTCTTTTCTCTTGGTGATATTGATAATATACCATCGTGCACTGATAGAACAGATCCAACCCCATGCCCTGTTCCATGGTTATAGTCGTAGCCATATTTTCTAATAACACTTCGAGCGACGTTATCTAATTCCGCACCTGTAGTATTTTGGCTAAATGACGCACGCGCCAATGCGATATGAGCCTTTAGTACAATAGTATATAATTTTTTCATTTGCTTGCTGGCCTTTCCGATTAGAATCGTACGTGTTACGTCGGTTGTTCCATATTTATATTGGCCTCCGCTATCAATAAGCAGTAAACCATTTCCTGATAACGTCTTATTTGTTTTTTTTGTAGCGCTATAGTGGATTACAGCACCATTTTCATTAAATCCAACAATTGCTGGGAAGCTTGGCCCAAGGTAATAAGGTTTTTGCTCTTTTCTGAAACGCTCCAAGCTATCAACAATTCTTAATTCGTCAAAGTTATTGACATGTTCTTGCTTTTTTATCCAATACAAAAAATTACATACAGCAAGAGCATCTAATTTATGTGCTTTTTTGAAAGATTGCAGTTCTACTGTATTTTTTATAGCTTTACCATGATTGATATCATGCTGATGTGAAATTTGAATATTTAATTTTTTAAAAATTTCTTGGACAAATATCGTTGTGTATTCTTTATCAAGTCTTACGGCATTTTTATTTTTCACTAAGCTTGTTATATCTCTCTCAAAATCTTTCATATCATGAATTTTTATGTCATTACTGATTTTCGTCGCAACGTTGCTGCTTATTGAGCAACTCTGAATGAATAAATGACAATTATTCATCGTAACAAGGCAATATGCAGGGATTACGGGATTATATTTTTTTCTGTAAGCTCGAAGATTAGTAAGCCATGAAATAAAATTACAGTCCCCAATGAATATCACCTCTTCTTGATTTTTTATGAAGTTATCACGTAATTTAACGAGTTTCTCAGCCCTTGTTGCCCCTGAATATTTAATTTTATGGTCAGAAATTATTAGTTTTTTCTGGCATGGGCTCTTTAGCGAAATTCTATCTACAAGGTTACTGGATATTGATTTTAATATTACATTATGATTTTCGAATTTCTTCTCATAATTTTTTATTTCAGTCATTGAAAATAATTTTGGATCATAGCCAACTATACAATTTTTCGGTAAGTTTTTCTCAATCCAATTTGTATAGTTCTGTAGGCCTATTTCATTGATTTCGAATATCTTTTGATTGACTTCTAACTTAGCTTGAAGTGTGTACCTACCATCAATAAAGATAGCAGCTTTGTGTGATGCTATAAAAATTTGTCCCGCCGAACCACTGAACTTGGATATGTATTTAATTCTCATTTCATGAGATTTAAGATCATTATCTAAGAAATTATTTCTCATAGGTATCATATAAGCATCGATACACTCACTGCGCATTTCAGCTCTTATTTTATTTACTTTATCTATCTCAGTCATATATTTATTCTGAATTGCTTTTATTATATGGTATTAAATCATATGCATGCAAATTATGCATACCTCCTATTTGTTTTTTGAACTACTAAACAATTACATTAGTATTATATATCAAATATAAACAACTTAATTTTAAAAAAAACAAAGTAGGAAAAAAAATGGAAATCTCAAGTTACTCAATTAGTTTAGCCAGTGGTTATTACGGTTTAAGCTTTAAATCTGAAAAAAAACAAAGATCACAAATAAAAGCTGCAAAGGATTTTGCAAGAGCCGAGGGTATCGCAATTGGGGATGTTTTATCGTCACTAAATAAAAACTCATATCTTAAAAAAAGTTAAGCATGTTGTTACTCGCGTTTTATCTAATAAAGTCAATAGTCAAATAAATGAAGCATATAATCCATAACTCACACGATTTACTACAAGCCCTGATAACAACGATTAGGCAGGATATNGTAAATGATAGTTTCGAAAAACGCTCATTCAAAGAAGTTTATGCAGATCTACACAAGGCTGCCCAAGTTAATAAGAGCATGAACTAGATATGGGAACAGAGCTTCNTCTCAACAGTGCTATCTTCTCTGCAACTGAATACACGATGCCTTCAGCACTAGCGTTATCCATCCTTCACGGACATATTCTTTCACAAGCATAAATCCGAGATTCTGGTACTTAATCCTGATCTTGGATTTATGATACACCGTAAATCCTGATAATACTAAAATACCATTTTTTGCAACAAGCCTNACAACATCATGTTTAATTTGATCGACAACATTTGCAAGAATATTGATCATAATAAGATCAAATTGAGCTGAGGTTTTCAACTTATATGGCTCCTTTGTGATATCTAGCACTCTCAAGCTCACTTCATTTTTACAATTATTCTTGTTGAAATTATTTCTTGAAACATCAATAGATTTTTTATCATTATCAATACTGATACCTTTACATTTCCATATTTTGTTTGCAACAATTGAGAGAAGCCCACTTCCAGTTCCAATATCGAGAAAACTTTTGACCTTGATATTTTTCTGTAGGTCGAGCAATGCATTGACGCATCCTGAAGTTGTTCCGTGATGACCTGTGCCAAATGCTTGACCTTCATTTATGCAGATGTTGATTTTTTTATATTTATCTTTTTGGTAACTATCATTGTGAATGTATAAACCTGAAATAATCAATGGTTTAAGTGACTTTTGGTTCTCCAAAACCCAATTCTTATTTTCTACTTTTTTGATCTGGAAATCGAGGGGTGAATCAAAAAGACTTGATACAATTTTTTTTAAGATAGATCTATTTTTTTGATCAAAGAGGAGGTTGAAATACAACTCTCCATCCATAGTATATTGTGATATTGATAGGACCTTATACGTAAATAAGAGATCATCATCGAATTCTGAGATAGGTTTATCAGATTTAATCAAAATCTCGTAAATATCAGTCATTATTTACTAACTCTAAGTATGAAGCTAGCACAATTTTTCTGCCTGTTTTAAATTCAACCTCAATTCGGTCATTATCACAATCAATTACTTTGCCATATCCGAATTTGGTATGAAAAACCCTCTGGTTGGGGCTAATATTTATATCCTGATTGAATGTTAAATCTTCATACTCAAGATTATCAAAGTGTCCTATCGCTTTCAATCTTTCCAATGCTGTTTGGTTAGTTGTATTACTATTTTTGCTATACGTATTTTCTAAAAAGGATGAGTGTTTCTGATTATAGCCATTAAAAATCATTTCTTCTTCAATAAATTCAGGCGCAATTTCCGACAAAAATCGTGAAGGAATTGATTGCGTCCAGTTACCATAAATACGCCTGTTTTGTGAATGCGATAAGAATAGATATTTTTTGGCACGCGTAATACCAACATGAGCTAAACGTCGTTCCTCTTCTAGACCAACGTTACCTTTTTCATCTAATGATCTTTGGTTTGGAAAAACCCCTTCTTCCATACCAGGCATAAACACATAGTCAAACTCTAAACCTTTAGCTGAGTGTAAAGTCATTATATTAACTTTACTCGTATTTTCGTCATTCTCCAAATCCATGACAAGTGAAACATGGTCAAGAAATTCAGCCAATGATTGGAATTCAGATAATTGTCCAATTAGCTCTTTTATATTTTCAATNCGGCTTTCAGAATTTGGTGTTTTTTCATTCTCCCACATTGCAATATAACCTGAATCTTCNAATATCAACTCAGTCAATGTAATATGATCTATTTTACCTATTTTCTCACGCCAGTTGTCAATCATAGAGATAAAGGATTTTAGCTGAGTGCGTGGGTTTGCACCTAATTCATCGGTATGTATTATTTTTTTTGAGATATCATATAATGAGATATTATCTCGCCGTGCCGCATCATTAATTTTACGTAGCGTTGTATCTCCAAGCCCTCGTCTTGGAGTATTTACAACACGTTCAAATTTCAGATCATGATTAGGATTGATAACGAGCTGTAAATATGCAATAACATCCCGTATTTCTTGTCTTTCATAGAATCTTGGACCTCCAATTACTCTGTAGGGGATACTATTTATGATAAATCGATCTTCAAACTCTCTCATCTGGAAGCTAGCTCTGACCAAGATTGCAGTGTTATTTAAGTTTTCATTATTTGAAATAATTGTATCAATTTCATCTGAGACATATCTCGCCTCATCTTCGGCATTCCAAAGACTTTTTATCTTTACCTTGTCGCCCTCATCTTTTTTATAAGATGTGAGTTCTTTCCCAAGCCTATCTTTATTATTCGATATCAAGCTCCTTGCTGCGCCAAGTATATTTTTTGTTGAGCGATAATTTTTTTCAAGTCGTATTATTTTTGCATTATCAAAATCCTTTTCGAAATTAAGGATATTATTAACATCCGCTCCTCTCCAGCCATAGATGGATTGATCGTCATCTCCAACACAAGCGATATTCAAGTTTCTCTGAGAAAGTAATTTAAGCAGTAAATATTGAACGCTGTTTGTGTCTTGATATTCATCAACAAGTATGTAGGAAAAGATTGACTGATACTTATTGAGTAAGTCTTCATTTTTCTTAAGCAGCTCAAGAGGTGAAAGTAGCAAGTCTCCAAAATCTGCTGAGTTTAATCTTGCAAGTCTTTTTTGATAGCTAGCATAAACATCTATACTTTTTTCATGACCAATGATATCTAATTCTCGATCAGCAACTTTTTCAGGTGGGAGTCCTTTATTTTTCCAATTTTCAATTTGTGATAAAAAATATCTTGGTGGAAAGCGCTTTTCGTCTATGTTTAGTGATTTGATAACTTCTTTTATGACCTTTAATTGATCATCGGTGTCCAATATTGTAAAGTCACTTTTTAGGTTTGCTTCCTCAGCATGTATTCTTAATAATTTTGCCCCAATTGAATGAAATGTTCCTAGCCAATTCATTCCCTCAATTGCATTTCCAATAATATTTCCAATCCGTACTTGCATTTCTTTAGCTGCTTTGTTTGTGAATGTTACCGCAAGAATATTTGACGGGAAGGCCTTCTTTTGGTCAATAATATGAGCAAGTCTTGAAGTTAGGACCCTTGTTTTTCCCGTTCCAGCACCAGCCAATATTAGAAGTGGGCCGTCTGTTTGCAACACTGCAGCTTTCTGTTGGTCATTTAGTTCTGAAAAATAATTGGGACTCATATTCTCATAATATTTATAAGATGACACGTTGCAATATTTATATGCNTCAAATACCGAGTATTAACGTTTTTTTATCAGATCACTTAAGTGATTTAGACAGAAAACTCTGATTGCTGATGCTAAGTTTTGTTTGTCACTTTTTTTTTCAATAATCTCAAGTAATTTTGGGATAGTCGTATTATTTTCAGTTGAAATTTCATCCAAGATATCCCAGAATTCTTCTTCGAGGGATACACTTGTACGGTGCTTGGCAATCGAGACAGAACGCTTTTGCATTTATCAGATCATTTTTTTTGGGTCCACAAGTGAGTCAAATTCCTCCTCATTGACGTAACCAGATTTCAGAGCCTCTTCTTTCAGAGTTGTATTGTGCTTATGTGCCGATTTGGCAAGTTCTGCTGCNTTATCGTAGCCAATTTTGGGTGCTAGTGCTGTGACAAGCATGAGTGATCTTTCCAGATTTATCTTGATATTTTCATGCCTTGCCGTGAGTCCATCTAAACAATTTTTTTCAAATGAGACTACAGCATCTGTCATTAGCTTAACCGATTGTAAAAAATTGAATGCCATCATTGGGTTGAAGACGTTCAACTGAAAATGGCCTTGGCTACCAGCCATTGAAATAGCCGCATTATTACCAAAAACATGCAAGCAAACTTGTGTCAGAGACTCACACTGGGTGGGATTAACCTTACCCGGCATAATTGATGAGCCGGGCTCGTTTTCTGGTAGAGCTAATTCACCCAGCCCAGCCCTCGGACCGCTTCCAAGAAATCGTATATCATTGGCTATTTTAAATAGTGAAGCGGCGACAGTGTTTATTGCACCGTGTGCCATAAGCATAGCGTCATGAGCTGATAAAGCCTCAAACTTATTGGGGGCNCTTGTAAATTTTTTGTCTGTTATTTTTGAGATGCTTTCAGCTATTTTAACCCCAAAGTCTTTTGGTGCATTTAGGCCTGTTCCAACGGCGGTTCCTCCTTGAGCTAATTCCATTAGTTTTGGTAGCGTACCTTTTATTCTTTCAATACCGTTGTTTACCTGCATGGCGTAGCCCGAAAACTCTTGCCCAAGTGTTAAAGGTGTAGCATCTTGTGTATGAGTTCTTCCAATTTTTATGACCTGCGCCCACTCATTCGACTTGATCTCAAACTTTTTGGCAAGCGATAAAAGTGCCGGTAATAGCGAGTCCAATATTTCTAAAGTACAAGCAATATGCATCGCAGTTGGATATGTATCATTTGATGATTGTGACATGTTGCAGTGGTCATTTGGATGAACTGGTGATTTTGAGCCCATTTCTCCACCCATCAATTCTATCGCCCTATTTGATATGACTTCATTTGCGTTCATGTTAGACTGAGTGCCAGAACCGGTTTGCCAAACTGAAAGAGGGAAATGATCGTCGAGTTTGCCATCAATTATTTCATGAGCAGCTTTGATGATATTCTGTCCAATATCTTTGTTAAGAATACCTAATTTCATATTGACCTCAGCTGCGGCAGCTTTGATAATACCTAAGGCTTTTATTATTGATTTTGGCTGCATTTCCCATCCAATATCAAAATTTTTCAATGATCTTTGTGACTGGGCACCCCAATATTTATTGCTTTCTACTTGAATCTCTCCGAAAGTATCTGTTTCAATTCTTTTACTCATTATGACCTCACCTATTCGTCTCTTTCTTAAATTCTTTTAGTGACACAACTTCAGCAGTTTTTCCGTACTTTTCTATCTTTTCATGTTTTTCATTCACACTTGATAAATTCTCATTTGCCAGTTGCTGATTCTGCTTATCGACTGTATTTTCTTGTTGTGATTTTAGCATAAAATCAATACCAAAATTGACTGCAGGATCAAAAAATTTAGTCATCGCGGAGTATGGAATGACAATTTTTTCAGGCTTATTGTCAAAATGTAGAATTACAGAAAAATATTCTGATTTCACTTCAAGTTCACCAAATTGATGTTGCAGAACAATTGTCATCTCATCTTTAAATTTATTCTTTAAATTTCTTGATATTGTAACACCATTTTCATTAGTTAAAAAAGTTAGATAGATNTGGTGTTCGCCAGGCAGTCCGTTATTTTTTTTTATTTTCTTTAAAACATCTATAACAACACCAATCATGGATTTATTAATTATGTCATTATAACCTATGAGATCTTCTGTCATTTACGGATTCTCACCATTATCTAGTTGCAAATTCTAGTTTTCACCAAACCATTCCCAAATTACACTTGCCATTATGTCACAATCTGTTTGTCCTGCTTCAATAACAGCTGCGGCACCGATCGCGCCTCTTTCCCAAGCTAATTCCTGCCTTTCATTGAGGTGATTTAACTCACTTGAGTAGCGTTCAAATCTTGGGCTAATCATTAACCTATCTATAACTGTGTCATAATATTGGTTATCAAAACAATATTCTTCNTACGCAAAAATCTGTGTCCATACCCCACCTAAGACTGCAATCTCCTCATTTGCAACTTCTACATCATGAAATGCGAAGCTAGAATTTACGATAAAGAGTGATGCAATTATACTTTTTACAATCGTTTTCATGATCCATTTTCAGCAAATTATATTGTGATATTAGTACAATAGCACTAAACAGGCACATAAAAATTAAAATAATATACTTATATNCAANTAAAAAAATGTATGATTATCAATCTATCCATTTTGATGATTATATTGTCGTATCAGATAAAAAAGCTTTGAATAAATATTTTAATTAAAGGGNCGTTCTGTTGCCAGGTGCCCCCAAACCCCGCCTTATCTTGCTAGAGATAAGGGCTTAAGTTTCGGTGCTCAAGCTGACTATGCAGCTACTGCGACCGGAGCATAGTTGTCATTTGCAACTATAAAATTTGCCCGATAACGGTGGTACAATGCCGAGTAAAGGGTAGCCTTTTACGCTCTCGTCGATCCTGTTTCGCCCCCCATAATTTTTATTGGTGGAGGCGCCGGGTACCGCCCCCGGGTCCGATAAGTTTATTTTGACGCCAATTTATTACTATAGCTCAAAGAGCAAAACTATNATAATCCCAAATACGTATCAAATAAAGTTTATTATAAATTTATTTCACACTTCGCATACGGCTGTGAATCAGTCATAATTAAAANATGAAACAATATCTAAATTTACTCGAGCACATTATCCAAAACGGTGAAGAAAAGGATGACCGCACTGGTACAGGAACAATATCTGTATTTGGCCACCAAATGAGATTTAATCTTCAGGATGGTTTTCCCATGGTTACAACCAAGAAGCTTCATTTAAAATCAATAGTTTATGAGCTTATTTGGTTTCTATCAGGAGACACAAATATCGGTTTTTTGAGGGATAACGGTGTATCAATTTGGAATGATTGGGCTGATCCTAATGGTGACTTGGGCCCAGTCTATGGCAAACAATGGCGTTCCTGGGAATGCAGAGATGGCCGATCAATTGATCAAATATCTACTTTGATTAATAACTTAAAAGAGTCACCTCACTCTAGACGACATATCATCTCAGCTTGGAACGTTAGTGATGTAGAAGATATGGCCCTACCACCATGTCATTGCCTATTTCAATTCTATGTATCTAATAATAAGTTAAGCTGTCATTTATACCAAAGATCAGCCGACGTTTTTTTGGGTGTTCCCTTCAATATCGCATCTTACGCACTCCTCACTCACATGATCGCACATGTGTGTAAATTCGAGGTTGGAGATTTTGTTCATACACTAGGTGACGCTCATATATATTCCAATCATCTGGAACAAGTCAGAACCCAGCTTGAGAGATCACCCCTTACTTTACCAACTGTTTCACTCAACGAAATGGTGACTGATATATTTAAATTCAAATACGAAGATATCATTATTTCTGATTACGAAGCTCACCCACATATTAAAGCCAAAGTTGCCGTATGATTTCGACATCAATTATAGTAGCATATGCTTCTAACTATGTAATTGGGAAAGATGGCAAATTACCATGGCACATTCCAGCAGACTTAAAATATTTCAAGGAGCTAACATACGGGAGTCCCATAATTATGGGACGAAAGACATTTGAATCCATAGGCAGACCCCTGCCGGGTCGGCATAATATAATTATTACCAGAAACAGCGAATACACTTGTGATAGTTGCGTTGTTGTATTTGATATTCAGGGTGCCATAAAAGAGGCCAACAATTTTGCTAGAGAANATGACTGCGGCGAGATTTTTATAATTGGCGGCGCGGAAATATACAGACAGTCGATGGATTACNTTGACAAGGCTTACATAACAGAAGTTCATGCTGATTTTGATGGTGATGCGGTATTTGATATATCTGATTTTTCAAAATGGCAAGAAACTTCCCGAGTTTATCATTCAAACGAAGCTATGGATCTGCCGTATTCATTCGTAGTTCTAAATAAAATTAGCTGAGATATTAATTTTGCTCTATTTGTTTACAAAGCCTTTAAAACAATTTACACAATAACTATGTTATATTAGTGTAATTAAGAAATCTCAAAAAGGGTATAATGTAATGTCATGGGACAATAATAATAACAACGGTCCTTGGGGACGAGGTCCAAGCGGTGGTGGTAATTTTGACAATAATGACCTCGACAAGCTTCTTAAAAATTTGAAGTCCCGTTTTGGTAGCTTCTCACCAAANTCACCTGATGGNAAAGTTGGTAAAAAAAATTGGTTGCTTATTGCGTTAATTGGACTGGCAATATGGGGTGCAACCGGCATTTACNGAGTCCAACCAGACGAACAAGGGATTGTATTGCGCTTTGGTGAATACATTCGTTCAACCCCTGACGGACTTCACTATCATTTGCCATTCCCAATTGAGAGCGTTTTAAAGCCAAAAGTAACTCGTGAAAACCAAGTTGAGGTCGGAATACGAACTTCAAGCCAAACATCAATAGGTAGGGGTNCGGTGGGACGTGATGTACCAGAGGAAAGCCTCATGCTAACGGGTGATGAAAACATTGTTGATGTTGATTTTTCAGTGCAATGGGTAATCAGTGATGCCGCTGATTTTTTATTCAACATTGAAAATCAAGAGTCTACGGTAAAGGCTGTTGCGGAAAGTGCTATGAGAGAAGTTATTGGTAATTCAAATCTTGAGCAAATATTAACACAAGGCAGAGAGAGAAACGAGACAGCTGTCCGTGATCTCATGCAGAGCACACTAGATGAATATGGCGCTGGTATACTAATAAGNCGTGTCCAACTACAAAAAGTTGATCCACCGGCTGCTGTTATTGACGCTTTCCGAGATGTTCAAGCTGCTAGAGCTGACCAAGAAAGATTAAGAAATGAAGCTGAAGCATACTCCAATAGGATAATTCCAGCAGCGCGGGGTGACGCTGCGCAATTAATGGAAGCGGCTGAAGCATACAAAAACTCTGTTATCGCAGATGCAGAAGGACAAGCATCAAGATTTAATTCAATTTATGATGAATACAGAAAAGCACCAGAGGTAACAAGAGGTAGAATGTATTTAGAAACTATTGAACGTGTTTACGGTGGTATGGATAAGATAATTATTGATCAAAGTGGTGACAGTTCGAGCGTAGTACCATATTTACCCCTCGATCAGTTACAAAAACGACAAGATGATGGAGCTTCACAATGATTAAAAAACTAGGCATAACAGGCTTAATTGTAATACTATTTGCATCTGCTGTAATAATATTTAGCGCTGCGTTCACTGTTCATCAAACCCAACAGGCATTGATCTTACGATTTGGTGAAGCTATTAGAATTGTGACCGAGCCAGGATTAAATTTCAAGGTTCCGTTCGCTGATGACGCTGTCTTCATTGATAAGAGAATATTGGATCTGGACTCTGAGTCACAAGAAGTCATCGCATCAGATCAGAAAAGGCTGGTTGTTGACGCATACTCAAGATATCGAATAACCGATGCTTTGAAATATTACCAGTCAGTACAAACCTCAGCGAGGGCAAATGCTCGTCTATCGCAAATTCTCAATTCAGCTGTCAGAAGAGTNCTAGGTGCTGCAACATTTGAAGAAATTGTGAAAGATGAACGACCAGTATTGATGAAAAAGATTACAGAACAAGTAAATAATGAGGCTGCAGCACTCGGAATGTCAATAGTGGATGTGAAAATTAGAAGNGCGGATNTACCTGAAGCAAACAGTCAAGCTGTATATATGAGAATGCAAACAGCTAGAACCAAGGAAGCAAATGATATTAGAGCTAGAGGACAAGAACAAGCAAAAATCATAACTTCAAGAGCTGATAGGGAAGCAAAGATTATCATCGCTGAAGCGAATAAGATTTCAGAAATAACAAGAGGGGAGGGTGATGCGGAGCGTAATAGCATTTACGCCGAATCCTACGGTAAAGACCCTGAATTTTTTAAATTTTATCGTTCCATGGTTGCATATGAAGAAAGCCTAAAATCTGGTGATACACGACTAGTAATTTCACCTGATACAGATTTTTTCAATTACTTTAAAGATCCCCTTGGCTCTAAATAGAGATGGATGTCTTTATATTGGCGATTGCAGTTTTCTTATTATTTGAAGGNGCTATATATTCGCTGTTTCCTGAGCAAACAAAAAAGATGCTCTCTACTATAATGTCAATGGATACAAATAAACTAAGAATTTTTGGTCTTATTATGGTAGTTTTGGGTGCAATTATCGTATTGCTGGTTTGAAAACATAATTTTGACAAAATCTAATTCTACATAAAGACAACGATATAATTTGGAAATCAATATGAAAAAATCATACATCATTAAATCAGTACGGGGTATAATTTTTATTCTTGGAATAATGATCTTTGTAAACCCTGTATATGCGAATACATACCCAGACTTTTCTGAGATTGCTTCAAAATACGCAGATTCAGTTGTTAATATATCCTCAAAGCAGAGCGTGAAAACNAGTGATCCATTCGAGGGCCTAAACCCTGAAGATATTCCCGATGTTTTTAGGGAATGGTATGAAAAGAATAGGAATTCTCAACGGCCAGAGTCGGCGAGCTCGCTAGGATCAGGTTTTGTGATTGATGAAGAGGGAATAATAATTACAAATGCACATGTTATTCTTGATGCCGATGAAATCGAAGTAATATTTTCAGATGGAATTATTCTTCCTGCTGACCTCGTAGGAAAGGATACTAAAACTGATATTGCAGTCCTGAGTGTCAAGCCTGCNGAAGGTCAGAGTTTAGTAGCCCTAGAGTTTGGTGACTCAGATGAATTACAAGTAGGGCAATGGGTAATGGCAATTGGTAATCCATTTGGTCTGGGTGGAACCGTAACCGCCGGTATTGTCTCNGCAAAAAATAGAGACATAAGGTCGGGTCCATATGATAACTTTATTCAAACTGATGCGGCAATCAATCGTGGAAATAGTGGTGGTCCATTATTTAATACAGATGGAAAGGTTGTCGGAATTAATTCAGCTATTATTTCAACTACTGGCGGGTCAGTCGGAATAGGATTTGCAATACCATCAAAAACAGCAACCCCAGTCATAGAACAATTAATTGAATATGGTGAAACTAGGCGCGGGTGGCTCGGGGTAAGAATTCAAGAGGTATCTGACGATATTGCATCTAGTCTTGGTATGGGCGGTGCGAGTGGAGCTCTGGTTGTAAGTGTTGATGATAACGGTCCTGCAAAACAGGCTGGTATTAAATCTGGTGACATCATACTCACTTTTAATGGCGCAAAAATAGATACGATGAGAGAGCTTCCAAGAGCTGTAGCAGAGACAAAGGTCGGNACAAGGGCAGAAGTTGAAATATGGCGTAAAGATAAATCNATAAAAAAATACGTAATAATTGAACGATTGAANGAGGGTGGCATTGTTGCACAAGAGCCTGAGGGTGAAGAGGATAATGCCGATGTAGANAATACCTCTATTTTAAATCTAGGATTCTCCTTGAGTAATATAAATGAAGAGTTATCACTAAAATACGATTTCTCTCCGGATCAAAAGGGTCTAGTTGTAACTGAAATTGATAGTCAATCTGATGCGTACAAAAGAGGTTTACAAGAGGGTGATGTTATAAACGTTATAAATGAGCGAGATCTGTATAGTATTAATCAATTTATCCGAATTATTGATAAAAACAAAAAGGAAAACAAAGAACTACTTCTTATAAAAGTTGTTCGTGGTAAAAATATGATCAGAGTATTTCCGATCGATATATCATCAGATTAATTAATTATTTTATCTTGGGGTATACCAATAAAATATAATAAGCTCTCAAGGTCGGTATGCTCTATTCGTCCATTTGCGTTTGCTCTCAATATTGGCTTACCTTTGTAGGATATACCAAGTCCTGCTTCCTTTATCATATCCACGTCATTCGCACCATCGCCAATGGCTACGACCTCGGCACTTCTGATTTTAAGAGACTCAACAGTTTTTTTTAGAATTTTACTTTTCGTTGCAGCATCAACTATCGGTGGAATTACCTTTCCAGATAAAATACCATCTCTGACCTCTAAGGAATTTGCATAATTTTCTTGGAAATTGAGTTTATCTGATATTTTTTTTGTAAAAAAAGTAAATCCCCCTGAAACTAATATTGTCTTTATATTCTGCTTATTGAGGTTTAGGAGTAACTTTTCTGCACCATCATTAAGTTCAATTTTATCNTAAATTTTATGCAGAAGCTCTAATTTTATACCTTTAAGTAAGCTAACTCTTTTTTCCAAGGCTTCAGCAAATGCTATTTCACCTTGCATTGTTCTCCTTGTAATATTTTCAACTTCTTGTTTTACGTTTGCTAGGTCTGCAATCTCATCGATACATTCTTGTTTTATAATTGTAGAGTCCATATCTGATATAAATACACTTTTTGCCCTTTCTTGTGCGTTTTGGTATGCCCAATCATATAAACGATTATCGAAATATACTATCAATTCATCAACCAGAATATCTTTAGCATAATCGAAATAAATTTCACACGCTCTATCATTATTAAGCCAGTTACACTTGAGATCAACTTTCAGGTAATCCCGAATAGCTGTGAATGTTTCAGTTGTTATGTTCTGATCTTTGCTAGATACTAATGTAAGTAATTTTTTCATTTTTAATGTGTAAACTAGGGTAGATGTTAGATTATAGCTCAATTCTTATTTCAGGTCCAACAGCTTCTGGGAAGTCAAAGCTTGCAGTTCGTTTGGCAAAAAAATATAATGGAGTGATAATTAATGCTGATGCTATGCAAATATATGATATATTATCAATCATAACGGCACGACCAACNCCAGAAATACAAGATGCCATTCCCCANTTTCTTTATGGTTACGTAAATCCAANAATAAGATATTCAGTCGGTGATTGGCAAAAGGATATTGCCAGACTACTTCTATTCTTGGAGAAGATAAATATATTACCGATAATTGTTGGTGGGACTGGATTATATTTTTCAGGATTGCTGGGGGAAATTGCAGAGATACCCAATATCTCTCAAGAAATAAGACACAGGTGGTTAAAAGTTAAAAATGAAAATAATACACGTTATCTCTATGATTGTTTAAAAAAAATAGATCCTAAATCATATCAAACAATCAATCCAAATGATCCATCTAGAATATTGCGTGCCATTGAGGTTTATGAGCAAACTGGTATTTCAATCCGTGATTGGCAAGAAAAGCAAGGTATTCAACTAATTGATATTTCAAAATCAAAATTCATTTATCTGTGCCCAGAGAAGCAAGATATTCAAATTAATATAGAAAAAAGAACAGCTGAAATGCTGTCTAATGAGGAGCTGTATAGCGAGGTTAGTAACTTTCGCAATCTCGAAGTGCCGCTAGACCATCCTTCAATGAAAGCAATTGGCGTAAGAGAAGTTATCGATTTAATGGATAATAAAATTAACCTAGATCAGGTAAAGCTCAGCATAAATACTCAAACAAAAAGATATGTAAAAAGGCAAATAACATGGGCAAGAAAAAAAATGTGTCATTGGGATTGGATTGATGACGAAAAACAAATTTCCAAACTTTTATAAAAAAAATTGATTAATTTTTCTTTATGAAATATATTTGGATAAAATTTGTTGTATTAATTATATGATTTACTTAAATAAAAAACTGATAGTCGTCGCCTGTATCACCTGAGTCCTTTGGTCTCATGATGGTGATACTTTGATAGGGGCAAACGCCCCTTTTTTTAATTTTGGGTAAACTTTTTTAATATAAGATTATAACTAACAAAGGTATGAAATAATGGGTAAAAAAATTACAGGAGCTGAAATAGTAATACAAACACTTGAAGATCAGGGTGTGGATGCTGTCTTTGGTTATCCAGGTGGTGCAGTTTTACCGATATATGACGCAATATTTCAGCAGGAAAAGGTTAAGCATATTCTTGTCAGGCATGAGCAAGGAGCGGCCCACGCAGCAGAGGGTTATGCTCGTTCTACAGGCAAGGTTGGTGTTCTAATTGTGACTTCTGGACCCGGCGCTACAAATGCGGTCACAGGTCTTACTGATGCATTATTAGACTCTATACCCATCGTTTGTATTAGCGGTCAGGTTCCAACACATCTCATTGGAACAGATGCATTTCAAGAAGCTGACACAGTTGGTATAACCCGAGCTTGCACAAAGCATAATTGGCTTGTAAAGGATATAAAAGATCTACCTCGCATAATGCATGAGGCATTCTATATAGCAAGATCTGGTCGGCCTGGACCTGTTTTAGTTGATATTCCAAAAGATATTCAATTTGCTGATGGTGATTATGAGAACTTATCAAAAACTAAGCATAAAACATATACCCCTCCAAGTACGATTGATACTAAATCGGTCGGTAATGTTGTTGATCTAATTCAAAAAGCAAAGAGGCCAATAATATACTCAGGAGGTGGAATAATTAATTCAGGGCCGAAAGCCTCAAAATTATTGCAAGAATTTGTAGATCGTACGAATATACCAATTACATCAACATTAATGGGTTTGGGTGCNTATCCAGGATCAAAGAGTAATTTTTTGGGTATGCTAGGTATGCACGGAACGTATGAAGCTAATATGGCTATGCACGATTGTGACCTAATGTTGTGCATTGGAGCTAGATTTGATGACAGAATAACCGGTAAGATTGATGAATTTTCCCCTAATTCAAAAAAAGTTCATATTGATATCGACGCTACATCAATTAATAAAAATGTGGAAGTCGACCTATCCATAATTGCTGACTGCGGAAAGTTTCTCAATGAAGCACTGAAAATTATGGATAATAGAAATAATAAATTTCCGCCATTGGATCAATGGTGGAAACAAATTGAGTCTTGGAGAAAAATTAATTGTCTTCAATACAAATCAAATTCTGATGTAATAATGCCACAATATGCAATTCAAAGATTATATGAATTAACGAAAAATAAAGATACATATATCACGACTGAAGTCGGTCAGCATCAAATGTGGGCCGCCCAATTTTATAAATTTGATAAACCAAATCGATGGTTGACCTCAGGGGGCTTGGGTACAATGGGTTACGGTTTTCCAGCAGCAAATGGTGTACAGGTTGCAAAACCTGATGCATTGGTAATTGATATTGCTGGAGATGCGTCAATACTCATGAATATTCAAGAGCTATCAACGGCTGTTCAATATAATCTTAACACAAAAATCTTTATTTTGAATAATAGCTACATGGGAATGGTAAGGCAATGGCAGCAATTATTGCATGGTAATAGAATATCTGAGAGCTATTCTGACTCTTTACCAGATTTTGTTCGGCTTGCGGAGGCATATGGTGCGACAGGAATACGTTCGAAGAAGCCGGCNGATCTCGACGATGCAATTTTGAAGATGATTGATACGCCAGGACCCGTTATCTTTGACTGTGTNGTTGCAAATCTTGAAAATTGTTTTCCTATGATCCCATCCGGAAAGGCTCATAACGATATGTTGCTTGGAGAAAATATAACTGATGAGGAAGTAGCCAATGCTATTGATAGTGACGGCAAGATAATGGTTTAACAAATTAACTTATGAGTAACTGAAATGAATAAAAAAAATCCAGCATCAACCTATGATATCATCTCAATAAATGAAGATGATGAACGACATACATTATCTATTATTGTCGATGATGAACCAGGTGTTCTTGCAAGAGTAATTGGGCTTTTTGCAGCAAGAGGTTTCAATATTGACTCTTTAACAGTCTCTGAGACCGAGAGCAAACAGCAATTATCTAGAATAACCCTTGTTACATCGGGCTCACCAAGTGTTATTGAAAAAATTAAGGTACAGGTTGACAGATTGGTTCCAGTGCACAAGGTTTCAGACCTTACGGCAGAATATGGGCAATATGGAGCTCTTGAAAGAGAGTTGGCATTAATAAAAGTAAAGGGTACTGGAAATAAAAGACTCGAAGCATTGAGATTGGCGGAAGCATTTGATGCACAGACTGTTGACGCGAGCTTAGATAGCTTTATTTTCCAAATAACAGGAAGAACTCGTGAAATTGATAGATTTATCAATTTAATGGCAAGCGTCGGTCTCACTGAGGTATCAAGGACAGGCGTGGCTGCACTTAAAAGAGGCGGCGATAATACTTAGAGTTATAAAAAAGTTTTAACAATATAGAATAGGGATAGAAATATGAGAGTTTACTACGATACAGATGCTGATCTTGGTCTAATCAAGAGTAAAAAAGTTGGCATTATTGGTTTTGGAAGTCAGGGTCATGCGCATGCACTTAATTTAAAGGACTCCGGAATAAAGAATATAGCTGTTGGCCTCAGGGATGGCTCTAGTTCCGCAAAAAAAGCTAAAGATAACGGTTTAAAGGTAATGTCAGTTTCAGAATTATCTTCATGGGCAGATATGATAATGATGTGCGCACCCGATGAAATTCAGCCAGATATATATAAAGATCACATTAAAGATCATATAAAGCCTGGAACTGCAATTGCATTTGCGCATGGTCTAACAATACATTTTGGGCTTATAGAACCTTCAAAAGAACTTGATGTTATAATGGTAGCCCCGAAGGGACCCGGGCATACTGTTCGGGGTGAGTATCAAAAAGGTGGAGGTGTTCCGTGTCTCATGGCAATACATCAAGACTCTTCAGGTAATGCTCATGATATTGCCCTATCATACGCAAGTGGCATTGGCGGTGGACGCTCAGGTATAATTGAAACAACGTTTAAAGAAGAATGTGAAACCGATTTATTTGGTGAACAAGCCGTTCTATGTGGTGGCTTGGTTGAACTCATTCGTGCTGGCTTTGAGACTCTAACAGAGGCTGGTTATGCACCTGAAATGGCGTATTTTGAGTGTTTGCATGAGGTAAAATTGATAGTGGATCTGATTTATGAGGGGGGTATTGCCAACATGAATTACTCTATTTCAAACACTGCCGAATATGGGGAATATCAATCAGGCCCAAGATTAGTCACGGAAGAAACAAAGATGGAAATGAAAAAAATCTTAAATGATATTCAAACCGGAAAGTTTGTTACAAACTGGATGAATGAGTGTAAAGCGGGTCAGCCTACTTTTAAAGCTATCAGACGCCTTAACGACGCTCATCCTGTTGAAGAGGTTGGCGCAAAACTGAGGGATATGATGCCTTGGATAAAAGCGGGTAAATTAGTTGATAAAGAAAAGAACTAAGTAGCACATGAGCTCAGAAGAAAACCATATAAGAATTTTTGATACAACTTTGCGTGATGGGGAGCAGTCACCTGGCGCAACAATGACACTGGATGAGAAAATTCAGGTGGCAGAANTATTAGATGATATGGGTGTGGATATTATCGAAGCTGGATTTCCTATAGCCTCAAATGGTGATTTTGAAGCCGTATCAAAAATTGCNGAAAGATCACAAAATTCAATTATTGCTGGTCTTGCGAGGGCTATTGCAGAGGATATCGACAGAGCGGGTGAAGCGGTAAAAAAAGCAAAAAGAGGGAGAATTCACACATTTGTCTCAACTTCACCAATTCATCTTGAGCATCAAATGAAAAAAAATGAAGAAGAAGTTCTCGAAATCATTAAAAAAACAGTTACACAGGCAAGAAATTATGTTGAAGATGTAGAGTGGTCTGGTATGGATGCTACTAGAACTTCTATCGATTTTTTGTGTAAATGTTGTGAGGTTGCAATAAAAAATGGTGCTACAACCATCAATATACCGGATACAGTTGGATATGCTATTCCTCATGAGTTCAATAATTTAATAAAAACTTTAAGGGAAAAAGTACCAGGCGCCGATGAAGTTATTTTTTCTACTCATTGCCATAACGATCTTGGACTTGCAGTTGCTAATTCTTTGGCAGGTGTTGATGCAGGCGCGAGGCAGATTGAATGTACTATAAATGGATTGGGGGAAAGGGCAGGCAATGCAGCACTCGAAGAGGTTGTTATGGCGATTAATACCCGTTCTGACGCGTTACCTTACACCACAAAAATCGACACAACAAAAATATTACGAGCATCAAAGCTTGTATCTGCAATAACATCTTTCCCAGTCCAATATAACAAGGCTATTGTTGGAAAAAATGCTTTTGCACATGAGTCGGGCATTCACCAAGATGGGATGCTAAAAAATAGCCAGACATATGAGATTATGAACCCTGAAGCAATTGGGCTTAAGGAATCATCATTAGTGATGGGAAAGCACTCTGGCAGACATGCATTTAGAGAAAAATTAGCAGATTTAGGTTATAAGCTTGGTGATAATGCATTTCAAGATGCATTTGAACGCTTTAAGGCTCTCGCTGATAAAAAAAAGAATATTTATGATGAGGATATTATGGCGCTCGTTGATGATGAGATCTCAAGCACGAGCGAGCGGTTAAAATTTAAATCTCTTATTGTAAACGCAGGTACGCAGGGNCCTCAAAGCGCGGAGCTTGAGATGGAAGTTGATGGAGACGTTTTAAAAAATAAATCAACGGGTGATGGGCCTGTAGATGCTATATTTAATTGCATAAAGGCTATATTTCCTCATAAAGCATCCTTACCATTATACCAAGTACAGGCAGTTACAGAGGGTACAGATGCACAGGCCGAAGTTAGCGTTAGACTTGAGGATGAAGGTATTTCATTCACCGGGAGAGGTGCTGATACAGACACACTTGTTGCGTCTGCAAGAGCATACATAAGTGCCTTGAATAGGCTGCTAATCGCGAAAGAGCGATCAAGTTAATCAATATTGGGCCCGTAGCTCAGCTGGTAGAGCAGTTGACTCTTAATCAATTGGTCGCAGGTTCGAGTCCTGCCGGGCCCGCCAATTTAGTAACAGATAATATTCGTATATCTTGATATTGGTTGATAGAGGGTTCTCTCAATTTTTGTATCCATTAATGAGTTATTGATTCTATCAATTGCTCTTTTATTAACCTGTTCGTTTTGAGTAATAAAATAGTTCGTAAAATTTGATAGATCATAGCCCAATCCTGAATTATAGNCACATTGAACTATATCTCTGATAATNTTGGTATTTTTCATTTTTTGATTTCTCCCAATTTTAGAATCATGCATATATTTTTAAAGCATACTATTGCAATTTTATGACATTACTTTTTTATCAAAAATAAAATGAAAATATCGACTGAGCCATGTTCAGTTCTCATCTATCATAATTTATTGTAATTTGTGCTATTTTAATATTTAATGAGTGTTAATGAATAATTAACTATTTTAGAGGGAGAACAAAATGTTAAGAATTTTTATGTTTGCTCTAGCTCTTACCACTTTTGGCTTCGGTACCGCCCAAGCTAATGAAATAAAAGTTGGTATGATTATGAGTTTCACAGGACCCCTAGAGTCGCTTGTGCCACCGATGGTGGATGGAGCTGAACTAGCTTTTAATGAAGCGAATGCTTCAGGAGAATTNCTAGATGGTTCAACAATTACGCTNGTTAAGGGCGATGCTACGTGTATTGACTCAGCGGCCGCTGTTACAGCAGCGGAACAGGCAGTTGCCGAGGGCGTTGTTGCCATATTTGGAGCTGACTGCTCAGGTGTTACGAAAGCTGTAACACAAAATGTTAGTATGCCAAATGGCATTCCNAATATATCACCAGCAGCGACTTCACCATCTTTAACAACTGAACCTGACAATGGTCTATTCTACAGAACTGCCCCATCAGATGCGAGAGGCGGTGAAGTATTAGCAGGTATTACTGCAGATAAAGGTGTAAAGAGTATTGCTATAACTTACATTAACAATGACTATGGTGTTGGTCTTGCAGATGTCTTTGAAGCAGCAGTTAAAGCTGCTGGAATTGAAGTGACAGCGAAGATAGCTCATGAGGGTGATAAAGCAGATTACAGCGCAGAAGTTGGTGTTTTATCCGCCGCAGGTGGTGATGCACTTGCAGTACTTGGCTATATTGATCAAGGTGGGAATAATATTATTCGTGGCTCTTTGGATTCAGGTTCATTTGATAAATTTGCGCTTGGTGATGGTATGATCGGTACCTCTCTTGAAGATGCTTTTGGTGATGAGCTGAATGGTTCATGGGGTTCAACTCCAGGATCTCTTGGCGCGTCATTCCAAAAATTCAAAGCATATGCATCAGCTAATGACGTAGATCCTAATAGTGTTTATGCAGGTGAGTCATATGATGCTGCAGCTCTTTTAATCTTAGCCATGCAAGCTGGTGATTGTGATATTAGTGGTTGTAATGGATCTACTGATGGTAGAAGTATTGCAGATAATATTCAAAAAATTGCTAACGGATCTGGGCCTAAAATCTACGCAGGGGAACTTGCAAAGGGTTTAAGGTTACTCAGTGCTGGTAATTCAATTAACTATCAAGGCGCTACGGATGTTAATTTCACTGAAGTTGGTGAAGCATTTGGTCAGTTCTTAGAAAAAGGTTATGTTGACGGTAAATTCGTTAATGTAGGTGCTAGATAGTTTAGTTTATATCACCCCACATAATAATGTGGGGTGATAATCTAATTGTTAATAATCTTTTCAGGCAATAAGCCTTTTGGTCTGTATCTCATTACTACTAATAAGCCCAGACCCATCATTAGATATCTAAAATAAGGAATGCTATCAATTAAATGGATTTTTAATTGATTTGCGTTATCAACTTCGCTCATTAAAGTATTTATCACAAATAATGCGAATGGAGCCGACTCAATCCAAATAAACCAGACAACGAAGGCCCCAAGAATTGCTCCATAATTATTACCTGTTCCGCCCAGTAGAACCATAACCCAAATTATGAAGGTATATCTCAATGGTTGGTAACTTGCGGGTGTGAATAGGCCATCATACGTAACTAACATTGCACCAGCAAAACCTATGATAGCAGAGCCGATCATAAATATGTGCAAGTGTCTTTTGACAACATTTTTACCCATNGCTTTTGCTGCATCTTCATTGTCACGTATAGCTCTCATCATCCTTCCCCATGGCGATCTGAGAGCTTTCTCTGAAAATATTAATATTGTAATCAATACTATTGAGAAAATTAGACTGAAGCATAATTTTACAAAAATACTTGATGAGGTCATTACTAAATCATTTAGTAAAATAATCTTTTCGTCCAAATCTGTAACTTTTGATAATCTTCCCTTGAACAGGCGTTCAATAAAATTTATAAACCAATCTGAATTTTGGAGATCTACTTCAAATGGTGCTGGTCTTTTCAGTCCAGTTACATTTTTAACTCCCCTAGTAAGCCATTCTTCATGTTTAACATATGATACAATAATCCCAGAAATTAAAAGTGTAGCAATTGCAAGGTAATCAGATCGTAGATCAAGACAGACTTTACCAATAATAAAGGCGACTAAAGCTGCAAAAATAGCCCCAACAAACCAAGATANAATTATCGGTAGATCAAAACCACCCAAAAAACCACTAGTCGCCGCATCAATTGACTCGATTGCAGATATAGAAGGTCCTGCAGCTAATTTCATGACAGGTACNACTGAGATTACTAAAAAGAATAATAAATAATTTTTGTATTTCGATTGANATTTTCTATGAACGTAAAAAATGCCAGCAATTAATATAAATAAAATGAGACCAGATAATATAATACCAAATCCGCCTGCGGACCAAGCCTCTTTTACTGGCGGCACTGATACAATTATAGTTGCAAAACCGCCTATAGCTAAAAAGCCCATNACACCAAAATTAATTAGCCCAGAGTATCCCCACTGTATATTAACACCCATCGACATTACGGCTGAAATTAAGCAAAGATTAAGAATNGCCAGAGCAACCCCCCAAGATTGCATAAAACCAACCATAATTAGCAGCAGAGCCATGAGACCAAAAGCAAGTTTTATGTCAAGATTATTTCTCAAATAACTTTCCCCTTAAAAATTCCGTTTGGTCTGTATATTAGAACTACTATAAGTATCGCAAACGATATTGCAAACTTGTAGTCGGTTGATATGTATTGCACCAGGCTGCTTGGCTCTAATTGCTCTGGTAGTAGATATGCTAAAAATTTCTTATATGCGTATGTTAATCCTATCTCTGTGAAAGCAATAACAAACCCCCCATAAAATGCACCCAGAGGATTTCCAATCCCGCCCACAATAGTTGCCGCAAAAATAGGTAATAAATTATTCCAATAGGAAAATGGTTTAAAACTTTTATCTAAACCATAAAGAGTCCCTGCAATCGAAGCGAGTATTGAAACAATAACCCAGGTATATATTATGATCTTTGTAGGGTCTATACCTGACAATAGGGCTAAATCTTCATTATCTGAGTAAGCCCTCATTGATTTACCGGTTTTGGTTTTATTAAGAAAATAAAAAAGTATTGAACATGTTATAATCGTAGTTACGAAACTAAGTACTTGAGTGGATTTGAGAGCTAGACCCTCATTTAACCCAGTCATTTTCTTGAACTCGCCAGCCTTCATTATAAATCTGGCCCCATCCATAAATATTACATCACCGGGACCTATTATAATCCTTACTATCGCATTTAAGATAAACATGACTCCAATACTAACTACAATAAGTATAACCGGTTCACTCTTCTTATCTCGGTAATATTTGAATACTGTCTTATCAAAAAATAAACTCAATATGATTGTTGCAATTATTCCAATAGGTAATGCTAGCAATGCAGTAGGCAAAAAACCAAGAGTAATTCCTAATGATTGCAGATACCAAGTAGTCAGGATAACAATCATTGTTGCAAAGGCCATTAAGTCGCCATAGGCAAAATTAGCAAACCTGAGAACACCGTATATAAGCGTGACACCTATTGCTCCTAATGCAAGCTGTGATCCATACGTTAATGCTGGCACGATTATATAATTTGCCAAAAGTATAATTGCGTTTAAAAAATCCATTTAACCACCCAAAAAAGACTTTCTAATTTCATCATCATTGATAAGATAATCTCCGCTACCTTCATAAGTATTTCTTCCAGTAACAAGGATATAACCCCGATCTGATATATCCAAAGCCTGTCTAGCATTTTGCTCAACCATTAATACGGCTATATTTTGTTTTTTAATATTTAAAATATGTTCAAATATTTCATCCATGACAACTGGTGATACTCCTGCAGTTGGTTCATCTAGCATTAAAACCTTTGGATTAGTCATAAGGGCTCTTGCAAGCGCGACTTGCTGGCGTTGACCGCCAGATAGTTCCCCCGCTAACTGATCTTGCTTTTCATTCATAATAGGGAACAAATCATACATTTCTGAAATACGAGTATTGATATTACCGTCATATAGGAATGCCCCCATTTCTAGGTTTTCTTTTACAGTTAATTCAGTAAATATGTTATTGGTTTGAGGAACAAATGAAATGCCCGACTTTATTCGGTCTTGTGTTTTTAATTTTGTGATATCTTTTCCATCAAGGATTACTTCGCCATCCTTCAAGCCAAGCATNCCGAGCATAGCTTTCATTGCTGTGGATTTACCTGCGCCATTTGGTCCCAATATTGATACAATCTCACCCTGATCTACTTCAAAGCTACATTCTTCTATGATATTTACACCACCATAACCCCCTGTTAAATTTTTTGCTGAAAAATACATTATTTTTTTGGACCCCTGCCCAAGTATGACTCAATAACCTGATCATTACTCCTGATTTCACTGGATGTTCCCTTAAATAATACAGATCCTTCTGCTAATACTATTATAGGATCACACAGTCTACTAATTAGTTCAAAGTCATGCTCTATCATACAGAATGTATAACCTTTTTCTTTATTTAATCTCTCAATTGAGTTAGCAATATCTTTTAATAATGTTTTGTGAACTCCTGCCCCGACCTCATCAAGAAATACTATCTTCGCATCNACCATCATTGTTCTTGCTAATTCTAATAATTTTTTTTGTCCACCTGACAGGTTACCAGCTAGTTCATTTCTTAGATGATCAATTTTAAGAAACNCCAAGACTTCATTCGCTTTTTGTTTGATTACTTCGTCTTCTTCTTGAATCTTTTTTCTGTTAACCAATGAGTACAGCAGATTTTCACCTGCTTGCTTCCCGGGTACAACCATAAGATTTTCAATAACTGTCATATTCGTGAATTCATGGGCTATTTGAAACGTTCGCAGCATACCCAGTTCAAAAAGTTGATAAGACTCCAAACCGGTTATATTTTGACCATNATAGAAAACTGACCCTGACTCAGGTTTCAGTTGACCTGTAATAACATTGAAAAGTGTGCTCTTACCTGAGCCGTTTGGGCCTATTATTCCAGTAATAGATCCCTTATTAATATCTATTGTACAATCATTTAATGCCACAAGGCCACCAAACCTTTTTACTATATTTTGAACANTGAGAATTGTTTCACTCATATTTATGACCTAAAAAATAATTGATTATTATTCTATTTTTTAATAGTTATTTTAGCATATTTACAGATTGATTGTATTCTAAAACTTTGTGGAATTCAAAGAAACCCGTTGTATTTTTTTGTAATTAAAATGTTATCGCTTTGAATATCAAGAGGTAAAAATCAATTTTATTGAATTCTTCTAATGCGTTGATATTCAACGATATAAGATATAAATATACAAAAAAACTTAAAATTATTGTTACGCTCAGTTTTTTATTTTCAGGTTTTTTTTTATATCTCTGAAAGTGATTATTAATCGTTATTAGTTGGAAACTTGTTTTAATCAGCGACGATAAGCACCTAAACGAGCAATAAATTAATGAGAGNGAAATTATAATTATTATTGTATACCTAACTGGGGTATTACTGACATTACCTAAGTGATTAATTGTCATATAATTAAGTATATAAACCAGAATTACATCACGAATGCAGTATAAAACTTGTTTTATTTGGAGTAATGGCATCATTTTTTGATTCCTAGTTTTCTCATCGGCATGCTATCTATGACATCAATCAGGCCATCCAATATTGTTAAGTCTTTTGAATATTTCTTTACTGTTCCGTCAAGCCCTACGAGAAAAAGACCAATAGTATCCTCATNAAATATTTGTATTTGATTTATTTTAAAATCATTCCGTGTAACAGCTAGGTATATGAGTAGCCGTTCATCAATTTCATGACTATTTTGAATAAAATAACGATTCACTTCTTCTCTTATAAAGGAGTGAAAGTCATCATCATTGAAATAAGAAATTAGCAGTCTGTTTTTCCATTTATATTTTTTGAACATGATGAATTATCTATTACAAAACATTGCCTAAACTGATATAAATATAACAGAGAGGAAAGGATAATAATATGATTAATGCAGTAATGGTCGGTCTCGGATGGTGGGGAAAGCATTCAATAGAGGCAGTCAAAGATAAAAGTGAAAAAATTAAAATTATTGGCGCATGCTCAAAAAATAGTGAACAACACTCCGCCTACTTGAAGAAAAATGATTTGATAATTTATAAGACTTATGAGGATGCTCTTAAAGATAAAAGTGTTGATGCGGTAATATTGACGACTCCACATACCACACACACTGAACAAATTATTGCTGCTGCAAATCACAATAAACACGTATTTGTTGAAAAACCGATGACACTCACAAAATCGGATGCAATTATGTGCGTTGAAGCACTAAAAAATAAGAANCTGAAATTAGGTATTGGCTTCAGTAGACGATTCCAACCTGCATATATTGATTTACTCAAGATGATTAATGATGGAGAGATCGGTGATTTACTTCACATTGAGGGTGAGCAATCTGGGCCGAGCGCTTATAAACTTAAGGAAGGGATGTGGAGGGCTTCAAAAAAAGAAAGCCCCGGTGGAGCCATGGCCGCTCGTGGAACCCATGTTATGGATGCAATGATTAGTATAGCTGGAGCAGTTGAGAAGATCTCATGCATAAGCGAAAGGAGGGTCCTTGATATTGACCTGGATGACACAACCTCAATGCTGATGAAATTCAAAAGTGGAATTTCAGGATATCTTGGAACAATTTATGTAACTGCAGACATTTGGAGACTGCATGTGTATGGCTCAAAGGGTTATTTATTGATGGATGCGGAAACAAGGCTAGTCAAAAAGACACTGGATAATAAAGAGACAGTTATAAATTATCCAAATGCAAATATTGTTGGTTTAACACTGGAAGCTTTTGCAGATGACGTTGCTGGAAAGGCGCCATTCCCTGTCACTACTGATGAAGCAATAGACGGTGTTGCCGCTTTTGAAGCCATGGTTAAATCAGCTGAAAATGATAATAATTGGATTAGTTTAGAATAAATATCAAGAACTATCTTTCTAATCCTTTTTTTGGCCTACCGACTCACGATACGGTCCATAAATGCAAGTGAACATCAGTATGATGCCTGATACGACTGCAATCATGCCTGCGGCACTTACAGCATTTTCACGGCCAAACCACAGCGGCCCATATCCTGCGATTATATAGCCAAAAATTGCCGATAATATTGCAAAAACTATTGACCAAATGACCTGAGTCCCAAGATTGTTTGTCATGAGCCTTGCTGCAGCAGGTGGGCATATGAACATTGCAATTACGATAATTGAGCCCACTGACTCAAACGCTGCAACCGCTGCGACAGCGGTTATGATAACTAAAGAAAAGCTGATCAGCGAGGAACGAATACCAATAGTTTTTGCATACGCNTCGTCAAAAGTGACAATCTTTAACCAGCGCCAAAATACTATCGTTAGAAAGAGAATAAATCCACAAACAAAAGTGATACGAAATAATTCATCTGGGAGTACTCTCAACGCATCAAGATCAAATAATGATTGCCAGCCCTCTGCCTTTAGCCAAATTAGGGACTCTAAGTTTCCCATTAATGCGTGTTCCACATCGAGGTGTACTTTGCTCGTATCTGTTTGTTCTAATACGAGCACTCCAAATGCAAACATACCAGTGAATACAACCCCCATCGCGGCACCAGGTTCAATTTTTCCNAATCGTTTAATTACTTCTATAAGTAATACAGCAACTATTGCTGCGGCTGCAGCGCCCAATAACATTGGTATTGTTGATACCACCCCAGTAAAAATGAATGCAATAACAATACCTGGCAGTACGACATGGCTTATTGCATCACCAATTAATGCTTGGCGTTTAAGTATGAGAAAGTTGCCGGGAACAGCACAACTTATTCCAGCAAGAATACCAATTAAAATTGGTGTCAGAGAAAATTGGATAAATTCAGTAATCATAAGTTGCACTTTTAAATTTTTGAGGTTTGATGTATTGATCAAGTTTTGTGAGTTCTTCTTTTGTGAGTATTTCTTCTATAAATTTTATNCCATAGTTTTTATTAATGTCTTTATCCGGAAAAATTTCTTTNGCTGCAGTCCATCTATTTTCATCAATCAGAATTTCAGTTACTAATTTTTTACCTTTATTTGTCATGCCATCTAATCCTAAGAGGCCCTCATTTACCAATAATTTCTGAGTGAACGGACTGATAACATTTTTACCTTTTGCAATTGTGAGTAAACCCTGTCGACGATGGATGTTTGTTTTAGTTTTTTGATGCTGTATAAATATTGAAAATACACCACGTTTTGGTGACAAAAAAAGAGAAAGCACAAATAGAAGTATTGCGAATAGTACAATAATTGGGCCTGTCGGTAGGGATGGCGCCGAAGCGGATAGTGTTGCGCCAATGTATCCAGATAAGCCGCCCAAAAATCCAGCAATCATAACTACCTCATTTGTACGATTGCTCCAGAAGCGTGCTGTAACTGCTGGTATTATTAACATTGCTACAATTAAAATTAAACCAACAAGCTTCATCCCAATAACGGTAACTCCAAGAACAAGCCCCATCATCAAAAGGTCAATTTTTTGAACATCATAGCCAAGAGAAGTTGCATACTCTTGATCAAAAGCAACAATTGTCAAGGGTCGGCGTGCAATCCAGATCCCTAAAATACTAAGGAATCCTCCGATGGCGATTACAACTGCGTCCTGAAATAACATTCCTGCCGTTGAGCCAAGTAGAAAGCTCTCTAGCCCCGCCTGCCTCCCACTACTCATTGTTTGAATCACTGTTAATAGAACAATTCCAGCGCCAAAAAATACTCCNAGTACGCTACCTATGGCAGCATCCTCAGCTAAGCGTGTTCGTCGAGGAATCCACTCTATTATNATGAGTCCAATAAAAGCAGTTATAGTTGAACCACATAATAATCCTAATATGCTCCGACCATCTCCCCCGAGCCAAATCATGATAATAAATGCAATCCCAACACCTGGTAAGGTCGCATGGGCTATTGCATCTGAAACGAGCGCACGTTTTCGTAGAAAAAGGAATGTTCCAGCTGAACCTGCAGCGATACCCAAGAGTATAGCTCCAACGGTAACAAGGGCAACATTGTAGCCTGCTTGAAATAGTATTGCTTGTAAAAAAGTATTCATCTGATAGTTGGCTTTATGGAAACTGATAACTCCTCAGCGTGGGCCAATTCTAGCTTTCCACCATATGTTGATTGTAAATTTTCGTTGGTAAAAGTTTCATTAATAAATCCTTCTGCAATAGTTTTTATATTGATCATAAGTACATAATCAAAATAATCGCGAACTGTTGCTAAATCATGATGAACTGCTATCACTGACTTATTTTTAGATTTTAAGGATTTTAAGACATCAATAATTGCTCTTTCAGTCGCTGCATCGACACCAGAAAATGGCTCATCCAGAAGATAGATNTCTGCATCTTGTGCAAGAGCTCTCGCTAAAAATACTCTTTGCTGTTGACCGCCTGATAATTGACCAATTTGCTGTTGCCATAAATCGGCCATTCCAACTCGATCCAGGCACTCCATTGCAATATTGGTTTGTTTCCCTCTCATTCTGCCAAGTAATCCAACCTGTCGATAGAGTCCCATTTGTACAACATCTATNACATTTGTAGGAAAATCCCAATCAACACTTACTCTTTGAGGCACNTACGCAATTTTTTTTAAATTATTTTCGATTGGATTACCAAAAATGTATATTTTTCCTGATAGCTTTGATTGTACTCCAATCACTGATTTTAGAAGTGTAGATTTACCGGCACCATTCGGTCCAATTATAGCTGACATGGAGGCGGTNGGAAAATTTGCATCTACTGAAAATATAGCTATCTTATCTCCATAAGAGACAGTTAACCCTTGTACTTTTAGTGAAGAATCGGAGGGGGTTACTTTGGATGTGTGTGTACCATTATCCATACTAGACATTATATATTCAGGTCTTCCGTTTAGTTGAGCTTATTGAGCATACCAGTAGGAGGCGCATTACCACCGAGAGCTATTGCAATTGTTGTAGAGTTTGAGTCGATCATACCAATATATGTTCCTTCATAGCTACCGGGCTCGCCCATCGCATCAGAAAATAGCTCACCACCAACGGTAACTTCATGACCCATAGCGCTAGCGCCTTCTACCAACGCCTTTATATTACGGTCACTAACTGAGGTTTCAATAAATACTGCTTGCACATTCATATCTATAATTAAGTCCACGAGTTCAGACATACGCTGCAAACCAGCCTCAGACTCAGTTGAAATACCCTGAATGCCAATTACATTAAAACCATAAGCTTGTCCAAAGTAATTAAATGCGTCATGAGATGTTAATAGTATACGATTTTTTTGTGGAACGGATGAAAGAACTCTATTTGTGTAATTTTTAAGTTGCTCAATTTCTTTCAGATAATTTTCTGTATTATAAGTAAATCTAGTTTTCGCTTCTGGAAGTATCTCAATGAGAGCGTCTTTAACATTTAACACGAGATAGGACCAAATACTTGGATCCATCCANAGGTGGGGGTCGNAGCGACCGTCATATTCATCCGATCCTATAAGCAAATTATCAGGCACCTTTTCAGCAACGGCGACGACGGGTCTGTCATTAGCAAGTTCAAGAAGAAATTCTTCCATTTGTGCCTCAAGATAAAGACCATTCCACAAAACTAAATCAGCATTTGCAAGCGCAACAATGTCTGATCTTGTTTGTCTGTAGGCGTGTGGATCAACACCAGATCCCATAAGAACTTTAATATTAACGAGGTCTTCTGCAATATTTGATACAACATCAGCAATCATTCCTGTTGTTACAACAACGTTTGGTTTTTCATCTGCGTATGCAGTTGACCACGGAGCGTGCATCGTGCAGAGAATGAGTGCAAATAACTTGAAGAAAATTTTTATTCTGTACATTTANATAAATTAATGCAATTAAGAATGATTTGCAAGTAAATTTAAAGAAAATAATACTTTTGTGATTATTCTCGCAGAGAANATAATTATTAATAATCAATTGAATTTTTAAATCTTAGACATTCTCATTGCAAACCCAGTCACGAATATCATCCCCATAGGCTTCAAAGCCGTCTTTTTTGATGATCACAGTATCTTCTAATTTAATAAATCCGATACCATCATATTTTAGATCGGTTTCAATGGATAACACCATTCCTGACTCAAGCGATTTATCTTTGTACGGAGCAGGGTATGGTATAACACCCTTATCATATATATGAGGCGCTTCATGTTGGATCATTCCCATACCGTGAGCGACAAATTTAAAATTTAATTTATTATCGCATTTTGATATTTCATGGTATGCCGCCTCTAATATCTCATTACCTGTTATTCCAGCCTTAATTACAGAACGGGGCGCATCATTTATTGCGCGGACTTGTGAGAGTAGGTCTATCATCATGTCTGTTGGCTCACCCATCACCGCCATTCTGCATAAGTCACCGAGATAACCATTCAGATTTGCACCCGAGTCTAGCGAGAGAATATCACCTTTCTCCCAAAAAAGTTTTTTAGAGGGTGTGCGGTTATATGATTTCCCAGAGGCAACAAGGCAGTACTCAAAATTCATACCAAGTTTTGTTTCTTCTTCTTTGAGTGCTTGCGCAATTGCGTGCGTATTCGTTCCNGGCTTTGTCATTTTCATAACTTTTTGCATACAGGCGGTTATGTTATCTGAAGCNTTTTTTAATAATTCAAGTTCGTTATCTGTTTTTACTGACCGCAGCTCCTGCATCAAAACCAAAACATCAACAAACTCGGCTTGGGGAAGATTTTTCTTTAGTGCAATATATGTATCCGTCGGTGTATTACAGAGCTCGATTCCAATTCTTTTTTTCGAATACCCTAATTCTAACACTTTTCTTGCTGCTTCTTCACCAGCTTGACTCGTATTCCATTGTATATTTTTTATGTTATTTATCCATATTGGCTCAACATCTTGTTGTTGTCCCTCAAGCATATGCCCAATGTAGAAAGCTTCTTCCGGCCTCCCTTTTGGGTACCCAATTGTTGGTAAATAACGACTTATACCGATTGAGTCTTTTTGCGCAAAGAAAAAGAATTTATACCCACCTAACAAATATTGGGCCGTATTCTTATCATTTATAATCAAGAAATCTATACCTTGATCATCCAGTAATTTATCTAACTTGAATTGATCAAAAGGTAAATTCATAAGATATATTTCTACAATGTAAGACTTTGGAAATCGTTTTTGAGTAGATTTTTGCCCCACTGTGAAAACTGCATATCTTGGTTAAAATGGATATGAGAAGAGCAAGCCTGAACATCCATAAGTGCGCTTGTTATTGGGGATCCATTATATATCCCATTTGCCCCACAAACTTGCTGCATAATGGAGACAGACTCCAGTATAATTTTAACAGCATAGGCAGCATTCCTCTTATATTTCAGTTTATTATTTGTCGAAACTTCTTCGTACTCATGCATTAATCTTTCGACTTCAATGCAATCATTTCTCAGTATAAGTCTTGCAGCGTCAATTCTTGACGCAATTTCGCCTAACCGGTTGTGGATGCTTGGTATGTCTGACATTTTCATATTAGAAGTACTCGTTGATCTTTTTTCAATCCATTCAAGTAACAAATCAAGGCACAACTGAGCGCCACCGATTGCGCAACCCGCAAGTCCGTGACCGCCAATTGATGCTGTAGGAATTTGATACATCAAGTTACTATTATGCTTGATCCCCTTGAAGGTGTGGTCATCACGGTTCACTGAGAAAGATTGCAACTTATATTCGGGTACGAATAAATCATCAATCTTCACTGAACAACTTCCTGTTTGCTTCATACCAAATGTATCCCAATCATTAAGGATCTCATATTCACTTTTATGAAGAACACATTGGTGCCAGTCTTTAACTCCATTGTCATCAAGCATGAATGCAAAAAAGGACCAATCAGAAATCTCAATTCCAGAGCAAAAATTCCATAATCCGCTGAGGATTACACCACCTTCCACTTTTTTTGCACTTCCTTGTTGGTAGATATTTCCTGCAGCTATTAACGCATTCGGATTATCATTCCAGATTTCTGTCTGAATTCTTTCATCAAATACCGCAAGAGTTCTATGATGTGAGGCCATATTTGCAACAATCCAACCCGTTGAACAATCTGCTCGTGATATAATTTCGGGAATATCAAACCAAGCCTCGAAGTCCAACTCCCATCCGCCCCATTGTCTTGGCTGAAAGTATCTAAATAATCCCTCTTGATGAAGTAAATCTAAAATATCTGAAGAAACATTTGTATCAGTTGATTTATTATTGCTCTTGATATCTCTAATCTTAGGAATAAGAGATAATGCACGTTCATTTGCATCTTTATTGGATATTACTGATATTTCGTTTAGGTTTTCTTTTAGCATTTAATTTTGAAAGAATTTTATATGTGTTCTATTTAAAATCTGATTCTGACAGATTAAGTAGCCTCAAGGCATTCAATCCACAAATTTTCTCTCGTTCCTCTTCTGTTATACTTTCAACTTGGTAAACGTGTTCAACTGGGTCATGCTCCGCCATATCAGCCGGATAGTCCGTGCCGATGGCAACATGGTCAGCGCCATATTTTTTTATTAAAAATTCTAACTGGTCAACTGAAAAAACTAGAGTATCAAAGTAGAATTTTTCTAAGTAAGTTGATGGTTTTTTATAAATTTTTTGTCGACCGTCAATTCTTGCGCCATACACATGATCCATTCGAGCCGCATAGCTCGCTGGAAATGCACCGCCATGTGATAGATAAAATTTAATATTTGGATATCTCTCCATCACGCCATCAAAAATCAAGTAGTGGATTGCAACCGTTGTATCGAGTGGATTTCCAATAACATTAAGCATGTAATGCTCACCAAANCGATCGCTATAAAATGATGATGGATGAATGAATATTAGAATATCATGCTGTTCACACCTTTTCCAAAAAGGCTCGAGTCTCTCGGCTGATAATTCTTCTTTACCCACTCGAGCTCCAATTTGTATACCACGAAAGCCAAGTTCATTGACGCATCTGTCCAGTTCTTTAATCGCGAGTTCCGTATCTTGCAATGGAACAGTTCCAAGGCCTACTAACCTCTTTGGATTTGTTTTTGCGGTCGCAGCGATATTATTATTTACTATTTCGGCAGATTCAGCACAAAGATTTTTATCAACCATATAAAAAAATTGTTGTGGCGAGCATGATAATGCTGAGACGTCGAGTAATGATTTATCCATTTGCTCAAGTCTCACATTGATATTTGTAAAAGGTATTTCGCGATCTTCAGATTGTTTTTTATTAACCTGCTTTGTTAAATCACTGGCAACACCAACCGATGGATGAAAGTCTTGAGGTAGGTGTGGTTTGACAAGAGCATCAGACTCAGGAGTTCTCATATGATTATGTAGATCAACAGTCAGGGTCTTGGGTCTTTTGGATGGTCCTGTTGGATGCTCACGCCCTGCAGTTGGTCCGTATGGTCTTAATTCAATATCATGTTGTGTCATTTACTAAAATCTCCTTATCGACTTGCTTGCATTATTAAATGAATATCTTATTTAGATATCCTTGATATCTATTCCCACCAATGAAGCGCGTCTTTATTTTCGCCCTGCTTGCTATTTGGACCACTTCCGTTACTGCGAAGGAACATCTGTTTGTCATGACCCGCTTTGATCTTACCATCAAATACATCAACAAGCCAATCCATGCACATCATATGACAATCATGTCTATCTTGTCCTGTACCCTTAAACATAACCGCTTGATGATAAGTATCCTCATAGACCCATAATTCTTTCGGAGAGGTTACCTTCTCATAGAAATTATAAACAAGTTCCACAGGACTTCTTGAGTCATATTCTCCAACAGTCAGTAGAATTGGACATTTAATATCTTTTTCTCTACCCTCAACTGTCATTTGAGCTACAATTTTATCGAGTTCTTCTTCACTCTTTGCGCCAGTTAGGTATCCAAATAATTGTTTATATCTCGGTGAGAATGTATCGAGAATATAATATTTATCAAGATAAGACGCCCAAGGCCCAACAACGCCTTTTATCCTTGGATCACCAGATGCTGCAACTTCTAGACCCCAATGTGAGCCCATTGATACTGCGAAGATACCTATTTTATCCTTATCTACTTCTGGTCTTGTTTCGAGCCAGTCAACGATTTTGAGTACTGCTCTTTCATAATTACCGTGAGTTAATTTTTGATTTCGTATATTACTCATACCCTGACCAGGCCCATCTATAACGAGTAAATGCATTCCACGTGCGTGCGCTTCAACTACTTTTGGATCTGGCCACATCTCTTTGGTCATATCACACCCCGGAATAAAAATCACTGTCGGCGCGACATCAACACCTGGGCACAGAAAAAAATTACACTGTAATTGCATATCCTCGAATGGTACTTCAACTCTTTCAATAGTATAAGGGGCGAGCTCGATAACTTTTTCAAAGTTTGCAATGCATTGACCGTGCAAATATCTTTTTTCATCATTTGTTTCTAATACGGGATGTTGGGCTGCGGCGAACTTAGCTGAAGCTCTGAAATATAGGTCAAAGGCAGTTGATTTATGACCCGCTTGTTCCTCCTCTTGCGCAACTTTTTCAAGTCTTTGAGCCTGTCTACCTAAATGCTTTGATATTTGGCCATGACTTTTAACTGTACTTGGTAGCTCACGACCCTCCTCATCCCAATGAAACACACGTCCAGTTTCTTTTACAATCCAGTCGTAAATCCATTGATGACCGTCTCTGTTTAATCTTGGTGTACGCATTTTGAATCTCCCCTTTTGACACAATGTAATTTATGCATAATTATTAATTTACTAAATATAATTTATAGGATAAAAACACACTATTTGAAACACAAAATTTAAAATTTACTAAATAACTCAATCAATCAAAAAACTAAAATTAGTACAAATAATGTATTTATCTCTTAACTTTCCATCGCTTAAAAGTGGNGAATTTAAAAAATATACTGCTGGCAATTTTTTTGCAATGAATGGAATTTGGATAAACCGTGTCATTATTGGCTGGTTGGGTTGGGAGTTAACAAATTTAGCAACATGGGTTGGTTTTCTATCATTCTTACTATTTGCNCCAACTATAATTGCTGGGCCGTTTTTTGGTGTTGTAATTGACCGAGTGAACATAAAGAAATTTGCCATCTATACCCAAGCGATAATTTCAGCTACNGTTTTTGTCCTGTGGGTGCTGTACTATTTTAATCTGTTAAATATATATAATTTAAGCTTAATTGCGCTTATTATTGGCATTTTTACATCTGCTGACCGAACAACGCGGATGACTCTTGTACCGAGAATAATAGATAGAAATAATTTAGCAAACGCAATTGCTGTTCACGGTATTAATTTCAACTCGGCGAGGCTCATAGGTCCTGCACTTGCAGGGTTATTGATACAGGTTCTTAGTTTTGAAATAACAATATTTATTAATTTTTTATTNCTCATTGCAATGCCATTAACCCTGATGTCCATTGCTATTTCCAAAAAAGATGGCGAAACAATTAGAAAAAAGAATATAGCANTAGAATTTCTAGACGGAGCTAGATTTGCCATAAATCATAATATAATTTTTGAGGCTTGTGCAATTACCGCTGTATTTTCGTTATTTGCGAGAGGTGCCATTGAAATTCTTCCTGCAATTGCTGGGGGCGTCTTTAACGTTGGACCACAAGGTCTCGGCCATTTGATGGCTACTGCCGGTGCTGGAGCACTTGTTGCTGCAATATTTATTGCAATGAGGAGATCAAAGGATCAGGAAAAAGGTATCCCTTTNAGAGTATATTTCACATCTTTTTTTGGGTTACTTGCAATAATTACCTTGGGCATGTCAGAAAGCTGGTTACTTGCACTCATTTCGATTTTTATAATAGGGTTTTCAATGACAATAAACGGCATTGATCTCCAGGCAGTTGTTCAATTGGAGCTGAATGATACGTATAGAGGTCGGGTCATGAGCCTTTGGGTTGTCCTAGTCATTGGCCTTGCCGCTATAAGTGCAATTCTTATGGGTGCGATTGGGGATATTCTAGGGATTCAAAATACGCTTATAATTTTTTCAATACTTGGTATTATAAGTTTGATAACACTATTATTACTATTGAAGAAGAAATTCTGATTTGTAAAATAAAAACTTTCAGATGGAGGTTAATATGAGAGCTGCAGTTGTTGGTCTTGGTTGGTGGGGTAAGGTAATTGTTAAAAACCTTGCAAAGAGCAATAAAATAAATGTTGTTTGCGGTGTTGATCAGGACTTATCGAATCTAAAACAATTCGGTGTTGACTATAACATTCAGCTCTCTGATAGTTATACATCTGTTTTATCAGACCCCAGCATAGATAGTGTAATTTTAGCAACTCCAAATCGTTTACACCATACTCACATAATTGCGGCGGCTGAAGCAGGTAAATTCATTTTCTGCGAAAAACCGTTATGCTTAAATGCAGAAAATGCAGAGGAAGCTATACGTGCTTGCAGGAAGAATGGAATTATATTGGGGCTCGGTCACGAAAGACGTTTTGAACCTGCAATGAAGAGCCTTTTTGACCATGTTGCTCAAGGAGATATTGGCAAAGTACTGCATGTAGAGACCAATTTTAGTCATGATTTATTTGATAATCTGAGTGAAGATAATTGGAGATTTAATCCAAAAGATGCACCTGGAGGTGGCTTTACTGCGAGGGGTATCCATTTGACAGATTTTATGGTTCATATGTTTGGAGGGGCCAAAAGAGTTTATTCGACAATGTCCAGTATTGCCTATGAAAAGCCTCGCATCGATACAATGTCAGCGAATATTGAATTTATTAATGGTATTACTGGAATAGTTTCAGTTTCAATTGCTACTCCATTTTATGGAAGATATACTGTATTTGGTGATGAGGGTTGGATTGAAGCTAGGGAAATCAATAACTTTGAGCACGATGATCCCGGTGAACTGGTCCTNTGTAAAAAGGGTGGCGAGAGGATTATTACAACGCATGCACACACAAATACGGTTTTAGAAAATTTTGAATTATGGCATGATGCTTCCATTGGTGGTCAAGATTACCCTATTACATCTGAGGAGATGCTTGCAAATATTGAGATCTTTGAGGCAATTGTTAAGTCTGGTGATACGGGTGAAGTGGTCGATATAAAATGATTTTATTTCAGGCCCAGCTCTGCTCTTTTGTTTGCTTCTCTGAATATTTTATGAGAATGCTCAACTTTATATTCCGCTTCCTCAAGTGTTTCTGTGTCCCACTCACTTTTCGGTGTTTCAAAAAAATCTCCACCATATATATGTAGCGCGCAAGTAAATTTGTTTGTAGGATTAATTACAGAGTGAATGATATCACTGCCAAGCGGAACAGTATCACACTTTTCTAGAGATTTTGCTCCTGCTGCTTCAATCTTTCCATGTTCCTTATTATCTAGCTTACGCCAGAATATATTATCTTCTCTTCCCGAATAAACACCAATTGCTGCCCACATATTGTGGTTATGAGGCATAATTGTCATATTTGGAGTCCAGACAACATTAAGTATCGAAAACTTCTCTGACTGGTATATTTTTTGAATTCCACCCTGCGTTGGCTCACCAAAATGATTAAAAAGATCTGTTGGGTTCTCAACTGCCCTTGAGAGGATATCGATCACTGCCTTGTGATTATTCTTCTTTTCAATTCTGCTGTCACATTCTTGAATAAATTTATCAATATCAAACATATGAATATTTTTTCTATTTTTTAATAAAGAATTATTATATCATAAACAACGACGTTGTTAACCCCTATATATATCAAAATAATTCACTGTTTTATGACTAAAAAAAAGCCAAGTATATTAGATAAAATTTATGCTCTTGATGATCTCGAAGCTCACGCAAAAAAACATCTCCCAAAACCTGTATTCGGATATGTAGCTGGTGGAGCTGAAAGAAACCATACACTGCGCAATAACGCTGAAGATTTTGCTAACTATAAGTTTGTGCCGAATATTCTACGAAATGTATCTGCGCGATCCACGAAAACTGAGATATTTGGCAGGCAATGGGATGCTCCTTTTGGTATCTCACCGATGGGTGTGAGTGCGCTTGCCGCATACAGGGGAGATATTGTTTTAGCTGATGCAGCACAAAAAATGAATATCCCCATGGTTATCAGCGGCTCATCTTTAATTCCAATGGAAGAAATAATTAAGTTAGCGCCCGGGACATGGTTTCAGGCATATCTTCCTGGAGAGCATGATAAGGTTGAAAATCTTGTTTTACGGGTAAAAAAAGCAGGTTTTGAGACGCTCGTTTTAACTGTTGATGTTGCGGTTTTGGCGGGGAGAGAGAATAATCTTCGAAATGGTTTTTCAACNCCACTCAGGCCATCATTTAGTTTACTTTATCAAGGCTTAACACACCCAAATTGGTCCATGAATACTTTTCTAAAAACCATATTTAAACATGGTATGCCCCACTTTGAAAATTTTCTAGCGGAAAGAGGTGAGCCAGTGTTTTCTGCATCAATAAACAGAGACTTTGGCAAAAGATCAAATCTAAACTGGGAACACTTGAAGCAAATTCGAAAACTCTGGGATGGTAATTTAATTGTAAAAGGTATTTTAAATAAAGGAGACGCTCTCAAAGCAATCAATTTAGGCGCAGATGCTATTATAATTTCAAACCATGGCGGTCGGCAGCTAGACTCTGCGATATCCTCAATTAAAGCCCTTGAAAATATCAGGCCACATGTAAAAGGTGACTGTAAGTTATTTGTAGATAGTGGCTTCAGAAGGGGCACTGATGTAATTAANGCACTTGCTTTAGGAGCCGATTTCGTCTTTATTGGAAGGCCATTCCTCTATGCGGCTTCAATAGCCGGTATAGCTGGTGTTACACACGCCATTAATTTATTGAAAGAAGAAATAGACAGAGATATGGCACTTCTTGGAGTAAATGAAATTGATGAGTTGGGCCACGAACTTCTTCAAAAATATTAGATAATTTCAAATAATCCTGTCTTTATTAAGTCTGATNTTAATTCTCTCTTTTTCTTCTCTGTCATTGGGATAACTGGTGGTCGAGTATTTCCTCCATGCATGCCAATTAGCTCTTGCCAATATTTCATTTCAGCAATGGGCATTCTACCACTATTCCAGTATCCCATAATCCATTTAGCATGAAGTTCTCTTAGTGGCTGTATCGATTTTGCAATTCGTGTTGCTTCATTTAGATCACCATTCAAGGCGGCATGGGTGTAATCCTTTAGGGGTAACCAGCCCTTTGACTGATACAAATGTGGATTGTAATTTACAAGCCATTGCAAACCAAGTTGCGTCATACTAGTAAGCCATGGAGCTTCATCTGCAACAGATACCACAATATCATTCCCAACTGAGTCAATTATCGCATGGGTTGATGCCGGCGAACCATCAGCCTGCTTATACCCACAAATATTATCAATTTTTGATAATCTTTTTGCCAGATTGGCATTTATTGGATGACAGTTTTGAGGAACATTAAAAAGTATGACACCTATATCTATCTTTGAGCATATATATTCGTAAAACTGAAAAACAGTCTCATCATCTCTGGCTGCAACATATGGAGTGAGTATTATTATAAAATCATATCCAATATTTTGAGCATGCATTGCAAGAGCGACAACTTGTTTCACTGATTGGTGATGGCACCCTGCAATCATCGGTATTCGTCCTGCCGCCTGATCATACATGACCTCATGCGCGAACATCCTCTCCTCATCAGGCATTGACCAAAATTCAGCAATATTCCCTGAACAGTAATGTCCGTCAACCTTGATATTATTTATAATNTGATCCATATTTTCTCGATTGGCAAGTTCATCAAAATTATCTTCACTATCCCAGCAATATGGCATTGCTGTCCAAATACCTTTCAGTATTTCTTTTGCAGCTTCTTTTGCTTCTTTTTTGTTGTATTTCATTTTAGTTATGAAAAATTATTTACCAAATGGAACATCATCAATTCCTTCGCGTTCATCAAGCCCCGCCATACCTCTCATTATTTCATAAAATGACACAGTGTCTTTTTCTGCATAGCCTTTTTCATATGCTGCTTGATATATCTGTGATAGAACGGAAGTCATTAATGTTGGTGAGCCAAGAATTTGCCCTTGCTCAATCATAAGTCTATTATCTTTTAGAGAAGTCTTTATTTGTCCTTGTTTTGAATAGTCAGCATTAATCATCTTTGGACCTTTATCAATCATTGTCTTTGANGATGCNGCGCTGTCTTTTAATACCTCGAGCAAATTATTTTGTTCGAGCCCAGCTTTATGCCCCAAGACCAAGCCCTCCGCGAGAGCCAATCTATTGCCAGCTAAAATAAGGTTTATAACAAGCTTCGTTCTCGCTCCCGAACCAACCGGTCCCATATAATAAGCACCTCGACTAAAACCCTCAAAATAGGCAGTGCAAGCTTCAAAATCCTCTTTTTTTCCTCCAGCAATTACAATTAAATCACCGTCTTTAGCCATTACACTTGTGCCGCTTACAGCCGAGTCTAAGAATTTTATACCCTTTTTTTCTAGTTCGGCGGACAGAGACACCGAATCTTCTGGTCTTGAAGTTGTGGTATCGCATATATATAAATTTTCAGTATTTATTCCTTGAGATATTCCGTTTGCACCAATTGCAGCTTCTCTAGCAATGCTACTATTCGGAAGTGACATGATGACACAATCAACATCTTTGGCGGCATCTGCGGGTGTATTAACTGGCGTACCTCCCTGATCTTGCAGCTCATCCATTCTTTTTGGGTCCACATCAAATCCTTGGATAATAAATTGTGATTTCCTCATATTTGATATGAACGCTTGCCCCATCAATCCCATACCAACAATTCCTACTTTTTTAACCATATTAAATTCTCCTTTGTTAAGACTTTTTATAGCTTCACAACTATCTTTCCAATCTGATTATTAGACATCATGTACTTTCGAGCTTTCTCTATATCATCAAAATTATAGATTTTGTCAATAATTGGCTTTTCTTTATTTCCTCCTAAATATGGTAGGACGTTTCTCTTAAAACCCTCAACGGTTTTAATTATATCTTTTCGAGTAACGTATGCATTTGATATTCCATGAATACTATGTCGTTGCGCATGAATTTTTTTTAAGTCTACTTCTACATTTGTGATATTATCCATATAGCCAACATTCACAAAAACGCCTTTAAATTTTAGCGCCATCATTGCATCATTGAAAATGCTGCCCCCCAAGCAATTAACAACCAAATTTATTCCATCATTTGTATATTCTTTTATTTTATGTGCAAGGTTGGTCTCTGGCGTGGTTATACCGAAATCCATTCCATAATTAAGTAATTTTTCGAGTTTTAGCTCTGAAGTTGATGTACCAATGACCTTTGCTCCTATAATTTTTGAAATTATTAGAGCTGAAGAACCAATTGCTGACGAGATTGAGGTTATCAATACTATGTCATTCTTTGATAGTTTACCATAAGTAATTAGTGCGTCATAAGCTGCGAGGAAGCTTACTGGTATCGCCGCTGATTGCTCCCAACTAAATCCACTTGGAATTAACATAGCTTGGTAATCTTTTATAGTGCAATATTCTGAGTATGAACCAGAATTTGTACCGATCACTCGCCCCATGATTTTGTCCCCCAGCTTATACTTTTGCACTCCAGACCCGATTTGAATGATTTCACCTGCAGCCTCAGTGCCTGATGGGTATGCGGATGCGCCATGCATCACACCACCAACGATAAAACCCCCTCTGTTTAATGCTGTCGCTTTAACTTTTATTAATATCTCATCATCGGCTGGTTTTGGCATATCTATATCCTTTGCAACCAACCTACTTTCACCATTTACGACATCTGTAAAATATGCTTTCACTTTAATATCCCTATAAAAGTTTGAACTTTTATTATATAATTAAAGTAATAAATTAGATAGGTGGAATATGGCAAAAAAACTGATTGATGGTGTGAATATTGAATATGAAATCATTGGTTCAGGAAAGCCAATTTTAGCGCTTATGCCTGGGGCTAGAAGGGGTTATCTTGAGATGAAATCACTTGCTGAAAAGATTGCGAAAAATGAGATTAGAATACTTCTTCACGATAGAAGAAATACAGGCAAGTCAAGTATGCTGATTGATGATGCTTATACTGAGGAAGTTACTTGGGCGAGGGAATTAAGGAANTTATTTAAATCATTGAANGAACANCGATATTTTTATATCTGGATCATCTTCTGGTGCAAGAACGAGCTTAATGTATGCACTTGAATTCCCCAAGGATTTAATTGGGTTGATTATCATGAGNGTTACNGGTGGTAAATTTGCNGCAAGCAATCTTCCAAAAAACTATTATGAGGTATTTATNAATGCAGCCAANTCTGGTGGCATGAAANGCGTTTGTNATACNGCAAGGTTTGCNGAATATATNAAAANAAATCCANNTATAGAAAATGAATTANTGCAGTTTGATGTAAATGAATTTATAAAAATACAAGAAAACTTATTGGNTAAATTTCGCGCCGGAGCTGACTATCCTGTNATGGGGGTCACNCAAGATGANCTAGGCTCCATCACTATCCCNTCCTTAGTAATTCCCGGCAATGATAATACGCATAACTCGGTAAGCGGTATTNCAGCTTNTGANANGCTTGGAAATAGTGANTTATTTCAACTACCAATTGATGATGTCGATGTNGATTTAATACCATGGAGTGATTGGGCAGANTATGAGGATCAAATTGCAGAGTCGATGTCTGAATTTATTCAGCGTGTTATGGCTACTCAATAATCCAAAGCTTTCTATCTTGNTTTGTTAGTAATTCGTATCCATTTTTTTTAACGATAATTGTTTGCTCAATCTGTGTCCCACCTACACCAAATATTTGGCACGGGTTTTCAATACACAAAACAGTATTTTCAGGTAATGGTATATCAGTATCTTCAGGCAGATATAAACTATTTACCATTTTTTTATTCCCAAGAACGTAAGGTAATTCTCTCATCTCAAGTCCAATAGCATGGCCGGCAAAAGTTCCTGAATGATCGGTTAAGCCTCCATCTTGTGTCCCTTTCAGCATTGCATTCTGTATTTCTGATGGTCTAACGCCCTCTTTTATTACAGATATAGCTGAGTCATATCCTCTTAGAGTGGCNTCCCATATCATATTTTGCTGCACATTAGGTTGCCCTATAACTCCTCCCCAACCTGTATCCGCTTGATAATTATNTAGAGATAGCCCAGCATCAAATTTCCACATTTCCCCTGCATGTATTTTTTTTTCTGTAGGTGGAAATATCCCAACTGACCTTCTTCCTGAACCGAAATGAAACCACAACCATTTACCGAGCCCTTTTCCTACTTCTTGGGCATATATTTCTGCAATATCTGACTCTTTCATGCCAATTTTTATTTCATTACATGCCTTTGTACAGGCGATTTCGTTCAGATCTGCCGCCGCTTTCATTGCATTAATTTCATTATCAGTCTTAACCATTCTTATTAGCCTTAATAAGTCAGAAGAGGGGATCAATTCACAGTTATCTAACTCTTCTTGAAGTTTCAGTAAGTATTTATGAGTCATTTTATCTTCATCAATAGCGACCCTGAGTTTCTTAGTTGTGTTATTTTTGATTGAAGCGATCAAAGCCTCAACAGCAGTTGGAAATCTTCTATCATCACTATTTTGTAAATTAAGATATCTATTTTCTTCAGCTGACTCTATNACTTGCCCACTTTCTTGAATGAGAGCACTTTTTCCGCCGTAAGTATAAAAGTCATTGATCCATGTATTTGATGCAGAAACGTAAGTCATCTCTTGACTTGGTACAATCAAGCTTGCGTTAAGATCATTATCTCTGAAATAAGTTGCGAACATATCAACAGAATAAGAATATACCTTTGGCGCCCAGCTTACTGTATCACTGAGGTAGGTAACATTCTCAGGTGTTGAAGCAATTAATAGATCAATATTAAATTGATCCATTAATTTATCTGCTCTTTTTTTATTAAAATACATTTAAATCAGGCGTAATTGATTTTATTTTGACCAAGCGGTTGGCGCTAAAGCATTTACATCACCGTCAATCTCAACAATAGACGGTTTATTAGATTTCATTGCCTCTTTTACTGCCTCTTTAATATCATCCGGGTTTGTAACCCTTATCCCAAATGCACCCATATTATTGGCTAATTCTGCAAAGCTAACTTTATTAAAATACCACATCTCTGTCCATCTATTTGATGGCTTACCATCATAGGCATTCATAAAAATATCATACTCTTGATTTAGAGCATTATTATTATTTACAATTGTGATTGTTGGGATATCAGATCGAACCGCTGTTTCTAATTCGGTGAAATGGTACCACAACCCACCATCACCTGTTAGACAAAAGACATTATTATCTGGAAAAGCACACTTAGCCCCGATAGCTGCAGGAAAACCCCAACCCAACGAGCCAGCACAACGAATGAAGTTCCATTTCTTATTCATCCACAAGTTCTGAACTGTCCACATTGCAGTATGACCTGTATCTGATGCAACTATTGAGCCTTCTGGAATTACCTCAGAAAGCTCTTTCATAAGTCTTTCTGGCCTTATTGGTGTACTGTCAGAATTTCTCAGTTTATTCAATTCTGATTTCCACTCATTTACAATGTTTATTGATTTTTCTCTCCAGTCGTCAATTTTTAACTTAGTTAAGTTCTCTTTCAAAATTTGTTGTAAAGTAGTTTTAGCGTCACCTAGTAAACTAATTTCATTTGGATAGTTTCTTCCTAAATCAATTGGGTCAATGCCAACCTGAATGACTTTTGCCCCTATTTTAGGAATTTTCCAAAAATGAGTAACCTGACCGCCCGTGCTTGATCCGATGTAGATCAATAGATCGGCTTCGGATAGAATTCTGTTCGTGCATTCCCTTGAGTATGTTCCCGGAACTCCGATGTATAACTCGTAATCTTCAGGAATTAGATTATAAGCTGCAACTGAAGTTGCAATTGGAATACCTGTTTGTTTGGAAAATTCATGTGCCTCTTTTCCTGCATCCGATATTCTTGAGCCACCACCTAAAATAATCACAGGTTTTTTTGCCTTTTCTATCACTCTGAGGGCTTGTTTGATTTCTTCAATTGGTGGAGAAAATCTGTGTGAAGGTGTTTTTGTATATCTATCTTCAACAATTAGCTCTAATTCAGCATAGTCATCTTCTATTTGTCCGTTATTTCCTGCCATCTGAAGATTCACAGGACCTGGATTTCCTGTTGTAGCTTCTCTAAATGCCTGCCGCATAAGATCTGGTAACCGTTCAACTTGATCAACCTGAAAATTTGCTTTTGTAAGCTTTTCAAATATTGGGTAATCATCATTTTCTTGATAAGCACCTTTATGCTTTTCCATTGATTTTCTGCCACCGGTTAGAGCAACTACCGGGCTATTTCCAAGAAGTGCATCTCGTAATCCGGCTGCTAAGTTTGCTGCCCCAACTGCTTGAGCTGCACAAACTCCGGGCTTTCCAGACGCTCTAGCATACCCATCGGCCATATATGCAGCTGATTTTTCAGCATGAGCTAGGACCCTTTTTATTTTCATATTATCCATTTCAGCCAATGGTCTACTTAAGATAGTTGGTACATAAAAAACAGCATCCACACCAGATTTTTCGAGAAATTCTGCAATGAATCTTCCGCCCGTCATTTTTGGCATTTCAATTCCCCTGACTTTAAGTTGTTTGTATATTGTGATATATTATATTAATTACATTAATTTGTAATAATTAAAAAAATTGTGAAATACCCTATCAACATATTTACTATGGAAGGTCACATGAATGAAAACTGATGCTTTATCGGGTTTAAAGGTTGTTGAGTGTGCAACGGTCATTGCCGCTCCATTGTGTGGCAGATTGTTAGCTGACTTTGGGGCCGAAGTTTTACATATTGAAACTCCCATAAAGGGAGATCATCTTAGGAATTTTGGATTTGAGGTTAATGGTGTAAATCCCTGGTGGAAAACCTACGCAAGGAACAAAAAGCTGGTAACTCTAAATATATCAAAGGAGAAAGGCAGAAATATTTTATTTAAGCTTTTGGAGGATGCTGATGTATTTATTGGGAATTTTAGACCAGGGAGACTTGATGATTGGGGTATTAATATTGAAGAGCTTCAAAAAAAATATCCAAGATTAATCATTGTGAGGGTCAGTGGGTATGGGCAGAGTGGTCCGTATGCTAATCAGCCAGGATTTGGTACATTAATGGAAGCGATGAGTGGTTTTGCTGAAATGACTGGTGAAAAAGATGGTGTGCCAACATTACCACAATTTGCATTGGCAGATACCCTCGCAGGATTTTATTCTGCAATATCTACAATGTTTGCAATTTATAATAGAGATGTTAACGAATCAAATAAGGGTCAAGTCATTGATGTAAGCATCTGGGAAAGTTTATTTTCCATTTTAGGTCCAAATGCAATGGTTTTTGATTTAACAGGTCATATTTCATCAAGAATGGGCAATATTGCACCAACGAGTGCACCTCGAAATACATACAAAACAAAAGATGGGAAGTGGGTAGCGCTAGCCGGCGCAACACAAACAACAGCAGAGAGGCTGTTTAAGGTAATTGGCAAACCTGAATTGATAAAAAATCCAAAATTTTCAAATAACGCTAATCGCGTTGTGCATGTTAAAGAGCTCGACAAATATATATCCGATTGGATGTCAGCTTATACCCTCAAGGAGGTATCAGAGTTGCTTCACAAAGAATCTGTGCCAATGGGTCCTGTTTATAATATACAAGATATAATGGAAAATACTCATGCACAGTTTCGGGAAATGGTGACAACTATTATTGATAATGGTAAAAAAATTAAGACAGAAAATATTTTTCCAAAATTATCGAGAACGCCAGGAAATATAAAATTTCTTGGGAAAGAGATTGGAGCAGATAATGATGAAATATTTAAGCAACGATTAGGAATGAAAATTGACGAAATTAAAAGATTAAAAGAAGAAGGTATAATTTAAAATAAGAGGATAGAAAATGAATAATAAACCACTAATAACGCTATACACGCCTGGTAATAAGCCAGAATTAATTGAAAAAGCATCTCGTTTTGAGCCTGACGGAATTATTATAGATTTTGAGGATGCTGTTCCTCTGAATCTTAAAAGTGAAGTCAGAGATAATATATCAAAAAATATAATACCAAAACTTGATATTACAGCTTTAGTCAGGGTTAATAGTGAAAAAGAATTTCTTGAAAATGATCTTAGAGCAGTTACTCAAAAGAATATTTATGGCATTGCATTACCTATGGCTGAGTCGGTTGCCCAAGTAAAATTTGTTGATGAAATAATTTCAGATGAAGAAAAAAAGAAAGGCCTTGAGAATAATTCTATCAAACTTCTTTTATTAATTGAAACAGCGCTTGGGGTTATTAAGTGCTTTGATATATGCTCAGCAGCCGAGCGAGTGGAGTCGATTGTTTTTGGTAGCGCAGAGGACGGTGACCTACAACGAGATTTAAGATCTGACTGGTCAATAGATGGCTTTGAATTAAATTATTCACGATCAAGATCCCTGGTTGAGGCGAGGGCAGCAAAAATGCCCTATGTATTAGATGGCGCTTATGGGGGCATTGCAGATCTTGAAGGACTCAGATCGGAATGTGAGCTGAGTAAGCGCATTGGCTATGATGGTCGCACATTAATACATCCAAGTCATATCAAAATTGCAAGAGAAGCATATGAACCAGACCCAGGAGAGATTGAATATTATACACGAATGGTTCAGGTTTTTGAAGAGGCAGAGAAAAACGGACTCGCAGCAATTACTTTTGAGAACAAGATGGTTGATTATGCGATGTATAAAAAAGCAAAAGTATTTTTAGATAGATAAAATAAAAAAAACCCAGCTACATAAAGCTGGGTTTTTTTCTGTGGTTAAAAAGATTATGAAGAGTAATCTCCATTCTCAGCAAGCCATTTTCTTTTTCTCTTGGCTCCGACCTCTTCCATTCTTGAGTGTCTTCTCCAATATAGCACCTTAAAGTCCATGTATTCCATGAGTGTAAACAGGCTAAGCCCCATTAGAGACATAACAATTAGTGCAGCAAAACTTCCGTCCATATTTAATCTAAATGCGAACCTTTGCATTAGAATACCCACACCCTCTGATGCCGAGAAAAATTGTGCAACGATAGTACCAATTAAAGCACCAGTCATAGCCAACTTTAATCCTGCTATAATTATTGGTAATGCACTTGGTATTTGACACTTCCAGAAGAACTGTTTTTTTGTAGAACCAAGTGACCTGAATAGTTCAGTAGCGTCTTTATCAATATGGAGTAAACCAGTTAATGTGTTGATGAAAGGCGGGAAAAAGCAAACAAGCGCTGCAAGTGCAATCTTTGAGCTCCAACCAAACCCAAACCACGCAATAATAAATGGTGTAACTGCTATACCTGGTGTGACATTAAATACAACAGCATATGGCGCCCAGTACCTTCTAAACACGGGACTTATTGCAGCAGTAATAGCGAGGCCCATTCCAATACTGACTCCAATGATGAAACCCATAGTTGCTTCATACATTGTGATAATGTAATGCCAATATATTGACCCTGTCACAAAGAACATTTCATACAGTCTGTATGCAATTGATGTTGGTGCAGGTAAGATTAATTCATTAACATAACCTAATCTTGCGCCAACTTCCCATCCACCAAATATAATAAGGAAGACAAGTCCATGCATACCAAGTTTTTGTATTGGAGATAGTTCCTTTACTCCAGCTAATACACCGTCTGAACCTATATCACTCATAGTCCTAGCTCTCCTCTAATTTTATTTTCTTTTTTTATACTTTTCTTAGCCATTAGTTCATCACTTAACCAATACAGAACTCTTTTATCAATAACTTCCATTGTTCTAAATAGAATAAAGCCATAGAGAGTAATTGACAACAAGCCTGCGAATGCAGAAGGCATATTTAATGACATTGTGTATCGTGCCATAAGAATTCCCATACCAGCCTGTGCAGAAATAAATTCTGCAACCAATGCTCCACCAAAGGCAGATCCCACAGCTAGCTTAAGTCCGGCATTCATAGTTGGTAGTGCGGTTGGTATCATGAGTTTCCAAAATACCTGTCTTCTAGTTGCGCCAAGTGATCTGAAAAGCTCGTATGACTCTTCTTCAACCCCAAGCAGTCCTGTGATGGTATTAACAAACGGCGCGAAGAAACAAACTAATGCTGCAAGCGCAACTTTTGAGCTCATACCAAATCCAAACCATGTCACGAAAATTGGCCCCAGTGCAATCCTTGGTGTTGCTTCAACAATAATTATATAAGGCTTTAGAAACTGTCTGAAAGTATCACTCAGCACAGCAGCGACAGCAAGTCCAATACCTATTACACAACCAATGAAACAGCCTACCATTGCTTCTTTGAAGGTTACCCATAAATGGTACCATACGTTCCCTTGAGTAACGTAAATTTTCCAAATTGATGCAACAATATCAGTTGGTCTTGGGAGAAGAAGTGGGTTACTAAAACCCGTTCTGTTTGCCATTTCCCATATAAACATAATCACAAAGAAGATGATTGTATGCCGTAATACGGCACCACCAAGAGTCCCTTTGTAATCCGCCGCTAGCTCAATATTACTAACGCTTGCTTCTTGATCATTACTCATAGCGGTTGTCCATCTAAGTGACCAGCCAAAACATCTCTAACTTGCTGTACATAGTCATTAAATTCTGGTGTTGTTGTCATATCAATATTTCTCGGTGTTGGAAGGTCAATTTTGATTTGTGCTGCAATTCTACCTGGTCTAGGTGTCATAACAAAAACCTGATCCGCAAGGTATATTGCTTCTTGAATATTATGTGTTACAAAGACTGTGGTTATGTCAGGCCCTTCAACAATCCTTAAAAGCTCATCGTTAAGTCTTTCACGAGTAAATTCGTCAAGGGCACCAAATGGCTCATCAAGTAGCATAATATCAGCACCTGTTTGCAATAGCCTTGCCAATGCAACACGTTGCTGCATACCTCCAGATAACTGCCTTGGGAATGAAAATTCAAAGTCTTTCAGACCAACTAATTGCAGATGATCCCAAGCCCTCTTTTTTGCATCCTTATCGATAGATCCTCTAATTTCATCAGGTAGTAAAACATTTTCAATTGAAGTACGCCAGTCCAAAAGAACTGCTTTTTGGAACATCATTCCAATATCACTTCTTGGTCCAACTACTTCAGCGTTCCTTACCAGCAGATCGCCCTCGGATTTTTCAATTAGACCTGAGATTAATCTTAATAATGTTGATTTACCACAACCACTTGGTCCTACTAGTGAAATGAATGAACCGCGCGGTACTGTGAAGTTAGCATCCTCGACAGCAATTACGTTTTCATTGAATTGCTTTCTTAGAGCGCTACCCTGAATGACTAGTTCCTCAGCCATAATTTATTACCTCCCGTTAGATTATGCAGATTTTGCATTAATATTGACAACTTATTTTTTTAACAAATTTGTTAAAATAACTTTTTACCAATATTTTAAATAAAGTTAAAGGAAAAAAAGAATTTAACATCAAAAAATTTGTAAATATTTTATTGTTCTGTGAGGTTACTAAAAAAAAACATGAAAAATGTGTATAACTATGGTTCATTAATAATGTTAACAGATAACAAAACCAGCAATGAATGGTGAATATTTAATTATGATCAAGAGAGAATAACTGAGGAGTTGTATATGAGGTTAAAAAATTTAGATTATTCAGACATGAATCAAGCCCAAAAAAAAATATATGATGACATTACATCAGGTCCGAGGGGTAGCGTAAGGGGTCCGTTAGCTATATGGATGCATCGTGCAGGACTAGCAGATAAAGCTCAGTCATTGGGTGCTTATTGCAGATATTCTTCTTCACTCGAACCGCTTTTATCAGAATTTGCTATTTGTTTGATCGCTCGTATTTGGGGTTCGGGGTACGAATGGAAAGTCCACAGTAAAATTGCAATTGAGGCGGGCGTAACTAAAGATATCATACAGTCCATCTCGCAAGGTAAGAAGCCAAGTCACATGAGTGAGGAGCAGCAAGCAATTTATGAATTCACCATGAAGTTAAACACAGATAAAAAAATAAGCGATGAGTTGTACAAAAAAACATATGAAAGCCTTGGCAAGGACAGAATTGTCGATCTTGTTGGAATATTGGGTTATTACACATTGATATCCATGACAATAAATGTCTTCGGTGTTCAGCATTCTGAAATGCAATCGCCCTACATGGATGAATTGGAGTCTGAAATTGAAATATAGATCTTTTGGAAAAACAGATCTTAAAATATCAGAGATAGGTTTTGGGGGTGCGCCAATTGGATACACCTCAGGATTGGAGGATGATAAAGCCTGTATCGACTGTGTGCGGAATGCGATAGATATTGGAATTAATTTTTTTGATACCTCACCTGTTTATGGAAAGTCAGAAATAAATCTTGGGCAAGCCATTGGCCCTGATCGGGATAAAATAATTCTAGCAACCAAAATCCGTCTCCCAGCATTCAACGACACAAAAAATATGAAAAATTTTATAATTGCTTCGGTTGAGAGAAGCTTGGATCGCCTTAGGACTGACTATATTGACCTGTTGCAAATTCATCATCAGATAGGAAATATACGAGGAAAATATCAATTCAGAGATAATCCGCCTGAATTTGCAACACGCCTTAACTTCATTGATTGTATAGAATTTTATGACTGCACAGATTCGTTGAGAAGCTCTGGGAAAGTAAGGTACATTGGTTTCACTGGATGGGATGGGGATTATGAAGCTCAAAAAAAACTTATTTATTCTGATAGGTTCACATCTGTGCAAGTTCTATATAATATACTCAATCAAAGCGCCGATGGTATGGCTCGCAATACTCCACATGAAAATGATCAAGGTTACGGAAGCGGTGAAGATTGTGTAATTAATCTAGCAGAGCAAAATAAAGTAGCTTTGATCGGTATTAGGCCATTTGCTGATGGTGTAATAGTTGATAAAATTAAATCAAATAAAAAGCTAAGCAAACAAATATATAACGATCATCACCAAGTGCAAAAAATGAAATTACAAATTGGTAGAGATGATCTAAGCCTAGCTCAGATTGCTGTACTATTTTGTCTTGAAAACAAAAAAATTTCAACAATAGTACCGGGAATAAAAAATTCTTTTGAGCTAAATGAAATCATAAGAGCATACGACTCTGGGGGGTTAAAAAAGAAAGATTTAGAAAAAATATCATCTTGGTATCTTAATTATTAAAATTATCATTGTGTGGTATTTAGTTGATTGAGTGAATGAATTTGAAGATGGAAGAAGTAGAAACAAAAACACTTTTTTTCTATGGTACCCTCAGAGATGAAAGAGTCAGGGAGATTGTCATTGGGGATCATATAAAACAATTCAATTTGATTGATGGCTATCTGATTGGCTACAAATTACACAGAGTAAAGAATGCAAATTACCCATTAATACTTCGAGATCCATCTTCAAAAGTAAAAATCTGTGGTTTAATTGCAATGGGTCTAGATGAAAAGATAGTAAGGATTTTGGATATTTTCGAAGGCAAAAATTATTCAAGGGCTGAAGTTGTTGCTTTTCAGGCGTTTGACGATACTGAAGTTATGTCTGAGATTTACATGCCAAAGGGATCATTGCAATACTCTGAAGAATGGATATATGAAGATTGGTACAGGCATGAGAGGGAATTTTTTTTTCAATACGATTTTGGTATTGAAGGAGTACGTTCTCCAGATTAGAGATTAATTTGTGATACTCAGCATTTATGATAAATGTAAACGTTAGGATATGATGTTGAGTATAAAAATATGTACTATCAACTGCATTGATATTATATATAATGTATTAAATTTTATTAGAACAACTTTGTGAGAGTTTATGGCAAAAGAAGAATTACTTGAGTTAGAAGGCGTGGTACTGGATGTTCTCCCGGATGCACGATATAGAGTAATGCTCGATAATGAGCATGAGATTGTGGCTTATACAGCCGGTAAAATGAAAAAGCACAGAATCAGGACTCTTATTGGAGACCGTGTCACAGTTGAAATGACTCCTTATGATCTAGACAAAGGAAGGATAATCTTCAGGCACAAAGATGAAAAAGCACCCGCTACTCGTTCTCAGGCAAGGAAAAATTTTAGAAGGCGCTAGTATTATTTCTCATAGTTCGCAAGAACAACGGCCACCAGAACGCAAAAAAATCCAAACAAAATCTTAGACGAAACAGGCTCGCTCAATATTATCGCCCCGAGTATAATAGCAGTGAGAGGATTAAAACCAACTGTCATAGTTATACCTGTCGGGGTAGACATGTTAATTGACGACATAAAAAGCGACACCATTAATGCTGCACCAGGTATTGCAAGGATCAGTAATATCATCCATTGGGTAGTGTCGAATGACAGTGAACCAGAAAAGGGTTGCCCAAAAAATATTGCGAGAATTAACATCATAGATGATCCTATAAACATTGGCCATGCGGTAAATGTTAAACTTCCGTATTTTTCAATCATCTTCCCAGCATTAAGAACATAAAGTGAGTTACAAAACGCCGCCAAGAACATTAAAAAATCACCTAATAATGCATTGGGCGCGAGCTCGTTCATATCATCGCTTAATGTGATTGAAATGCCTGTCACAGCAATGGCTATGGCGAGTACCTTGTAGAGAGTAATTTTTTCTTTCCCCATCAAAGAGCCAACAATTAGTGTTATCACTGGTTGTGCTGTAAATACGATTGCACCTCTAGCAGCTGTAGTATATTCGAGGCCAGCTGCAAATGACCATGGAAATGCAACGTAAAATACGAAAGACAATACTATTATCGGACGCCAGTCAATTAGCTCAAGCGGTTTACTTTTTTTTAATGAGTATAAAATTATCAGTAATACTAAAGCGCCAATTCCATACCTGACACCGGGTAAAGAAAACGGATCACTGTCAGGCATTAAATAACGTGTAAGCACAACAGTTGTGCCGCCAATACTTGCTGAAATGGAGGCTAATAATGCCCCTTTATATCTTGGCTCAATCATACTCTTTTAAAATATTTTACCGGGATTTAGTATATTCTTTGGATCAAGGAAACTTTTGAGATCTTTCATTAATTGTAGCTCAACTTCATCTTTATATTTTAACATTTGCTTCTTTTTTATCAATCCAACGCCATGTTCAGCGGCAAAGCTGCCACCAAAAGTATGGGCATTTCCATATACAATTTCTCTTATTTCTTCTGTGCTTTGCTTAAATACATCTGAGTTATAGTTCCTTGGGGGGCATACATTGAAATGAATATTACCATCACCAATGTGCCCGTATGGTACCGGACGAACACCAGGTAAATATTCAACTAATTTTTGTGTTGTGCTTCTTATGAATTCAGGAACGCAAGATACAGGTACCGAAACATCATGCTTTATTTCACCGCCTAGTTTCGGCTGGTGTTCAACGATTGCTTTTCTTATTTTCCAAATATTTTGTGTTTGAGATAATGAACTGGCTATCGCTGCATCACAGACTAGTTCTTTCTCGATAGCATAGGCTAGAGTATTTTGAAGTGACTCATTTGCATTATCGTTATTTTTTGTATCAGAATACTCGATTATAACATTCCATTCCTTAACATCTGATATAGGACTTTTTAGATCATCTCCATGTGTAATTGCAATATCAAGTCCGATTTTTGGAATAAGCTCATAGGATGATAATAATTCTCCAGAAAAACTTTTTAAAGTCTCAAGAAGTTGGATTGTTGCGTCTAGATCTCTTAACGAGGCAAAAGCTGTCACTTTATTTTCTATTTTTGGGAACAGTCTCAGGCTTGCTGCAGTTATAATACCGAGTGTTCCCTCCGCTCCCATAAACATGTGCTTTGTTGCATAACCAGAATTATCTTTTCGTAATCTTTTAAGGCTATTCATTATTTTGCCATCCGGCAATACAACCTCCAGGCCAAGAACCAAATCTCTCATATTTCCATACTTTAAAACTGAGATACCTCCAGCATTTGTTGATATGTTTCCCCCGATTGTGCATGAGCCCTCGGAGCCAATACTTAAAGGGAAGAATCTTGAAGCTTCCATTGCAGCGTCTTGAACTTGGCTAAGAATACACCCAGACTCAACCGTAATTGAATAATCATCGGGCATTATACTAATAATTTTATTCATTTTTTTTAGACTTAATATAATTTCTCCATTGGGTATTCCGGATGCTACAGATCCTGTATTGCCACCCTGCGGCACTACCGCAATATTTTTGTCATTACACAACATTAATATTTTTGATACTTGTTCTTTGTTTCGGGGGGTTAGCATTAATATCGAGGAGCCACTAATATTTCCAACCCAATCCGAAAGGTGCGGTGCAATGGTATCTTGATCAGTAATGATATCTTTTTCATTTAGGATATCGCTAAATTTTCTTTTGAAGTCTTGAAGTTGCTTTTCATTCAGTTTCATAATCTGAAATTTATCTTTCTTATGGTGCCGGCTGAGAGATTTGAACTCCCGACCTACTGATTACAAATCAGCCGCTCTACCAACTGAGCTAAGCCGGCACATAGTTGAAAATTATTTTAATATTTAAATCAAAAAAATAAATATTGAAAGTAAATTATTGAATAATAGTCGGATTAATAATAAAAAGTCTATCTCGATTTTGAGAGGAGTCAAAAAAACAGTCTAGTTTAATAAAATATAATTTATTTTTGTTATATGGTGAAAATCTTGGACTAAAAAAAGATATTAATGAAATATTAAAAAATGTTTTTAAAAAGCAGAATACAAAAACGGAACTCCTGTCTATCTACGAAAATGATATTCTTGCA
>PAAM01000012.1 GCA_002699615.1 Rhodobiaceae bacterium | reverse complement strand
AGACTTTTTGTTCCAACGACGAAGCCACCCATTATTCCAATAATATCAGCAATAATGACCAAGATTGGCAAGCTTATGACTGCTGCAAGTACTCTAGGTACAACTAAATACTTCATTGGATTCGTTGATAGCGTTACCAATGCATCTATTTGCTCTGTTACCCTCATCGTGGCAATCTCTGCTGAAATTGAAGCTGAAACTCTACCTGCCAGCATTAATCCAGCGATTACGGGACCAAGCTCTCTAGTTATCCCAAGGGCGACAATCGATGCAACGATATTTTCAGCATTAAACCTCGAGCCCCCAACGTATATTTGTAATGCTAGCACACCGCCTGTAAAAAAGGCTGTGAGCCCGATGACCGGTAGAGAATTGTATCCTATTCGAACTAGTTGACTCAATAAAGATTTAATATAAATTGGAGGTGTAATCAGGCATATGAAAAATTCATAAAAAAATATTCCAATCTTACCAATGCTTGAGCATATTCTTAAAAAAGATCTGCCTATTGCTTCCGGGATGATATAAATATATCTATACATATTTATAAAACTTTTTGACTCTTGAGTTTAATCTTGTCAGTATTTCGTAACTTATTGTACCAGCATTTTTAGCTAAGGTATCAATATTTTGATTTGATCCAATTATTTCTACAAAATCACCTCTTTTTATATCACTTTTTATTTTTGTGATATCAATCGCAACAATATCCATTGACACTCTGCCCAATATTGGTGCAGCATGATCATTGATATAAAACTGTCCACCGGTTTCTTGATTCGTTGATTTTAAAGACCATGGAAGCCCATCAGCATAACCAAATTCTACTAGCGCAATCCTAGTATTTTTTTTAGCTACATATGATGCTCCGTATCCTATCGTCGAGCCTGCTTTTAAATCCTTTACTTGTATTATTGGAGCATATAATTCAATAGCAGGCTCTAATCTGTTCGAGCTTTCAATTCCGTTGTAACCGCAATAGAGGCTGATACCAGGTCTGACCATATCAAGAAGAAAGGATTTATCTCTAAAAATTGCAGCTGAGTTTGCAATAGTTTTTTTTACCCCAACAAATCTATCAGAATATTTTAAAAGTTGTTTAAGTTGATTTTCAGATATATTTGATTCAATGTCTTCAGCGGTTGAAAGATGTGACACTATTAAGTCAATGTTTAATCGATCGATTAATAACTTATCGATTTCAACCCCGTCAAAGCCAAGCCTTGAGAAGCCCGTATCAAAGTGTAGAGCAATAGGATTTTCCATATTTTCCTCAGTATTTGCATAATATTCCTCAAGCTCAGCAGGGCTTCCAATTACAGGCGTAATTTTAAATGCAATATATTCCTCTGTCATTGATGGTTTTAATCCATTAAGCGCATATATGATGTTGTCATTTGATCCAAAAATATTCCTTAATCTAACGCCTTCCGATAAATCTGATACGAAAAAATATTTACACCCTGATTTTTGTAGAGTTAGTGCAACTTGCTCCAGCCCTAAACCATAGGCATCGGCTTTTACGGTAGCGGCACAGATAGCAGGCATCACCATTCCACTTATTTTTTGATAATTATTAGATATAGATTTGAGATTTATATTCAAAAATGCTGATAACATATTTTGAGCGTCATCATTCATTTTTCATTTACAACCTAAAATAAGAGATATTTTATTCAAATCTTTCCGGAAGCTTATCATCTGATACATAGTCACTAAAGCGGGTCACGGATCCATCAAAGTACATTGGAATTACCGGGGTCGGTCCATGTCTATTCTTTCCAATAATTACTTCAGCTTTTTGATGGACCTCTTCCATACTCTCCTGCCATTGGATATACTCCTCTGTCCCTTCTTTGGGCTGTTTTCTCTCTAGATAATATTCTTCTCTGTACAAAAACATTACGATGTCTGCATCTTGTTCTATAGAGCCTGATTCCCTTAAATCGGATAGTTGTGGTTTCTTATCATCTCTATTTTCAACTTGTCTTGAAAGTTGAGAGAGGGCTATGATCGGAATATTTAACTCCTTGGCTAATGCTTTTAAAGTTTGGGTAATCTCGGATAATTCTTGTACCCTGTTCTCATTATACCTTCTGTTATTGGATGTTAGCAGCTGTAGGTAATCGATTACCAGAATACCCATATTATTTTGCCTCTTTAATTTACGCGCTCGGGCAACCAGCTGCCCAATGCTTATTCCGCCTGTTTCATCAATAAATAATGGAATATCTTGAAGTTTTCGTGCCACGTCAATAAGTTTATCATATTCAATATTTGAAATTTGCCCCCTTCTTATTTTTTCTGACGATACCGACGTTTGTTCAGATATAATTCTTGTTGCTAGTTGTGAAGATGACATTTCAAGTGAGAAAAAGCCCACTACAGCACCTTGATTCTGCTTTTTATCTGGATCGCTTTGTTCGGGATTGCAATTATTGGCAATATGAAAAGCAATATTGGTGGCAAAAGCGGTTTTACCCATGGATGGTCTTCCTGCAATTATAAGAAGATCAGATGATTGTAGACCGCCCAAAGTCTTATCGAGATCTCTAAAGCCACTGGCTAATCCTGAGACTTGACCATCTTTATGATAGGCGCTAGCAGCTGTATCAATTGCTTCTGTTAACGCTGTTGAAAAATTTTTAAAATCATTCCCATATTTTTCTTCTTCTGCGAGAGAGTATAATTTTTGTTCAATGTATTCTAGGTGATCAAATGGTGTGATATCTGCCGGCGGTGAGTAGGAGACATTTACAACGTCATTACCCAGATCAATCAAGCTCCTCCATGTGTATAAATGACGAATGATATGTCCATATTCCTCAATATTTATTATCGTAGAGGCCTCAGCAGCGAGTTTGATTAGATATTTACTACCTTCAATCTCTGCGAATCTTTCATCATTATCAATCTGTGTTTTTAATGTAATTGGAGATGCAAGTTTATTTGACAATATAAGTTTGGAAATGCTATCAAAAATTATGCCATGAATATGCTCGAAGAAATGTTCAACCTTTAAATAATTGGATATTTTATCAAATAAATCATTATTAATTAGTAACGCGCCTAGCAATTGTTGCTCTGCGTCTAAATTATGCGGAAGTTGCTTATACTCATTATCTGAGCTTCCCGCGATATTTTGAATTATTGATGTCATAATGTAATTTATATTTTCTAGCTAAAATATAAATATAGCAGATGAGATCTTGTAGAGAATAATTTTTAAATTTATTCAAAATAATCCACATCTAATATTATTCAGAACATAATAATCAAAAAATATCTTGACTGAAATGTTTATTCTTTTGTTTCAATGTCTTCAACATCATTGGACTCCTCCGAGCTATCGGCATTGTCTTCCACTACCACCTCTGCGCTTTCAATAATAACCGTGTCTATAATTTCATCGCTGACATCCGCTTCGACTCCCTCATCAAAAACATCAACGAGAGCATCTTCATCTGATTGTTCATCTTCTAAGGACATTGACTTCCCCTTTTCTTGAAGCTCGGCCTCTTCCTCTGTTCTTGCAACATTTATTTTTATTATTGTTGACACTTCGGCGTGTAGATTAACTTTGACGTCGATAACGCCGAGTGCTTTAATTGGCTCAAAAAGGGATACTTGATTTTTATTAATTTGCCCAATTCCATTATTTTTAAGAATGTTAGCAATATCGCGTGTTGTTACCGAACCAAAGAGCTGCCCATTTTCACCCGCTTGTCTAATTATAACAAAAGTTTTTCCTATGATTTTATCCAAGAATTTATTTGCTTCCTTAACATCTTCATTATTCTTTTTTTTGAGATCGGATGCCTTTTCCTCAAAGTATTTAATATTTTCATCGGTCGCCCTCAATGCTCTACCTGTTGGCAAAAGGTAATTACGAGCATAGCCATTCCGAACCTCGACTTGATCTCCAAGCGAGCCAAGCTTTTCAACTTTTTCTAGTAAAATTATTTTCATTTTTTTATCTCCTTGATTTAATTTTATTTCTTAGATTATTTTTGTAATCCATAATCCCTAAGATAGTCACAGGAATTATTAATGGGACAAATAGTAAGACCAATATATATAAAGTTGTAAGCAATAATGGTCTTAAATTAAGACTTTTTGTAACATTATGTAGAACTGATAGCCCATTTATAGAATAACCAATCAGTATCGCGGTTGCGCCTGTAATGGACATTACCTTTATAATGCCCTGAGCTGTAAATGCTAATACGAGTAAAACTGTTAGTAAGTAAATATAATTTTTATGTAAGCTAATTTCATCAAAGCCATCCCAACTTCTGGCGTTGTAGTCTATTTTTTTTGTAATCTTTGTTGCGATCCACAAGTTCGCTAAAAAAATTATTATCCAAAATGCTACTATTATTGATGGTAAGCTTGCTGACATTAGCGCGATATTATTCAATTGAATTGTTTGCTCTAAGTCGGGTCTAATCTGATAAACGTCTGAATAAATTGCTGATATTGTATTATTATAGTCAACAATATTTGTACCAAGGAAAAGTATGCCAACAATACTGAGAATAAGAGATAGCATAATTATTTTTGAAAAAATAAGAGAGAGTGGATACCATAAAATTTCTTTATTGCCGGAGCCGGACATCTTATTGAGTCCAATAAAGTATGATAAGTAAATTGCTGGAGCAGCAAACAGCAGTGCGTATGCAACAGCAATATTAAATCCATATGTATAAATTATTAATATTGCTGGAATGGACGCAAATATCACATATCTAACACCATATAAAATTCCTAAAAAATAGAGTGGCAGGGGACAGAACAGAAATAAATTGAATAAGACACCAGAATTACCTGACAACGGGTAGATAAAAAATAACGCCTGCAATAAAATTGCAAGAAATAAGAAGGATATTTGTTTTTTTATCATTTTGCTGTCCCGCTTTTTTTGCGGTTAGGGCTTAAACCCAACCAATAGAAATATTTATCTTTGCAGGTATGGTAATAGGCCAAGAAACCTTGCACGCTTTACGGCTACCGCCAACTCTCGTTGTTTTTTTGCTGAGACCGATGTAATTCTGCTCGGTATCATTTTTCCACGCTCAGATATATATCTCTGAAGTAATTTGACATTTTTATAATCAACAGGCGGAGAATCTGGTTCCGAAAGTGGACAACTACGTGAACTGCGAAAATATGGTTTTTTTGTTTGTTGTGATGCTTGCATTTACTAATCTTCATTTGTGTCACTTGATTTAGCATTCATCATAATCGATGGTGCCTCATCAAATTTTTCTACTTTTACTGTCAAATGCCTAAGTACGTTTTCATTAAGACTTATTTGCCTGTCCAGCTCTTTTAGGGTATCTGACGATGCATTAATATTCATAAGTGTATAATGCGCCTTCCTATTTTTCTTTATCTTGTAAGCCAATTGGCGTAAGCCCCAGTATTCAACTTTATCTATACTACCGCCATCTTTTTTTACGATGTCTTCGATCGACTTGGTTATTGACTCCACTTGTTGTGTTGTGATGTCTTGACGAGCCAAATAAACATGTTCATATAGTGCCATATTTTATTAAATCCTATTAAAATCTATTATAACTATATATGTTTATCAAAAATATTAAGCAACAAAAAATAACTGGTTATTCAAAAAGTAGTTTAGCATATCAATATTTTGATAATAAATTAATAGTAGATTACTATATTGAAGTAATAAATTTTGCAACAAAAAAGGTATTTAAATGAGAAATTTATTAATTTTTCCTGGCCAAGGCAGTCAGTTTGTTGGGATGGGAAAAGCATTCTCTGAAAACTTTACACAGGCACGAGATGTATTTGAGGAAGTGAATGACTCACTGTCTCAAAGCCTTACGAAAATTATGTGGGATGGTGACATTGAGGATTTAACAAAAACAGAGAATGCGCAACCGGCAATTATGTCTGTTAGTATTGCAATATTTCGTGTTTTAGAAAGTGAAATAGGTATTGATTTTGGTAAAATTGGTTACTGCGCCGGTCACTCATTGGGTGAATATTCTGCATTAGTTGCATCAAAAGCATTAGATTTAGAAACCGCCGCAAAACTCTTGAAGACTCGAGGTATCTCGATGCAAAAATCAGTACCAATCGGGCAGGGGGCAATGGCTGCACTAATTGGAAGCTCAATCGAGCAAGCGGAACAACTGGCTAAGAAAATAAGTGATCAAAACATAGATTTAGTTTGTGATGTAGCGAACGATAATGCGCCCGGACAAGTTGTGTTAAGCGGGCATGCGGACGCAATAGAGGCAGCTATTAATTTATCTGTTGATTATGGCGCAAAAAAAGCTATGAGGCTTCCTGTTAGTGCGCCATTTCACTGTAGCCTTATGCGCCCAGCTGCAGATATAATGAAAGACGCCCTCAGCAATTCAAATATTATTGACCCAATCGCACCAGTAATTGCAAATGTTACAGCAAAACCAGAGGTGCAAGCAGAGAAAATCACTGATTTATTGGTAAGGCAGGTGACTGGAAGGGTAAGGTGGACAGAAACAATAAAGTATGCAAAAAAGAATGGTATTGAAAAGGTATATGAGATTGGTGCTGGAAAAGTTTTAACGGGACTTACAAAAAGAATAGATAATTCAATCGAGTCACTGTCAATAGAGGCTCCCGATCGAATTGAAAGTTTTATTTTAGTTTAAATACAAGGAATATAATATGACTATATTAGAAGGTAAAAAAGTTCTATTAACTGGATCAACGGGCAGTATTGGAAAAGAAATTGCAAAAAAGCTTTCAATATCAGGAGCAAGAATAGCCTTATCAGGAACTAATATTGAAAAATTAACATCACTGCAGTCTGATTTGGGCTCTGGTCATTCTATATATCCCTGTGATTTATCCGATCTCACCAATATAAATAAACTCTCAGATGATGTTATTAGTGATTTTGAAACAATAGATATTCTCATCAACAATGCAGGCATAAAGAGAGATGATTTATTGATCAGGATGAAAGACGATGATTGGCTTGATGTTATTAATATGAATTTAAATTCTGTATATAGATTAACAAAAAATATTACAAAGCATATGTTTAAGCAAAGACAAGGAAAAATTATTTCTATCTCATCAGTCGTTGGTTTTTCAGGAAATCCTGGTCAAACAAATTATGTTTCGTCAAAATCAGGATTAGTGGGCTTTACAAAGTCACTTGCGATGGAGGTGGCAACAAGGGGAGTCACAGTTAATTGTGTGGCGCCCGGTATGATTGACTCCGATATGATCGACTCACTTAACGAAAAACAAAAGGAAGCAATCATCGGAAGAATACCAATGGCAAAGCTAGGATTACCAAGTGACATAGCGGAAGCGTGCCTGTTTCTTTCAAGTCACATGTCTGACTATATTACAGGGCAGACAATACACGTGAATGGTGGCATGGTGATGTATTAGTGACAATATTTACATAGCAAAAATAAATTTTTTGATTGTAGTTAAATATTTATAAATATATTAATACTTATTATAAGTTATTATTTAATATTTACAGAGGTAAAAAATGAGTGATGTTGCTGACCGCGTGAAAAAAATTGTTATCGAGCATCTTGGGGTTGAGGCAGATAAAGTTGAAGAAAAAGCAAGCTTTATAGATGATCTTGGTGCTGATAGCTTAGATACTGTTGAGCTAGTTATGGCATTCGAAGAGGAATTTAACGTAGAAATTCCAGATGATGCTGCCGAAACCATTCAAACTGTTGGTGATGCGATCTCATTTCTTGAGAAGCAAAAATCCTAATTTAGAAAAAGATGAGACGCGTAGTTGTTACTGGACTTGGTTTAGTAACTCCTCTTGGAGTTGGGGTTGACTTTGTTTGGGATAGCCTTATCAAAGGAAATTCAGGTATAAGCCGAATCGAGAGCTTCGATACTGAAGATCTTGCAGTAAAAATAGCTGCCCAAATACCAAGAGGTGATGCAGATGGGCACTACAATCCGGATAATTGGATTGACCCAAAAGAACAAAGAAAAGTTGATGAATTTATCACTTATGCGATTTGCGCTTCAGATCAAGCAATTAAAGATTCAGGGTGGGTTGCGGATAACTATGATAAAGAAATTAGATCAGGTGTGCTAATCGGATCAGGTATTGGCGGATTACAAGGAATTGAAGATGCCGCTATTATTCTTAGAGAAAAAGGTCCAAGGAGAATATCACCTTTTTTTATACCTGGGCGTCTGATTAATCTTGCGTCTGGGCATGTATCAATACGTAATAACTTTAAAGGACCCAATCATTCCGTTGTCACAGCTTGTTCTACTGGTTCACACGCCATCGGTGATGCATCAAGGTTAATTGCATTTGGTGATGCCGATGTGATGGTGGCGGGTGGAACAGAGTCACCTTTATGTCGACTATCAATTGCTGGTTTCGCCGCGTGTCGAGCGCTTTCTTCGTCATTTAACGAGGATCCTACAAAGGCATCAAGACCTTTTGATGATGACAGAGATGGATTTGTGATGGGTGAAGGTGCGGGAGTTGTTGTGCTTGAAGAGTATGAGCATGCATTAAAGCGAGGCGCAAAAATTTATGCTGAAGTGAAGGGATATGGTCTATCTGGGGATGCATATCATATAACTTCACCATCTGAAGATGGGGATGGTGGATATAGATCTATGAAAGCGGCAGTTGAAAATTCAGGTATTCCACTTCATAAAATTGACTATGTAAACGCTCATGGAACATCTACACCTGCAGGTGACGAAATTGAAATAAAGGCCGTTGAAAGACTATTTGGAGATCACACTAAAAATTTATACATGTCGTCAACAAAATCGTCTATCGGCCATTTGCTTGGTGCCGCAGGTTCGGTGGAGGCAATATTTTCAATTATGGCAATTAATACAGGAGTAATTCCTGCAACTCTTAATCTTGATAATGTTTGCGTAAATACGAATATAAATCTCGTTCCCAAACAATCGCTCACACGCGAGGTCAATAGTGCTCTGAGCAACTCTTTTGGTTTCGGTGGAACGAATGCGTCATTGATTTTTACAAAAGTTTAACAAAAACAAATGGATATTAATTTAACAAGCCAAAAAGGCATCATGATAATTATATCATCACCATCGGGTGCAGGAAAAACTACTTTAACAAGAAAGTTGGTATCAGATCTTAAGAGTGCTGTATTGTCTGTATCTGTTACCACAAGAAAGAAAAGAGACAATGAGGAAGAAGGTTTACACTATTTTTTTATAAATGAGGAAGTTTTTGACCAAATGGTCGAAGATGGTGACCTTCTAGAATATGCAAATGTTTTTGGTTTTAATTATGGAACACCAAAAGAGAGGGTAATTGAAAATATCCAAATTGGAAAAGATGTTATATTTGATATAGATTGGCAAGGGGCAGCACAATTAAAAAATAATTATAAAAATAATATTGTTTCAATATTTATACTTCCGCCGACTGCAACCGAACTGATGAGTAGGCTAATAAAAAGAGATCAGGACTCAATTGATACTATAAAAAACAGATTAAATGCTGCCTATGATGAAATTAAACATTGGAATGAGTATGATTACGTTATTATCAATGATGATTTAGATGAAGCTTATTCTGAATTAAAATCAGTTATAACTTCTGAAAAAATGAAAATGTCTAAGGCTAATACAACCAATATTAGTAAACATGTGGATCAATTACTTGAAGAATTATCAGATAGGCTAAAAGATTAGTTTATTGCATCTAGGTACTCTGATATCTTAAGATATTGACTCACAGATAATTGTTCGGCCCTTAAATTGGAGTCAATTCCTAGTTTTTGAATTAAGTCAATCTCGTTTATCAAGTCTCTTAAGCTTGTCTTAATTTTCTTTCTTCTTTGGCTAAATGCTGCCCGTGTTACCTGTTCAAGAGTTTTAATATTTGGACCTGATTTCTTTTTTAGGCTTTTGAAAGATACGATTGAAGAGTCAACATTTGGTCTGGGAAAAAAAATTGCGGGATTTAGATCAAACTCAATATTACATTGATATAAAAATTGGGAAATTATAGATAATCTTCCATAATCTTTATTTCCGTAATTTGCAGTAATTCTTTGAGCTACTTCTTTTTGAAACATAAGGATCATATCATTAAATTTATGCGTTGAGTAATGAAAACTGAGCAATGATGTCAGTATTTTAGTTGCGGCATTATAGGGTAAATTTGAGATAATATTGATATTTTTATAATTGGATAAGTCGAAGTTAAAATTTATCGCATCTTCAAAGCTTATATCGATTTGATTTGGATATTTCGATTTCAGTTCGTTCAGTAAATAAGAAAATTGTTTGTCTTTTTCTATTAGTAACAATTTATTTACACCATTATTTACTAAAGCCTCTGATAAACCGCCAAGACCGGGTCCAATTTCAATAACTAAATCGCATGAGGTAGGATCAATTAATCTTGTTATTTTATTTAATATATTTTTATCAAATATAAAATTCTGACCTAATTTTTTTGATGGCTTAATACCAGATAGCTTAAGTTTTTTTTTGTATTGGTTATAATGATTGCTATCTTGCGGCATAACTCTGCACCATTTGGTCGGCGACTATTAGTGACTTTATAAGACTAGAGGGATTTGCAACAGCTTTTTCAGCAATTGGATATGCTGTTCCGTGATCTGGTGAAGTTCTTACAATACCAATTCCAAGAGTGACATTGATTGCAGAGAAACTTGAAATAGTTTTAATTGGAATTAATGCTTGGTCATGATACATGCATACGACCAAGTCATAATCATAGTTTTGAGAACTAAAAAAACTATCTGCAGAGGTTGGGCCCTGAATATCAATTTTCTTTTTCTGAAGTTCGCTTATGACAGGATAAATTATATTAATTTCCTCATTACCAATTAATCCATTATCTCCAGCATGTGGGTTTAGACCTGTGACAACAATTCTTGGTGTAGAAATATTGAAGTATTTTTTCAAATCGTTATTTATTACCCTTATTGTATTTATCAATAATGATCTATTGATCGCTCGAGGAACCTGACTGATTGGTATGTGTCTGGTAAGGGGAACAACTTTCAGAGTATCGCTCATCATCAACATCACAGGGTTTTTTCTTTGGCACAGATGGGCACAAAATTCAGTTTGGCCAGTAAATGTAATGCCTTCGTACAATAAAGAGTTTTTATTAACAGGGTTAGTCACGATCGATGAAGTTATCCCCTTCTGAACTGAGTCGTAAGCTAATAAAATTGACTTTAAGATTTGTGGGTTATTCTGCTTTGAATATTTTCCTAGGATTTCTTCGGCAATTGGAATATCAAAAACCGGTATGAATTCTTTGAATATACCCTCAATCATCGCATTCTCTATTTTATCTATTTTTTTTGTTTTTATTTGGCATTGGATTAAATTTGCTCGCCTAGTCAGCAATTCTTCGCTACCAAAAAAAATGAAAGGGGGCATAGATTCTATATGCCTAGATAGCCACGCCTTGATTGTAATCTCAGCAGATATTCCTGCAGGGTCACCCATTGTCAGTGCGATTGGTAATTTTTTTTCACTTTTCTTCAATTACACTGTCCTGTCTTAGGTTTCGCAGTTCTTTATCTGAGTATGCCTTTAGCTGATTTGATATAAGAATATTTTGAATTTCGAATTCAGGCTTCATTTTTTTTGGTGTGCAATTTATCATTATAACTATTTCTCCATCGATAACCTGTGTTGGTAGTAAAAATTGGTCACTTTTATAGCTAAGAATAGTCTTGAAAGGCTCTTCTACATCATCAATTTTGGTATTAAAAATATCCTCAATTAAAATACTAGAATTATCCTTATATAGTGTTAAATTGTTTGCACAGCTTTGAAAGTTTAATATTATATTTTCTGCTAAATCAAAGTCTTCTCGTGAGTTTCTTTCATTTTTTACTTTTATCATTTGCACGTGGAAAGTCTCCTGCTCAAGTAAGTCTTTCCTATACTTTTTAACTTCGCTTACAGTGATATTGGCAAATCTACGGTATTTCCTAATGATATATTGATTCCATAGAGTGGCAGCAATCCTTGAGTCTATTATAGTTTTTATATTAGTGCCATCTGCAAGTAGTTTTTCAGAGTATTTTTCCAGACTCGTTCCTTGTGCTTTTAGTTGTTTATCAAGTGCCAATCTTACATCATCAGTAGAATATGTTATCCCCATACTTTCTGATGCATCAATCTTGATTGCTTCATCAATTAATTCTTGAATAGCTTGGTTAGAAACTCTATCTGCATCTAGTTGCGGATTACCGCTTTGGATGAATTTAGCCCTTTGTTGAAAATCTGATTGAGTGATTGGGATATCATTAACAAGTAAGATAACTTTCGTGACTATTTCAGATTTTGAAATTGAAGCATAACAAAAAAGAAAAATTATTAATGATGTTATTGTAAAAAAAACTCTGGATATTTGCATTGATTTTATTCATTTAGTTTTTTAAATCTTCGGCTGCTGTTTTTAATTCGAAATTGAGTAGTATTGATCTATCCTTTTCAATGTCCCTATCTGAAAATAGATTCTCTCTGTAAGAAATATCAAATGCAAGGCACTCATCATCATACCTAAGCCCAATTTGATTATTAACAAAGCTATCCGACTCTAAGTTAAATGTTCCACTGGAAATAATAGACCAATCATGGGTGAGTCCAAACTCAAGAAAGCCAGAAAGCTCACTTAATGCAACATGATCATTTGCATTAAGTCCGGAGTTTAGCCAATTAGCCTCTGCTTTTATATCTGTATAATTTACACCAAAACTGTAGTTATTGAGGTCATGCATCTCAAGATTAAACTCATTTATCGCGTTATCGCTAGAGGAGTTGTCATACCTTGTTTTATAATCTAGCATAATTGCGTCATTGAGGTTGTAAGATATCGAACCTACTATGTCAGAGTGGTAATTATCAGTCCCAGACCATTGATCCGAATCGAGTGAATTCAATCCATTGATGTGATAAGATTGACCAACACTTGCGTTGAAGAGACCGCCGATGCTATCTTGAAGGCTGTAATTAACACCAAGTGATAATTTAGAGCCGCCGTCAATTCTATCAAAGCCCAAACTTCTATCCATCTCATATAAGTTTAGACTGTTGAAATTGAATGTTTGTGCATCCTCATTTTGAAGATCTGTGAAAGTTTTTTCATTCCCAACGTAACCAAATGCAAGTTTTGGTTCGAAAATCTGTTTACCAAGGGATGTGTTTTCAAAGAATGGCCATGAAATTGAGGTAGATAGATTTGGAGTAACTCTAGAGAAATTTGTAAACTCATTTTCTGACTCATCATAGGTCCTAAAGTGGTCCGCTCTCAGTGACACTATTGGTTCAATTATGATACCGTTATCCGAGATATATCTCTCGTCCCATTTTATCTCTGAGGTGAGTCTAATTTGCTCATCTCCACTCGTTCTTTGCACGTTAACAATATTATTTTCAAAGCTTAAATTTTTAAGATTGGGCAAATTAAAGTTATATTGGTGGTCTATCCTGGGTAGAAGTGTTGCCTGAGGCGTTTCTGTCTCGTTGAGTAAATTTTTATAGTTTATAGCCGCAATATTAAGATAGTTCTGACCTTTTAAGCCCTCGATATAAATATTTGAATTATATTTTGTTCTTCCGTCCAAACTATACTTTCTCATATATGTTTCATCACTTGCAAATGTTGCATCCCAACCCCATTCAAAATTACTATTTATCGGCATAACTCCATGAGTTTTTATACTCGCCCTAAGTTTTTCGTTCCCGGGCGCAACACTCGATGGATCTGCTTGATAAATGAAATTTGGATTAAAATAGATATCTCCACCATTTTCTGTTTTCTTTCTATATTCAAAGTCAAACAGAGGCCCTTGTTTTGTAGTTATAAATGGAGACACAGTTAAATCGCTTGAGTCGTCTAAGATGTAAATATATGGAGTTTTGATAGCATGACCGTAAAAGTTTGAATATGAGTATGAAGGCATAAGAAATCCAGATTGACGTTTGACCGTAAAGTCGGGATAGCTAAACTTTGGCAGGCTAAGCAGTGTTTTATCGAGTACATTGAATTTTACATTCTTAAATATAATCTTTTTATTCAACTCATCATGAATAACCTCATCAGATTGAAATTCCCAGGTATAAGGACACTCATCATCCTCAATACATTTTTCGCAAAAAGTGTAACTTGCACCGGTAAACGTACTTGATTTTGTCAGATTGATGTTAGCTTTATCAGCTCTGATTTTGCTACCATCAGCAAGAATCATATTTGCGCCCTCCAGAAAGCCATTTTTCAATTCATCGGAAAGAGTTATTTTTTCTGCTGTGATTTTAACTTTACCTTTATCTGACATCGTCACATTACCATTAGCAATTACTTGATCGATATCCTGAAAATATGTTATTTCAGATGCTTCAACTATATAGGATTTATAAAATAATTTTGCATTACCAATGGCCTTAATATTTTTACCATCATCTTCGTATAGTAAATTATCAGCTTCAAAATATATTGAGGGGTATATATTTTCAACATCATGCATATCTGCCTTTACATTTGAGGCTGTAAATAATAGCATAATTATAATTATAAAATGAATGTATCTTTTTAGCATCATACAATATTATTTAACCATCTTCTCTAGAAATTAAAACCTTTGTTGCAATTAAAATTGCCGTTATAATATGCCACCAAGCCCCTAATATTGGGTTAAATATTTCATTTTCTGATAAAATGTATGAAATGTGGTTCACAAAAAATAACAGCAGACCTACAATTATGCCTAATATTATCATAAAGAATGAGTACTGCACACGAAATAATTTAACACAAAAGCAAGCAGCTGTTAATACCAGTGCAAGCATTAAGGCAGGCATTGCAATCAAAAAATTTAAGTCAACAACATGCTTGGTGGGGTTTAGGCTATTCATATTAAGTTTTTTTATTACTCCAAAAATGGTCCATATTGACTGATTGCTATTTCTTATTGCATTTTCAAACATTAATAACTCGCTTGATTTGGTATTGATTTTATAAGTTTCAAAATATTCTCTACTTTTGCCTTCTATATCAACCCAAACATCATATAATATCCATTGGTTTACTTCGAACATTGCGTAAACGCTATCATATTTCTCCTTTATATTTTGGTTGCTATCAAACTGAAGAAATGTTGCATCAATTAGCGTCAATTCGTCTAAATAAACGCGCTCAGCATTTACAATAAGCTCACCTGTTGAATTTTTTTGTGATGACCAAAACTGTCCTTTATCTTCGAGATTAATAAGCTTGTTTTGTCCCTTTATTTCTCTCTCTAAGTATGAAAACTTATCCTTATATTCAATGCCCAGAGGGTCTACTATAAAAATAATAAATAATCCAAATAACATAGATATCATAGCAGGTGGAAATATAACTTGCCAAAATGATAGTCCTGAAGCATTTGAAATAATTAGCTCGCTATGCCTCGATAACTTATTCAAGAACAATAAAGTACCAAATAANATTATTATGGGTGATATTTCTTCAAATGTTGAAGGAAGTTTATATAAACATAACATCANTATATCCACAAAACTAACATCCCTTATATCCGCCAGTCTNCGTGATATTTCGGCGATATCTATCAGAAAAATTAACGCTAATACAATTAATAAAAACAATAAAATTGATTTTAAATATTGGATTGCAAAATATCTATTGCAAAGCAGCATTTTTATATTTCGTCTCCCTATAGTGACTTATAATTATGAACATCACATAGATACCGATTACTGCTGTCGGAACTACGTAATGTAAAAAATACAGCTCATAATCCATTATTTTATTTGATAATACGAGACCTGACAATTTTACACAAAAAGAGCATGTCGCGACGAGGATTATATCTGAGGATTTTATATTTCTGAAGTTTAAATCCTTTTGAAGNAAAAAGAGTGAAATAAATAAAAAGGCAATTGCATAAAGGGGATTAGATATTCTGATATGCGCCTCATTCATAAACTCCACGCTCCTTGCCCTGTCTTCAGCTGTTAAAATTTTGCCTACATCGAATAACTCCCCCAATGATTTATCAGATGCTTTAAAATAAGACCCATCAGCCGACCTGAAGATATTAGATAGATTTACAGTGTATTCTTCAAATATTATAGTACTGGTTTCTTTATCGGATAAATTTAAGTTCTCACTATATATTTTTCCATTCTCCATTTCTAAAATTATCTGATCATCTACGTCAATTATTCGTGCATTTNNTGCTGTATATGTAATTATTAGATCATTAGATTTCATATCTTTGATAATTATTCCTCTGAATTCGTTANTATCAGAAATATCTGACACATAGACAGTATAGTCACTATCTGGTGAACTGAATTCATTTTTCTTAAAGGAGCTGCTAATTATATCTGACTTGATTTCATTTATCTTTTCACGAAAATCCTTCATAGCAAGCGGGGATACATGTAAGCTGAGTATGTAAATTAATACTGTAATAAAAATTGATGCACTAACAAACGGCAAGATTTTTTGCATTAAGCTAATTCCACTAGCATTTAAGATAACCATTTCTGAATCTCGTGTCATTCTATCAATAACGATAATCGACGCGATCAGTATGGATGATGGGGCCATTATTGAAACTATGTATGGGTATAATAATATAGTAAGCCCAAAGAAATCATAAATGCTTCGATCTCGATCTAAGATCAAGGCTAAGTCATCTATTATTTGCGTTAGCCATGCCAGTGTTGATATAACCAATAAAACAATGACAAATGTTTTAAAAAAATTCTGTGTAACGTATGTATTAATTAATCTCATTAGGTGATTTGCTTGTAATAAATAATGTTTATATATACATATATAACAAGATTTATTAGAAATAAATAGAACTAATAAAGTGTAAAATAGGTGATTNTTATGAAAGTTTCGTTTGTAGATATTGGAAAAGAAAATAGTGGTGTATTAGTCTCTTTTTTCACTGAGGACGAAGGTTTATTATTAGATGAAAAATCTCAAAATGATAGAGACATAAAAAAACTTTATGATAAACACAGGAAATCATCAAAAAATAATAAAATTGAACAAAATATTGTAGATTTTATCCATCCACACAATAACGAGTTCTCCAGAATAATATTATTCAAGATAAAAGATTTATCAAGCTTGGATGAAAATTCATGGATAAACCTCGGTGGAAGAATTTGCCAATATCTTTGCGCTTCAAAAATNGCAGAGCTCTCAATAAGAATCGAAACNACAAAGAAAAATATCGAGCTTATGTCAATTCCTGCACGCCTTGCATTTGGGATTAGCTTGAGATGTTATAAATTTGAAAAATATAAATCAAAAAACAAAGGAAATACNATACAGAAGGTAGTGTTTATAACAAGCCATCATACAACAAGCGAAAGTATCCATAAAAATTACAATGCCATACTCGATGGCGTAAACTTAACAAGAGATCTTGTTAATGAACCATCAAATATTTTGACGCCACTCGAATACACGAAAAGAATTAGCGAGCTTGCGAGTNCAGATTTAAAGATTAAAATTCTAAATCAGAAAAAAATGGATCAATTGTCGATGGGGGCGCTCATGGCAGTTGCAAGAGGAAGCNGAAATGAGCCATATACAGTTATCCTAGAATACTTACCAAACAAAGGGCAAAAGCCACTAGTGGTTCTGGGCAAGGGGGTAACATTTGACTCAGGGGGTGTCTCAATAAAGCCAGCAGGTGGAATGGATGAAATGAAGGGTGATATGGCTGGGTCTGCGAGTGTTATTGGTTTGATGAGCACGCTATCAAAAAGAAAAGCAAATGCTAATGTTGTCGGTATTGTAGGGCTNGTCGAAAATATGACAGATGGTAACGCAATGAGGCCNGGTGATGTAATNAACTCAATGTCAGGAAAAAGTATTGAAGTACTGAATACGGATGCTGAAGGACGGCTCGTGCTTGCTGACATAGCAACATATGCCATTCAGAATTACAAGCCCACCGCAATAATCGACCTTGCGACACTAACTGGCGCTATTCTCGTTGCGCTTGGCCAAGAAATGGCTGGGCTTTTTTCTAACAATGATGATTTAGCAAATAATTTAATAAATTCAGGAAAAAAAACAGGCGAACTTTTGTGGAGAATGCCAATAGATAAAAAATACATGAAAATGATAAACTCCAAAGTGGCTGATATCAAAAATATTGGAGGTAGATATGCAGGGGCAATCACNGCAGCTGAATTTATTCATTATTTTATTGAGGATATACCGTGGGCTCATCTCGATATTGCGGGCACCTCTATAACAAGCCCCAAAACTGATATTAATGACAGTTGGGCATCGGGATATGGTGTTCGGCTATTAAATCAATATATCCGAGACTNTATTGAAAATTAAATTTTCATGATTGAAAATTTTATAGTTTCAGTATAAAAAAATCAAAACACAATAATTAGAGGTCTAAAATAATGACAAAAGAGAGAACATTTTCCATAATTAAGCCTGATGCTACGAGACGTAATTTAATTGGAAAAATAATTACAAAGCTAGAGGATGGCGGTCTAAGTATTATTGCTCAAAANAGAATTCATTTAACAAAAGAGCAGGCAGAGCAGTTCTACTCCGTGCATAAAGAAAGACCTTTTTACAATGACTTGGTAAAGTTTATGACATCTGGTCCTGTTGTCGTTCAGGTACTTGAAGGTGATAACGCGGTATTAAGGAATAGAGAATTAATGGGCGCCACCAATCCNGCAGAGGCAGAACCTGGGACCATAAGAAAAGAATATGCGGAGAGCTTAGAAGCTAATTCTGTGCATGGTTCCGACAGTCTTGAAAATGCAAAAATCGAAATTGATTTCTTTTTTAGTGCTGACGAAATAGTTGGCTAACCAAATCCAACGGACTAATTAAACGCTAAACTCATTTATCAAGTCTAAACTGATTAGTTGCAATTCTTTTAAGAGTTTCCGGAAATATAATATGTTCCATTTTGAGAACGCGTGTCGCCAATGTATCCTCAGTATCATTTCCCAATACCGGAACTGTTGCTTGCATCAGAATTTGGCCTGAGTCAAGTTCACTTTCCACAATATGCGTTGTGCACCCCGCTAATTGTGCCCCATCATCTAATGCTCTTTTGTGTGTATTTAAACCCTTATAGTCAGGTAACAGAGACGGGTGCATGTTAATTATTTGGTTATGCCAAGATTCAACAAACTCTTTTGTAAGAATTTTCATATAGCCTGCGGTACATATAATCTCAATTCTATTTTCTTTCAGGATGGCAGATATTTTATTGTCAAACTCATGATCATTTGGGAAATTTTTTCTATTAAGAGATTGTATCTGAATACCATATGATTGTGCAATTTCAAGTCCGTACGCCTCTTTCTTATTTGAGATTACAAGTTCAATTGAGGCAGGAAATGAGGCGTCTTGGCAAACCTTAATTAGTGCTTCCATATTNGACCCTCNACCAGAAATTAGAATTGCAACNTTTTTTTTGNTCATAAATTNAGCTTACCGCGATAAATTACAGGCTCTGCCTCTTTTTTGATAACTTTCCCAATAAGTGCGAATGGAATATTCTCACTTTCTAGGATATTTCTTGCATCTTCAAATCTTTCACCATCAAAAACTATTACTAGTCCAATTCCACAATTAAAAGTTCTCATGAGCTCCCCNTCTTCAAGCTGGCTATTATGTTTAAGCCATGAATAGATNGGGGTAGCTGGGTAATGGGGCANTAAAATCTCTGATGAAAACTTTTCGCTTATTACTCGTGGAAGGTTTTCTGTTAAACCACCCCCAGTAATATGGGCCACCGCTCTTAGCGTGTTTGTTCTTTTTGTGATAGTTTGCACTTCTTTTGTGTAGATTCTTGTTGGCTCCAATAAAAGTTTTAATAGTTTGTTTTCTCCAAGACTCTCTTTTTCTAGATCAATATTATTATTTAGTATTATCTTGTGTACTAGAGAGTAGCCATTTGAGTGAATTCCACTTGATGGAAGCCCAACGATTACATCACCTTCTTTAACAGGAAGCGGAAGTAATCCATCCCTCTCAACNGCACCCACACAAAAACCAGCTAAGTCATAATGATTCTTTTTATAAAACCCAGGAAGTTCTGCAGTTTCACCACCGACTAAAGCGCATCCGGCAATTTTACAACCCTCTGCAATTCCACGAAGCACATCTGTGGCTTGGGTTATATCTAATTTGCTTGTTGCAAAATAATCTAGGAAAAATAGGGGCTCACCTCCTTGGGCTAAAATATCATTAACGCACATTGCAACCAAATCAATCCCGATAGTANCATGNATGTTAAAATCAAANGCTAATTTAAGCTTTGTNCCCACTCCGTCCGTTGCCGATACTAATAGTGGATCCCTATAGTTTAATTTAGAGAGATCAAATATNGAGCCAAAACCACCAAGTTTACTATCCGCACCGGATCGGCTTGTTTCACTAACAATGGGTGATATTTTATTAATGAAACTATTTCCTTTATCAACATCTACTCCACTTGATTTGTAGGTTATTTTTTTATTTTTTCGAATCATTGAGATTTATATTGTGATAAATTAAGTCAAAATTTTCTGACTTATAAAATTATTTCAATTATTATTATATTACATTTGAATTTAGCATTGAACAGTTCTTTGCTTATATCTAACTGAATTTGGATTTAAACGTGGAAAAGCAGTTATATTTTAATATTGAAGATGCACCATCTTTTGATGAGGACAACTTTATTATATCTTCATCCAATCAAAATGCCTCAGATTATCTATATAATTGGCCCAAATGGGCATCAAATAATGTCGTGTTATTTGGTGAAGAGGGNGTAGGAAANAGTCATTTGGCAAATATCTGGCTAAGCAAAGCAAGTGCATTAAAGGTAAACTTAGAGAGCCTAGATNTAGGGGAGGTTCAAAAAAGGAAAAATATACTTATTGATGATTTTGAATTGAATAACAATAAATACAATGACTTATTTCATCTTATTAATTTTATAAATGAGATAAATGGATATCTATTGATGACATCAAAAATCAATCCTGTAAGTTTAAATACGGGTATAAAAGATTTGGACTCAAGACTTAGAAATGCAACGCCCATTAAAATTGATAGNCCAGATGATTTTNTACTAGAGGCCATTATCATTAAGTTATTTTCTGATAAGCGCATATTAATTGATGATAAGGTTATTAAATATATTTTGAAAAGAGCGAGTAGATCAGTTCCAGAATTGATTATATTAGTTAATAAGATAAATAATAAATCTATGGAACAAAAAAGAGGAATTACGGTACCACTTGTAAGGGATATTTTTAGTGATATTGAGCATTAAAGTTCATTAAGTATNGCGCAAGCATCTTTGCCAAATGCACTATTTCTCCATCCAGTGATAAATTTTGTGTAATCATTGCCCTTATTTATATAAGCTTTTAAATCACTTTGGGTTGCTATGATATGCGGGCAAATATTATATTTATTAGCACTATTTTCTAAAACTTTATTGAGTGATTTGAGTGTAAGCTTCTGATTCTTTGAAAGCATCTTTTTATCGTGTTTAATTCTTTTATTATTACCGATTGCATCGATAAATCGCCATAGCTTAGATAATAAGTCTAAGTTACCAGTAAAAAGTTTATTTTCTTTTAAGTGATTTTTTAGATCATCAATATTANCTATATTTATTTGAAGCATTTCAATTAAATCACTATCCGATAATACATTTTTTCTGGGTATATTATAGCAGCTTGCTATTTCATCTCGAAACTCCCTAACAGATGAAAGTGGGTCATGCCCTTCTCTTATTTTTTGACCTATAGCATGTATTGGTTTAGTCATCTTTTCTGATAATTTGATGGATACCTTATGTANGCTTTCTGTTTCTTCAAGAAACCATTCAGTCTTAGATTGTGAGTCAAGTTTTACAGAGAGATATTCAAAGATTGGTATTAAATAACGAACATCATCTTTTGCATAATCGAACATCTCTCTATCAATTGGTCTTGTTGACCAGTCTGAGTATTGTAATTTTTTATCAAGTTTGATTTGAAAGACATCCTCAACAATTTGAGCGTATGATATGGACTCACGAAATCCTGTAAACATAGCTGCAAGTTGGGTATCAAAAATTGGGTATGGTATTTTTTTCGATATATAAAATATAGCTTCGACATCTTGCCGACTTGAGTGNATTACCTTTGTGATGCTTTCATTNGCGAGCGCTTCCCATAAACCAAGATAATTTAAATTTAATAGAGCATCGATCAAATAATAATTTGATTTTGTTGATATTTGAATAATGCAAAGTTTAGGCCAGAAAGTATCGGCTCTTATAAACTCTGTATCCACACCAATTATCGTGCTTGCATTTATTTCACAAAGGCTTTCATCTAATTTTTTTTGTGTATCTATTATTTGCATTTTGATTAATTTAATTGTAACACTTATCTGATAAAGTTATATATTAACAAAATCTAATTCACTTTTTATTTTTGTAACATCAGAACACAGAGAAATGCATAATTATCGTACACATAAATGTGATGAACTTAGAAAAAATAATATTGGAAATGAAGTACGACTTTCGGGTTGGGTCCACAGGATTAGAGATCATGGCGGCCTATTGTTCATAGATTTACGTGATCATTATGGTATCACTCAATGCGTTGTAGAGCCAGGCACTGAAGCATTCTCAGTCGCTGAGGAAATTAGGTCAGAGTGGGTTGTTTGCCTAACAGGAACAGTTAAGGCTCGAATGGATGAAACAATAAATGTAGATAAATCAATTTCGTCTNTGCCTACTGGAGATATCGAGCTTTTTATCAGAGAGGTAGTAATTCTATCAAAAGCTGAAGAATTACCTTTGCCTATTTTCGGCGAACCAGACTACCCTGAAGATATAAGATTAAAATATAGGTTCCTCGACTTAAGGCGTGAAACTATCCATAAAAATATTGTCTTGCGCTCAAAAATAATTCAATCGATAAGAAAAAGAATGCTCGATGCTAATTTCAATGAATACCAGACTCCNATCCTGACTGCTTCAAGCCCAGAAGGTGCGCGGGATTTTCTTGTGCCATCGCGAACACATCCCGGAAAGTTTTACGCATTACCACAAGCGCCGCAACAATTTAAGCAGTTAATTATGATGGCAGGTTTTGATCGGTACTTTCAAATAGCTCCATGTTTTAGAGACGAGGATGCAAGAGCGGATAGGTCACCAGGTGAATTTTATCAATTAGACGTCGAAATGAGTTTTGTAACTCAAGAAGATGTATTTAACGCCATTGAACCAATACTCATTGGGGTTTTTGAAGAATTTGCCAGCGCTATGACCGTGGATAGTGAAGTTCCAAAAATACCATACATGGACGCTCTTAGGAAATACGGATCAGATAAACCTGATTTACGCATACCNATAGAAATGACCGATGTAAGTGATATATTTGTAAAATCTGATTTCAAAATTTTTGCTGATATATTAGAAAAGTCAACGTCAGGTAGGGATTGGTCTGAGAAGGCTGAAGTTTGGGCTATTCCCGCACCAAAAGGTGGGAGTAGGGCATTTTGCGACCGTATGAACTCATGGGCGCAAGGTGAAGGCCAGCCCGGACTCGGATATATTTTCTTTAAAGATGGNGGCGGTATGGGGCCAATAGCAAAGAATATCGGNGATGATAAGGTTCAGAAATTAAAAAGAGAGCTCAAACTAAATGATGAGGACGCTGTCTTCTTTGTGTGTGGCGTGCCGTCAAAATTTTATGATTTTGCTGGGAAGGCAAGGGGTAAAATTGGTGAACAATTAGATCTCATTGACCAAAANATATTTAAATTTTGCTGGATTGTTGACTACCCAATGTTTGAAATTGATGAAGAGTCAAAAGCTTATGAATTCTCACATAATCCTTTTTCAATGCCTCAAGGGGGGCTCAAAAGCCTATATGAAAATGATCCACTGGATATCTTGGCATATCAATATGATATTGTCTGTAATGGAGTAGAGCTATCATCTGGCGCAATTAGAAATCATGTTCCTGAAATTATGGAAAAGGCTTTTGAAATTGCTGGGTATAATAAGTCATTGTTAGAAGAAAAGTTTGCAGGCATGTATAATGCGCTAAAATTTGGGGCCCCACCTCACGGCGGAATAGCTCCGGGTATTGATAGGATTGTTATGNTGCTGGCTAATGAAGAAAATCTCAGAGAAGTAACAATGTTCCCAATGAACCAGCAGGCAGAGGATCTTTTAATGGGAGCCCCATCAAACGTTGAGCCATCTCAACTTACTGAACTCTCAATTAAAACAATTGAAAAAAAATAACCAAAACATAACTGTCATTGGTCATGCAATAATATCTAGAGATTGTTGTATTGCGGACTCAACTGGCTTAATGCCACTAGCCCTAATATCTGAAACTGATTGGTTATTATTTCAAGAAGATCTCAATCGCTCTGACCTAGTAGTCTTAGGTAGGGCTAGTTATGAGAAATTCTCAGAAAATAAGCGGAATAGGTTNATTCCAACTAATCAGATTAATGGATATGAAATGGGTGATGACNTATGTTTTTTTAATCCGAATGATATCCCAATAAATGAAATCTTACTTAAATACAAACCTTTCCCAAAGAAAATAGCAGTAGCAGGTGGGCAGGGTGTGTATCAATTAATTTTTGAGCAATATTCCTACAGTGAATTTCATCTCTCCATAAAGGAAAACTACGAATTAAAAGGAGGGATCCAAATGATAAGAGGTCAAAACGAGCTTGGGCAGATTAATAAATACATGAACATGCATGGAATGCGCCAGATCAATAAAAAGCGACTCGACTCTGAAACAGTCCAGATTAGGTACGTAAATTCTTAACTACAACCACTTGTTGCTCCACANGTATCGCATTTGAGACATGTCCCATTTCTTACCATAGTGAAGTTTCCACATTCATCACACGCCACGCCCTCATAACCTTTGATTCTTGCTTGGTTTATAAGATCATGCTTTTCCATCTCTTTCTCAGTATCNAGATTAGAATGAGTAGGCTGTGCTTCNGCACNCTCTGAAATGCTTGTGTTACCCATNCTCACGTTAGACGCGGTTGCGGTTAGCATATCATTTGTTCCGGTAAGCTGTAAGTCCGCTGAAGGTAAAATGAAAAGATTATTATTTTTACTCCTACCATACCCTGTACTTATATACTTTGTCGCTGGCGCAGGATGATCTAGTTCAGCATTTCCAATTGTATCTGGAGATATTGTACTTGGGTCTACATGAGCAAGATCGTTTCTTTCAAGATATGATATTGCTAACTCCCTAAATATATAATCAAGAACAGAGGTTGCGTTCTTAATAGTATCGTTACCTTGAACCAAGCCGGCTGGCTCAAACCTGGTGAAAGTAAAGCTATCAACATACTCATCGAGCGGAACACCGTACTGCAATCCTAATGATATTGCTATCGCAAAGTTATTCATTAATGAACGGAACGCAGCGCCTTCCTTATGCATATCTATGAAAATTTCTCCTATTCTACCNTCATCATATTCGCCTGTTCTTAGATAAACTTTGTGGCCACCAACAACTGCTTTTTGTGTATACCCTTTTCGTCTATCNGGCAGCTTTTCTCTTTCCGTTCTCTCTGCGATTTGAATTATTTTATCGATCGTTCTTTCTGCAGTTGATTCTATATTATCTTCATCTTCATCATTATCTTCGTCTAGGACTTGCGCATTTAATGGCTGCGATAATTTCGACCCATCTCTGTAAAGTGCATTTGCTTTCAGGCCGAGTTCCCAAGACTTTAAATATGCGTTCTTGCAATCTTCAACAGATGCTGTATTTGGCATATTTATTGTTTTAGATATTGCGCCTGATATAAATGGCTGGGCAACGGATAACATTAAAATATGACTATCTACTGACAGTGCACGCTTTCCTGTTCTGCCGCATGGGTTAGCGCAGTCGAAAACGTTAAGATGTTCGTCCTTTAAACTCGGCGCACCTTCAACTGTCATGGCGCCACAGCAGTAAATATTAGCTTCATCTATGTCTTTTTCCGTAAATCCAAGATGTGCGAGGAGATCAAAGGAAAAATCCTCTAGCTGTTCTTCGCTAATTTTTAGAACGTCCTTGCAAAANTCTTCCCCCAANGTCCATTTATTAAATACAAACTTTATATCAAATGCATTTTCAAGCTGTTCTTCAATGGCATCTANCTGCTTTTTTTGAAAACCTTTGCTTTCTAATTTTTCGTGATTTATTCCTGGGGCATTTTTTAGTGTATTTAAGCCAACAGCATAATCTACTATGTTATTGATCGCGTTATCGCCATAGCCCAGCGTCTTTAGTGCCTGCGGTACAGCTCTGTTAATTATTTTGAAATAACCACCTCCTGCAAGTTTTTTGAATTTCACCAGTGCAAAATCAGGCTCAATACCTGTTGTATCACAATCCATGACTAAGCCAATAGTTCCGGTTGGNGCTATTACCGTTGTTTGTGCATTTCTATATCCATTCTCTTTACCTAGCGNAACAGCCTCATCCCACGATTTTGTTGCGGCCGCAAGTAAACTCTTGTCTTCAATATCTGCATGATTCAGAGGAACTGGATTTGTGGATAGCCCGTCATAACCATCTTTAAAACCATGCGCTGCATTGCGGTGGTTTGACATTACTTTGAGCATATGTTTTGCATTATTATTGTAATTAGGGAATGGGCCAAGCTCCGAAGCCATTTCGGCAGATGTTTTGTAGGCTATTCCAGTCATTAATGCCGTTATAACGCCACAAATTGCTCGACCTTCATCAGAGTCNTAGGCNATACCATTGGTCATTAAATAACCNCCAATATTTGCATATCCAAGACCTAGCGTGCGGTACTCATAAGATAGTTTGGCTATATTTTTTGANGGGAATTGTGCCATTAAAACTGATATTTCAAGAACCATCGTCCATAATCTAACGGTATGAATAAATTCATCGATTTTAAAGCTACCATCTTTATTCCTNAACTTAATTAAATTAATTGAGGCTAGATTACACGCAGTATCATCAAGGAACATATATTCTGAGCATGGATTTGATGCGCGAATTTCTCCACCTTCGGGGCAGGTATGCCAATCATTTATAGTGGTATGGAATTGAAGACCTGGATCAGCTGAAGCCCATGCTGCATAACCGATTTGTTCCCAAAGGTCATTTGCTTTTATTGTCCTTACAGGTGTGCCATCTCTTCTCGATCTAAGGTGCCAATCATCATCACTTTTTAGTGCGTGAATAAAGTCATCCGATAAGCGAACAGTGTTATTTGAGTTTTGACCTGAGACAGTTAAATATGCCTCAGAGTCCCAGTCAGTATCGTACGTTTCGAAAGCCATCGAGGTATAGCCTTGCTCAGCAAATTGAATTGCTCTTTTTATATAGTTTTCGGGTACTTGCAGNTTTCTTGCGCTAATTATCTCTTTCTTTAGCGCAGGGTTCTTTTTCGGATCAAAACAATCTTTCTCAGAACCTTCACAATTGACACAAGCTTTCAGAATTAAATTGAGATGTTTCGCACATATTTTTGATCCCGTTACCAATGCAGCAACTTTCTTCTCTTCCTTTACTTTCCAATCTATAAATTCTTCAACATCNGGATGATCGATATCAACTACAACCATTTTTGCGGCACGCCTTGTTGTTCCACCTGATTTTATCGCACCCGCAGATCTGTCACCAATTTTTAAAAAACTCATTAATCCTGATGATTTACCGCCCCCGGATAACCCTTCGCCATCGCCTCTAATTTTTGAAAAATTTGAACCAGTACCAGAACCATATTTNAAGAGCCTAGCTTCTCTTGTCCATAAATCCATAATTCCACCTTCATTAACTAGGTCATCTTGTATAGATTGAATGAAACAAGCATGTGGTTGTGGGTGCTCATAAGCGGATGTTGATTTAGTTAATTTTTTTGTTTTATGGTCTACATAATGATGGCCCTGTCCAGGTCCGTCTATACCATAGGCCCAATGCAAGCCAGTATTGAACCATTGCGGACTATTAGGTGCACACATTTGGTTTGCCAGAATGTATCTGAGTTCATCAAAGTAATTTTTAGCATCAATTTCCGAATCAAAATAATTACCTTTCCAACCCCAATAGGTCCATGTTCCTGCTAATCTGTCGAATACTTGCTTAGAACTTGTTTCTGACCCCATTTCAGTCTTATCTGACTCTGGAATACTTCTCCATAGCCAGCTGGGTACATCATTTTCTTCAACTTTCTTTAAAGCCTGAGGAACACCGGCTCTTCGAAAATATTTTTGAGCAATGATATCTGCAGCAACTTGACTCCAGTTTTTGGGCACTTCAATATCATCGAGCTTGAATACAATAGAACCATCCGGATTTTTTATTTGACTTGATGTTTTGGTAAATTCAATTTGTGTATATGGAGACTCATTTTCTTTTGTGAAACATCTAACTATTTTCATCTTTTTNCTTCTTTCTCATGTATTCGCAGAACTATTAATTTAATTTTTTTGCACTTTATGTCTACAGATAATTTCAAATATTTGCACTTTTTAACAAAGTTTTACATTTATGCACAATTACAATAATTAGTGTCATAAAAGATATNACACATACTACATGTAGATCCTTACTAAAAAGTAAAGTTTGTTCAGAAAAAAAGTTTTTTTTCAGAAAGTATATAAAAAACTATATGTTTATTATAAAATTTGTTATTTAAATATAAAACTAACTTGATTCTTTTTTTATGTAACATAATATTTAATTTATTAAGTAATTAAAATGCTCAGACTTATAAAACAAGCTTTCACATGGTGGAATGGACAAACTATTTCAACCATGTTGTATACAAGATTTTTTGGCCAAAATGTTGGTCANGATGAGTTTGGAAATGAATACTANATAAGNAAAACGAAGGCTGCTAAGAAAAAAAGATGGGTTATTTATAATGGATATGCCGATTCATCAAAAGTTCCAGCAAGGTGGCACACATGGTTACATGGTGTTGTCGATGAAATTCCAACTGAGCAAAAAAGATCTGATAAAAAGTGGATGAGAAGTCATTTACCGAACCTGACCGGCTCCGATAGCGCATATCGACCATCAGGTAGTTTATCAAAAAAAAGAGATAATGAAGAGCAAAAGGGGAACTACGAGTCTTGGACTCCATAATTAGAAAAGGGATATATGCATGAAAAGTAATTTTTTTGAGAGTCTTGTGGGACTGGGTGTTATATTTGTTGCGATTGCGTTTTTCTATTATGCATATTCGAACTCTGGTAAAAGTAATTCATCACATACTTATGAGATCTCAGCAATCTTTACCGAGGTTTCGGGTCTTATGACTGGGGCAGATGTCCGCTTGTCTGGAATAAAAATTGGATCCGTTACTTCGCAAGATCTTGATGGACAAACATACGATGCAGTAGTCCTTATGCAGATANATAATGAAGTAAAAATACCAACAGATAGCAGNGCAAAGATTAGTTCGGAAGGCCTTCTGGGTGGTAANTACATTGCAATTGANCCCGGTGGTTCCGACGACATGCTTGATGCCGGTGANTCCATAGAGTTAACCCAAGGCTCGATTGATCTTATAGGACTACTGGGCAATGCTGTATTTGGCTCTTGAGGTATAACCAATACCAATTATTAATCACATTTCAAGATTATTTTCATTTGCCATGTATTGCATGTTATCAATCTCAGGNGCTCAGGCAGAGCAGGTAACAAAATATAATAATGCTGTTATATTAATATCAAATACAATCAGTCTTGATCGCCAGATATTCACCATCCCCGTTAGTTCGGAAGTTCCTTATCAAAATTTGTTAATAANGGTAAATTCATGCTTTAGATTANTAAGCTCAGGGCAAGACCTTGTTGGCAATTTAGAAATTGCGCGAAACAAATCTGGCAAAAATACAATTTACAAAAATTATATTCTTTATAATCAGAGACCGAATCTGAACTCAGAGATGGAAAATTCTTATTTTGAAATAAGACTTTTAGATTGCCATAATAGAGACGAAATAATTCTAAATAAGGTTAATTAATTGGCTCACTGTCGCTCTAAGTATTTCTCAAGCCAGTGAATGTTATAATTACCNTCCCGTATATCACTATTCTTAAGAAGATCTTTAAATAAGGGGAGGGTTGTCTCGACTCCTTCAATGACAAACTCATCCAGCGCTCGATCAAGTTTTGCAAGGCAGTCATTTCTGTCCTGACCGAAAACAATTAATTTTCCAATCATGCTGTCATAGTATGGCGGGATTGAGTAACCAGCATATGCTGCGCTATCAATCCTTACTCCTGGACCNCTCGCGGGGTGATAAGCTGTAATTTTTCCAGCTGAGGGCACAAACGTCTCCGGATTTTCTGCATTAATCCTGCATTCTATTGCATGACCATTAATTCTTANATTTTCTTGTTCAATAGACAGTTTATTACCCGCAGCTACCGATATTTGCTCTTTTACAAGATCCATGTTTGTGATTATTTCAGTTATTGGATGCTCGACTTGCAATCTTGTATTCATTTCAATAAAGTAAAATTCTCCATTTTGATATAAAAATTCAATAGTTCCAGCACCAACATAGCCCAAGTCTGATATCGCTTTTGCTGCAATATTTCCAATCTTATCTCTTTGCAGATCATCTATGACTGGCGATGTAGCTTCTTCCAAGACCTTTTGATTTCTTCTTTGTAGTGAGCAATCTCTCTCACCTAAATGAATTGCATTTCCATGCTTGTCTCCAAATATCTGAATTTCTATGTGTCTAGGTGCATTTAAGTATTTTTCAATATAAACCGTATCATCTCCAAACGACGCTTTAGCCTCAATTTTTGCTAAATTAAATGCNCTTTCAATATCAGATGAGTCATTTGCAATTTTCATTCCTTTACCGCCACCTCCGGAAGATGCCTTAATTAGCAAGGGATAGCCAATATCACTAGCAATTTTTCTTGCATGATTTAAATCTATAATCTGACCATCAGATCCAGGTACNATGGGTATACCTAATTTTGATACNGTCTCTTTGGCCGTTATTTTATCTCCCATAATTTGTATATGATCTGAGCTGGGGCCAATAAAAGTCAGATTATGGGCTTCAAGTATTTCTGCGAAGTGAGCATTCTCGGAGAGAAAACCATACCCAGGGTGAACTGCTTCGGCGCCAGTAATCTCGCAGGCAGATATTATTGATGGAATATTTAGATAGCTATCCTTTGCTTGAGGCGGTCCTATGCAAACACTTTCATCAGCTAATTTTACATGCATCGCTTCGTTATCAGCGGACGAGTGAACAGCGACAGTCTTTATTCCNAATTCTTTGCATGCTCGGTGAATTCTCAGTGCTATTTCACCACGATTGGCAATTAGAACCTTCTCAAATAATTTCTTCATTCGATTTCTATGATATCTTCACCAAACTCAATTGGTTGTCCCTCTGTGACAAATATATTCTTTATTATGCCTGTCTCAGTGCTTGGAATTGTGTTGAAGGTTTTCATCGCTTCTATGATAATAATTGGGTCACCCTTATTTATTTTTTTCCCAATTTCAATAAATGGTTTACTCCCTGGTTCAGGGGATAAATAGCATGTTCCAACCATGGGAGACTTTACGTATTTTGAACTTTCTTGTTTGACAGGAGCGGTGTTATTTTGCTCTTCTTGCTGAGGGCTATTTACAAAAGGGATTGGCTGAGTGGGCACTGATGAGATAATTTGATTTGCTTGGCTTGCCTGTAGGCCTTGATTTTGCACCCTGATTTTTACACCTTCTCTTTCTATCTCAATTTCTGATAGATTTTGATCTTTTAGGATAGATGATATTTCTTTTATAATCTCAATCTCGTCGAATATCTTTTTTGCCATTAGCTGGCCCTCTCTTTCATGATTTTAATTACTGCATCAATGGCGAGGATATACCCATGATCACCAAGTCCGATTATTATACCGTTCACCACGCTAGATAGATATGATTTATGTCTGAACTCTTCCCTCTTGTGGATATTTGATAGGTGGACCTCTATCGCAGGTGATTTTGATGATTTCAGTGCATCATGGATAGCAATGGATGTATGAGTGTAAGCGCCAGCATTAATTATTATACCATCATCTTCTGATGTAGATTGTATCATCTCAATTATTGTNCTTTCATCGTTTGATTGNTCAAATATTAATTTAATATTTTTCTTTGCTATATNCTCTAAGCAANTTTCCTTAATATCATTTAATGTCGTATTTCCATAATGCTCAGGCTCTCTTTCTCCTAATAAGTTTAGGTTAGGTCCATTAATAATTATAATCTTAGAATAATCAGCCATAGNGCCATTAAAGACTAAATTTAATTAAATTTGAATTAATTATTTATTTATTCAGTTAATATTTTGAATATCATCTGCCATAAGCCACTCCGATGAGTAAGGCGTCAGACCATTCTTTGCACGTGACGCAAAGCTTTGAGCCCTATCTTTTTTCCCAAGTATAGCATAATACTGCGCAACATTAAGGTCAGCCATCGGGATATTATTTAATTGAAAATATGCCTTCGAAAGTTGCCAATAGACCCTAACATTCTTTAAAGTGCGATCTTTGTGAGGAGCTAATAGTGAAATACTATCAAGAATATTTTTATTTCCACCGATCGCAGTTAGAATTTTTGCGTGAAGGATTGAAAATTCTAACTCAGGCTGTGAATAAAGTGACATGGCCATATTTAAGTTTTCGAGTGCTAGCTCATACTCATTGATCTCATAATTTATTTGGGCTAGAAATTCATAAAAATAAGCATATTCAAACTCATTGATTAAATCTATCATTATTGACTTTGATAGCTCATATTTGCCTCTTTGGTAGTATGATATTGCAATCGAATAATTTGAATATATNGTTCCATCTTCAAATTTGTTTGGNAGGCCAAGGTAGCCAATGATCTTCGCTCTNGCAAGATTATGCTTATGTATAAGCTCTGCGCTGTCCTCAGCTTTGTAAAACCTTTGTGATGAGATTTTATTTCTCAGGAAATCTATTCGGTCTTTGGGTAGCTCATGTGTTAATTCTAATGGGTTTATCTCGTCAGTATAGATCTGTTGTGCATTTTTAATTTTTTCTAGTATTTCAAGCAAACCAACTGATGATTGCCCTATCGAGTCCATCATACTAATAGCGCTCATATCTGCTTCATATTCTTGAACTCTTGAATGCTGAAGATAGTCTCTTCTTGCGAAGTCAGAGCCACCAAAAGTTATACCAGCTCCAACATTTGATAGCGTATCTGATTCGGTTAACATACCCGTTAAGCCTGCACCAATTCCAATAATCTGTGCGATATTTTGTTTTTTTTGGAAGTTTTCGTACTCAATCATTCGAGTTATGTGATGATTATTTATAATGTGACCAATTTCATGTGCTATAATTGATTTAACTTCATTTGGTTTATCCGCATGGTATATTAAACCCGAATTTATGTAGATATCACCCTTCGATGTTACAAACGCATTTATACTTGAATCTGAGACAATGAATATATTTTGACTTGCAGCGCCGAGTCCAATTTCATGTAAGTCTGACGAATATTCATAGAGAAGATTCTCAATTTCCGCATCCTTTATGATTGTTTTTGAGTAGGCGCAGATTATTGTAAGAATTAAGATAAATAAGACGAGTATATGTTTAGTCAGTATATCAAGAATAATATGCTTAACATTAATCATCCCACCAACCTGTTTTAGGATTCTCAANTGGCTTTGCAGTATCCGAAGCTTTCTTTTTTGAAACAGTTTTTTTCTTGGCTGGCCCCTTCNTTTTTTCAGGTATTATACTATCTCCAGCAGTATTCTCGTCAGGCACCTTAATCTTATCACCTGGAGCCTCACTAGCTTTTTTTCGCGACTTTACTTTACTTTTGGTATCTTCTTTTTTTTCTTTTTCGCTCTCAAGTTTATTTTTATTGCTAGCATTTTTATTTGGGGTCTTTAGCCTTTTCTGATTTGTCTGTTTTTCTCGCATGACTGGTTTTTTTGATTTGATCTTAGTATTCGAACTCTTATCCTCTTCGTTAATTTCATCACTTGGCTCCTCAGCNTCTAACTTATCCTCATATACACTATCAATACTTATTGCTGAGTTACTTAGTTTATCATCAGATTTTAATACAGTGCGCTCAATTTTGAATATTTCATCTCCGTCAGTTTCAGCAACTTTTATTTCGATTGCTATCCCNTACCTGTCTTCTATTTCGTATAAATTTTTTCTTTTAGCATTAAGCAAGTAATTTGCTAATTCACTATTTGTGTTCAGCTTGATATTATTTTTACCAGTTTTAAAAAGATCCTGTTCAATAGCGCGAATGATTTGTACGGACTGAGAGCTGATTGATCCAACCCTCTCTAACAGGGAAGATCTCATCCTTTGCCTCGACATCTCCATTAATCCAAACTGGCTTATATGGCCTACTTGGATTCTTGCCCTATCCATTCGCAACGCATCTTTTAATTGCTTCTCAACTGATCTATTATTTCGTCGTTCTTCCATATCAATATAGTCAATTACAATAAGACCAGCTAAATCCCTCAGTCTTAGCTGACGTGCAATTTCGTCTGATGCTTCAAGATTTGTTCTAAGTGCAGTATCTTCAATATTATGCTCTCTTGTNGATCTACCTGAATTTACGTCTATGGCGACGAGCGCTTCTGTTTGATTAATTACAAGGTAGCCACCGGACGGAAGCCTCACGTTTTCATGGAACATATTATCTAACTCTGACTCTGCATTGTAATTAATGAAGAGGGGGACGGCATCCGCGTATTTTTTTATAAATTTAACATGGCTGGGTATTANCATTTTCATGAAGTTTTTTGCCTCAAGAAATGCGCCTTCACCCGAAATAACTATTTCTTCNACATCTTTATTATAAAGATCACGAATTGACCGTTTTACTAAGCTGCCTTCCTCATAAATCAACGCAGGTGCAGAAGAGTTCAATGTCAGGTCTCTGATCGTTTGCCATAAACGAGTAAGGTATTCAAAATCCCTCTTAATTTCTGTCTTAGTCCTTTGGGCTCCTGCAGTTCGTATTATAACGCCCATCCCATCTGCGATTTTGAGCGAGTCTATTGAGCTTTTGATTTTATTTCTTGTCTTGATATCTGATATTTTACGAGATATTCCGCCACCTCTCGCAGTNTTTGGCATTAACACGCAATAGCGACCGGCCAATGAGATATATGAAGTTAATGCTGCGCCTTTGTTGCCTCTCTCTTCCTTTGTGACTTGCACAAGGATAATTTGTCTTTTTTTAATTACCTCTTGTATTTTATATCTTTTTCTATGTTTCGGGTTCCTCTTTGATGCGTCATGATTGATCGTATCTTCACCAATCACTTCAGCGCTTCCATCTTCCGCTTCATCAGTGACAGACTCANCAATTTCTTCACTTGTATCACTTTTTGATACTAATTCCGACTCCTCTTCTAACAACTTTTTTCTTTCAGAAGTTGGGATTTGGTAATAATCGGGATGAATTTCATTGAAAGCAAGNAAGCCGTGTCTATTGCCGCCATATTCNACAAATGCAGCTTGGAGAGATGGCTCTACCCTTGTTACTTTGGCTAGGTATATATTTCCACGAATTTGATTTCTATCTTTTGCTTCAATATCAAATTCTTGAATTTTACCATTGTTATTGAGAACAATGACTCTAGTTTCCTCATCATGATTTGCATCGATGAGCATTCGATTTGGCATCTTTTATTCCTTTTTATTGTAGCACAAATTGACTGCAATATTGTTGTATTACTATTTTTTGACAGTGCTATTAAATTTATGGGGGTATTATGATAAATATAGCCGAACCTCAATATGGCTCTTTCTTGCTTTTTTGTGTGTATATTTAACATAGTAAATTCTCTTCTATATAATATTTTTATGATTCTAAAATACTTAATTGTTGATATTATATTGATAATTTTGATATTTTAGCAAGAAGATTTATCGGAAATTAAATTTTACCGTTTGGGGGAATTGAATTGTTCTTAAAATTTATAACAGCTCTATTTAGTCTGTTTTTAATGACAGCTGTTAGTTTTTTTGTCGCAATAATATTTACTTATTTTTATTACACAAAGGACACTAGAGCTTTCGAAAGTATTTTAAAATCTCAACCAGTCAGTGCAAGCAGGTATTTTTCAGAGGATGGGGTTCTAATAGCCGAAGAATATGATACCCACCGTATCTATGTTAGTTATAATAATATACCAGAATATTTGAAGCTTGCATTTATATCTGCCGAGGATAAAAGCTTTTATAATCATCCCGGCTTTGATTTTAAGAGTATTGTAAGGGCAACTTCACAGAATATTTATAATTATTTGTTTCTGAGGGATAACAGCAGATTAATTGGTGCTTCCACAATAACACAACAATTGATTAAGAATTTACTCAATGATAATAAGCGGACCATTAGTCGCAAGATAAAAGAGATTATGCTCGCTGTAAAATTAGAGAGAGTCTTGTCAAAAGAAAAAATATTAGAGTTATATTTGAATGAAATATATCTAGGAAGAGGCGCTTTTGGNGTTGTTGCAGCATCAGAGAAGTATTTTGGGAAGACGCTAAATCATTTGGATGTCGAGGAGATGGCCTTATTAGCAGCCCTTCCAAAAGCCCCAAGCAATTATGATCCCCAAGAGAACTATGAAGCAATTAAGGAGCGTCGGGACTGGGTTTTAGAAAGAATGGCTGAAAATGGGGTAATAACAAGAGTGGTATCCCAGATAATGCAAGAGTCTCCGATTAATTACGAAAACGCTAACAGCTATACCAAGCCAAACCTGTTAAGCAAGTCTATAAGAGATAGGGCTCGAGGTGAACGTTACTTTGATGATAATACAACNACAAATGACGGGCTCACTTATTTCTTAACTACAAATCAAAATGCCACAGATTACGTAAATGATCAGATTAATCAGCTTAATGAAATCCATGGTAATAACAATTTACATGTTGATATTAAAGCTCTATCTCTTATTTCGGGGAGAACCTTAGTTGATACGCAGAATGGTCATACGGATACAAATATTCTTGAAATTAACACGGATGGCAGATCTATACTTAGGCCTATTTATTATGCGGGTATTATTAATTCTGGGGTAGATTTGAACAGAAAATTACTGTCAAGCCAACAATCTAGNGCAGATACTGAGATAGGCCTAATCACGGTTCGAGAATTATTTCGATCAAATGGTACTTTATATGATGAAAGTTTGAAGGCTAATGCAAGCGAATACTTATTAGGATACCTCAAAGACATAACGCGTTCTGGTTCCAGAACAATAAATTCAGAAGAAAAGGTAGGATTGAACTTAGATCAAGTTATAGACTTATTTACACCAATCCTGTCAGATGGATCACTATTAGATATACGGTATTTAGATAAGATTGATGACATGAACGGGAATCAAATTTTTTTACATAAGGATAGGGACGTTGAGTCATATCTCGATCGTAAAATTGCCTTCAAAGTAAAAACCTTGCTTTGCGATCTTGATAAAATAGAAATAGGTAAAAATAAAAAATATATGGCACAAAGTAACTGTGTCTTTACCAGTTTAAATGGGGATAAGCTATTTTATTTAAAATTTACAGCAAATGTTGCTTTCTTTGCAATTATCAATGGTGTTAATTTACAAAATGAAAAGGATTTGNTATCAATAATGGATAATATTGCTAATGGATCATTCAACATATTAGATCAAGCTCGCTTGAAGAATTTTTTAATTCCTGATGATATTAATGCGTATAAAATAAATAAAAATACCGGGAACAGGTATAATTATAAAGATGATTATGTATGGGAATTTTTTTAAGAGGAAGATGGGATGGATTTTGATTTTAAATTAATAACACAAGACATTGAAAATAAGNTAAAAATGACTTGGAGGGGCCTTTGAATTAGAAACTGCACAAGAAAAGATTAAAGAATTAGATGTCTTAATCAAAGATGAAAATTTTTGGAATAATTCAGAAAAAGCGAAGCAGGTAATGCAAGAGAGGCAAAATCTTGAACAACAGTTTATTAGTTATGAAAATTTAAATAGGTCTTACANTGAGTCCATGGAGATCTATCACTTAGCTTTAGACGAAGATGATCANGATTTGCTTGATGAGTCACTAAAAAATATCATACACCTACAAAAAAAAATCCAATCAAAATATATTGAGACGTTATTCTCAGGAGAAGTTGACTCTAATGATACTTATCTTGAAATACATGCTGGGGCAGGGGGTACTGAAAGCCAGGATTGGGTTAGTATGTTATTGAGGATGTACCTAAAATGGGCAGAAAAAAAGGGATATAAAACAACCCAGATAAGTATGCATGATGGAGATGAGGCGGGCATAAAAAGCGTTATAATTTCNATCAGTGGAAAATTTGCCCATGGTTGGCTAAAAAAAGAAAATGGGGTTCATAGATTGGTCCGCATATCTCCATTTGACTCAAACTCAAGACGGCACACAAGTTTTGCTTCTGTCAGTATTTACCCTATAATTGATGATAAAATTGATATAAAGATTTCGGACTCTGATGTAAGNATTGATACATATCGCGCAAGTGGAGCTGGCGGTCAGCATGTAAANACAACAGATAGCGCGGTACGCATTACGCATATACCGACTGGAATCGTGGTACAATGTCAAAATGAAAGATCGCAGCACAGAAATAAGGAAACCGCCTGGAATATGCTCCGTGCAAAAATCTATGAGAGTGAAATTAAGGCCAGAGAAGAAGCTGCCAATCTTGCAAATATGGAAAAGTCCGATATTGGGTGGGGGCATCAAATACGATCATATGTTTTACACCCCTATCGTCAAGTAAAGGATCTTAGGACTAAAATCGAAAGTTCTAATCCTGATGCAATATTAGATGGGGATATTGATAGTTTTCTTGAGTCATCATTAACAGAATTAATGTAAATTTTAGAGTTTTTGCGCAGCCTCAAGCACTTCTTCGACATGACCAGTGACACTAACTTTACGCCAAATTTTTCTAACTCTTCTATCCTTATCTATCAAAATAGTAGCCCTCTCAATGCCCATGAATTTTTTTCCATACATACTTTTTTCAATCCATACACCATAGTCTTCGCAAACCTTTTTATCCTCGTCTGATGCGAGGGTAACTTCAAGATTATGCTTTTCTATAAATTTTTTATGCTTTGTCGTTGAGTCTGCTGAAACTCCAATGATAGATGTTTTACATTTATTGAAAGCATCTATATGTGCGGTAAAATCAATGGCCTCTCTAGTGCACCCAGGTGTGTCATCTTTTGGATAAAAATAAAGAACGATGTTATTATCGGGAAATGACTCAAGTGTTACAAAATTTTTATCATCTGTTGGCATTTTAAAGTCTATTGCCTTATCGCCTTCTTTTAACATCGTTGACTCCTGCCTCATTTAGAGAGAATTAAAGATAAGATAACTAAATTTTTAGATATCCATATTTATATTATTACATTAAGTTAAATTTACAAGGATTGTTAAGTCTAAAANTAATAATATTTTTTGTTTATAGGTTTCAGAATATTTCATGAAGTTAAGAACAGTTTTAAAATACCTATCCTATTTTATGGGNTTCTTAATTGTATTATTAATATCAGNTTTTCTCATTTTTAAGGCATGGTTGGACAACAGGCTAGAGTCTGGTTCTCTTGATATTTCATTCGTAAATTCGCATGTTCAAAATTATTTGAATGATAGTTATTCAGGTCTTAAGTTTAATTTTGAGAGAATTTTTCTAGTTAAAGCGGAAAATCAAGATATTGCAATACTGTTGAAGGGTTTGCAGGTAAATAGTAATCAAAATGGAGTAACTTTGACTGCTGCAAATACGGAACTTAAGAATGGACTTATGAGCTCAATTTTGGGTCCAATAACTAAACTTCCTAACAGGAGTAAATTTAATGATATAAGAATTTCTGAACCAGATATTAATTTAAATCTGGACACCCTTNTACGGGAGCTCGAGGTAAATCTTGAAGGTAAAAATTTAAAAAGTGAGCAAAATCAGGCAACATATATTGATACTCTAGAATTTGGCGACCAAGCTATTACAACACATCACTTTTATCAGAATTTACTCAGCGTAGTAAATACCACACTATCCAAAAATAATACAGATCAAAACTCTGTTAATAATTTCAGTTTAGAGAACGGCGCGCTCTCTATTATAACTTCGGGGCAGCTTATTGAAATGGATAGCATTTCGCTTAGTTCCCAACTAATTAATGACTCAAAAAGCTTAAAGTTTAACTACAATGCTGGTTCCTCAGAAAATTCCGAAAATATTGAAATTTCACTAAATCANAGTAACGAAAATGGAATTACAAATGCTGATGTTATTTTTAAGAACCTAAATTTACATGAGTCATTTGACGGAATAAGTTCTAAATTTAATGAGAAGATTTATAACGGTAGTTTATCTGGTCGGCTAAATCTTAATTTCAATAAATTGGGTAGAGTCATAGACTCAACATTGGATTTAAATATTGGTGTCGGTAGTTTTAGCATAGATCTGCCATATTCAAGGAGCGATACTCACAATATTGAGGATGCATATTTTAGTATTTCCTACATTAGCTCGCAGGAACAAATAAATCTAAATGAGATACAAATAAAACATGATGATTTTAGTTTAGACACTAAAGGAATGATTGAATTAAACTATGATGGAAGTGGGCAAATATCCTCATTTGATGCTTATCTATCTGGTTTAAGCCTATTGAAGGGTGGTCAGCAAGTTGTCAACAACGCAAATATTTTCATGAGCGTTGATCTTATTAATAACGAAATTAATTTTAAAGAATTAGACGGCGAANTGAATCAGGGTAGGTTAAATATAAGACAAGAGGAGTTGGCAAATCATAAAGAAATTAAAATAATTATTGAAAATTCAAATGTTGANAATGTTAGAGAATTATTTTCTTTAGAGAATGAAAATAAGATAACAAAGTGGTTTAACCAAAACGTATTTTCAGGATCTATTGATAAATTATCCCTNAATCGAATGACGGATAAGGACAGTAATTCTTCGATAGATATGCATATCGAATTTACTAATTCTGAGTTCTCATATTATAAAAGCCACCCAAAAATCTCTAAAGCTAATGGGAGCATAACATTCAATGATGAAAGTATTTTAGCTGAAATCTTTGATGGGANTNTAGAACTTAAAAGGGGCTCTGCTAAAATTACCCANACATCNGGTGAAATTAAAAATANTGGCGGACAAAGCACCGCATCATTTAATGTTAATGCGGAATGCAAACTTGATGTTTGCATTGATTATTTGACGTATCTTGGAATTGAAGATGNAAAGCTAAAATCAGTTGAGTCNCGGATCTCAGGTAATGCAAATATTTCCTCCAATGTTGAATTTCTAACGACTGTGGGGCCAAGTTTTGGTAAGGATTTAAGGGCNAATATTGAAGTTGAACAATTTTCTTTTCGGCTTGATAATGAAAATGTATTTATTTCACCACTTGCCGTGTTTAAGATTGAAAACTCAAAGATTAGTTCTTCAGGCGAATTTAATGTTAGTGGAATACAATCTAAATTTGACATGCTTGCTGATATCTCTCCATCAGAGCCAAANTTAGAGATAGCAATTGAAGCGCAGCCGAGCCCTACTGAATTAAGTATACTCCAGCCTGCTTTGGCAAATTATGTATCTGGATTAGGTAGGATACCGACCGAGATAAAGATTACACTTCCATTATCAGATATCGATAGTTTAGATATCAATTCTTTTGACAATGTTAGNNTTAAAAGTGATTTAACAAATGTTAGTGTTTTGTATCCATTTTTTANAAATTCAAAGCTTACCAATGAAAGNGCTGAAGTTAGATTTATAGTTGATAAGCCAACTAATGATGGTATTGCAAAATATAAGATTGAGTATGATGCTGAGAATATTGTTTTTGAATTGGAGCTCAGGAGGGCTTTTAATCCACAAATAAATAATTGGGAACTTGTTGATTTTGAAGTTTTAAACTTATCATCTGATGATATTTCAGACGCTCAGATAATTGGTTANGTTGAAAATAATATTTTAATGGCGGAAATTATAGCAAAAGAAGCGGATCTATCAGACTTTATCCAACAAAATTTATTCTCGCGAGAGAGGGATGATAAAAATATACTAAAAAATTTACCAAATATGCGCTTAAGCATTGTAAACATAGATAAAGTTATTGGTAATAATCGAGAAATTTCATTACTTTCAGGCGAAATTTTTGTAGAGAATAAAAAACTTAATAGAATGCAGTTAGATGGTTTTTTTAACCAGGATGCCAGTAAAAGAATTGAAGTTAAGTATGCCTTACAAGAGGAGGATCTACCCGCAGACTTGGGTGTAAATACTTCGGATGCTGGTGCTTTCTTAGGATTCTTAGGGCTATATCAAAATGGCTTTAATGGCAATTTACAATTACGAGCAACAGGTCCCAACATTAATAATATGAGCGGGGAAATATTTATTGAAAATATCGATGTCTATAATGATAAGTACCTTGCAAGATTATTTGTTGAGTCCAGCCCTAGTGAATTAATTGATATTAATAGGGTCCAATTTGACTCTAGGGCAAGATATCGAATTATCGATGAAGCAATTCTTATCGATGGTGCAGAACTTTTTGGTCAGAACGTAAAGTTTGAACTCAGTGGTCAATTAAATAATGAGACGGGTAGCTTAAAATTACCTGGTACTTATTGTCCAGAGTATGAGTTGAATGCATCATTCGGCACCATTCCAATATTTGGACCAGTTCTAACAGGCGGTGATAATAACTGTATGTTTTCTCTTCCTTTTCAGATAATGAGGGAGTCATGGGGTGAACCAACGCGCCTTAGAAGAAATACCACAGGATTATTGGCACCGGGTATCCTCAGGGATGCTTTTGATTACGATTAAGTATTTATCTTTATAAGGCAATGTTTTTTCTTGCCGAAGGATAATTTAGAGCCATTGATTTCTTTNTCTGTAAAGATTAGTGATGGATCCCCNATATTNTGATCATTGAGCCTTATNGCGCCATTTTGTATGGATTTTCTTGCATCACTATTTGAACTTGCAAACCCAACTTCAACCAGAATNGATAGGAGCCCAAAGCCATNAGAAAAATCATCAGGATNAAGTNCCTTAANCGGTAGATTTTCNGATATTACCCTCTTTTCNAATGTCTCTAATGCAGAATTATACACCTTCTCAGATATAGCTTTCCCGTGNGTATTTTTGGTGAGTTCATTAGCAAGAATNTTTTTTGCATCATTAATCTCTTCACCTTCTAATTTTGATAATTTATTAATTTCATGCATAGAGATATCTGTGAAAAGCTTTAAAAACCTTATTACATCCTTATCATCGGTATTCCTCCAAAACTGCCAAAAATCGTATGGACTTGTAAGATCTTCATCAAGCCATATTGCGCCATCAGCCGTTTTCCCCATTTTGTTACCTGAGGCTGTAGTTATTAAAGGAGTGGTTATTGCGTATACCTCATCCTTNTTGGTCCGTCTTACGAGCTCGATACCATTGATTATGTTGCCCCATTGATCTGAGCCACCCATCTGTATTTTGCAACCATGCCTCTTGAATAATTCAAGATAATCGTATGCTTGAAATAACATATAATTAAATTCTAAAAATGTCAGGGGCTGCTCTCTGTCTAATCTTAATTTGACAGATTCAAATGTAAGCATTCTGTTGAGAGTAAAATGTTTTCCATAATCTCTCAAGAATGAGATATAATTGAGGTCTTTCAACCATTTAGCATTGTTCTCAATGATTATCTTATTTTCGTCAAGGTTAAGAAATTTTTTAAATACTTTTAAAATCCCAATCTCATTTTGCTCTACATCATTCTCCTCAATTATTTTTCTACTTTCATCTTTTCCTGAGGGATCTCCAATTAATGTGGTTCCGCCTCCAAAAAGAATGATTGGTTTGTGCTCGAATACTTGCATCCATTTCAGTAGCATAATTTGCAGTAGGGAGCCTACATGTAAGCTTTTTGCCGTCAGGTCAAATCCAATATAACCTATTGCATTTTCCGTGTAAAAATGATGGTCAACACCATCATCATTTGAGGTTTGGTGAATAAAACCTCTATCAAGAAGAGTATGGAGAAATTCTGATTTAAATTTTTTCTTATTTAAGTTTGCCATGCTACAGGATAAATTGATAAAAATTAAAATTATATTAAATACGTTGTCTTATTTATATCAATACAAATGTGTAAAAAAAATGTAAAAAAATTTTATTCTATTGGTTTAATGAGTGGAACCTCAATGGATGGTATTGATGCATCTNTAATCGAAACTGATGGAATTGAAATATACAATTTCCTCAATAATTGTTCAATTGAGTACCCAAAAGATATCAAAATTAAAATAAAGGAAGTCTCTNAGCGATTTAATGAAAGAAATGTAAACTGGCTTAATTGTAATAAACTTAAAAAGTCACTCGCCGTTTTTAACCATTTAGCCGTCAAAGAAATTTTAGATGCGAATANAGATACCTCAGTAAAATTAGATTTAATTGGCTACCACGGTCAGACGGTTTATCATAGCCCAGAAAATAATATTTCAGTTCAGCTTGGTGATCCAAGGTATTTATCAAACATTACAGGTANNCCTGTCATTTTTAATTTCAGAATGTGCGACATTTTAAATGGTGGTCAAGGCGCCCCTTTGACACCAATATACCATTCAGCTAGATTTAATGAAGCTTTCAATGGGCCAATAGCTATCCTTAATTTGGGCGGTATTTCTAATATTACTTATCTTGATGACGGGGAAATAATGGCATTCGATACAGGGCCAGGTAATTGTCTAATTGATGATGCAATGTATAGTCATTTCTCAAAAAATTACGATAATTATGGTCAATTAGCATCTCAAGGTGTTGTCAATACAAGGTTTTTAGACGTTCTAATGGCAGATGAATTTTTTGATATAAAGCCTCCAAAATCATTAGATAGAAATTATTTTAATAAATATCTGAAGTCTAATGAGGTGGCGCCAAAGGATTTAGTTAGTACTTTGAGTTATTTTACGGCAAGTGCAATTGTTCACGCTCTGGAGTATTTACCTAAAAACATTAGTAAAATTATTATCTGTGGCGGTGGTAGCAAAAATAAATACATAATTGATAAAATTTCTGAATTATCTAAAAAAGATGTAATNATCTCCGATGATATTGGTATGAATAGCAAATACATTGAAGCTGAAGCGTTTGCTTATTTGGCGGTACGGTGCCTACTAAATTTGGATATTTCATACCCGACTACAACAGGTGTCCAAACTGCAATTAGCGGCGGATCCATATTTAGGCCAATCGATTAATTTGTCAATTTTGGAGTGTTTTTTCTATATATTTTGAAATTTCTTTATTTAGTGAATCAATTTCATTGTCAAAGAAGTGATTTGCACCNTCAATTAATGAATGATTTATTTCAATTCCTCTTTGAGACTTAAGACGGTCAACAAGCTTCTGAATATCTGGTTTGGGTGCAACAATATCATCCGAGCCATTAATTATGATTCCAGATGAAGGGCAGGGGGCAAGAAAATTGAAATCGTATAAATTTGCGGGAGGGGCGATTGATATAAATGACTCTATCTCAGGTCGTCTCATAAGTAATTGCATTGCAATCCAGGCCCCAAATGAAAATCCTGCAACCCAGCACCCTGTTGAGTCACGGTTGAGCTCTTGTATCCAATCTAGAGCAGACGCTGCGTCGGACAGTTCGCCGATACCNGCATCATATTCCCCTTGGCTTTTTCCAACGCCTCTAAAGTTAAACCTTAAAACAGAAAAGCCATTCTTTACGAAAGTGTAATATGCGTTGTGAATAATTGGATTATTCATAGTGCCACCAAACTTGGGATGAGGGTGCAATAAGAGAACAATCTTAGACTCAGGGTCCTCGTTGTGGTGGTAGCGTCCTTCAATACGACCTGATGGACCATTAAACATGATCTCCGGCATTTATCCCCCTAATGCAATCAACTTGCAATAATTAGCATATATGATTAACAATAGTAAATATATTTGTTCAAAAGGATGATATTTTTTAATTATAGCTTATATTATAAAGGTCATTCAAAACCTTGGCGATTTTGAACTTAATTCTTAAGTGTCGGTTATAACGCAATATTCTAGTTAGAAATGGGTTCTGGATTTTTTTTATAATTTGAAAGTCATACAATATTATGAGAATTTATTTTGATAATGCTGCATCAACTCCAATAAGATCGGAAGTTAGTCNATTCCTGAAGAGTTCTGACGTTGAAGGNTTTTATAATCCGTCCTCAGTTCATCAAGAGGGTCAAAAGTCTAAGTCTAAAATAAACCAAGCCCGGGAATATATTTCTGATATTCTGAATTGTGAAACAGATAATATTCTATTTACCTCAAGCGGAACTGAGGCCTGCAATTACATAATTAGTCATGCTCTTCATACATATGATGTAAAAAATATAATATATCTTGAAACTGAACATAGCGCAGTGATTGATACTATAAACTTTAATAAAGCGAAAAAAATAAAATGTAAAATTACAAAAGAGGGGTTAATAGATCTATTACATTTGGAAGAGCGTTTGAAGACTTTATCCGGTAAATCACTTGTTTGTGCAATGCTCATTAATAATGAAACAGGCATTCTGCAGCCAATAGAAGATATTTCGAGATTATGTAAAAAATATAACTCTCTTTTTTTTTCAGATATGATTCAGGCAGTTGGTAAAGTAAATTTACAGCAATCAGTCAGCTACACTGATTTTGCTTCATTTGCCTCTCATAAGATTGGAGGGTTGCATGGGGTTGGACTCGTATACATGCGCGATAGTCAGCCTGTGTTTAAACAAGTTTTTGGAGGAGAGCAGGAGTTTGGTCGAAAAGCTGGAACTGAGAATGTGATCGGAATAGCAGCCTTTCAAGTTGCTCTTGAGGCGTGCATGAGTAAGATGAGTACAGAAAGCCAAAATAACAAACAATTGCACGAAATGATGATAAAGGGCGTAGGTCAAATCTCAAATAATATAGAAATCCCATCATTAGGTGCGAATAAAGATGATAGTATTTCAACTTTAATATTTCCGGGGCTAAAATCGGAAAATCTAATTATCGGTCTAGACATTGAAGGAATAGCAGTTAGTGCGGGTGCGGCCTGCTCATCAGGAAAAATCGGAGGTTCACATGTACTTCGCGCCCTAAATTATAATGAAAATCAGATGAATAGTGCAATAAGGGTCAGTTTTGGATGGCATAACTATCCGGAACAAGTAGATTTTTTCCTCAAAACGTTAAATAATACCTTACAAGGGATGAATTTTAATTTTTAATCAATTATATTAAAATAAACTATTTTAATTAACCATAACGTTATATTAGTAATATGCCTGCAATTAAAGAAACAGTAAAACAAGTTGACGATATTGGTGTAGACAAATACAAGTTTGGTTGGTCTACAGACTTAGAAACTGAAAAAGCACCAATCGGTCTATCTGAAGACACAATAAGGTTCATTTCAAAAAAGAAAAATGAACCAGATTGGATGCTTGAATGGAGACTAGACGCTTATCAAAGATTTCTATCGATGAAAGAGCCTGAGTGGGCGAAAGTTAACTACCCAGCGATAAACTATGATGATATGTATTTCTATTCAGCGCCAAAAGATGTTGATGGTCCAAAATCTCTAGATGAAGTAGATCCAGAGCTTTTAAAAACCTATGACAAATTAGGTATACCGCTTAATGAGCAAGAAATACTATCGGGTGTAAAAAGTAATATTGCAGTCGATGCAGTATTTGACTCAGTATCTGTTGTTACAACCTTTAAAGAGAAGTTGTCCGAGGAAGGGATCATATTCTGCTCAATTTCAGAAGCTATTAAAGATCATCCTGATTTGGTGAAGAAATATCTTAGCTCAGTTATCCCAAAATCAGATAATTATTATTCAGCGCTCAATTCTGCAGTATTCACAGACGGATCATTCGTTTACATACCTCCAAATACTAGGTGTCCTATGGAATTATCAACTTACTTCAGGATTAATGATCAAAATACAGGGCAGTTTGAGAGAACGTTAGTTATTGCTGATAAGGGCTCATATGTGAGTTACTTAGAAGGTTGCACCGCGCCACAAAGGGATGAAAATCAACTCCATGCGGCAGTTGTTGAATTAGTAGCGCTTGAAAATGCAGAAATTAAATATTCAACAGTACAAAATTGGTACCCTGGAGATGAGAACGGTGTTGGTGGAATTTATAACTTCGTAACAAAAAGAGGTGATTGCAGAGGGAAGAATTCAAAAATATCATGGACGCAAGTCGAAACGGGCTCAGCCGTGACATGGAAGTATCCATCTTGCATACTCCGTGGTGACAATTCAGTGGGAGAATTTTATTCAATCGCAATTTCTAATTCATATCAGCAAATAGACTCTGGAACAAAAATGGTTCACTTAGGCAAGAACACGAGCAGTAAGATTATTTCAAAAGGTATATCAGCAGGGCATTCTTCAAATGCTTATCGTGGCCTAGTTTCATCACACCGGCGTGCAGAAAATGCCCGTAATTTTACTCAATGTGACTCATTACTCATTGGAAATAAATGTTCAGCTCATACAGTTCCATATATAGAAACAAAAAATCCAACGTCCATTTTTGAACATGAGGCGACGACATCAAAGATATCAGATGATCAAATTTTCTATTGTGGTCAAAGGGGTATAAGTACTGAAGATGCCATTGCACTAATTGTTAATGGATTCTGTAAAGAGGTTTTACAGGAGCTCCCAATGGAATTTGCAGTAGAAGCCCAAAAGCTTGTTGGAATTTCACTTGAAGGAAGTGTTGGATAAATAGGTAAATAATGTTTAATGTCTCAAATCTCACAGTCTCGGTGGACGATAATGAAATTCTCAATAATTTTAACATTGATGTTGGTCCTGGTGAAGTTCATGCAATTATGGGCCCAAATGGTTCCGGAAAATCAACTTTGGCACATGTATGTGCCGGGAAAGAAGATTATACCGTATTAGGTGGTGAGATTGCCTTAAACGGTGAAGATCTTCTAGACCTTGAAGCCGATGAACGCTCTACCAAAGGATTATTCTTGGCCTTTCAGTATCCTATTGAAATACCCGGGGTTACAACCCTAACTTTTCTAAAAAGTTCTCTAGAAGCTCATTATAAGGCTAATAATAAAGAAGTTCTCTCAACGCCAGATTTTATGAAACTTGTGAAGAAAAAGGCTGCGGAATTAAATATTGACGACGGTATGATCAAAAGACCTTTAAATGTTGGTTTTTCGGGGGGCGAAAAGAAACGAAATGAAATCCTACAAATGGCTCTCTTGGATCCTAAAATTTGTATTTTAGATGAGACCGATTCTGGCTTGGACATTGATGCACTCAGGCTAGTTGCCGAGGGTGTGAATAATTTGAGAAGCGATAAGAGATCCTTTATTGTCATTACGCACTACCAGAGATTATTGGATTACATTAAACCTGACTTCGTCCACATTATGTATAATGGAAAGATCATAGAAACAGGGGATAGCTCGCTTGCATTAGAGTTAGAAAAATCCGGTTATAATAACTACATAAAATAGCTATTTAAATGTTAGCAGAAGATAAAAAAATTGATGTTGAAGAGCAAATAATTGCTTATTGTAAAAGCCACATAGGTAGTCAAGATATTAAACACCCACTATATCCAGTTCGTCTTGGAGCGTATGAGCTTTTTAAAGCGCAAGGCCTGCCAACTACCAGAAATGAGCAGTGGAGATACACCAACATCGTCAGTAAGCTTGAGAAAATTCCATCTCAGTCGCTTTCAAAGCCAGTACCTGTTAACCTCGATAATTTTATTAATAATTTTGAGATTGTAAAAAAAGCGAAGGAGAACAATGACAGCGTTCTCGTGTTTATGGATGGGGCAATGCAGAGCCAATTATCCGTTGTCAATAGTGATACGAAAACTATCAGCGTGACCTCATTAAAAAGAGATCCTATTCCTGATTGGGCAATTAAACTGAACTCTAAAAAGCATTCACAAAATATGGATGAGCTATTTAATCTAAATACTACCCTGATGGAAGACGGTGCCATAATAAATATCAGCAATAATAAGGCTATCGCTGATACCATATATATCATACATGTGGGCAATAATGATGGTTTCTATAATTACAGGCATATGATTAACGTACAAAATGGCGCTCACGTGAATATCTTTGAATTTAAAATTTCAAATAAGACCGATATTGAAGCATTGTATACATCCTCAATTATTTGGAAAATTGGTGATAACTGCGTCGTAAATAATGTGAAATATCAGGCTCACAACCAAGTCACAATTGGATTCAATCAGCAATATGCAGATATTGAGAATAATACAGAATTTAACAGTTTTACAATATCCTCTGGCTCGAAATTATTGCGTGAATTTAGAGATATTAATTGCAATGGATCTAATAGTAATATTTCAATTTCTGGTATAAATCTTCTCGATGGCGATAGCCATATTGATACTATGCTGTCTGTTAAGCACAAAGCACCAAATACGGTAAGTCGAGAAAAATATAAGTCCATATTAAACGACAACTCGAAAGGTGTCTTTCAGGGTAACATTATAGTTGATGATATTGCGCAAAAGACAATTGCGAAGCAGTCGATTGACGCACTAATACTATCAAAGAATGCTGAGCATGACGCAAAGCCTGAACTTGAAATATACGCTGATGACGTCCAATGCGGGCATGGTGCGACTACAGGGCAAATTAGCCAAGACTCGCTATTTTATCTGAAATCTCGTGGAATTCCTGAAGAAGAAGCAAAAAGACTCTTAGTTCACGCCTTCTTGACAGATGCTCTAGAAGAAATAAAGGATAAGAAAATATTGGAAACTTTCGCAGATGCAATGAATAATATGCTAAATAGGGTGTCAAAAGGTAACTTGAATGTTTGATATTGATAAAATTCGTGATGAATTCCCTTTTTTAAACCTAAAAATAAACGAAGGAAGTGCGGTATACCTCGATAATGCAGCTTCATCTCAAAAGCCAAGAACAGTAATAGACCGCTTATCGCAAGTTTATGAACAAGAGTACGCAAATGTTCACAGGGGCATACATCATCTATCAATGAAGGCAACCGAAAATTTTGAGGATGCGCGTAATGAAATTGCAAGATTTATAAATTCAAAATCAAGTGAAGAGATAATATTTACAAAAAATGCTACCGAGGCAATCAATTTAGTCGCATCATCATATGGTTCAGCAAATATTCAAAACGGAGATGAAATTATAATATCCATGCTTGAACATCACTCAAATATAGTACCGTGGCATTTTTTAAGGGAAAGAAATGGAGCGGTGCTAAAATGGGTTAATATAGATAAAAATGGTTTCATTGATATCGATCATTTAGTTTCACTAATTACCAGCAAGACCAAAATGATCGCTCTTACGCATATGTCTAATGTTCTCGGTACAGTTCAGCCTATAAAAAATATTGTAGATATAGCCCATAGTAATGGCATACCTGTACTTATCGATGGTACGCAAGGTGCGGTGCACGACAGTATCAACGTTGACGAAGTTGGTGTAGATTTTTATGTGTTTACCGGCCATAAGCTCTATGCTCCATCAGGGATCGGTGTACTATATGCAAAAAAAGAACGACAAAAAGATATGACTCCTTTTCAAGGGGGTGGCGAGATGATCGCTGAAGTAACCAAAGACAGCGTTACATATGCGCAGGCTCCACAAAAATTTGAAGCTGGAACCCCACCGATCGCACAGGCAGTCGGACTTGGACACGCAATTAAGTATATTAATGATATTGGGTTGAATGAAATCCATGAACATGAAGCCAAAATATCCGATTATGCCAAGGAGAAATTACAAGAAATTGATGGTCTATCTTTTTTCGTAGACCCGGCCTACAGCAAGGGGATCTTCTCTTTTAATATGGATGGCGCCCACCCACATGACGTAAGTACTATAATTGATAGAAAAGGTATTGCGATCAGGGCAGGGACGCATTGTGCTGAGCCGCTAATGCAATCCTTCGGAGTCACCTCTACTTGCCGGGCTTCCATAGCGATGTATAATAATAAAAAAGATATTGATAGTTTGTGTGAGTCTTTGATATATTGTAGGAAATTTTTTTCCTAAGGGCTAATTATTGCTATGACAGAAAAACCTCAACTAGATGAAGACACAATCGCTGAATTAACAGAAAATATAGTGACTGCACTAAAAACAGTCTATGATCCCGAAATCCCTGTGGACATATATGAATTAGGTCTTATCTATAAAGTGGATATTGATGAAAATTTTCATGTAGATGTCGAGATGACTCTCACGGCACCTGGGTGCCCTGTAGCTGGTGAAATGCCAAAATGGGTCGAAGATGCGGTGCTATCTGTCGGAGGTATTGCGTCAGCAAAAGCAAACTTAGTATTTGATCCGCCTTGGGATATATCGATGATGTCAGAAGAAGCCCAAGTTGCGCTTAATATGATGTAAGGATAGAGTTGTATGGTTAAGTCAAATATCATTAGTTTAACTCCACGGGCGATTGAGAGGGTCAATCATTTAATTGATGACTCAAAACAAGAAAACAAGATTTTGCGCATCGGTATCGAAAAAGGGGGCTGTGCTGGCTTACACTACTCGATGGATTATGTTTCTGAAATTTCCGAAGGTGATGAGGTAGTCGAGCAGGATGGGGTTACCATTGTTATCGATCCAAAAGCTATCTTATATCTTCTGGGAACAGAGATGGATTATGTTGAAGAAAAATTCAGTGCTGGATTTAAGTTTAATAATCCAAATGAGACATCAGCGTGTGGTTGTGGTGAGTCGGTAGACATTACCCCAATATCTGAGCTTGAAATTAAATAATCAATTATTTCGGATACAATAACCAAACCCATGTACTGTGTTAATTTTACATTTTCCATTATAGCTATCACTTAGGGTTTTCCTGAGACGGCTGATATGCACGTCAATTGTCCTATCGTCTATTTCTGGATTATTTTCCCAAACGTAATCAATTATCTGAGCACGGGAAAATACGTTCTCCGGTCTCGACATTAGAAGAGTAATAATCTTATATTCAGTTTTCCCAATTCTTATGTCTTTATCATTACTTTTTAGAACTTTTTTACCAGTGTCTAAGGTTAAATCACCATATTCAATTATGGAAGACTCTAAATTTTTTGTTGTTCTTCTTAAGAGTGATTTTATTCTTGCGATTAATTCGATAGGCGAGAAGGGCTTTGTTATATAGTCGTCAGCACCTGATAATAACCCATGTGAAGCATCAATATCTTCACCTCTAGCGCTTAAGATTATAATTGGCAGACTCTTGAGCTCTTTGGATGATCGGACTCTGCGGCATATAGAGATACCTGAGTCATTAGGCATCATCCAGTCTAGAATTATTATATCGGGTCTTCGCTCAACAATTAGCTCAAATGCAGTTTCACCATCTTCTGCCGTTATAACATCGAATCCGTTTTTTTCTAGGTGAAAAGATATTAATTCTAATTGATTTTTTTCATCATCAGCAACTAATGCCAACATCATTCAAACCTCAATACGTTGTCATTGCCTTAGGTCTTTTAGTATCGGGATATTCCCCCTCTGAGAGAAAGTATGTTTGCTTTGCGATACTTGTCGTGTAATCCCCAACTCTTTCAAGGTTCTTCGATATAAAAATCATGTGAGTTAACATTTTAGCATCGTCTGGATTATCTGACATGTAGCTGACAATCTCCTTAAAAATACTAAGGTATAAGCGATCAGTATCAATATCTGACTCCCAGATATTCATTGCCTTTTCAATGTTTAATTCCATATACGCGTCAAGACTTTTATGAAGGAGGTCTTGAACGTGCTGCCCAAGTCCAATAATATTTACCGGAAGACGATCAAAATTTTCTTCAGATACGATTACCTGACTTCGTCTTGCAATGTTTTTTGAATAATCTCCGACCCTCTCAAGAATTGCGCCGACTCTATCCGCAACCAATAAGCTTCTTAGATCGTAAGCAATGGGCGACCACAGTGCAATAAGTTCAAAAACTGAGGAGCTTACCTCTGCTGTTAGCGCATCAAGCTTCTTGTCACGTTCTATAATAGAGTCAAATTTTTTTATATTCTTATCTTTCAAAGCAGTTAATGAATTATCGAGTTGCGTCTCAGCGAGCGCTCCAAGTTTTGCTATTTGCATATTTACATCTGCTAAGCCCGTATCAAACGCTGAATTTATGTGTTGTGTCATTTCTATCTCCTATCCTATTCTACCAGAAATATATGCTTCCGTCATTTCATGACTTGGGTTTGTGAAAATATTTGAAGTTATGTCAAACTCAATCATTTCACCCAAATGAAAATATGCTGTTTTATCTGATATTCTTGCAGCTTGCTGCATCGAGTGTGTAACAATAACGATAGTGTAGTTTTCTTTTAACTCGTTGATAAGTTCTTCAATAACGGCAGTTGCAATTGGATCTAATGCAGAGCATGGTTCATCCATAAGTATTATCTCGGGCTTTATAGCAATTGCTCTTGCAATACATAATCTTTGTTGTTGGCCACCGGATAGACCGGTTGCTATGTCGTCTAATCTATCCTTTACTTCAGCATACAAGCCAGCTCGGTTTAGAGTATCTTTTACTATATCATCAAGCTCAGATTTTGTAGATGCAAGGCCATGAATTTTTGGTCCATAAGCAACATTTTCATATATAGTTTTTGGAAAAGGATTGGGTTTCTGAAATACCATACCAACCTGTTTGCGAAGATTTTCGACTTGAATTTCTGGACCATAAATATCAATTCCATTCAGATGAAACTCACCTTGAACTTTGCAAATATCTATAACATCATTCATTCTATTTAGACATCTTAAAAATGTTGATTTTCCGCAGCCAGATGGGCCAATAAGAGAAGTTACTTGATTTTTATAAAAATCTACAGCTACATTATTTATTGCCATCTTACTTCCATAATGCACGTATACATTATTTGTTTGTAAAGCGAGTGCGCCGTTTTCTACCATTTGACCTCCAATTTTCTTCTTATTATTACAGCAATTGTATTCATTATTATTAAGAAAGCTAGTAGGAGCATAATACCAGCAGAGGTTTTTTCCAGAAAGCCTCTCTCAGCACTCTCTGACCATAGATAAATTTGGGATGGTAGTCCGGTTGCTGGATCGAGCGCTCCACCGGGAATATCCATGACAAATGCAACCATGCCAACCATTAGCAATGGCGCAGTTTCACCAAGNGCTTGCGCCATTCCAATAATGGTACCAGTCAGAGATCCAGGCAAGGATAGGGGTATCACGTGATGAAAGACCGTCTGAGTTTTTGTAGCTCCAACTGCAAGAGCGCCCTCGCGGATAGATGGAGGTACGCTTCTTAATGAGGCCCTTGANGCAATAATTATAGTTGGTAGTGTCATGAATCCTAGCACTAGGCCACCAACTAATGGCACCTGGTAAGGCATTCCAAATACTCCTATGAGCATACCCAAACCAAGCAGTCCATAAACAATGGATGGAACAGCAGCTAAATTATTAATATTAACCTCTATAAAGTCCGTTAATTTTCCTGGTCGCACGAATTCCTCTAGATAAATTGACGCTAATAAACCCACTGGGAATGCAAATAAAAAGCATATTAAAAGAGCATAGAATGATCCCATCAAGGCACCAAGGATACCGGCTGTTTCGGGATCCCTTGAGTCACCATTTGTAAAAAACCAAAGATTAAAAGTTGAGGATATTTTACCATCAGCATCTAAACTATCAAGTACCGATAATTGGTAATCATTGATTTTTCTCTGTGCCTCAGGCACATCTCTTGGGTAATTTCCTTTAACGATTTGATCTAAGTCTGAAGAAGCTGTAATTTCCATTATAACTGTCTTCCCAATAATATTGGGATCATTGGCTATATAATCTCTTAACTGAAAGTCAAATTTACGTGTATACATTTCTCGCACCAAGGTGAATTTTTCATCAGTAAGATTGGGGTGATTATCTTTTACAATTTGACTCGCAAGATTTACGAAAGATGCTTTTTTTATTGCCTTTACAGAGGACTCGTTAGTGACTTCAATTGCGTTGGGATCAAAATATACACTCGCTTCAATTGTTGTGCGAATAAAAGCACCGCTTCCAGTTGTAAATATTTTCAACATGAGGATAACAACAAAAAATAGNGATAAACACATTGCAAACATAGCAAAATATTTGAATCTTCGCTCAGCTGCCAGCCGTTTGGATAAATCAGTCATACTTTTCTCTATATTTTTTAACGATGAGTATAGCCGCTACATTAAGTACGAGTGTCATGATGAATAGAGTGAGTCCAAGTGCAAATGCGACTAGTGTTTTTGGATTATCAAATTCGACATCCCCGATAAGGCTTGTTACAATCTGTGTTGTTATTGTTGTAGCAGGCTCTAAAGGATTAAATGTTAGATTTGCTCTAAGGCTCGCTGCCATCACTACTATCATTGTCTCTCCAATTGCACGGGAAATAGCCAACAAAAATGATCCCATGATCCCAGCAAGCGCCGCAGGCAGAACTACTTTTTTTATTGTTTCTGATTTTGTGGCACCCAAGGCATAAGCACCTTCCCTCAGGGAGTTTGGCACCGCCTTAATAACGTCGTCACTCAAAGATGATACAAATGGTATGATCATGACCCCCATCGCCAGACCTGCTGCTAGAGCACTTTCTGCTGAAACAGGTAACCCAACACTTTCACCTACATCTTTAATAAAGGGTGCAAGTGATAGTGCAGCAAAAAAACCATAGACAACAGTTGGCACGCCAGCCAAAATTTCTATTATTGGTTTTGCTATATCCCGTACTCTCGTAGATGCGTATTCAGCTAAATATATAGCAGTCAGTAGTCCAAGGGGAATTGCCACGATCATTGCAACGGTCGCAATTAAAATTGTACCCGTAAGGAGAGGAATAAATCCGAAGGCATCTTTCAGAGCCTCTTGGTCAAAGCCTTCTGAAGCATTAATGACAAAAGCTCTGTTTGGATTCCAAGAAGTATTGAAGAAAAAATCCATAAAATTTACGTATCTAAAAAAATTTATAGCTTCAAATATAAGTGAGAAAAATATCCCAAATGTTATTAATATAGCTATGTAGGAGCTCCCTTTTATGATGTATGAGATTACGCGTTCCACAATAGGTTGCGCGTTAAGTTTAGTTGAAATCATTCTTGTTGAAATAAAACCCAGAAGAATTGGTAGTATAATGAATAAAGTAATATTAGCCCAACCATATATTTTATCAAAACTCGCTAGATTCTTTGCCGCAATGAGTTCACTATCACTCGCCATCTTTAAAATTGATTTATCCCCCACGGACAGATCAATATCAGGTAAATTTACAATATATGATAAGTTTGTAATTTTGTTCATTATTAAACCGGTTTTACTTTCGCTCCACATGTCAATATCAGGGAACAATAAGGGTGACATTACATATATTTCCTGGAAATATGACTTAAAAATCAAAAGAAAGAACCAAATCAAAATGGCGGGTATTATTATGACAATTACCGCATAATAGCCATAATAATCTGGTAAAGCAGAGAGGGTTTGTTTTCGCTGAGTCGAAATGTTGAGGGCTCTTTTCTTGCCAATGAAATAAAAAGAATAGGAAACCAAAAATACAAGCAAAAGTGATATATAGATCATTATTTATACTCCTTGCTTGTGATAGTTTTAAAAGTGATGAGTAAACAAATCTTACAAAAATGTTACAAAAATATTACAAAATATATTTTTGCAGAATTTAATCAATCACTATTAGGGGATAAACGCTATTAGATGCTGAAAGAGGGGCTATGCCCCTCTTTCTATTTAGATAATTATTTACAAAGTCCGCTAGAAAATGCGTAACCTGCATCTTTAAGAGGATGAACTTTGTTCGCACAGTCAGCAATATCAAAACCCATTGGGTCTAAGTTATCAGTGATATTCCTTACTCTATCAACAAGCTCTGGCACCATAGGTGCTGCACCTATCTTTGTTAAATAGCCATTATCGCCTATAGCATTATCACTAACCATCATTTGCGCAAATTCCTGAATACCAGGTATAACACCAATATGGTCAGCTTTTAGGTAGATAAAGAGTGGTCTGGCCATTGGATATTCGTATGATGCAATTGTAGCGCCTGATGGCATTACGCCTTCGACTTTGGACGGCTGAAGTTTATCTCCGTTATCCTTAAGATAGGAGTAACCAAAGTAACCAAAACGTTCGACGTCTTCGACAAGTTTCTGAACAATTAATGTATCGTTTTCACCCATTTCAATGATACGTCCATCTTCACGATAGTCTGTGCAGCCATCATCGCTGCCTGTGACCGCTTCAAGAGTGCATCCAGCTTCCATGACTTTTCCATCAAAAGCATCTCGTGTACCAGAGGTTGGGGGCGCAACTAATACTTCAATCTTATAATCTGGCAAGCTTGAGTTTATTTGATTCCATGATGTATATGGGTTTTCTACAACTTCACCATCTACAACAACTTTTGCAGCCATTGCTGTGAATATTTCTTCTCTTGTAAGCTCAAATTCTTCAGCTGCATTTGAGTGCGAGAATGTAATACCATCATTAGCCCACATAACCTCGATAACGTTTGTCACGCCATTTTCTAAACAAAGCTTTGCCTCTTTGGCTTTCATTGGACGAGATGCCCCAGTAATATCAGGAGTGTCTACTCCGACGCCTGAACAGAATGCTTTCATTCCACCGCCGGTGCCAATTGGGTTGTATGTTGGAGTGTTGTAGCCAGATTCACCTAATCTTTGGGCGTTTACTGTACCATATGGATAAACTGTTGATGAACCAACAATGTTTATCTGATCTCTTGCTTCAACTTCACTTGACGGGGCTAACATAAATGAAGCTAAAGCAGCGAGAGTAAGAGTGGATAGTTTTCTCATAGTTTTTCTCCGTTTTTGATTTAATTAATAATATGCCGTGCATATACCCAATGTATGTTTTGAAAAAGTTTCGTTTTTGTGACATTTTCATTACAAAAATGTTACAAAGTATGATTGATATATTTATCAACAGATTAATGTATGGTGGGTCAAAAGGTTATTTTTTATAAATGGCGTTGTAAATAATTAGAGCCAATAACGCCCCAAAACACTGGGCAATTATGAAATATACAGTTCCTGAATAATGAATCCCAGAAAAAGTATCCGTGAATGTTCTTGCGATTGTTACTGCGGGATTTGCAAAAGATGTTGAAGCGGTAAACCAATAAGCGGCAGTTATATATAGACCTACCGAGATGGCGACAGATTTTATATTTTCTTTAATTGTAAACAGGATGGTCAATATCAACCCGAATGCGGCGATAAATTCTGAAAACCACAACGAAGGTCCACTTCTGATTTTTGATGAGTACTGTATTAAATCGATATCAAACATAAAGTGGGCAATTAACATACCAAGTAGCCCACCAAGCACTTGCGCAACAACGTATAAAATGAATATATTGAAACCAATTTCCCTCTTGATAAGAAATACCAGTGATACGGCAGGATTAAAATGGGCACCAGAGATAGCCCCAAACATTGTGATCAATACATAGAGTATTGCACCTGTTGCAATCGTATTTGCTAAAAGTGCAATTGCATCATTNCCATGAGATAACATCTCTCCCATTATGCCTGAGCCAATCACGGTGGCCAATAAAATTGCNGAACCCAAAAATTCAATAAAATATTTTTTAAAATCTTGCGCTATCATTCGACTCTACCGCATCGCAATCGCAATATTTTGTAAAACATCACTCGTTATTATGTTATCGTTATCCAACAGACTGATCAGTTTTTTTATTCGCTTTTCAAAAACTAAATATGTATCTAGGAATGACTGATATTTAACCTCATCACTTCCTACCACTAGAGATGGATCAACCACCCCCCAATGCGCACTAATTGGTTTGCCAGGCCAAACGGGACATGCTTCTCCTGCCGCGTTATCACATACAGTAATTATAAAATCCATGTGAGGCGCAGATGCATATTTATCCCAGCTTTTAGAGCTTAAGCCACTTACGTCGTGACCTAAGCTTTCAAGCAACAAAATGCTCATTGGATTTACAGACCCAACTGGTGATGAACCGGCAGAAAAGCCACGAAATCTATCTTTTCCTATTTTATTCATTATCGATTCAGCGATTATTGATCGACATGAGTTTCCGGTACACAAAAATAAACAGTTCAAAATTTTCAATTTAAGTAATCCATTCAAATAAGTAGAGTTTATTAGTAATTATCTAGTTACTAGGAAATTNTTTTAATACTGTTTTGCAAATATTACAAAAACATTACAATTGCATAATCATTCAACCATAAATAGGGAAGAGAACAGTAAATCTTGTTTTACCATTTACTTGGCTTGATACTTCCAAATCTGCTGAATGCCTTAATAATATGTGTTTAACTATTGCAAGGCCAAGCCCAGTACCCCCGATATTTCGAGATCGGGCTTTATCAACGCGATAAAACCTTTCCGTAAGCCTAGGTAGATGCTCTTCTCCAATCCCCGTACCGATATTTTCAACCGTAACACTCATCTGTTTTGGATTGATATCATCAATCACCTCTAAAATTATCTTTATTGTACTATTTTCAATTGAATATTTTATGGCATTATCAATAAGATTATGAAATACCTCAATGATTTGGTCCGCGTCTGCCTTTATCATTGGAGCTATATCGAATTTTTGCTCTATAATTATTTCTTTGCCAAGCTCATTTGCCCTTAACTCNAGTGCATTTTTTGCAAGCAGAATCGGCTCCATAAGATTTATTTTAGTTTGAGGTTCAATAAATTCATTAATTTCTATTTTTGAAAGGGATAATAGATCAGATATAATTCTATCCATTCTATTTGCTTCCTCGCTCATGATATCAAGAAACTTAGAGTNTTGTTTTTGACTTAGTTTTTCGTTCTGNAAAGTTTCAATAAAGCCTGAAATGCTGGTTAAGGGAGATCTAAGTTCATGACTTACATTTGCAATAAGATCACGCCTTATACTATCAAAATTTTCTTCTTCTGTTTGATTGCTTATTATTAAGATACCTGGTTTTCCTGGCTTATGGTTATAGGAAAGCTGAAGTTTATATATTCCATCACTTGAAGTATAAGGAAACGAAATATTGATCTCAGCAGAGTCATTTATTGCATCAATAACTTCACTATTTCTAATTAGGTTGTATATTGGTACATCTAATAACTTATCCCCAAAATAACCTATGGCAGTTTTATTGCCATAAAGCACGTTATAGTTTGCAGACACTATTATGACGCCTTCATCCAATTGCTCTAGAAGTGCTATGTAATCAGTATCACCTAACATGTTAAACGTTATTGTTCATTTTATATTAATTAAAGTCTGCATTTTCTTGAATGAATTTAAATCTTGCGTCTGGTTTATTACCCATTAGTTCATNAATCGTTTTTGCGTATTGGTCCGAGGAATAGCTATCCATTGTTATTTTTAATAGCTTTCTTGTCGTTTTATTCATTGTTGTTTCTCTTAANTGNTTTGGAAGCATTTCACCTAAACCTTTGAAACGTGATATGTCAATCTTTTCGCTTTTCTTGTAATGCTCTTTTATTATTCTTTCTCTATCGTCGTCATCAATGGCGTAGAATATTTTATTATTAGCTGATAATTTATAAAGGGGCGGAACAGCGACATACAAATGCCCGTTATTTATTAATTCAGGCATCTCAATATAGAAAAAAGTGATCAATAGAGATGCTATGTGGGCCCCATCAACATCAGCATCGGTCATTATAATAATTTTATCATACCTTAAATTTCCATCGTCATAACTCTGAGATGTACCGCAGCCTAGGGCCTGCACCAGATCCTTCAGCTGCTGATTTTGAAAATATTTTTGTGCGCTACTGCTCGCAATGTTTAATATTTTACCCCGCAAGGGCAGGACGGCTTGATACTTCTTATCTCTAGCCTGTTTTGCAGATCCACCTGCTGAGTCACCTTCAACGATAAATAATTCAGTACCAGCGGCTTTATCTTCTAGACAATCTGCTAATTTTCCAGGTAGCCTCAGTTTTCTTAAGGCAGACTTTCGGCTTAAATCCTTNTCGTNTTTNCNATTNATTCTNGTATTTGCTGTATTNATAAGAAAGCTNATTAATTTTTCTGCGTCGGTTGGATTTTCNGATAACCANTAATCAAAGTTATCCTCNATAATNTTACTTGTNAGAGTGGTCGCATTTTTTGAACTTAATTTTTCTTTTGTTTGNCCTTGAAACTCNGGATCTGCAATGAAAATAGATAATATACCATCNATACTTTCTATTAGGTCATCAAGCGTAATGATTTTTGTATTTCTTATACCAATCATATCGCCGTAGCGTTTGATTGATTTGAGGATCGCGCTTTTAAAAGCATTTTCGTGCGTGCCTCCGTTTATAGTTGGAATTGTATTACAAAAAGATTTNATTTTATTTTTTCTATCTGCNGCCCATATGANGGACCATTCAACTTTNCCTGCTGNNGATTTGGCNGATGANGANCCAGTAAAACGTGANNTAATNATCAAGTCTTTTTGGCGGGCATTTTCCTCTATGATATCTCCAATTCCATTTGGAAAATAAAATTGTACTTGCTTGGNNTCAATTGNATCNCTTGCATCNGTAAAAGTTATTTTTAAACCNGAAACAAGATANGCTTTTGTTTTAAGTATTTCGATNTAGCTCNCCTGAATTAAANTNTAAGTCCATCCTCGAATATCTCGTTNTCTGGCTTGAAACGAATTGTAGTTCCNTTTTGTTCTTTGGTTTTNCCTTTATTTTCNANTTTTGTCGNNGGTTTNCCGCGTGCAAAATCTTGTCGATATAGNGACTTATCGCGNANAACTTCNACAGACAAATATTCAGATAATGCATTCACTACGGATATACCNACCCCGTGNAANCCACCTGAGGTTTTATANGAGTTATTATCAAATTTNCCCCCAGCATGNAGNGTNGTCAGNATNATCTCTAANGCTGACTTNTTGGGAAACTTTGGATGNGAGTCAATTGGGATNCCACGTCCGTTATCAGTTATCACTAATTCGTTGTCTCTATTGAGCGTTACATTAATTTCACTTGCGTGCCCAGCAACTACTTCGTCAACCGCATTGTCAATGACCTCATTAAATAGATGATGAAGGGCTCTTGAGTCCACACCGCCTATGTACATTCCTGGTCTTTTTCTGACAGGTTCCAAGCCTTCTAATATTGTGATATTTTTTGCGGNGTAGTCAGCACCGTTGGTTTTTTTGGTCTTTTTAACTTTTATATTTTCNGAATTNGGCTCAGGTAATTTTTCAAAAAGGTCATTCATAATNGCANAAGAAAAGAATCAATAGATTTTTCTATTATATGAAAACTGTTNNATAAAAAAAACCAAAAGTAACACATCAATGCTACTTTTGGTTCTCTTGTTAGTAATATTTNGTTANTTACACACTNTANTACATATCNAATTCTACAGGATGAGGTGTGTGCTCAAACCTGATGACTTCTTCCATTTTGAGTTCAATNTAAGCCTCAATCTGGTCTTTGGTAAATACNTCACCNTCTGTAAGGAAGCTATTATCTTTNTCAAGGCTTGNAAGAGCCTCTCTNANACTTCCANANACGGTTGGTATTTTCTTCAGTTCTTTTTCAGGTAATTCATANAGATCGTGATCTGTTGGCTTACCTGGATGNATTTTGTTTTTGATACCATCAATACCCGCCATAAGCATGCATGAGAANGCTAAATATGGATTTGCAGATGGATCAGGAAAACGTATTTCAATCCTTTTTGAATTTGGTGATTGCCCAAAAGGAATGCGGCATGATGCAGATCTATTTCTAGCAGAATACGCCAGAAGGACAGGGGCCTCAAATCCTGGAACAAGTCTTTTGTATGAGTTCGTTGATGCATTTGTAAANGCNTTNATNGCTTTNGCATGCTTTAAAATACCGCCAATATAATAAAGAGCNGTCTCNGATAATCCAGCATACTCAGAGCCAGCAAANACTGGTTTACCATTCTTCCANATTGATTGATGGCAATGCATACCTGNTCCATTATCNCCNTNTANNGGTTTNGGCATAAANGTNGCTGTTTTTCCNTAGGCATTTGCAACTTGGTGAACAACATANTTATANATNTGCTGNTNATCNGCAATTTTNGTNANNCTATCAAATTTGATACCNANTTCNTGTTGNGCTGNACCNACTTCNTGGTGATGCTTTTCNNNNACCACACCCATATCAGNCATNACACTGATCATTTCNGATCTTATNTCTTGNGCNGAGTCNANNGGGGGNACNGGGAAATANCCNCCTTTTGTTCTTGGTCTNTGACCCAGGTTACCAGACTCATATTCTGTGGCAGTGTTAGATGGAAGTTCTGTGCAATCTAGCTCAAACCCAGTTTGATATGGATCAGCAGCGAACCTTACATCATCGAACATAAAAAATTCTGCTTCTGGACCAAATGACGAGGTATCCCCAATACCTGTTGATTTCAGGTAAGCTTCAGCCTTTTTAGCAACAGATCGTGGATCTCTTTCGTAGCCTTCCCCTGAGATGGGGTCTAGAATATCACAGAAAATAGCCATTGTTGATTGCGCAAAAAATGGATCTGTGTGTGCTGTATCAGGATCTGGCATTAGGGTCATATCCGACTCATTAATAGCCTTCCAACCTGCAATTGATGATCCATCAAACATAACACCTTCTGCAAATGCATCACTATCCATGACTGTTGAGTCCATTGTCACATGCTGAAGTTTTCCTCTGGGATCCGTAAAACGTAAATCAACAAATTTTATATCTGTATCCTTAATTTCTTTAAGAATATCACTAACTTTTGGCATAATCTTATACTCCTTTATTATTATATTGCCTCTTCACCAGACTCGCCTGTTCTAATTCTCACAACATCTTCAATGTCTGTGATAAATATTTTACCATCACCTATCTTTCCGGTATGCGCAGACTCTCTGATAAAATCAACGACTTCGGGTGCTAACTTGTCTGAAACAACTGCTTCGATTTTAATTTTCGGTAAAAAATCGATTACATATTCTGCTCCTCTGTATAGCTCCGTGTGACCTTTTTGACGTCCAACACCTTTTGCTTCGAGAACAGTGATACCAGATACTCCGATGGATTGCAGTCCTTCTTTAACCTCATCCAATTTAAATGGTTTTATTATAGCTTCAATTTTTTTCATGACCACCTCGATTGTTAATGATTTATAATATGCAAAAAACGTGCCAACATTGAAAAATATGTTAAATCAGCTTTTTTTGCCATTTTTTTTTATAATTATGGCTCAAATTGAAGTTAAAATAAACAAAAATGATTAATAAATATGCACATTGCATAAATTTTAGACAAAATATATATCTTTGATATTGTAATTTCTTTTTTATTTTTTTTAAAATTTTGTTTTAAATTCACAATGATTATATTATAAGGTATTAATCCTGCGGGCGTGGCGGAACTGGTAGACGCGCTAGATTTAGGTTCTAGTTCCTTTTAGGAGTGGGGGTTCGATTCCCTTCGCCCGCACCATTTTAATCCGATTAGTGAGAAGAGCATGAATGTTTCAGAGGTTTTAGCAAAAGATTTAAATAGGGAAATCAAGGTTGAGGTTTCACGCGATAATATTGAGGATAAACTTCTTTCTAAGTTGGGAGAGCTGAAAAATACTGTCCAACTAAAAGGCTTTAGACCCGGAAAAGTTCCAATAAACCACCTCAGAAAAGTATTTGGACAGAAGATTATGCCTGAAATTATTGAAGACTTGGTGAAGGAGACATCTGCGAAAGCAATGAGTGATCGCAACGAAAGACCGGCAATACAGCCCAAAATCTCTTTTTACCAAGGCAAACCATCAGAAGACAAAGAAAAAGAAGAAATTGATAAGATCATTAAATTGGAGAAGGATTTAGCCTACAAAATGATCTATGAAATTATTCCAGAAATAAATGTCCCAAAATATAGCACAATATCAATCACAAAAAAAATAGCAAAAGTCACAAAAGAGGATATTGATGAGGCATTGCAAAGGATTGCCGCAGAGAATAAAAGCTACGAAGAGAGAAAATCGAACGAGAATGCTAAGTCTGGGGATCAGCTGACGATAGACTTCATTGGGAAGATTGACGGTGAAATTTTCGATGGTGGTACAGCAAATGATGCTCCGTTAGTAATAGGATCTGGTGCATTTATCCCCGGTTTTGAAGAGCAATTAACTGGAGCCACGAAAGACCAAGAGTTGAATGTCAGTGTAAAATTCCCTGAAGATTATCAAGTTCCTCACCTTGCTGGAAAGGATGCTTTATTTGAAACAAAAGTAAAGAAAATTGAAAAAGAAGTATCAACAAAAATTAGTGATGACTTCGCCAAGAAGCTTGGGTTTGATGATTTACAGAAGCTGAAAGAACAAATCTCTGAGCAACTTGAAAAGGATTATGAGTCAATCTCTAAAAATGATTTGAAAAGAAATCTACTTGATGATTTGGATCCAAAACTTAAATTTGATTTACCTCCAACACTTGTTAAGGATGAAAGCGAGTCAATTTGGAATAGTTACATCGCAGACATTGAGAAATCTGGAAAAAAGGTAAAAGATGTCATAAAAGATGAGAAGAAAACTAGAAAAGAATATGATGATATAGCTCGACGTAGAGTTAGGCTTGGACTTTTTTTTAATAAGATTGCTGAAGATGAGTCTATTTCGGTATCTGATGATGAGGTAAACAAGGCGCTTTTTGAACAAGCAAGAAATTATCCAGGTCAAGAAAGTGAAATTATTAAATTGTACCAAGAAAATCCGGGAGCTATGATGCAAATAAGGTCGCCATTAATAGAAGAGAAAGTGGTTGATTATATTTTAACACTAGTCAAGATTAAGGATGAGCATGTTGATCGAGCGAAATTATTAGGTAATGATAGCGAGCATGATCATGAAGAGAAAAAGGCTAAGCCAAAGGCAAAAAATAAAGTCGCAAAATCTACAAAGAAAACTGCTGATAAAAAAGCAATTAAACCAAAAACTAAGAAATAGGTAAAAAAATGACAAAAAAAGAGGACCTCACAATGAACCTAATACCAATGGTTGTGGAGCAATCGAATAGAGGTGAGAGGGCATATGATATATTCTCAAGACTTTTGAAGGAGAGGATAATTTTTATAACTGGTCCGATTGACGATAGTGTTGCAACAATAGTTACTGCGCAATTATTATTTTTAGAAGCTGAAAATCCCAAAAAAGAAATATCTCTATACATTAATTCACCTGGGGGTATCGTAACCGCTGGAATGGCAATTTATGATACGATGCAATTCATAAGACCTCCCGTATCAACTCTTTGTATCGGTCAAGCGGCTTCAATGGGCTCTTTATTACTAACTGCAGGCGAGAAGGGAATGAGATATTGTCTACCTCACTCCAGAGTCATGGTACATCAACCATCCGGGGGTTTTTCCGGTCAAGCAAGTGACATTGAGAGGCACGCGGAAGACATCATCAAGATAAAAAAGAGGCTCAACGATCTCTATGTTAATCATACAGGTCAAACTTACAGCACAATTGAAAAAACATTAGACAGAGATTATTTTATGGATTCAGAGGAGGCAAAAAAATTTGGAATTGTTGACGCTGTAATTGCCTCAAGGGAAGACTCGGACGATAAATAATAGATCTTAAATTTATATCTTATTAAGAAATATAAGATAATTTGATATGATAAATTTTATGGTGAGATATGAGTAAAGTTGGAAATAATGATACAAAATCAACATTGTATTGTTCATTTTGCGGAAAAAGTCAGCACGAGGTCCGTAAGCTAATAGCCGGACCAACTGTATTTATTTGCGATGAGTGTGTTGATTTATGTACGGATATAATCAGAGAAGAAACTAAGTCCTCTATCATAAAATCTGATAAAGAACTTCCAACTCCCTCAGAAATATTTGACATACTTAATGAATACGTAATTGGACAAAAACACGCAAAAAAGGTTCTATCAGTTGCTGTTCATAATCATTACAAAAGGCTTAGCACAGAGGTTAAAGCATCAAGTGATGTTGAATTATCAAAGTCAAACATACTCATTGTGGGTCCAACGGGTAGTGGAAAAACTCTCTTGGCTCAGACTCTGGCTCGAATATTAGATGTTCCATTTACAATGGCAGACGCAACAAGCCTCACTGAAGCAGGTTATGTCGGCGAAGATGTTGAGAATATTATCCTCAAGCTTCTACAGTCTGCAGATTACAATGTTGAAAAAGCGCAACGTGGTATCGTATACATTGACGAAGTCGATAAAATAAGTCGTAAATCGGATAATCCTTCAATAACGAGAGACGTATCCGGCGAGGGCGTTCAACAAGCGCTGCTTAAAATTATGGAAGGTACAATTGCTAGTGTGCCGCCTCAAGGGGGAAGAAAGCACCCACAACAAGAATTTTTACAAGTGGACACCACAAATATACTTTTTATTTGCGGTGGAGCTTTTGCGGGCTTAGAAAAGATAATTGCGAAAAGAACCAATGATACTTCAATGGGCTTTAGTGCCAGCATCGAAGAGGTGGAAGAAAAGAATTTAGATGAGCTGTTCAGCGTCTTGGAACCGGAGGATTTACTAAAGTTTGGACTCATACCAGAATTTGTAGGAAGAGTCCCAGTTATTGCATCTTTGGAAGATTTGAATGAGGAAACGTTAGTGAAGATCCTCACTGAGCCAAAAAACTCCCTGATCAAACAATATCAAAGAATGTTTGAAATCGAGAACGTTAAATTAACTTTTTCAGATGAGTCCTTGAGGACGATATCAAAAAAAGCAATCGAAAGAAAAACAGGAGCGCGTGGGCTTCGATCAATATTAGAGTCAATACTTTTGGAAACAATGTTTGAGCTGCCCGAGCTTGAACTTGTCGAAGAAGTTGTTATTTCGAATGAGGTTGTTGAAGGTAAATCCAGACCGTTATACATATACTCAGATCAAAAAGAAGATTTAGGCAATTCTGCCTAATAATAGTTTATTTCTCTTAAAAAAACTTGAAAGTGTATCCTTAAAGCTCCAAGTTAGTAATGTAGTACTAATTTTGTGAGATTATAATATGGAAGATAATATTAAAGTAAATAAAGATTTATATCCCATCCTACCTCTTCGCGATATTGTCGTATACCCAAACATGGTAGTTCCTTTATTTGTTGGTCGCGAGAAATCTATTCAAGCCCTTGAAGAAGTCATGAGTAATAATAGGGAATTATTTTTAGTCGCACAAAAAGACTCAACAACAGAAGATCCAACAGAAGATAGCTTATACCAATATGGTACAGTAGCTTCCATAATGCAGTTGTTAAAATTACCAGATAACACCGTAAAGGTACTGGTCGAAGGCACAAGTAGGGCAAAAATCCGCAAATTTATTCCCGGTGATAAATTTCATCAAGTTGAAGTTGATCTGGTGAGTGAACTTGTACCCGATGATCCTGAAATAGAGGCTTTAGCTAGATCTTGCTTAATGCAGTTCGAGAGTTATACAAAAATAAATAGGAAAATATCAACTGATACATTTAATACTGTTTCCGAGATTGATGATTACTCAAAAATAGCAGATACAATTGCGTCAAATCTACAGATCAAATTATCACAGAAACAACAAATCCTCGAGCTCAATAATTTAAAAGAAAGATTTGAATTAATTCTAAGTTTCTTGGAGGGCGAAATTGATGTGCTGCAGACAGAAAAACGAATCAGGGGTCGAGTAAAAAGACAAATGGAGAAGACTCAACGTGAATATTACCTAAATGAGCAAATGAAAGCCATTCAGAAGGAGCTGGGTAAAGATGGTGAAGATGGGGGTGATGATATTAATGAACTTGAGGACAAGCTCGAGAGTTTAAAACTCCCAAAAGATGTTCGGGATAAAGCCAAATCGGAGTTTAAAAAGTTAAAACAAATGAGCCCAATGTCTGCAGAGGCAACCGTTGTTAGAAATTACTTGGACTGGATAGTTTCAATTCCATGGGCAAAAAAATCGCGTTTCAATAAACCAATATCCTTTTCGGAAGGTATATTAGATAACGATCATTATGGTTTAGAAAAAGTAAAAGAAAGAATTATAGAATATATTGCTGTACAGAAAAGAACTAAAAAATTGAAAGGACCAATACTTTGTCTTGTGGGGCCTCCGGGTGTAGGTAAAACCTCATTAGGTAAATCTATAGCTCACGCGACTGGCAGAGATTTTGTGAGAGTCAGTCTTGGTGGAGTTAGAGATGAAGCGGAAATCAGAGGGCACAGGAGGACATACATTGGCTCTTTACCGGGCCGTATAATTCAGTCGATGAAAAAGGTCAAGACCAAGAATCCACTCTTTCTTCTGGATGAAATAGACAAATTGGGATCCGACTATAGGGGTGACCCTTCAGCTGCATTACTAGAAGTGCTTGACCCAGAACAGAACGATAAGTTCAATGACCATTATCTTGAGGTTGATTACGATCTATCCGATGTAATGTTTATAACNACGGCAAACACTTTGAATATACCNCCTGCGCTGATGGATAGAATGGAGATAATNAGAATTGCTGGGTATACTGAGAATGAAAAACTTGAAATTTCAAAAAAGCATTTATTACCAAAAGTTTACAAGCAGCACGGNNTAGATAGNACTGAAATNAATATAGANGATACNGCCTTANTGGAAACAATNAGACGGTATACNAAGGAGTCCGGTGTNAGGAGCTTAGAGCGTGAGCTATCAAAAATTTCGCGAAAAGCTACAAAAAATATCTTATCCGACAACGTAAAAAATATCAAAATAACGAAAGAGAATATATCTGACTACTTAGGCGTTTATAAATACAGATATGGTGAAGCGGAACGGGATAATCAAATTGGTATTGTGACAGGTTTGGCGTGGACTGAATATGGCGGCGAGTTATTAACAATTGAGGGCGCAATGATGCCCGGTAAAGGCACCATGACGGTAACTGGAAACCTCAAGGATGTTATGAAAGAATCTATTTCAGCCGCTGCTTCTTATGTCAGATCAAATGCTACAAAATATGGTATAAAGCCACCTCTATTTGATAAAAGAGATATCCATGTTCATGTTCCGGAGGGGGCAACGCCAAAAGATGGGCCCTCTGCTGGTGTTGCCATGGCAACTGCCATAATATCTCTAATGACTCAGGTTCCTGTAAAGAAAGATGTTGCTATGACAGGTGAAATCACACTTCGGGGACGCGTCTTACCAATTGGGGGGCTGAAAGAGAAATTATTAGCTGCATCAAGAGGGGGCATAAAAACTGTTTTTATACCAAATGAAAATGAAAAAGATCTNTCGGAAATTTCTGAAGAAATAACTAAAGGTTTACAAATTATCCCTGTCTCAAATATCGATGAGATTATTCAGAGCGCTTTAGCTTCTGAGCTAAAACCAATTGAGTGGAGCAAAGAAGATATTGAAGCACATGACCAAAGTATAGTTGGATCNAAAGAAAAANCCAGGCCTACAATAGCTCATTAACTGATTCTGTGTGTGAGAAAACAGCTGGTAATGTTTTCGTTAATACTTAACAAATTTTTATATTTTTTTATTAAAATGGTGTATAAGTCCCAGTTTTCTGCTGTTTTTACCAAATTATAATATTTTTTTTTGATTAGCATTGGATCAGTTGCTAGGATTAACCATTAATTAACTATTTCTGTTAAATTATTAATTATAAACTCTGAAAGGGCTAATACTATGAATAAGAATGATTTAATTAATAATGTCGCTGATGCGGCTGGTATATCAAAAACTGCTGCAGCTAGCGCAGTTGACTCAGTTTTTGACTCGATCTCATCCGCTCTAAGTGGTGGTGGGGATGTAAGGCTTGTAGGTTTTGGGACTTTTTCTGTTGCAAACAGAAAAGCCACAACTGGTCGAAACCCTCGTACGGGAGAAGTTATTCAAATTAAGGCATCAAAAAGTCCAAAATTTAAGGCGGGTAAAGCTCTTAAAGATGCGGTGAATTAGAATAATTTATTAAAGTTTACTGAAATCAAATTACGTGCAGCCTAAAAACTGCACGTTTTTTTTTATGTAACATAATATATTATTTCTAGATTTCTTTTCTATTTTACTGTATGTATTGTTTATTGTAATGGGCGGTTAGCTCAGTTGGGAGAGCATCTCGTTTACACCGAGAGGGTCGGCAGTTCGAGCCTGTCACCGCCTACCATTACGCGGGTGTAGCTCAGTTTGGTTAGAGCGCCGGCCTGTCACGCCGGAGGTCGCGAGTTCAAGTCTCGTCACTCGCGCCATTCATTTTTTAAGTNAAGCNAACATAGTCATTTTTTATTAATATGTAACAATTATTCTTAATATAATTTCAAAAATTTATAGGATAAAAATTGCAAAAAATTAGTCGGTCNGGTGTAGAGAAATATTTAGGTTGCCCAAGATGTTTTGTTCTACAATATAGGTATAAAGTGAGCTTATCACAGATTCCGTTTACACTAAATTCTGCTGTTGACGAGTTATGTAAAAATGAGTTTGATCATTATCGNAANAAAGGNGAGCCCCACCCCTTATTTTTAGANCATAACATTGATGCAATCCCATTCATGCACGCAGATATTGATAAGTGGAGGAATTTCAGACAAGGGCTATCATACTCATCTGAAGAGCATGGTTATCATTTCTATGGCGCCATTGATGATGTTTGGGTTAAACCAAATGGGCATTTAATTGTCTCCGATGTTAAATCAACTTCAAAAAAAATTTTTGATTGGAATGAAACAAAAAAATATGAGTATGCAAGAGGTTATCAGCGGCAGCTTGAAATGTACCAATGGCTATTTAGAAAAAATGGTTTCGAAGTTTCAGATACTGCGTATCTGGTATACTATAACGGTCAAAAGAACGANCCAATGTTTAATCAAGTTTTAAAATTTGACCTGCATGTGGTGGAGCTAGAATGCAATGCTGATTGGGTTGAGGATAAGGTTATTGAAGCCGTAAGACAGCTAAGCCGAGATGAAATACCTACTGGCAAAAAATACTGCAATACCTGTCAATATTTAAAAAAGCGATGGGATGTATACAATAATGTTGGTATATGAATATCAATTTTTTGATACTTTAGATGACATAAATTAGACACAATTATAGTGTAGTTTTTTGAATATATGAAGTCACTAACAAACTATCTTGTTGTATTTTTCATATTACTTGGTATTTCTCCCCAAGATGCCTCGACCACAACTCTATATCACAATGAGCATAAACTAGAGACAGTGGTTGAGGTTTTTCATGATTTAATTCTGCGCATGTTTTTCTTAAACACATAAACAAGNGCAATGAAAATTACAAATATAATCAGTGGTACCCTGACTTCTTCTGATCTTATAACATCAAGAAATCCTGGGACACCANCATTTTCTATTGAAATCTTGTCAAAACCGCTTCCGATTGATGCCCATATAAATAATGATGGTAATATACCTATTGCAGTACCAAATAAAAAATTTGAAATTCGTGCATTAAATAGAATAGCTAATAAGTTTGATANACCAAACGGGATGCCAACAAAAAGTCTGTAAAAAATAAAAAAAACTAACTCATTGTTATGGAAAAGATANCTTATATTTTGGTNTTTTTTNTTAAATAATCTCGATATATNTTCTNTATAAAAATACTGNGCAAAAAAATATAANGCNCCAGACCCNAATGTNAGTCCAATTACAGAAATAATAGCNCCANANTACGTTCCTAAAATCATTCCTGNAAAAATNGTAATTGGNGAGTTAAATCCAAGAAAAAAAGCCCAAAANAANCAAATNATGAGAANAGTTAGTAATTTCAAGGGGTAGTAATCTTGTGTAAATTGGTCNAATGANNTTCCGAGNGTNACCAAAAANTCTAANGATTTTATTTCATTAATTGTAAATNTGCTAAAAAATAAATATNCGNCAAGTATTAATACAAGNACNTAAATTGANAGAAATAATATTTTTGAGTAAGACTTTCGCATNACACCAATATTTAATTATTTTTTTTAATTTAATATTNCAAAATCAAAAAANATTCAGCTTTTNATTCTATATCCAGTNTTAAATATNCGCCANATTATTAGAATNCATGCAAAAGTAAANACTAAGATTGCNAGAATNCTATACCCTATATACACATCTGCATTGCCAAAAAATGCCCATCTAAAACCAGAAATTAAATAAACAACTGGGTTAAATAGGGTTACTTTTTGCCAAAAATCAGGAAGGAGANTGATTGAATAAAAACTGCCGCCTAAAAAAACTAATGGCGTGATAATCAGGTCAGGTATAATTGTGATTTGTTCAAAGCTCCTAGCCCAAATACCCACAATGAAGCCCATCAGACTGAATGAAACGCAAGATAAGAATAAAATACAAACCATCCAAATGGGATGTTTAATTTCAATATCTACAAGAAAAGANGCTGTAATAAGAATTATTAAACCGATCGTCATTGATTTTGTGACCGCTGCCGAGATGAAACCGATCACTAATTCAAGATAAGAGACTGGCGCAGACAAAAGTTCGTTGATTGATCCAATAAACTTCGGAAAGTATATTGAGAAAGACGCATTTGAGATACTCTGCAGACAAACTGTCAGCAATATTAAGCCNGGCACGATAAAGCTGCCATAGCTGACACTGCTGATGTCCTCCATTCGGCTCCCAATGGCTGATCCAAAGACAATAAAATATAAAACTGTTGATATCACCGGTGATGCGATACTCTGAATAAGTGTCCTGAGTGTTCTTGACATTTCAAATACATAAATTGCTTTTATTGCATAAAAATTCATCTTACTTACCAACAACATCAAGGAAAATTTCTTCAAGTGACTTTTCTTCTGTATCGATATTTAGCACCTCATAATTCTCTTTTTTNATTTTTGTTAATAANCTATCAAGCGAAGCATCTGTTTCTACATCACTGTAATGCATAATAATAGATGTCTTGTCNGNACTNTGNCTCAAATTAAAATCATCATTAAACACTTTTATATCTACTTCTTNATTGAGCTTTATATTAATTACTTTTTTTCCCAACCTTTGCATTAATTCTGACTTTTTCTCTGTTAATTGTATTTTTCCATTATCTATTATTGATATTCTATCTGCTATTTCCTCTGCTTCTTCTATATAATGAGTCGTTAAAATTATTGTTGTACCATCTTCTCTCAATTTCTTAATTAATTCCCACATGTCGAATCTCAAATCAACATCAACACCTGCTGTCGGCTCATCAAGAAAAAGTATCTTCGGTTCGTGACTTAATGCTTTTGCAATGATTACTCGCCTTTTCATACCACCAGATAGTTCAACAATTCTCTTATCTTTTTTATCCCATAGAAGAAGTCGTTTTAGTATTTTTTCAATGTAAGCATCATCATTTGCGCATCCAAATAGATTCCGAGAGTATCTCACAACATCAATAACTTTTTCAAACGGTTGTAATGCAATTTCCTGAGGGACAAGACCAATTAATGCACGAGTTTTTTTATAATCGTCAATCACATTATACCCTGCAACAGTAACATTTCCAGATGATATATTCGTAATACCGCAAATCGCAGAAATTAAAGTTGTTTTTCCAGCACCATTTGGGCCCAATAATGCAATAATCTCGCCGTCNGTGATATTGAGATTAATATTATCTAAAGCCACTGTACCATCTTTATAGGTTTTAGAAAGATGATCTATGTGAATAATATTCTGCTTCATATTTATGGCTGTGTTTAGGATGGTAAACGTTGTTGGGCTGTTAAACTTTAGTTTTTATTTTAAAAACAATTAATATATATTATTTAAATGCTTTATTTATTAATACAAGGTGAAAGTTATGCAATACAAAAATAAATTATATATTGATGGTAAATGGCTAGATGGAAATAGTGGCGTAACATTTGACGTTATAAATCCCGCATCCGAAGAAGTTATAACAAAAGTTGCATCTGCTGAGGTTGAAGACGCTAAAAAAGCTATCAATGCCGCAGAAATTGCATTTGAAAGTTGGGCTAAAGTTTCACCGAGAGATAAGTCAGTAATACTACGAAAAGCATATGAGTTATTTATGGATAAGATCGAACACTTTGCAGAACTGATTACACTTGAAAATGGGAAAGCGTACGGAGATGCGAAGGGTGAAGCGCTCTATTCAGCGGAATTTTTTAGATGGTATTCAGAGGAGGCGGTTCGAGGCATTGGTCAAATATCAAATGCTCCAGCAACAGGTGCGAGAATAGTTGTCCAATACAAACCAATTGGTATATCTGTATTAATAACACCATGGAACTATCCTGCAGCGATGGGTACAAGAAAAATAGCGCCCGCTATTGCCGCGGGTTGCCCTGTAATTATAAAACCAGCATCGGACACTCCACTAACTATGCTCGAGTTAATGCCCTTATTGGAAGAGGCAGGGGTACCAAAAGGTCTTGTTTCTGTATTACCATCAAGAAATACCTCAAAACTTGTTGATCACCTGCTGCACGACAACAGAGTGAGACTTGTATCATTTACCGGTTCAACCGAGGTTGGAAGAAAGTTATTAAAAGTTGCTTCGGATCAGGTNTTGAAGACATCAATGGAATTAGGNGGGAACGCCCCCTTAATCGTGTTTGATGATGCTGACATGGAAACTGCTGTGGAAGGATGCATGGTCGCAAAAATGAGAAATTTAGGAGAGGCCTGTACTGCAGCTAATAGANTTTATGTCCATGAGAATATTGCNGAAGAATTTAAAGATAAATTTTCGCAGAGGATGGGATCTCTCAAAGTTGGTAACGGGCTTGATAAGTCTGTTGATGTTGGTCCATTAGTAAATGCAGAAACTCGTGACAAGGTTGCATATTTTGTCAATGATGCAATTAAAAAAGGTGCAGAACTCACAGTGGGCGGTCATACTATTAATGGAGCTGGTTACTATTTCCCTCCAACAGTATTATTTAATGTACCTGATAGTGCAGAGTGCCTAAATGATGAAATATTTGGTCCAGTTGCCGCTATTCAAACCTTTAAAGANACAGAGGAAGTCATTACCAGGGCAAATAACACTGAATATGGTTTGGTGGCGTATGTTTTTACAGAGGATATGAAAAAAGGTATGCAAGTTTGTGAAAGGCTTGATTATGGAATGGTGGGCCTGAATCGTGGCCTCGTATCTGATCCTGCGGCACCTTTTGGCGGTACAAAGCAGTCAGGACTGGGAAGAGAGGGCGGCCATGAAGGAATGCTTGAATTTATGGAAGCTCAATATATATCTNCAATTTGGTAGATTTGAAGAAAATAATATTCCATATTGATTGATTTTTTTAGATTGAATTTATTGTTTATAAAATTTTTTTAGAAACTATATTTTTTTTTTAAATTTCAGTATTGAAAGTATCTTCAGTAAATAATTAACTGCAAATTANGGTATTTAATGACCAACTTGTACACCATGGTATCTGCCAAAAGTACTAAAGCGGAGGTAAACTCAAATAAGTACTAAAGGAGGACAAAATGCCAAAATATTTATTTAACGTTATATCTCTATTCACGATTCTAATTTTAACAGCCATCAATCCTGTGCCAGCTATTTCAGGGGGTTGCGATCACCACGAGCACACAGAAGCAAGTGCTACACCGTTAGTATCGAGCAATTGGGTATACAATAAAATACAATCCGGCGAAACAACAAATAACATACTACTCATAGACATAAGGAATTCAATTGGTAACGGGAGTTATGAAACATACCTTCAGGGACATATTCCAACCTCTATCCATTCAGATTATATGAAGGATGGATGGAGAGTAAAAGTCGATAACACGGTAGGACTTGTTCCAACTGAGAGCCAATTTCAAGAACTTGCAAGAAGCTTAGGGGTAAACTCAGATACGCATGTGGTTATCATTCCTGCCGGCGTTTCTTCAACAGACTTTGGCAGTGCAACGAGAAGCTATTGGACATTTAAAGTGTTTGGACATGATAATGTTTCAATCCTTGATGGTGGCTATAACTCTTGGAAAAATGCATACCCGAATCAAATTGCAACAAACGCATTTAGCCCACGAGTTGACGGTAATTTTACAGCAAATTTTAATCCCGATCTTTACATAAGCACAGAAGATGTGGCAAAAATTGTAGACTCCAAATCTGATATGATTTTACTTGATGGGAGGCCTAAAAATCAATTTTACGCNGAGGCAAAACATGGTAAAGCACGTGCCGCAGGTAGGTTACCTGGATCTGTTTTATTGTTTCAAGAAAACGCTTACAATGTCGTAACTAATACACTGAAACCAGAGAATGAACTTACAGAAATTTTTTCTGATTATTTAAACGAAGATGTTGTGAGTTATTGTAACACCGGTCATTGGGCGGCGAATAACTGGTTTGTCTTATCAGAAGTTCTAGGCAATACGAAAGTTAAATTATATGATGGCTCAATGGTTGAATGGACTGAAGATCCAGCTCGACCGCTTGAAACATCAGGACCATCAAATCTTGATAAGTTAAAGGATATGATTGGTTAATATTCTTTAATTTCAGCTGAAATTTATGTTATAAAAATGTCATGTTGAAAGTGAATAACATTGGTATATTTACCTTACTCATCTTAGCGGGTCTTTTTTTAGGCCTGCTAAGTTTTTTTGATTCTGGTACTCAGGGGATCGTCCTGTTACTACTTGGAACATCACTTGGTGTAGTTTTCCTCTTTTTTCAATATGGATTTGCATCTGGGTGGAGAAATTTAATTGTAAATAAAAATCCATCAATGATTTCGTATCACTTTCTATTGGCTGCGCTATGCTGCTTAATNTTCATCCCATTAATAGATCTGAACCCAGCNATTATAGGTAGTTATGCNCCTGTAAATNTATCNTTGTTNATTGGGGCTTTTATCTTTGGTTTTGGAATGCAGCTTGCAAATGGATGCGGTTCCGGCGTTTTATTTACCTTTGGCTCAGGGTCGACGCGGATGATAATCGCACTACCATTTTTTATTATCGGTTCTGTTATTGGTACATTTATATTACCATTTATTATCAATACAATGTCACTAGGGCAGATCATAATAGCTGGTGGTGCCTCAATAACTATAAAAACGTTNGTCAATTTTATTGCACTTTTTGGTGTTTTCCTTCTCTTTCACATACTTGTTAGAAGAAGGAATATTAGAATAGATAAAAAATTGCTTCTCGGCACATTTATCGTGGCAATATTGTGTATTTTAGTTCTCTTTTTCTCCGGATCGCCATGGGGTGTGACATATGGTTTTACTTTATGGGGCGCAAAACTATTTCAAGCTGNCGGCATTCCGATCGAGTCTTTCACATTTTGGAACTACGCTGGGCCAAAAAGATCACTCGAACATTCTGTACTTTCTGACACAAGCAGCTTATTGAATATTGGAATGATAATCGGCGCAGGGCTTCTTGCTTCGTTTATTGGAATGTTCTCTTCTTCTAAATGGCCACCAAAAGTCGAATTAATTTCAGCAGCACTCGGTGGGTTACTAATGGGCATAGGTGCTCGTTTAAGTTTTGGTTGCAATATTGGAGCGTTTTTGGGCGGTACGGCCTCAGGAAGCTTACACGGTTGGATATGGTTTATTATGGCTTTTTTTGGAACATATATTGGTATTGTTTATAGAAAAAAAGTAGGTTTTAAATAATGAATGGCAAAAAAGTATATATAGTTATTATTATTTTAGCTCTCGTACTTGCTATCTATGACCATCTTACAAGTCCGGTTTTATCGGTATCATCACCTGGTCAAACAGTAGACGCTTGCGCACCATGCGGAGCGCCATGTAAAGTAGAATAACTATGAAAAAATTAATTAGTATATTTATTGTTATAGTTTGCTTTATTTCAAATACTAAGGGTTCAACACTTGAAAATCTATATTTAGAGTCAAGGCTAATCAGTAACTTCGAAAATGATCTATACCAAAATCCTGATGATTTTGTNATCGGCAATAAAGANGGGTCCCTCACAATTGTTGAATTCTTTGATTATAACTGCGGCTATTGCAAACGGGCTCTAGATGATTTAATTACATTGGTTGCTAAAAATCCAAATATTCGTGTGATTCTAAAAGATTATCCAATTTTGAACGAAAATTCATACGAGCTTGCTCAATTATCGGTTGCGGCAGGACTCCAAGGTAAATATTTTGAATATCACACTGAATTACTAAATAAACCTGGAAGAGTAAGCTATCAAACAGCTATAAATATTGCTAGAGATATCGGTCTTGATATCAAAAAACTAGAAGAAGATTTTAAGAGCCAAGAAGTGAATGATATCATTGCCAATAATAAAGTTTTAGGTTATTCTCTAGCAGTCTCTGGAACGCCATCCTATTTTATAGGAGGTGTAAATATCAGAGGCGCAGCTGGCTATGAAACCCTGCAAGAAGTTGTTGATTATACTTCTGAGTATCAACGGATTGATGATTATATAATTAAGGAAGCTGAGTCAGGGAATGAAGAGGCCTACAGAGTAATGTTAAGATACGGATTGTATTAGTCTTTTAATTTTAGAATAGGATTTAAAAAATGGATAAAGGAATATTATGGAGAGCTGGATTAATTCTTGGCTTTGCAGTTATTATTTGGATTGGCTATTCGTCTTCACAAGATATGAGAGATGGAGCTACTGCACAACAAGGTAAGCGCTATGATCAGGCAATCGCCATATATGAACCAATTGCTGAAAAAGGTTCTTGGATACCTTTCTGGAATCCTCAAACAAGAGCACAACAAGAAATTGGTCACATACACGCCTTCAGGGATGATGGTAAGGAAAGAATGGATGAAGCCATTAAGTGGTGGGAGAGATCTTCAAAAGGCGGTAACGTAGTTGCGCAATTTGCACTAGGTCAAGCTTACTATCAAGGAGACGGAGTTGAACAGGATTTGGAGACAGCTTATATCTGGGCAATGGTGTCTGCTGATCCGAAATCTAAAAGTCAAAGAAGATATCAAAAGAATGCTAGCACATACGCAAAGCAATTATCAGACGCCCAAATGTCATCTGCTACAAAAGCCATTGAAACTTGTTTAAGTTCTGGTTATGTGGACTGTCCATACTAAGTGAAAAAGACATGTTGAGATGCTAGCGCATTTAGCATCTCAACTATTTAATAATTTCGCCAACTCACTTTTCCAAGTTGACAATTTTTCAAATTCTTCTTTAATTTCTGTGTTCTTGCTTACTTTTTCACCCCAGGTCAAAGAGCCTAAAACAATCATTTCTGCATAAGTAATATTCTCACCAAGCAAATAGCTTTGCTTTTGCAATATTTTGTCGAGAAAATTACAGCATTTATTAAAATTATTCTCAGGTTTTTTTGTATTATAATCCTGAAAGTCTTTTGGGTGCATTCCGAATCTTATGCTTCTACTTTCCGTAAAGTATTCAATATCTCTATCATCTAGAACACTTATGATGTCATAAGCTACCCTTTCCAATATTGCAGTATTAAGAAAATGATCAGACCATTGATTAATGAAACACAAAGATGACTTGGTCTCCGTATTAAACATTCTATGATCAATGTCTATATATTTATATTCAATGTGTTCTGCGATATTAAATGAGTCTGATACTTTTATGCCATCATCAATTATTGTTGGTAATTTTGCATCACCAAAAAATGAACTGCCTAGTCTCTCAGTGAAACATATTGGAGAGGTCTTGTAGGCAATTTTTCTGAAATTTAATAGATATTTTACTCTCCAGCAGTAGGGGCTGAAGCGCAAATCATTTTTTCCAGATAGGTCATAAAGCGTAATCATCTTTTCATCAATTATATGAAATTCATAAAAGTTGCTTATAATATAAATTTTAATATTAAATTACTTGTTATGACAGTCAATTTATAATAATAATAATTTAAATTAAATATGGAATTATTTATGAATCCAATCATTCTTGATTACCTGCCTATCTTGATTTTTATTGGTGTAGCAATAGTCGTTTCTGCGGCCCTGATGGGATCATCTTTTGTCCTTGCTAAATCAAACCCAGATAATGAGAAATTATCAACTTATGAATGTGGCTTTGAGCCATTTGAAAATGCGCGTGTAAAATTTGATATTAGGTTCTATTTAGTTGCAATTTTATTTATTATATTTGATCTCGAGGTTGCTTTCTTATTTCCTTGGGCTATTACACTTGGAAAAATCGGTGTATTTGGTTATGTATCAATGATGATCTTTTTAACAGTTCTAACCGTTGGTTTTGTATACGAATGGAAAAAAGGCGCACTAGAGTGGGACTAATATGACTATACAAGATCAAACTATAGATCAAGATGAGTATTTTAAAGGCTTGTCGGGAGAATTATCGGATAAAGGTTTTCTGGTAACATCTGTAGATGAATTAATCAATTGGGCCAGAACTGGCTCTTTGATGTGGATGACATTCGGTCTTGCGTGCTGCGCAGTTGAAATGATGCAAGCATCTATGCCCCGATATGACCTCGAAAGATTTGGTACCGCACCAAGGGCCTCGCCAAGACAATCAGATCTAATGATTGTGGCTGGTACTCTAACAAATAAAATGGCACCAGCTTTAAGAAAAGTTTATGACCAAATGCCCGAACCAAGGTATGTAATATCTATGGGTAGTTGCGCTAATGGTGGTGGCTATTATCATTACTCATACTCTGTTGTGAGGGGCTGTGACAGGATCGTGCCAGTTGATATTTACGTTCCGGGCTGCCCTCCTACAGCAGAAGCATTATTATATGGAATTCTCCAATTGCAGAGAAAAATCCGAAGAACCGGCAATATAAATAGATAACTGAGTAATCTAATGCCCAAAGAAAAAACTGCCTATTTAAATGACGAAGATATTCGAAAATTATTAAACGCAAATTTTAAAAAATCAATTTTAGATATAAACAATATCCATGATTTCTCAGTTGAAATTAAGCCTGAAATCACATTAGATTTTATTAGATTTTTAAAGGAATCACGTGATTTACAGTATTCTATATTAATAGATATTTGTGGGGTTGATTACCCTGAAAGATCCAATAGATTTGATGTCGTTTATCATCTTCTTTCTATGACAAAAAATAAAAGGATAAGAGTTAAGGTTTCGATCCAGGAAAATGTATCAATTTCATCTATTGTAAATATATTCCCTGCAGCTGAGTGGTACGAGAGGGAAGCTTATGATTTGTATGGAATTAACTTTTCTAATCACCCAGATATGAGACGCATGCTTACGGATTATAATTTTCAGGGATTCCCATTAAGGAAAGACTTTCCGCTAACTGGTTACACTCAAGTAAGGTACGATGATACACAAAAAAGGGTAGTGCAAGAGTCTGTTGAGCTTGGTCAGGAATTTAGAGATTTTGATTTTGAGAGTCCATGGTTAGGGCATATTTCTGATCCAAGTAATGATGAGATTGAATAAGATGACTAACGTAAAAAAAGATAATACATTTACATTAAATTTTGGCCCTCAGCACCCCGCCGCACATGGAGTTTTGAGATTAGTTCTTGAACTTGATGGGGAGATTGTTGATCGAGTCGATCCTCATATTGGACTTTTACATCGAGGTACTGAAAAGCTAATCGAAAATAAAACATATACTCAGGCGGTACCTTATTTTGATCGCCTAGACTACGTTGCACCTATGAATCAAGAACACGCTTTTTCTTTGGCAGTTGAGGCTTTGTTAGGAATTGTTGTTCCTCGACGTGGACAAATTATAAGAGTACTTTATTCTGAAATTGGGAGGATATTATCCCATCTCCTTAATATAACAACACAAGCAATGGATGTAGGTGCTCTAACCCCGCCACTCTGGGGCTTTGAAGAGCGTGAGAAATTGATGTGCTTTTACGAAAGAGCCTCAGGAAGCAGGATGCATGCAGCATATTTTCGTCCCGGTGGTGTGCATCAAGATCTACCAGAGGATTTAATCGATGATATAGAAAAATTTACAGAAACGCATCCAATTGTAATCAGTGATATTGAAGAACTTTTGACTGAAAATAGAATATTTAAACAAAGGAATGTTGATATTGGTTATATAAGCCAAGAGGATGCCCAGTTATACGGTTTTTCGGGGGTGATGATTAGAGGGGCTGGACTACCGTGGGACCTTAGAAGGTCTCAGCCATATGAGATTTACTCTGAACTTCAATTTGAGATTCCTGTCGGAAAGAATAGTGATTGCTATGACAGATACTTACTAAGAGTAGAAGAAATGAAACAATCGCTCAAAATAATGTCGCAGTGCATTGGCCTATTAAGAAAAAATAATGGCCCTGTTTCAACTCAAAATAATAAGCTTTTCCCTCCGAAAAGAGCTGAGATGAAGGAGTCAATGGAAGCATTAATACATCACTTTAAATTATATACAGAGGGATACCATGTACCAAAAGGTGAAATCTACAGGGCTGTTGAAGCGCCGAAAGGTGAATTTGGTGTATATTTAGTTTCTGATGACTCAAATAAACCGTATCGTTGTAAAATAAGGGCGCCAGGATTTGCTCATTTGCAAGCAATGGATTTTATGTGTAGAGGCCATATGCTTGCTGATGTTTCAGCCGTTCTAGGTTCTCTTGATATTGTTTTTGGTGAAGTGGATCGGTGATATAAATAATGTCAGTTACTAAAAAAGAAAACAAGGATTTTAGTTTTAGCAAGGAAAATCTATCACTTGCCGAGTGCGAGATTAATAAATATCCCAAAGGCAGAGAAGGGTCTGCAATTATCTCAATCCTATGGTTAGCTCAAAAGCAAAATAAGGGCTGGATATCACCTGAAATAATCGACTATGTTGCACAATTCTTGGATCTTCCAAAAATTCGGGTAATGGAGATCGCGACATTTTACAGTATGTTTAATCTGTCTCCAGTGGGTGCTCATCATTTTCAAATGTGTGGCACAACGCCATGCATGCTCTCCGGGTCCGGTGAATTAAAAAATCTTTTACATGAAGAAATTGGTGATCAGAATTATGTATCAAAAGATAATTTATCATGGGTAGAGGTAGAGTGTCTTGGGGCGTGTTGCAATGCACCCATTATTCAAATAAATGACGATTATTACGAAGATTTAAATGTAAATGATCTAAAAAATATCATTGATGATCTGAGAAAAGGTAAAGAGATAAAGTCTGGATCTTATAAAGATAGACTAACATCAGCGCCATTAGATAAAAATATAAGAATGTTCACTCAGGATGAAATAGAAAAAATTTCAAAGGGGAGAAAAAAGCCAGGGCTTGAGGCGTAAGATGCTAAAAATTGAAGATAAAATATTCACAAATATATATGGTAATAATAGTCCAAATCTAGAGTCTGCCATCAGACGCGGGAATTGGGACAATACAAAGACTCTTATTCACAAAGGTAGAGATTGGATAATTGAAGAAATGAAGGCGTCTGGACTCAGAGGTAGAGGGGGGGCAGGCTTTCCCACTGGCCTAAAATGGTCATTTATGCCTAAGGAAGTAAAAGATCGCCCACACTATCTCGTGGTTAATGCCGATGAGTCTGAACCTGGAACTTGCAAGGACAGGGAAATTTTGAGGAATGAACCTCACCAATTTATTGAGGGATGTCTACTTGCGTCATATGCGATGAATGCACATGCTTGTTATGTCTATGTTCGAGGTGAATATGTCAAAGAAAGATATTCCCTTCAGAACGCGATAAATGAAGCTTATAATACTGGTCTAGTCGGAAAAAATGCATGCCAATCAGGATGGGATTTTGATATCTATGTCCATCACGGTGCGGGTGCTTATATTTGTGGTGAGGAGACTGCGCTACTAGAGAGCCTGGAAGGTAAGAAGGGTATGCCAAGGTTAAAACCACCTTTTCCTGCAAACTGTGGTTTGTATGGATGCCCAACTACCGTTAATAATGTGGAGTCAATTGCTGTTGCTCCTGAAATCCTCAGAAGAGGGGCTGGATGGTTTTCATCTCTTGGAAAACCCAATAATACAGGTACAAAGTTATTCTGTATATCGGGTCATGTTAACACACCATGCAATGTTGAAGAAGAAATGGGCATCACCTTGCGAGAGTTGCTCGAAAAGCATGCGGGTGGTGTACGGGGAGGATGGGATAATCTACTTGCAGTTATTCCTGGAGGATCTTCGGTCCCTTGCTTGCCATCAGATCAGTGCCAGAATTTATCAATGGATTTTGATACATTAAAAGAATTGCAATCTGGGCTTGGTACGGCAGCCGTGATTGTAATGGATAAATCAACAGATATTGTTAGAGCAATAGCCAGACTTAGTTATTTTTATAAACATGAAAGCTGCGGTCAATGCACTCCTTGCCGAGAGGGCACTGGGTGGATGTGGCGAGTCATGGATAGATTGGCGAAAGGTAATGCATCCGTTGATGAAATTGATACTCTACTACAAGTTACTAAGCAAGTTGAAGGTCACACTATTTGTGCGCTAGGCGATGCAGCTGCATGGCCTATACAGGGTCTGATAAGACACTTCAGACACGAAATAGAAGACAGGCTGGTCCAAAGGGTATTTGATGTCAATTAAAATACTGATAAACGGTAGCGAGTTTGAGTTTGAAGAGAATTTAACTCTAATACAAGCGTTAGAACAAATCGATATAGAAGTCCCAAGATTTTGCTATCATGATAAATTATCAATAGCCGGGAACTGTAGAATGTGCCTGGTTGAAGTTAAGGGGGCACCAAAACCTGTTGCGTCATGCCACTTTTCATTGTCTGATCTAAGACCGGGTCCGAATGGAGAGTTACCTGAGGTTTTAACAAATACAAATCAAGTACATAATGCAAGAAAAGGTGCGATGGAGTTTCTTTTAGTAAATCATCCATTAGACTGCCCTATATGTGACCAAGGTGGTGAATGTGATTTGCAGGACCAAGCATTGCATTATGGCATTAACAAAAGCAGATACAAAGAAAATAAAAGGGCTGTCGATAATAAGGATATTGGGCCACTCGTAAAAACCACAATGACCAGATGTATTCATTGCACAAGATGCGTGAGGTTTACCTCGGAGGTTGCAGGCACAGAGGAGTTGGGGGCTATCCATAGAGGTGAAAATATGGAGATAACAACCTATCTTGAAAAAGGAATGTCCTCTGAGTTACAGGGAAATATTATTGATCTATGCCCTGTAGGCGCTCTAACATCAAAGCCATACGAGTATCATGCTAGACCTTGGGAGCTCAAAAAGACTGAATCTATTGACGTGATGGATGCTCTTGGCTCGAATATAAGAATTGACTCAAAGGGTACTGAAGTAATGCGGATTATGCCAAGGTATAATGAGGAAATTAATGAAGAGTGGATTTCAGATAAAACAAGATTTGTATGGGATGGTCTAAGATCTCAACGGATTGATAGTCCGTACATCCGGGAAAACGGAAAATTGATTGCTGCATCATGGGATAGCGCATTAACTTTACTTACAGACCTAATAAAAAAAACGGATTCAAGCCGAATCGGGGCAATAGCAGGTGATATGGTCTCAGCTGAAGAGATGTTCTTGATGAAGAAGTTAATGGAAAAGATTGGCTCTGATAGATATGATTGTAGACAAGATGGATCAATTTTGAGTAATAAATATGGCAGATCTTCATATATTTTCAACCCGACAATAGCAGGCATTGAAAGCGCAGATGCAATGGTCATTATTGGTTCAAATCCAAGAATGGAGTCTCCCGTATTGAATGCGCGTATCCGTAAGAGATGGCTTACTGGCGAATTAAAAGTATACCTTATTGGGCAAGAGCATGATTTAACTTATGATTATATTCACATTGGTAGCTCACCAAAAAATATTAATCTGAAAAATTTGGAATTGAGTAACTCTAAAAATATTATCTGGCTTTTAGGTGACGATGTTTTTCTCAGAGATGATGGGATGGTTATCTTATCAAAAGTGATTGAATGCGCAGAAAAGACAAACTCTCTCCGTAGTGATTGGAATGGATTAGCTATTTTACATAAGCATGCATCGCGAGTTGCTGGTTTAGATTTAGGCTTCCTTCCGCAAGATGAAAAGCATAATTCACAAAACATGGCAAAATCAAAAGAAATAGAGTTATTATTCCTGCTTGATGCAGATGAAGTAGATGCAGAAAATAAATATAAGATATATATCGGAAGTCATGGAGATAAGGGGGCGTCAAACGCAGATATAGTGCTCCCTGGAGCATGCTATACAGAAAAAAATGGTTTATTCATGAACACTGAGGGCAGGCTGCAAGAAATAAATCGCGCAGTTTTCCCTCCAGGTGATGCCCGAGATAACTGGAAGATAATTATTGAACTTTCAAAAAGATTAAAAAAATCGCTTAACTATATTAATCTTGAAGATGTGAGGGCTGACCTAAGAAAAGAATACCCGGTATTTACAAAAATTAATCAAATTGAAAATAATAGTTTTCAAGGCTTAGATGGATTATATGATCAAAAGAAAAAATTAAGCAGCGATATTTTTTCTAATACTGTATCCGATTATTATCTTACAAATTCGATAGCAAGATCCAGTAAAGTTATGGCTGAATGTAGCATGCAAAAAAATAGCATAGAGATTAAGAATGGATAATCTATTTTCGATCTACCTATACCCCGCTGCAATTATCGCAGTTAAGAGTGTTTTTTTTATAAGCTTACTATTAATCACAATAGCTTTCCTATTACTTGCGGATCGTAAAATATGGGCAGCGGTGCAGATGAGGAGAGGGCCTAATGTTGTTGGTGCATTTGGATTATTACAATCTTTTGCGGACCTATTAAAATTCGTACTCAAGGAAGTAATTATTCCCACAAAAGCTGATAAGGCAGTTTTTTTACTTGCTCCATTTGTCACAACGGTTTTCGCAATTTCTGCTTGGGCTGTAATACCTTTTGATGCGGGTATTGTTCTAGCTGACATAAATATTGGTGTATTATATATTCTTGCAATTTCATCGCTTGGTGTTTATGGGATTATTATGGGTGGTTGGGCATCTAATTCCAAATATCCCTTCTTGGGGGCACTTAGATCTGCAGCTCAAATGGTATCCTATGAGGTATCCATCGGATTTGTTATAATAACTGTAATCTTGTTGAGTGGGTCGCTTAATTTGAGTGATATCGTCAATGCGCAATCAGGTAGCTACGGCATTCTAAATTGGTATTTTATACCACTATTTCCAATGTTTATTGTTTTCTTTATTTCAGCCCTTGCCGAAACTAATAGGCCTCCATTTGATCTACCTGAAGCCGAATCTGAGCTTGTTGCGGGTTTTATGGTGGAATATTCATCGACGCCATATCTAATGTTCATGCTCGGTGAATACGTCTCAATTGTGCTGATGTGTGCATTTGCTACAATTTTATTCCTTGGTGGTTGGCATGCCCCATTACCCATACTCGACTTTATTCCAGGTTTTATTTGGTTTGCCATAAAAGTATGTTTTATGTTTTTTATGTTTGCAATGGTTAAGGCAATGGTACCAAGATATAGATATGATCAATTAATGAGATTAGGTTGGAAAGTTTTTCTACCATTGTCACTCGTAATGGTTGCAATAACCGCAACATTTGTTGTATTTATGAAATAGGATTAGATAAAAAAATGAATAAAGTAATTAGGATTTTTAGAAGTTTTTTATTAATAGAATTTATTCGTGCATTTAGACTTGCAATGCGATATTTTTTTAAACCAAAGGCAACAATAAATTACCCGTTTGAAAAGGGCTCTCTTTCTCCGAGGTTTCGAGGTGAGCATGCGCTTCGTAGATACCCAAATGGAGAGGAGAGATGTATTGGTTGCAAGTTATGTGAGGCTGTATGCCCCGCACAAGCAATTACGATTGAAGTAGGTCCACGCCAAAATGATGGGACCCGTAGAACAACACGTTATGATATCGATATGGTTAAATGTATTTATTGCGGATACTGCCAAGAGGCATGCCCAGTTGACGCTATTGTTGAGGGTCCAAATTTCGAGTTTGCAACTGAAACTCGTGAAGAATTATATTACGACAAAGAAAGATTACTATCCAACGGTGACAGATGGGAAGAAGCGATCTCAAAAAACATCGAGCTTGACGCAAAATATAGGTAAAATAAATGATCGTAGTAAGCCTACTATTCTATCTGTTCTCATTTATAATGATAGCGTCCGCTTTCATGGTGATATTATCCCGTAATCCAGTACACTCTGTCCTTTTCTTGATTTTATGTTTTTTTAATTCTGCAGGTATATTCTTGATATTGGGGGCTGAATTTTTAGCTTTCATTTTGGTGATAGTCTATGTGGGAGCCGTTGCAGTCCTTTTCTTGTTTGTTGTTATGATGCTCGATGTCGAATTTAAGACAATATCTTCAACAGTTATAAGCTACTTACCTGTTGGTATGACCATTGGAGTAATTGTGCTTGCCGAGCTTATGTTAGTTTTATTCACATGGAAAAGAGACTATTCCGTCACAGATAATTCAACCATAGATAAAATTGCAAAGCTTTCAAATACCGAAGCAATTGGTCTTACACTTTACACAGATAATATACTATTCTTTCAATTAGCCGGCCTGATCCTGTTGGCCTCAATGATAGGAGCAATTGTACTTACGGTTAATCATAGACCGTCCGCCCGGAGACAAGATATAAACAAACAAGTTGAAAGAGATGCAAAAGATTCTATTGAAAATATAGATATGAAGCCAGGGAGTGGAATATGATTGCTGTAAATCATTATCTTGCGCTTGCATCTATATTATTTGTAATTGGTATTTTTGGCGTTTTCCTTAACAAAAAGAATATAATAATAATTTTGATGTCAATAGAGCTCATGCTTCTAGCTGTAAATATAAATTTTGTAGCATTCTCGTCATATTTAAATGACATTACAGGTCAGATTTTTTCTCTATTAGTATTAACAGTCGCTGCTGCGGAGGCTGCAATTGGACTGGCAATACTGGTTATTTATTTCAGAAATAAAGGTTCGATCTCAGTCGAGGATATCACAGAGATGAAGGGTTAATAGAAATGTTATATTCTGCAATTGTTTTTCTTCCACTTGTCGGTGCAATCATAAGTGGGCTTTTTGGTAAAACGATTGGTGCTAGAAGCTCAGAGTTGTTAACTTCAATACTCGTTGGAATCTCAGCATTATTATCATGGTATGTGCTATTTAATGTAGGCTGGGTAGACGGTAAAAATGATCAAGTTGTTGTTATTTTAAAGTGGCTAACATCTGGATCTTTGGATTTAAGCTGGTCTATTCGTATTGATACACTCACTGCCGTAATGTTGGTGGTTGTAAACACTGTATCTGCTGTTGTTCATTTCTATTCAATGGGCTACATGCATGAGGATCCGTCGAGGCAGAGATTTTTCTCATATTTGTCATTATTTACATTTGCTATGTTAATGTTAGTGACGTCAAATAACTTTCTTCAGCTATTCTTTGGTTGGGAAGGCGTCGGCTTGGCATCTTATTTGCTTATTGGCTTTTGGCATCATAAAGAGAGTGCTAATAATGCAGCGATAAAAGCATTTATTGTGAATAGAGTTGGCGATTTCGGGTTTGCGCTAGGCATTTTTTGTATTTTTTATTTTTTTGGTACCCTTGATTTTAATGCGGTATTTGCGAATGCACCAGATCTCGTTGATAAAAAAATTAATATATTTGGTTATTCATTTGGCGCTATTTCTTTTATATGCTTTTTACTATTCATTGGCGCTATGGGCAAATCTGCCCAATTTCTTCTGCATACATGGTTACCTGATGCCATGGAAGGCCCAACACCTGTTTCAGCACTAATTCACGCAGCAACGATGGTTACGGCTGGGGGATTTCTAGTTGCAAGGTGTTCACCACTTTATGAGTTTGCGCCAAGTGTTATGTCGTTTATAGTTTTCATCGGCGCAACAACTGCCATCTTTGCGGCTTCTGTTGCGTTGGTTCAAAACGATATTAAGAAGGTGATAGCTTACTCAACATGTTCACAGCTCGGCTATATGTTTGTTGCTCTTGGAGTTGGCGCGTATCAAGTTGGAATTTACCATCTCTTTACTCATGCATTTTTTAAAGCGCTATTATTCCTTGGTGCGGGGTCTGTGATCCATGCAATGTCTAATGAGCAAGACATGAGAAGTATGGGCGGTCTTCGAAAGATAATACCAAAAACTTACATACTAATGCTGATTGGAACACTTGCGTTAACAGGATTTGGTATACCAGGATTATTTGGAATGGCGGGTTTCTATTCGAAAGATGCAATCATTGAAGCTGCATATGTTACCAATTTAGGTATTGGCTCTTACGCATTCACTATGCTCTTATTAGCTGCATTTATGACATCATTTTATTCATGGCGACTAATCTTTATGACTTTTCATGGAAAACCACGGGCGTCAAATGTCGTTATGTCTCACATGCACGAGAGTCCAAATATCATGCTAATTCCATTAATTGTATTAGTTATCGGGTCAATTTTTTCAGGTTATTTATTCTATGATTCATTCATCTATGCAGATTTTAAAGAATTTTGGGCAAATTCGATTTTTATCTTAAAAGATAACAATATATTAAAGGAACTACATAATGTCTCATATCTAATTAAATGGTCACCAACAGTTATGATGGTTCTTGGACTTTCCTTTGCATATTATATCTATATACGGAATCCGCACATCTCATCTAAAATTGCAAAGGATCAAGAAGTTCTCTATAACTTCCTTTTAAATAAATGGTATTTTGATGAAGTTTATAATTATATTTTCGTACGACCAACACTTTTACTGGGACAGATATTTTGGAAGCGGGGTGATGAAAATATAATAAATAAGTTTGGTCCTGACGGTATATCTAAGCAGGTTATGAGGGTAACAAAGAAGATTGTTCAACTTCAATCTGGGTTAATATATCACTATGCCTTTTCAATGATTATTGGCCTGACATTTATTATAACATTCTACATAATTGTAGGAAGAGGTTGATATGGATTGGCCAATATTATCCACGATAATACTTATTCCTTTGCTTGGGTCGCTAACAATCTTATTAATAAATAGCGATGATGCAATTGGTAAGAGGAATATCAAAACTGTAGCATTGTACTCCAGTATAGTTAATTTTCTGGCCTCATTATTATTGTGGATCAATTTTGATAAATCCTCTCTAGAATTTCAATATATTGAACGATATGCATGGTTAACAGATAATATAACATATCATGTTGGAATTGATGGTATTTCATTATTTTTGATCATTCTTACTACGTTCTTGATGCCATTTTGTATTTTGGCTAGCTGGAATAATATTAGTATTAAAATCAAAGATTATATGGTTGCTTTCCTAGTACTTGAATCCTTAATGATTGGAGTATTTTCTGCGCTTGATCTTGTTGTTTTTTATATATTTTTTGAAGCATGCCTTATCCCGATGTTCTTGATTATTGGTATTTGGGGGGGTAGTAGACGGGTTTACGCAACTTTCAAATTTTTCTTATACACGTTCAGTGGTTCTGTTTTAATGTTAATAGCAATAATTTATATATATATTACGACGGGAACAACGGATGTTATAATTTTAAACGAGTACGATTTTAGCTACTCAATTCAAAATTGGCTCTGGCTAGCATTTTTTATATCATTTGCTGTAAAAATACCAATGTTTCCAGTGCACACATGGCTGCCTGACGCGCATGTTGAGGCGCCAACAGCAGGTTCTGTAATCTTGGCTGGAGTTTTATTAAAGATGGGTGGTTATGGTATACTAAGATTTTCTATACCACTATTTCCAATTGGATCTTTTGTTTTTACAGACTTCGTTTTTATTCTTTCTGTAATCGCTATTATTTACACCTCCTTCATTGCAATTGCGCAAGAAGACATAAAAAAACTAATTGCATATTCGTCTGTGGCTCATATGGGTTTCGTTACAATGGGTATATTTACATTTACAGATCAGGGTATACAGGGTGGTATATTTCAAATGATTAGCCATGGACTGATCTCGTCTGCACTATTTTTATCTGTTGGGGTTGTTTATGATAGGTTGCATACACGAGAGATCGCCGTATATGGGGGCGTTGTGAAGAAGATGCCCATATATGCTGCTTTCTTTCTGATCTTTACAATGGCAAATATTGGGTTACCGGGAACAAGCGGATTTGTCGGTGAATTTTTATCATTACTCGGTGCGTTTAAAGTAAATTTATACATAGCATTCTTTGCAACTATGGGCGTTATTTTATCAGCAGCTTACGCACTTTGGCTATACAAAAGAGTGATCTTTGGGGTTATTACAAATGATGAGATTGAAAAGTTGTCGGACATAAATTTAAGAGAGTATATCATTTTGTTGCCTTTTGTTTTGCTAATAATCCTATTCGGTATTTACCCAAACATGGTCATTGATTTAACCTCTGTAAGCACAACAAACTTAATAGAAAATTATAATCATGCACTTGAGCAGTACAAGTCACTCTCTTTTGATGCATACCCACAAATAGGTACCTAAGATGAATTTTTTACTATACGCGCCAATATTACCAGAATTTATACTAGTGGTGGCGTCAATGTGCCTATTAATAGTTGGTGTTTTTAAAAAAAGTGAGAAAACCTACAGCACTATTTCAAATTTAGCAATTTTGAGTTTATTACTGGCCCTGTTTCTAATTATGACAGGTAACGTACCCATCGGCACTAGTTTTAGTGGATCTTTAATAACCGACCATTTCTCTCTGTATCTGAAGGCGTTAATATTAATCTCCTCAATAATAATACTGGTCGTTTCAAATATTTATCTAAGAAACATTAACTTACTTAAATTTGAGTACATTATTCTTATATTATTATCTGTTATCGGTATGATGATAATGGTTTCCTCAAATGACTTGATATCACTTTATCTTGCAATTGAGCTTCAAAGTCTTCCGCTTTATGTTTTGGCGTCTATTCGCAATAAATCGCTAAAATCAACGGAGTCAGGATTAAAATATTTTGTACTTGGTGCTCTCTCTTCATGTATTCTCCTGTATGGACTATCTCTTATCTACGGGTACACTGGGTCAATTTATTATGATGAAATTGCATCCAACTTATCAGAATATGATATTGGTATATTAATTGGTATTGCTTTTACTCTCGCTGGCTTTGCTTTTAAAATTTCAGCTGTGCCATTCCATATGTGGACACCTGATGTGTATGAAGGGTCACCAACATCAGTTACCGCTTTCTTTGCAGTTGCGCCAAAAATAGCGGCTCTTGGTTTAATCGTCAGAATACTAATTACTGCGATGCCAACTTTAATAGAAGATTGGCAGCCAATACTTATAGTTCTCTCAATATTTTCAATGTTATTGGGCGCTTTCTCGGCAATTGGGCAGCAAAACCTTAAACGGCTATTGGCTTATTCCTCAATAAGTCATATGGGATTTGCATTGATGGGTGTAATAAATGGTTCTTTTGAGGGCGTAAGAAGTTTATCACTTTACCTGCTGATTTATCTTGTGATGTCACTTGCGTTATTTATATGCATTATTGCACTCAAAACTAATGACGAACATATTGAGAATATTAATGACATTTCAGGTCTTGCAAAAGTAAATCCTGTTATGGCGATGATCATATCTATTATACTCTTCTCACTTGCAGGGATACCTCCGCTTGCTGGTTTTTTTGCTAAGTTCTATGTATTATATGCCGCTGTTGAAGCAGAGCTTTACTATCTTGCGTTATTTGGAGTTTTATCAAGTGTAGTCAGCGCTTTTTATTATTTGAGAATTGTTAAAGTAATGTATTTTGAGGAGTCCGCAATAACATTTGATCCTATGTCCAAAAGATTAAAAACCCTTATTTATTTATTAACAGCCATAACCCTTTTATTCTTCGTAAATCCATCTATCTTTATAAATGTCGCTGGCAGTGCATCCGCTTCTTTATTCATGTGATGATTTCACTGCTTTCAAATAAATTAATTATTGAGCATTTAATCTCTGTAAATTCAACTAATCAAACTGCTATCGATATTTTAAAAGATAATAGGCATCTGGATTGGATTGTTGCCGAAGAACAATTAAATGGTCGTGGTAGGCGAAGTAATACTTGGTCATCACCTATAGGAGGTCTCTACGCTACAAGGATTCTGTGTGATGAAAACATCGGTTACTCAAATATAAGTCAATTGAGTATTCTTGCATCTGTTGTGGCCGCGCAAACTATTGAGGAGGTTATTGGTAAGAATTTAATTCAGTTAAAATGGCCAAACGATATTTTCTTAGAAGGAAAAAAAATTTGTGGAATTCTGATTGAGTCTGTGTTTATTGAGAATAAATTTTATTTGATAATTGGTTTTGGGATCAATGTAAGGCGTCCTAATAATTATCACGAAGAAAGTTATTCATATTTACAAGAAATCAGAGAAGAGGTTAGTGTCGATGAGTGTTTTGATAAATTAATTAGAAATTTTAATAAAATAATAAATAAATGGGATTATGGTAAATCATTCACGCAATTCAAGGATTATTGGTTAATGTTAACGCGTGATCACGGCAGGGTTATAAAAGCAAAGAAAAATAATGTTTTCATTGAAGGTGTATTTGAGAATATTGATGATCAGGGGAATTTAATTTTAAGAGTCGGAAATAAAAAAGAAATTATTAATACTGGTGAAATATTTAGATAGGAAATAAATGGCAAAAGATCAATTAGAAGTTTTTTATAGCCCCATAGGAGGGGCTGGACAGATTGGCATGAACCTGTATCTGTATGGTTACAGGCTCTCAAATAAAGAGACAAATTGGATAATGGTTGATTGTGGAATTGGGTTTGCTGATGATTATTACCCAGGTATCGATATAATGGTGCCGGACATTAGCTTTCTCAATAATAACAAGAATAAATTATTAGCTATAATTCTTACACATTCACATGAAGATCATTATGGCGCTGTTAATTCAATTATAAACAATAAGTTTGATGTACCTGTATACTGTACGAAATTTACATCAGAGCTACTTAAAGAAAAAATATCAGAAGACTATTCGGAAAATTACCTAGATATTAAAGTCTTAAAAGATAATGCTACTTTTAATATTGGCGAGTTTAAGTGTAATTTGATCAATGTGGCCCATTCGATCCCAGAGCCAAATGCAATTAATATAACAATAGCGGGCATGAATATAATTCATACAGCTGATTGGAAAATTGATGACAAGCCAGTTATTGATAGGAAAACGGATCTTGAAAAATTTAAAAGAATTGGCCAAAAGCGATGTGATGTGCTGGTGTGTGACTCTACAAATATATTTCGAAAGGAGCCTTCAATTACAGAGTCAAAGGTAGCATTAAATTTGAAGAAGGCCATAAAAGACATAAAAGGTATGGTAATTGTAACTACTTTTTCTTCGAACGTATCAAGGCTAATATCGATTATAAATGCTGCTCACAGTAACAAGAGGAAGGTTATTTTATCCGGTAGATCAATAAAAAGGTTTGTAAAGGTGGCAAAGGTTTGCGGATACATAGATAAGGATATTTTTTTTATCGATGAAAAGGATATAGCTAAAAACTCTAAAAAAGATATTTTGCTAATCTGTACTGGAAGTCAGGGTGAACCAAATGCGTCACTTAGTAAGATCGCAAATGGAAGAAATAACATGATTAATTTAACAAGAGATGACACAGTTATATTTTCTTCGAAAACTATACCTGGTAATGAAAACTCAATTGGATATCTAAAAAATAAGATTATAGAATTTGGAGCGAGTATTATTGATGACTCAACACAGGATATTCATACNACCGGCCACCCATCGAGACCTGAAGTTGAAAAGCTATATAACTTGCTCAAACCGGATACATTGATACCGATGCATGGTGAGTTATTCCATTTGGCAGAACATATAAATGTCGCAAAAGAAAATAAAATAAGTAATCCAATATTTGCAAAGAATGGTGATCTAATAAAACTTTTTCCAGAAACTCCAGTACTTTGGGACCAAAGTGAACCAAATTTTTTCCTTCGTGATGGGGATGTATTTATCACACCAACCGATAAAGCGCTAAAAGATAGAAGGCGGCTTCAGGAGTCTGGTATCGTTTTTGTTAATTTAGTTTTGGATAAAAATTTAATTCTTTANGTTGATCCAATAGTAGAAATCTTTGGTATACCAAATAGAATGGAAGATATTGATAATATATCAGAATCTATTGAATATAAAATTGAAGATGCTTTAGACTCGCTTCCAAAAGCAAAAAAATCTGACGATGACTTTATGATAGGGTATATTGAGAAAGCAATTAGGAACCATTTATTTGGATTATGGGGTAAAAAACCATTTATAAAGGTTTGTTTGACGTTTGTATAAGTTGACTTTACTATGAATTATTTCACATTATTCGGGATTTTTTTTATTTTATGGTGGATAGTATTTTTTATTGTCTTACCCTTAAACATTACGACTCATATGGACAGAAATATTGATATTGAAGGCATTCACGGAAGTGTACCCATCAATCCAAATTTATTATATAAACTCATCATTACAACATTTGTATCGATTATTATATTATTAATTTTAATTGCAATTTTTTATTTTAATATTCTAACTATAGATGGAATATTGGGCATTAATTGAGGAAGATATGAGATTGAGTGAATACTTTTTGCCGACATTAAAGGAGCTTCCAAAAGATGCTGAAATAATTTCGCACCAATTGATGTTACGTACTGGTATGATCAGACAGGCGAGTTCTGGTATTTATGTTTGGCTACCATTCGGTCACGCAATTCTGAAGAAAATAGAACAGATTGTAAGAGAAGAGCAAGTACGTGCAGGCGCAATAGAGCTACTGATGCCGACAATACAATCTGCAGATTTGTGGAAAAAGAGTGGTAGATATGATGACTATGGAGCGGAGATGCTCAGAATGAAAGATAGGCATGACAGAGATATACTTTATGGCCCAACAAATGAGGAGCAAATTACAGATATATCAAGTCACTACTTTAAATCCTATAAAACTCTTCCAAAAATTCTCTTTCATATTCAATGGAAGTTTAGGGACGAAATAAGGCCTCGTTTTGGCGTTATGCGTTGTAAAGAATTTCTAATGAAAGACTCTTATTCTTTTGATGTTAGNGAAGAAGAAGGAAAAATATCTTATAATAAGATGTTTTTATCTTATTTAAAGACTTTTCAAAGAATGGGATTAAAAGCTATTCCAATGGAAGCTGAGTCAGGTCCCATTGGGGGTAACTTAAGTCATGAGTTTATAATATTAGCAAATACGGGAGAGAGTAAGGTTTATATCGATAAAAGAATATTAGACTTAGAAATTCCAGAGCATGTTGATTATCATAATGATGCAAAAAATATTGTCGAAGAATGGACCAAGTATTATTCCGTTACAGATGATATGTATGACCAGGGTACTTATGAAAACAAGGTTAGCAAAGAGAATAGGATGGAAATGAGAGGCATTGAAGTCGGTCACGTATTCTTTTTTGGCGATAAATACACAAAGCCACTCAAAGCAAATGTACAAGATAGTGAAGGCAAAATAAACCCAATGCAATCNGGTTCTTATGGTATCGGTGTATCGCGGCTGGTTGCTGCAATTATTGAGGCGAGCCATGATGAAAAAGGTATTATTTGGCCAAAAAGTATTTCACCATTTGATTATGCTCTTTTAAATCTTAATACTAAAGATGATAATTTAGTTAAGCTATCAGATACGATCTACAANAAAATAACGGATGTNAGTAGTGTTCTATATGACGATACAAACAGTTCAGTNGGGGAAAAGCTCAATAGAGTCGATTTGATTGGAGTGCCAATTCAAATAATACTTGGAAAAAAATCCATCGAAAATAATACACTCGAATTAAAAGAAAGATCTACGGGTAACGTGCAAGTAATTAATGTCGATGTGTTTCTGAAGCAATTNNACAATGGATAATAATGCTCAAATAAATAAGCAAACGCTACCATTTGCTTCTTTTGAATGGAAAATTGCATTCAGATATTTGCGTTCCAAAAAGAAAGAGGGTTTTATTTCAATTATCAGCCTATTCTCATTAATTGGGATCATGTTAGGTGTTGCTACGCTTATCATTGTTCTTGCTGTTATGAATGGCTTTCGTTCAGAATTACTGGATAAAATTCTAGGTATAAATGGCCACATAACCATACAGTCTTACGGTTCTGACATAGATCGTTATGATGAAATTAGAGAAGAGATTGGATTTATTGATAATGTTTATTCAGTAGTGCCAACAATTTATTCCCAAGTGATGGTCTCCTCGGGCGAGCAAACTGCTGGCGCGATTATTAAAGCAATAAATTACACGGATATTGAGCGTGTCCCAAAAATAGATGAAAGTTTAACCATCGATAGGTACCAAGATAAAGAGGGGTTATTAATAGGCTCTGGTATGGCAAGAAGTCTTATGCTCGGTTTAGGTGACTCACTAACACTAATCTCACCAAAAGGATCACAAACGCCATTTGGAACGACCCCAAGGATAAAGTCATACCCAATAACAGGTATATTTAATATTGGCATGTCAGAATATGACTCAAATTTTGTTTATATGCCCTTGCAAGAGGCACAAAAATACTTCAACAAAAAAAATAAAGTCAATACAATTGAGGTATTTTTAGATAACCCTGAACAAATAGATCTAGCTCTTATTAAAATACGTGAAATTGTTGATGGGGTTGGTTACGTATCCTCCTGGCGGGATCAGAATAAAACATTTTTTACAGCGCTGGAAGTGGAAAGGGATTTGATGTTTATTATTGTCTCTTTGATTGTTTTAGTTGCAGGTTTAAATATCATCTCAAGTCTTATTATGCTTGTGAAAGATAAAAATTCTGATATTGCAATTCTCAGAACAATAGGCGCATCAAAAAATTCAATAATTAGGATTTTTTTTATCACAGGGTCCTTTATTGGAGTCGCTGGCACAACGTTAGGAGTGATAATTGGGATATTATTTTGCCAAAATATTGATGCAATTCGATTATTTATCTCAAAAATAACAGGAACAGAGCTTTTTTCACCTGAAATGTACTACCTAGCAAAGTTGCCCGCCGAGATAGATAATTATGAATTACTATCTGTTGTTACAATGGCTTTATCATTTTCAATATTAGCATCTATTTATCCATCATGGAAAGCATCAAAAATAGACCCTGTTGAGGTTTTAAGAAATGAATAATCGCATTCAAAATCAATCAGATATAGTGCTATCTTTAGAAAATATCACAAGAATATATTCACAAGGCAATAACCAGATAAATGTCCTAAATAATATAAATCTAGATATGAAGAGGGGGGAAATCATATCTCTCGTTGGTAATTCGGGGTCTGGTAAATCATCATTACTGCATATAGCTGGGCTTCTTGAAAAACCAAATAGTGGTGAAATATATATAAATGACGTTAAGTGTTCTAAGATGACTGATTTTGGTAGGACAATCTCCAGGAGAATGTCAGTTGGCTTTATTTATCAATTCCACCATTTGCTATCTGATTTTAGCGCGACTGACAATGTTGCCATTCCGATGCGGTTATCAGGTTATGATAAAACATATTCAAAAAATAAAGCGGCAGAGCTTTTAAATAACTTAGGGTTAGGGGACAGAATAAATCATCTACCCTCTCAACTCTCGGGTGGCGAACAGCAGAGGGTATCAATTTGTAGAGCATTAGCAAATAATCCAGATATTTTACTTGCGGACGAGCCTACGGGTAATCTTGATAGTAAAACAGCTGAGATTGTGTTTGACCAGTTTATATCACTCGCTCGAGAAAAGAATACAGGCGTATTATTGGCGACGCACAACTTAAAACTCTCTGAAAGGTCTGATCGCGTTATTAAGATAATTGACGGCAAATTAATTGAGAATTAATTTTTTAACCACTCAGGTATTGGAAGATCTTTCTCTGCTAGGAACTTTTGATTGTATATTTTACTCTGGTAACGACTCCCATGGTCGCATAATATGGTAACAATCGTTTTCCCTTTGCCCATATCTTTTGCTAAATTAACAGCCCCAGCAATATTTATAGCACTAGATCCACCTAAAATTATACCCTCGTTCTTTACAAGATTATAGATATAATGTAGCGCATCGCTGTCCTTTATTGAATAGCAGTAATCAACTTTATCAATCTCCTCTATTATAGGGGTCACTCTTCCAAGGCCAATGCCTTCTGAAATTGAATTGCCAGAAGACGGTTCGACCCTATTATTCTGAAAGAAATTATACATGGCAGCTCCTTTTGGATCAGCAATCCCAATTTGGATATCAGTTTTCTTTTCCCTTAAATACCTTGAAACACCTGAAAGGGTCCCCCCAGTGCCAACTGAGCATATAAAACCATCTACTTGGTTATTAGTTTGGGATAAAATCTCAGGGCCGGTAGTCGTATAATGTGCCATCATATTATCTAGGTTATTCCATTGATCTGCGAAAATAGCACCATTTGGATTTGTTTTTATTTCTTCTTCCGCGATTCTCCGAGCAACATGTTGGTAGTTATTGGGGTCTGAAAAAGGTACAGCAGGTACTTTTATGAGTTCTACACCCAGCGCAATTAACGTATCAAATTTTTCTTGGCTCTGTGTATCGGGTATTATAATTTTAACATTATAACCTTTTGCATTAGCCACAAGTGCAATACCAATTCCGGTATTACCTGCGGTACCCTCAACAATTGTTCCACCTTTTTTTAAATCACCACGTCTCTCCGCGTTTTCAATTATACTGAGTGCTGCTCTGTCCTTTACAGATAATCCAGGATTGAGAAATTCAGCCTTTCCATAAATATCGCATGACGTAAGTTCCGAAACCTCTTTTAAGTAGATAAGTGGAGTATCTCCGATTTGGGATATAATATTCATATTTTAGTTATAATAGCTGGATCCGGTAAAAACAAATTAATTTATTCATATTTGGTATAATATTCTAATGATCTAAATTACATTATTTTGAATATAAAATATTGGTGACCAGCCATATATTTGCAGATGAGCTGCGCTTGAGTCTGAGTTTAGTATGGTTAAGATATCCCTTTTTTCCATTTCGTAGTCTTCAATAAAAACAGTGGGATCACCATCAACAAATCCTGGGAATACAGATAGATTTAAATATCGAAGGTCATTATGCACATTCACAATCAAACTGCTTTCGCTTAAATCAAGACTTTGGAATGTTTGCGACTCAACATAGTTACTCAGCATGTCAAAAGATAATTGATTCAGCATCGTATAAACATAAATACCATCATCAAATTCTTGTACCAAATAACCAATTAGGCTATCTGTATTTTCAAAATCATCTTGAGAGGAATTGATTGGTACACGAACCCTTGAGGTTACATATGACATAAAGTCGTTTCCCACCTCGCAGCCAATATAACTATACTCTAAGAAATAATCACTCAGCGTACTATGCAGATCATATAAGTCCTCATCACAAGATGATACTTGGAAACTTACAAGCATTGGGATATCAATTTGACTCCTATTTTCAAGGACATCCATAAGATCGGATGTATAAATATCACCTTCAAAATCAATTTTACATGCTGATAGAGAGGTCGTAAAAATAATTATAATAAAAAGTGACTTTATATTTCTCATGTTTCGGAACATAAAAATTTTCCAATGAGTAATTAATATCCAATTATCATTGCATAATTAAGCTAATTATAGAAGAAAAAATTGAATTAACCTTGACCAATAATTGATGTGTAATTAATCTTTACAATGTGACTTATATACGAATATTGTTATTTCTGACTCTAACTTTTGTAGTTATTCTACCAACTGATGGCATATCAAAAACATATACCACCGATAATGGCAAGCTTGCATTAAGTGCGCCAAAACATTCAGGTTTCAAAACTCATACCAACTATATGGGTCAAAATTCATATAATTATGAATACATCAAAGATGGATCAGTGGCTCGTAGGGGGCAATTTTACCAAAGATTTGAACTAAAGGATGGAGATTGTTTTGGAGATGATGGCTGGAATGATTGCGAAAATGATCGCGAACGAGTTGAATTTTCATCGAGGCCCACACAAAAACCAAGCGGTACAGAGTGCCTTGCCTATAGTATTAAATTAGATAAAGATTTTATTGACCTGCATCCAACAAACACAGACCTAGGTCAAGTCCATCAAAAGGGTGGTCCTAAGGGGTCTGCGAGTGGGTTAAAATCATTTCCACCGTTAATTCAAATAGGAGCAAAAAGGGGGAGATTAATTTTTGGCTGGCATGAGCTGTCAGGTTCATCTGATAATGTAATTGATAAAAAAAGAGAATATCCGCTTATTAAGCTCAAGCATATTAAAGGGAAATGGACTGATATCTCTTTTTGCTTAGATTACGAGAATAAAAGAATGGATGTATGGTTAAATGGAACAAAGGTGCATGTAATAAATAAATCACCTATAAATTTCATGCCAGAGTCAACCTACTTTAAATACGGCATTTATAGAAGTTTTATTAGTCGCTACCAAAAAGAAATAGGGAAAGGGGCAAAATTACCAACGCAAATTGTATATTATGATGAGATTAGACGCGGTAACTCAATTAATGAAGTTGATTTCAATATTAATCCTGATTTAATACCAGTCGACTAGATCTAGTTTATAACATTTAATATATTTACAGTAATAATTGCATCATCCATTAAAAGCTGTACCATGGTGATTAATCATCAATTGAACGCAAGCTATATGTGCTATAAATATTTACCAATAACAATTTTCTTAGTTCTTTTTTTTAGCGGGCCTGCAATTTCAGATTGCCCTGATATACCTGATATAAAAATCGCGGATAGTTTCGGTGTGAAGATATGCGCCATGCCTGATGTGGATCAAAAATATCTTGAGCATGCGAAGAAAGTTATGGATGGTCTCATTGATTATAATGATGATGGTATAGTTGATAATCAACCAGCAATAGATAGGGTTATATCAACTGGAAGTGTATATGCTGTGTTCCGTAATGGCAGAGGGGAGCGTACATTCGATGACGTTTTTTGGTCTGAGGAGGTATATGATGAGTTTATGCCCATATTTGATGCGAAAGGTTGGAATTGCGAGAAGGATGATCAGGACAGATGTATGCATGCAGTTGAAAGTAAGTATGGTAATTTTTTAGCTGTTTTTACAAATGAGATGAATATGAGTGGCAGTGGGTGGGATCCAACTATTGAGGAAGGTCTTCATCTCATCACTCATATGGGATACGCCCAAGCATACCCTGATATATTTGGTCAAAATAAAGACTCATACATTGCTAAATTGATGGATATAGCCCGGGGCGGTTATTTTGAAAAAGCGAGAAGAAAGTATCCTCATGGTGCATATTATACATACGATGATCGCAGTTGTACTTATTCGTGCCAGGTTACTGAATTTACTTATTGGGCGATTACATCTCTGCGTGGTCAACAAGAGGGCAGGGCCAAAGATATAAAAGAAGAATGGCAACTATCAGACCCTGAAAAAATGCGTGAAAAAGCCCCAGATTTGGTGGAGTTGTTATCAGATGAAAAATACGGAATCTATTATTAATATTATTAAATTCTGAATCAGGTCAGGTCAATTGGTTGAACAGGCTAGAAATTATAGTTTTGATTTTTTAAGATCTATAGCAATGCTTTTAGGGCTCGCAGTCCATGCCCCACTCATTTTTTACTTTCCAGAAGCCGCATCTGAATTTGCCATAGAGAATATTGAGCCTGCAGAAAATTGGATCTGGCATATGTTAGACTTTATTACGATATGGAGAATGCCTATTTTTTTTCTTCTGTCAGGTTTTTTTTCAGTTTTATTAATTAACAAGATCGGGCTAAAAAAATATACCTTAGATAGGTTTATTCGAATTGGCCTTACCTGTTTATTTTTTTCCGCCTTCTTTGATATCCTAGATGGAAATTTTGATCTTACTCTAAATCACTTATGGTTTTTATATTATTTGTTTATATTCATTATTAGCTTTTCTTTCCTTTGCCTTTTTAGTAGATTTCGGATACTCATTTCAAAAAAATTAACAATTAGAGGATGGATGGTAATGTTACTCCTATTAATTGTGATTGGACAATTATCAATTCTTATGGATGGCACTTTATCGCCATTGCTCTTTTATCCACCCGATACATACTTAGATTTAAGTATTGGAGCTCTCATTTATTATTTACCATTTTATTTGTTGGGCGCACTTTTATATTCAAATCAACAACTATTTCAAATACTGCAAAGCAAGAGGCTCGTGATGATTATGGGGCTCTTATCCGTATTTTTTTTCTCTCTTTTTCTTTACGTAAATCATCTAATGTTTGAAATGACCAAATATGATTTTAGTTTCACTCAGGCTGGATCTGATATATTTAAACATACAGAATTTAATCCGATGGTTGTCATTGTGAATAATCTACTAAAACAAATAAATACAATAACGTGGATTATTTTTTTAATATCAATTTCTACTCGTTACATTAAGTCTAATAATAATACCTTAAAATGGTTTGTAGAATTATCATATCCGGTATATATATTGCATCTAGCTCCTGTAACCATTATTAGCGCAGAACTATATATCTTTGGGCTAAATCAAGTCAGTATTTTTATCTTATCTATATTGATTGGTTTTTTTGTTTCGGTGATTCTGTATTACGTAACAATAAAATTCACACCCCTTAACTGGTTAGTAAACGGCTATAGAAAGTCATTTTTTAAAATTAAATACTTGAATGGCTAAAAAGATACATTAAATCAATAGTATCTAGAGGACAATCATATGAAAAGTGAGATTAGAGAGTATCGAAGGGCAAAAAGAAGGCAATTTCATATAAAAAAAAGAAAGGGCAGGCTAGATCCTCGAACTGGTCGACCTGGAAAAAGAAAATAAATCATCAACTTACGTGCTTCTTCAGTATTTTTTTTGTAGTTTCAGAATTTCTTATTTTCGATTTTATTGAGTACAACTGACTTGATGCTTTTTTTCGTGTTTCATTTTCATCAACTATTCGGCTCGTATATGTAAATTTTTTCGTCTCGTGTTTCCATGGCTCATGTAGATATTCAATTGGGCAATCTTCGAGTTCACCAACCCATTTTTTAATAAAAACCCCATCTTTATCTTGATCATAACTTTGTTTGACGGGGTTATATATACGGATTGTATTTATACCTGTCGTACCTGATTGCATCTGTATTTGTGAATAATGGATTCCTGGCTCATAATCTGTAAAAATGTTTGATAAATGATGTGCAAATTTTCTCCAGTCAAGCCATAGGTTATTGCTAGCAAAACTGACCAGCATTGCTCTCATGCGAAAATTAATCCAACCTGTCTGTATCAAAGAACGCATACAAGCATCAATTAATGGAAACCCTGTTTTCCCATCTCTCCAAGCAACATAAAACTCTTCGTTGAAATGGGCTTGTCTAATATCATTATAAGCATCGTGTAGATTTTGACTTTCAATATTTGGTTGATCTTCCAGCTTCTGAATAAAGTGGGATCTCCACCTCAGACGGCTTTTGAATGCATTTATAGATCGAAAATTCAAAATATTGTTACTGTCTTTATTATTCTTAGCGTTATCTGTCGCAACCTTGGTAATATAGAAAACCTGCTTAAGTGAGATGTTTCCAAAGGCGAGATAGGTAGATAACCTTGAACATGTCTCATGAGAGTATAATGGCGATGAAATATTTTTAGAATAGTCATATGATCTGGATGTGAGGAAGCTATCAATTAGACTATGTGCCTCTTTCTCACCGCCGAACTGTCTGTAGGGGCACTCAATTGATCTTATACTGAGGTCATCTGCGCTTGGAATATTTTCAGATTTAATATTGATAATATCTAACTTTTCGGGTCTACCAAAAGGTATTTTATTCATCTCCTTGTAAAACATTCTAGCCCAAGATTTCCTATCATTTAACCCACGGAATACACCATTTACGTGGATTTCATTCCATCTCACATTTTTTTTGCTGAATAGTCTTCGGCACCTCATATCTCTTTCATAAGTCCAGTTATTCCAAGTCTCTTCATGAGACCAGATATTTTGAATACTATGCTCCTCAATTAGCTTCGTGAAAATTTTCTCTGCATCGCCAACTCTTATAATCAATTCTTGTCCCAAATTTTGCAACGAAGAACTTAAATCATTTAGTGACTCGACTAAAAAGTTATAGTGTCTATCACTTACGTCGGGCTGCTTCCAAAAATCATTCTCAATGATATAGAGTGGTATTATCTTGTTTTTTTTTGAAGCTAGATATAATGGCTCATGATCATTGACCCTTAGATCTCTTTTGAACCATACTATATCAGTCATTTTCAATCAAATTATATAACTACGGTATATTCTTCAAGGCGCGGTGGCCCAAGATATAAATTGGAGTGTTTCCCTGCATTTTTGTGCGCAAGCCGGAATGACTCAGAATGAACCCAAGCATAAAATGAGTTTTGACTTTCCCACGTACTGTGTGAAGCATACATGGTATGGTCTTTGAGAGTTTGCCCCTTAATTAAGTGAAAATCAATAAATCCAGGTACACCATCGAGATGGCTATCACGACTTTTCCATACCTTTTCAAATTCTTTTTCACAACCAATTTTGATTTTAAAATTATTCAAAACTATATACATAAAATCACCTTTATAGATATATATGCACGCTTGAACATCTTGCAACCTCAATTGAATCTCTTTACTTATATTTTCTGGTTAAAGACTTGGTTAGCAGCATAAAAAATCAAACTATGTCTCTCGGCAAGTTCGAAATTATCATTAGAGTATCCGCCTCCAATGACTGTCGCAATAGGTATATTTTTTTTCTTAAAAAAATTGAGAACCTCTAAATCCCTTTTAAACATATATTCGCTACTAATATCCAATCGGCCAAGTTTATCGTTCTTATGCACATCAACACCAGCATCATATAGTACTAAATCTGGTTTAATCTCTTTGCTGCATATATTGATGGCGGACTGAATCTTTTTTAGATAATCTTCATCAGAAATTGTATCATCTAGGGCAATATCAAAATCACTTTTTGCTTTTATAGTTGGAAAATTATTAGACGCGTGAATTGAGCAGGTAAATATATTTTTATCATCTTTACAAATATCTGCAGTACCATCACCCTGATGAACATCACAGTCAATTATTAATACTTTTTTACATTTACCCTCTGAAATCATATTTTTGGCAGCATATGCTAAGTCATTAAATACGCAGAATCCAGAGCCATAATTCGAGTAGGCGTGATGCGTACCCCCCGCAAGATGGCAAGCAATACCATGCGAGAGAGCTAGGTCAGACGTAAGATATGTTCCGTTTACCGCTAAATATGATCGCTTTGAGAGGGTTTCTGACCAGGGTAATCCAAGGACCTTTTCCTCTTTCATGGATAAATTACCATCTTTTATCTTATTTATATATTCTTGTGTGTGCACTTTCATTAATTGAATTTCTTTTGCTGGGGCAGGAATAAAAACCTCAGCATTCTTTGAGAGCTCTGTATCTATTAAAAGAGTATATAGGTCACCAAACTTAGAGGATGAAAACCTATGATTTTTGGGTAAGGGAATATCGTAATCTTGATGAAATATCCATGGTATCTTCATAGTTTATATTTATGTTTGAAAATTTTTAAAAAGTAAATTTAAAAAATTTATATTTTTATAACTTTAATAGAACAAACATTAGATAGCTGTTTCTGCACTTATTTGATCAATTTCTGTGTCTATGCTATACACTATTTATTAGTCAATCTTATGCGGGCTTTACAGAAATGAAACTCATTCGTTTTCACGATGTTTTAAGAGACGGAATACAATCCTTAATGGGAACAAATCCATCAGCAGATGAGATTATTCAATCATATCCGACCGCACACCAAACCAATTGCGACATGATACAAACTGCCGGAGGTACTTTTTTTGACTTGTTCGCAAAAAAGGGACGTGACGAATGGAATGAAGTCGAAAAAATTATAACCCATTTCAGAGGACACGGCGTAAAACAATCTGCATTAGTAAGGGGAGTTTTTTTATTTGGTTACGAGCCATATTCATATGATGTTGTGGAAGGTGTTATTCTCGAATTCGCAAAGATGGGAATAAATGTATTCCATAACTTTCATGGGATGAATGACCATGTGCCACTCATTGGTGTATGCGAGGCTGTAAAGAGGGCGCAGGAAAAAGGCTATAACGTTATAGCTAATGGGACTATCTGTATTGAGGATAATCCAAATATTACGATTTCTAGTTGCTTAAAGTTTGCAAAAAAATTAGTAGATCTCGGGCATCAGGGTTTTTATTTAAAGTCTGCCAGTGGCAGGTTGAATCCTGAATTTGTATACACTTTAACATCTCAATTAATTAACAGATTTCCAGAGCAAGAGATTACAATTCATGCTCACTCAACATATGGAGAGGCCCCAGCCTGTTATATTTCAGCAATACTTGCATCACTATTAAATAAGAAAACTATAACTATTGATGTTCAGCATCCCGCACTTTCAGGCTCTACAGCACAACCAAGCATGACAAAAATGGCAGAATTAATATCCAACTATCCAGACCCAAGCGTAAATATTCATGCACCGGAACTAGACAATCAGGCCATAAAAGATAGCTTGGACTCACTCTTAAGGCTTAGATTCCGATACAGGGAATATGAAACTGCATATGATAAAGAGCTTTTAGATACTATGTATGATGCTAGGGTACCAGGGGGTGCATCATCTACTCTGAAATCAATACCCGGCCTCGTTGATAACCTCGCCCGAATTCTAGAACTTGAGAATGATCCTAATAAATGGGAAAAAATTCAATCAGAAATATATAAGCAACAAAAAAAAATCCTCAAGGATTTGGGGCAGCCAACTCAAGTAACCCCTTACGCTGCAAACACCACAGGGCAAGCAGCAATATCATTATGGAATATTTTGGAGGGCCGAGATCAATACTCAACATTATATCCCGGAATCGTAAACTATTTAAGTGGTATGCATGGAATGGTTCCAGATAGCGCAAATAAGGATTTGATATCTAAAGCCCTCGATCAAAAAGGTCTAAAAAAAATTGTTGAATATAAGAGTTCTATGAAAAGAAAGGATATGCTAGGGCAGGCAGAATTAGATTTATTAGATGCAGGCATAGAGAAACCAACCTTACGTCAGAAACTCTCCTATCTACTTCTAGGAGATATTGATCATGTGTTGCTTGTGCATAGAGAAGCCAATAAACCTCTGGTTGGTCCCGACCTTCCTTTTTTCTCATCGGAACCAATTCCGTGGGAAAAAAAGAAAATAAGCTCTGATGGCAAAACATATTTACTAGATATTAGGGATGCAATAACTTCCATTGGAGGCGTACCAGTATTACAGGAAATAGCTGAGAGAATATTACATTTAAAACAATTAAATGATGGGCATTATATTTTTCCTGATAGCTACAGTGACTTAGGAAAGGTATGGTTCGATATTAATATGAGGAAACTCATACAAATTATTGATTCTATTGATCAAAAACTAATTGATAATGGTTTTAGTAATATGCAAATTAAGAACATGACAAGTAACCAAGGCCAAATAACAATCTTTGAATGCATAAAAGAGGTTCTCGAAAATAGAGGAAAAGGTTTATTTAAATACTTCGATGAGCTTTATTTAGAGAGTCATTCTAAAAATGATCAATAAGACAATAATCACTGAACAATAAATAAACTTTTTTAATTTTCTGTGCACATAACATAGACACTGTGATTATTTGCAAATTTCAAACATTGCATATATTTTAAATTTTTTTTATTACAAAAAACTGATTAAAGCATTACCTGGTCTGGTCTTTGCGCATATTCTTGTAACCAGAAAAAAAACCCTTCTAATTAATTTGAAAAGATATTTTTCTCGGTTGGCATAGTTTTTGCATACTCACTAGTATCTGTTAATTATAAAATCAAAATTAGAAAGGATAAGTTATATGAATAAGATATACACACTCATAGCAACCGTATTGTTGTGTGTAGGTGTTAGTAACGCAAATGCTGAAAAGATTAAAGTTGGTGTCTTACATTCTCTATCGGGCACAATGGCAATAAGCGAGACTACACTTAAAGATACTGTCTTAATGATGGTAGAAAAGCAAAATGAAGCAGGTGGACTTCTTGGCATGGAGTTAGAAGCCGTTGTTGTTGATCCCGCTTCCGACTGGCCATTATTCGCAGAAAAAACAAGAGAGCTCATTGAAGTTCACGATGTTGATGTAATATTTGGATGCTGGACTTCTGTTTCTCGAAAATCAGTGTTGCCCGTCATAGAAGAACTAAATGGACTTCTATTCTATCCTGTTCAATATGAAGGTGAAGAGTCTTCAAAAAATGTATTTTACACAGGCGCAGCTCCAAACCAACAAGCAATACCCGCGGTAGATTATTTCATGAATGATCTAGGAGTTGAAAGATGGGTTTTGGCTGGTACTGACTATGTCTATCCAAGAACAACAAACAAAATACTAGAGGAATACTTACTATCAAGTGGTGTATCAGCAGATGATATAATGATAAATTATACTCCATTTGGTCACTCAGACTGGCAGACAATTGTTGCTGACATTAAAGAGTTTGGAACTGCAGGTAAAAAAACTGGTGTTATTTCAACTATCAATGGAGATGCAAATGTTCCGTTTTACAAAGAGCTTGGTAATGTGGGTATAGATGCAACAGAAATACCAGTGGTCGCTTTTTCTGTTGGTGAAGAGGAGTTGGCTGGATTAGATACCGGTCCTCTCGTTGGACACTTAGCGGCATGGAATTATTTCATGAGTGCGGAAGCTGATGTAAATGACGAGATGATTGATGCATGGCATGAATTTACAGATAATCCTGATCGTACATTTAATGACCCAATGGAAGCGACGGTTATTGGTTTCAATATGTGGGCTAAAGCTGTTGAGATCGCAGGTACAACTGAGGTTGATGACGTGAGACCATCAATGTATGGACTTACCGTTCCAAATTTAACAGGCGGAACTGCAGTCATGAATACAAATCATCACTTAACTAAGCCAGTTCTCATCGGAGAGATTCTTGACGATGGTCAGTTTGAAATAGTTTACGAAACACCAGCAGGTGTTATTGGAGACGCATGGACAGACTATCTGCCAGAGTCATCTGTGATTGTTGCAGATTGGACATCACCAGTAAGTTGCGGTAATTATAATATTACAACCGGTGAATGTTCAGGTCAAAATTATTAATTTTGACAATAATAGCAGTAACTTTATATGAGAAATCTCCCAAATTTCATAGTTATGCTATTTATAATATTGTGTGTAGGATCATCGCAGTCCTACACACAAACATTAGAAGAAGTCCTTAGCGCATTACCTAAGGCAAAATTTGCTGAAAAAGAAAAATTAATAGATACCCTAGGCACAATTGAAGATGAGATTGGTATAAATATTTTAAATGCCATGAGTGAAGGCACTCTCTACTATCATAAAAAGACAAAACAGGTACTATTTACCGCAAAAAATGAAGAAGGTTTTGAGGTTATTGATGTAATCACTGGTGCAAATTTAGGAAACCTTGGAAAACGTGAGGTTAAGCGTATCAGTCTAAATAATAATTTAAGAAAATATATTAAAAATGTTATTGCAAAATCATCCCTGAAGGTCGATGACCCCGATAAGAGGATTAACGCTGCCGAAATAATATTTAAGAGTAATTCGCCAGAATTATACGTTGTTATCCAACAGGCGATTGCTATCGAAGAAAATAATAGGGTACTTGAAAAATTAAAGCTAACCGAAGCACGTCTTGGTCTGCTATCCGATGACCCTGTGGTGCAGTCAATAAGTTTGGGGTACTTCGAAAAGAACACTAAAACAGATCCCAAAGTTCAATCTATAATAAATGAATATATTCAGATTTCAGATCCAAATGATGGCAGCGAACAAATTAGATTAAATTTAATTAAAGCAGAAAACATTGTGTCAAAAATTGAAAATAATTTACGTTTTTTTAAATTGATTGAAAATTTATTCTTTGGATTAAGTTTGGGTTCAATATTATTTTTAGCGGCTGTTGGCCTCGCTATCACATTTGGCGTAATGGGTGTTATCAATATGGCACATGGAGAAATGATAATGCTGGGTGCATATGCAACCTATGTTGTGCAATTATTTTTACCTAATCTAATTAATTACTCATTATTCATTGCAATACCTTTCGCATTTCTTGTTGCAGGAAGTGTAGGGATAATATTAGAGAGAGGTATAATTCGTTATCTTTATGGAAGACCTCTTGAAACATTACTTGCAACTTTCGGGATTTCATTATTTTTACAACAATTAGTAAGATCAATATTCTCACCAATAAATATGCCTGTTTCTAATCCAACATGGATGGGTGGTATGTTTGAGGTTCATCCTGCATTAAGTTTATCCTATGGCCGTATTTATATCCTAATCTTTGGTTTGATAGTCTTTTTCTCGTTGTGGCTTATTTTGAAAAAAACACATTTTGGAACCGAGGTTAGAGCGGTTATGCAAAATAGGTCTATGGCAAGGGCTATGGGTATAAAAACAGGTTGGATTGACTCTTTAACATTTGGCCTTGGATCAGGAATTGCGGGAATAGCCGGCGTTGCATTGTCTCAAATAACCAATGTTGGGCCAAACTTGGGTCAAGGTTACATAATCGACTCATTTATGGTAGTAGTTTTTGGCGGTGTCGGTAACCTATGGGGTACCCTAACAGGTGCGTTTATGCTTGGTGTAGGAAATAAATTCCTCGAACCATATGCTGGCGCTGTACTAGCTAAGATATTTGTCTTAGTTTTTGTAATTTTATTCATTCAAAGACGACCACGGGGTATGTTTGCGCTAAAAGGCCGTGCAGCTGAGGTAAATCAATGAGCTTAAATGCCACATTTATTCGTAATCGTATGTTTACAGGCGATTTTGAATTAAGAATTTTTCTCTACATATTAGTTTTTATTGGTGCTCTTGTACCGATCTTGAATATTTTTACCTCTCCTGATAGTTTTTTTCATCTCTCTGATTATCATATTTCTCTCTTTGGGAAGTATTTAACATACGGTCTATTGGCTTTATCGCTAGACTTGGTTTGGGGATACTGCGGTATTTTAAGTTTAGGTCATGGAGCTTTTTTCGCTTTGGGCGGTTATTGTATGGGTATGCATTTAATGCGAGAAATTGGACCAAGGGGTGTATATGGTGACCCGGTATTACCTGACTTTATGGTTTTCTTAAATTGGACAGAATTACCTCTCGCTTGGTATGGTTTCGATAGTATCTTTTATGCAATGCTTATGATCGTCCTGGTGCCAGGTTTCTTAGCGTTTATATTTGGTTGGTTTGCCTTTAGATCTCGAGTGACCGGTGTTTACTTCTCGATTATAACTCAAGCTATGGTATTTGCATTTATGCTTGCTTTTTTTCAGAACGACCTTGGTTTCGGTGGAAATAATGGCCTAACCGATTTTAAAGATATTCTTGGATTCTCATTGCAAGATACGAGGACGAAGCTTGCTTTCTTTTTACTATCAGTTATCGCTCTTGGAATAGGCTATTATCTCTCTAAAAAATTAATATCATCACATGCTGGCCAAGTTACAACGGCGATACGCGACCAAGAAGATAGAATTCGTTTTTTAGGTTATAGGGTCGAGCATTTTAAATTGGTTCTCTTTATTATTTCTGGTGTTTTAGCGGGAATAGCAGGTGCTCTTTATGTTCCTCAGGTCGGTATAATAAATCCTGGTGAATTTTCTCCAGTTAAATCTATTGAAATTGTAGTTTGGGTAGCTCTAGGCGGACGGGGTACGCTTTATGGAGCTGTTGTGGGCGGTATCCTTGTAAATCTTGCTAAATCTTTTTTCACAGTCTACTTTCCCGAATACTGGCTTTTCTTTCTGGGCGCTCTATTTGTATTGGTTACAATATTTCTCCCACGTGGCGTTGTAGGTTTGGCTCATGATCTCATCAAATATAAAAAAATTGGGGTGGTTGATGACCGGTATAACTAAAAAAGAGCTTCTCTATATAGATGGTATCACCGTTGATTTTGATGGCTTCAAGGCATTAAATTCTTTATCGTTTATAATTTATTACAAGTCCATGCAAGCGATTGTTGGTCCTAACGGAGCAGGTAAAACAACTTTTATGGATATTATAACAGGCCGAACACGACCAACTTCAGGTAAGTTAGTTTACAAGGAGTCAATAAATCTTTTAAAATACGATGAAGCTGCCATTGTTGGGCTTGGCATCGCACGTAAATTTCAAAGACCATCTATTTTTCCAGATCAAAGCGTATTTGAAAATTTAAAATTGGCCGCTTTTAGAAAGAAGAATATTATTAACTCCTTTTTCTATAACCAAAAAAATTTAGATAATGAATTCTTGATGCATGTCATTGATCAAATTGGTCTTGATAAATTTATATACCAAAAGGCCGGTCTCTTATCACATGGACAAAAACAATGGCTCGAAATTGGTATGCTACTAGCACAGGAAGCGGAGTTATTAATGTTAGATGAGCCAGTTGCAGGAATGACAGATGAGGAACGGGTAAGAACATCCGAGCTTTTAAAAGTAATTTCAAAAGAAAAGACCGTTATTGTGATTGAACATGATATGGATTTTGTTGAGTCGCTCAATTGTCCAGTAACTGTCCTAAATGATGGGTCTGTATTAGCTGAAGGTACCATGGAAGCTCTTAAACAAAATAAAGAAGTTATTGACGTGTATTTGGGGAGATAGATGCTGAAGATCGAAAATGTTGACTTTTCATATGGAGCAAGCAAAATATTATTTGAGTTGTCCATGCTCGCAAAAGAGGGTTCTGTTACATGCATATTAGGCAGGAATGGCGTAGGAAAATCTACACTCCTAAAGACAATCATGGGAATCGAAAAATCTAACTCCGGTGATATTCTTTTGAATGATCTTAAAATTCAAAAACATACGCCAGCGCAACGTGCACGTAATGGTATAGCATACGTCCCACAAGGAAGGGAAATATTTCCGCTTCTTACTGTAGAGGAGAATCTTCAGACTGGATATTCCGTATTAAAGAGAAACGATAGGGTGATAAGCGATGAAATATATGAGCTCTTTCCGATTTTAAAAGATATGAAGAATAGACGCGGGGGTGATTTATCTGGTGGTCAGCAGCAACAATTGGCAATAGCCAGGGCGCTTGTGACCAAACCCAAGTTATTATTACTGGATGAACCAACCGAAGGAATACAGCCATCAATAATCAAACATATTGGAAAAGTCATTAAGCATCTGGTTACAGATGAACGTCTTGGTGTAATATTAGTTGAACATAATTTCGATTTTGCAAAAGACCTAGCCGATGAATATTATATAATTAATAGGGGGCGAGTGGTAAAGAGCGGCAAGGGCAACGAAATGAAAAAAGAGGAGCTGTACCGCTATCTTACGCTTTGAAAAAAATAAACTTGAAAGAGCCTCGGGCGAACTTAAAATAATCTTTGATAGTAAAGAAATCACAGATTTAAGGTCTAATAATCCGCTGAGAGCGTATCCAAACGACGATGGTTTTGATGATATTCAGACCGCCTGCCTCGTTAATATATCTGGTGGTGTTGTATCTGGTGACACTCACCATGTAAATGTAACTATTAAAGATAATACTAAAGCTAGAGTTTTTCCTCAAGCTGCGGAAAAAATATATCCAACATATAACAATCTTACCGCGAATATAAGAAACGAAATAAATCTTGGTAGTAACTCGTGGTTTGAGTGGCTTCCGCAAGAGACAATAATTTATGATAATGCAAAATTAAATAGAAGCTTAGCTTTAAATGCTAAATCAAATACTGAAGCTTTATTGGGTGAAATAGTAGTTTTAGGCAGGGTAGCAAGTGGTGAAAGGCCAAATGATATCTTCTTAAAAGATAAGATCGAGATTAACTCTAATAATAAATTGAGATGGATGGACACAATATTACTTAATAATAATTTAAGGACTGCGGGAAATAGCCTTGCGCGTTTGAATAATTGTAACTGTTTTTTTACAATTATTTTTCTTACTTCCAATCCCGAGGATGACCTAGATGCACTAAATAATATGATTGAAGAAAAGTCCCCACACGACTACCTCAGCATTACGTGTGTAAATGGTGTGATTATAATTAGAGGTATTTACACAAATCCACTAAATCTTCGCAAAAAATTTGCAGAAATATGGATGAAGATAAGAAATAATCTAAGGGGTTTGATAAATGAGATGCCGAAACTGTGGTGGATTTAATAGCAAAGGTTTATAAATAATGAGACTTACCCCAAGAGAGAAAGATAAATTAATGATATCATTAGCCGCTGATGTCGCCAGAAAAAGATTAAATCGAGGTGTAAAACTAAATCACCCAGAAGTTATCGCTTTAATATCAGATTTTGTTCTTGAAGGTGCAAGGGATGGCAAGACAGTAAGTGAGCTGATGGCAAGCGGTGCAAAAATTATAAGCAAATCTCAAGTTATGGATGGGGTAGACTCAATGATACATGACATTCAGGTAGAAGCTACTTTTCCTGATGGTACAAAGCTTGTAACAATACACAATCCAATCAGGGGGGGGAAATAATGAAACCAGGAGAGTTTTTATTAAAAAAAGATGACATCATTATTAATGAAAATTCCATATCATTAAAAATTGAGGTCAGTAACATTGGTGATAGACCTATTCAAGTGGGGTCACATTATCATTTTTATGAGGTAAACTCATCTCTTAAATTCAATAGAGAATTATCTCTTGGTAAGAGACTCGACATCCCATCTGGAACGGCGATAAGATTCGAACCGGGCCAAATAAAAGAGGTTGATATTATTGATTACAATGGAAAGCGTGAAGTATATGGTTTTAACGGCCATATTAATGGGAAGGTTAAATAGGCTTAAAAAATGGCTAGAAAAATCAATAGGAAATCATATGCTGCCATGTACGGGCCAACTACAGGAGACCGAGTAAGGTTAGCGGATACGGATCTTATAATTGAGATAGAAAAGGATGTTACATCCTATGGTGACGAGGTTAAGTTTGGTGGAGGTAAGGTAATAAGAGACGGTATGGGCCAAAGCCAAATATCAAATAAAGATGGCGCTGTCGATACTGTAATTACCAATGCAATTATTATAGATCACTGGGGTATTATCAAGGCAGACATCGGTATTGTTAATGGTTTTATCCATCAAATTGGTAAAGCTGGTAATCCTGATATTCAAAAAAATATTGATATAATAATCGGTCCTGGGACAGATGTTATTGCGGGAGAAGGGAAGATTATAACAGCAGGCGGTATTGACGCTCACATACATTTTATTAGCCCACAGCAAATTGAAGAAGCGCTTTACTCTGGCATAACAACCATGCTGGGCGGTGGAACGGGACCTTCGGAAGGTACGAATGCGACAACTTGTACCCCAGGGCCCTGGCATATCCAAAAAATGTTGCAGTCATCATCGGATTTTCCTGTAAATCTTGGTTACTTTGGTAAAGGTAATTCAACAATGAAAGATCCCCTCAAAGAGCAAGTTGATGCTGGTGCCTGTGGTTTAAAACTGCATGAAGATTGGGGCACAACGCCAGCTGCAATCAATACCTGCCTTGAGATTGCTGATTTAATGGATATTCAGGTCGCAATTCACACAGACACGTTGAACGAGTCTGGTTTTGTTGAAAACACTGTTGCTGCATTTAAAGATCGAACAATTCACGCATTCCACACTGAGGGTGCAGGAGGCGGTCATGCGCCTGATATAATAAAGCTGGTTGGCGTCAAGAATGTATTACCTTCATCTACTAATCCAACCAGGCCATACACAGCAAATACAATAGATGAGCATCTGGACATGCTTATGGTGTGTCATCATCTTGACCCGCGTATACCTGAAGATGTTGCTTTTGCTGAGAGTAGAATAAGGTCAGAGACTATAGCTGCAGAAGATATACTGCAAGATTTAGGTGCATTTTCCATGATTGCCTCCGACAGTCAGGCTATGGGTAGGGTTGGAGAGGTAATAATTCGAACATGGCAGACGGCATCAAAAATGAAATCTCAAAGAGGGTATTTACCAGAAGAGTCAGGCGAAAATGATAACTTTCGTTGTAAAAGATATATAGCAAAATATACAATAAACCCAGCAATTGCTCATGGTATTTCAGAATATGTGGGTTCTGTCGAGGTGAATAAATTAGCTGATCTTGTCTTATGGGACCCTAAATTTTTTGGTGTAAAGCCGGATCGGATCATAAAAGGAGGCCAAATCATCGGTTCAATGATGGGTGACCCTAATGCGTCTATACCAACTCCTCAACCCGTTCATTATCGACCTATGTTTGGATATTTTGGTATGGCTAAAAAATACACTTGTATTAACTTTGTATCTCAGTCTTATTTTAATATTATTGAAAAACCGCCTCATGATATGAATAAAATTGTAAAATTCGTTACCAATACACGTAATATCTCAAAATTGGACATGATTCATAATAGCTATTTGCCGAATATTGAGGTTAATCCCGAAACATATGAGGTGAGGGCAGACGGAGATATTTTAACATGTGAACCAGCTCAAGTTTTGCCAATGGCGCAGAGATATTTTTTGTATTAGGAATTTTATGATGATCGTACATTCACATCATATTGCAGGAACATGGCCTATAGATAATGCTAAATATACGATAACATTACCTGCATCAGAGCGATTTCTCAGACTTAAAAAGCTAAAACTAGACAATGGAGATTTGATAAATATAAATTTTGAGAGTGTTACTCAAGTTAGGCATAATGACGGACTCTATCTGGATAATGATATGTGGGTAAAAATTCAAGCATCAAAGGAAAAGATATTAAATGTAGAGTGCAAGAGTGATACGCATTTGACTCTCATCGCGTGGCATATTGGCAACCGGCATTGCGCACTACAAATATTAGACAACCGAAATATTAGAATTGAAAATAATAATGTTATTAGCGAGATGCTTGTCAAACTAGGTGCCAATGTCAGGATCGGCGAGGATATATTTGATCCTGAGCCTGGAGCTTATGGGGGCCATTAGGATGGGAAATGAAAAAAATATGATTTTATCAGATCTGCACACCGTCCTTACATGGTTTTCTCCATCTTACCCTGTCGGTTCTTATGCTTATTCACACGGTCTTGAATACGCTGTAGAAGAGGGCCTTGTGAAAGATCCGGACACTCTTCTTAACTGGATTAGGGACTTGTTATTTTTTGGTACAGGCTACAATGATTCAATCATAATAAATTCCATTTATGACAGTGTTGCTGGTGATAATTGTGTGGAGTTTGATTATATATCTCAGATTGCAAATGCGATAAAACCTACAAAAGAGATAGCACTTGAGAGCTATCAACAGGGTGTGTCATTTAAAAACATATTAATGGATGTGTATTCCAATTCAAACTTAACTTTTTATTTAAATAGGCTCGATGATTGTATAACATATCCGAGTGTTGTAGGAGTTGCGGGAGGTATTTTTGAAGTAGAAAAAAACCTATTACTCCATGGTTATCTTCATGCATTTACTTCGAATATTTTATCTGCGGCTCTAAGGATTATGCCAATAGGTCAAACAGAAATTCAAAAAATAATTTTTCAAATGAAAGGTAATGTGGAAGAAATGACAAATAAATCTCTAGGTCTATCATTATCTGACTTGGGCTCATCAGTATTTATTTCTGACTGGGCATCTTCAAAACATCAAAATCAATATACGAGGCTATTTAGATCATGAGTTTACCTATTAGAGTGGGGATTGGGGGTCCAGTTGGATCAGGTAAGACAGCATTAGCTGTTTCGTTGTGTAGTAAATTATATCCAAAATATGATGTCGCTGTGATTACAAATGATATTTACACGAAAGAAGATGCTGAATTTGTAACGAAAGCGGGCGTTTTACCCAAAGACCGTATTGCTGGAGTAGAGACTGGGGGATGTCCACATACAGCTATACGTGAAGATGCCTCTATGAACTTAGTTGCTGTATCTGAGATGACTAAAAAATTTGATAAACTTGAAATTATTCTTATCGAATCCGGTGGTGATAATTTAGCTGCAACCTTTTCCCCTGAACTTGCGGATATAACGCTTTATGTTATCGATGTGTCGGCAGGCGAAAAAATACCTCGTAAAGGTGGTCCTGGAATAATGAGATCCGATCTTCTGATAATTAATAAAATTGACCTTGCGGATATGGTGGGTGCAGATCTTGATATTATGGATCACGACTCGAGAAAGATGAGAGGGGAAAAGCCATTCATCTTTAGCAACCTCAAGTCTGGAAAGGGCTTGGAAACTATAATAGACTTTATTATTGATAGTGCTGGGCTAAAATAAATTGGAGATGAAAACTAATCTCTTCCTGCATCGATTATTTTTTTACCCAAAAGCTTTGGATTAGTGAAACACGTCTCATGACTGCCAGCTAGAGTAACAAGTCGATACAAACCAAGTTTTTCAGATAATCTTGGGTGCCACGGGAGACTTGCTGGCATCGCCGTGTCTTCCTGGCATACCAGGTAAGATTTGCCAACACTCATTTCACTCGGCGGTGATGATAATTCTATTGAGTCTGTAAATGTTTTATATGGATGCGGGTTTAGTTTTGCATATGTACTATCCGCAAGATCCAAGCTGGCATCATTTATGAAGGCTTCACGCCATATTGGGAATGGCAGCATAACACTCCCATCATCCTTAACGATCGAGTCAAAGAGGCTTACAAAATTTGGTGGTACCATATCATTAAGTGACTCACCTGGGTTTGGAACAAAAGCATTGTGATATACCAGTCTCTTTATGTACTCCTTACCAAGTTTATCAAATGCACCCGTAATAACCATCCCACCATAGGAATGACCTACTAAAATGCATGATATAATTTCTTTTTCCTGTATAAATGATATCAATGAGCTAATGGCTTCACTGAGACCGATAGTCTTTGAATCACCATTTTTATTACCCAAAAGGGTTGGTGTATAGACTTTATGACCATCAACTCTTATTGCATCAGCAACTTCTTCTAGTAGTTCTCCATTATGCCAGGCACCATGAACTAAAACGTAAGTATCCATAAATTTAAACCGTTGTTTGTCTTAATAAGATAATATTTATGATTTAAAAATCAACTAGGATATTTATAGAGTTTAAATTTAATAATATCCCGAAGCGATGATTGTAAGCAGGATGAGCTGGGCATAATTTATTACCACAGAAAGCCTGTGTGTAATTTTGAACATCCTCTCATTGGAATTATCTCTATATTTATTTATTTTGGGCATTAAATAGAACAGCGTGAATAGAAATAAAATAATGCATAATATTACAATGTGATAGCGAACAGCAAATGACCCATCAACCAGTGCGATTAACAAGGACAGAATAAGGCAAAATAAGTTAAATCCATAATAAAATGGAAAGAGTCTCCTTATGAACTTGCCCGCATTTTCTATATCAAGTGTAATAAACGTTATCGGTGCTACAACAAAGGAGAAAAACACTATCACACCAAAGCTTACCATTATAAGGTTATTTGCGATGAGGTATAACATTCGTTAAAACCTGCGAATGTTTGTAACAGATATAAAAAAATGATAATTAATCATCTTTTTCAATTACAGGTTCACCTTGATATTCATATTGATTGTTTGGTCTGTAGCGTATTACGAGACAAGCAAATGCAATTATTAAGATTGCACCAGCTTCATATAGCAATACTGAGGCATCCATGCCTTTCCCCTGTAATATAATCAATCTTGAAATTGCGGTCATTGCGATAAATAGTGGAAGGGTTATTGGTATTCTATTACTGGCATAGAAAACACCAATCATACCAAGTACTTCGGTGTAGATGAATAGCAATAGGAGATCAGCTAGTGTAACAGTACCGATCTCATAAATTTTTATTATTTCTTGGACTGTCGCAATAATTGTCAAAATTGCAATTGTTGCAAGAAGTATCTTTTCAATAGATTTAACTATAACTTTCGGGTTCATATTTTCCATTATTTAAGATTAATAGATAAACGTTACGTAATAATTAACGCATTAGATTATATTTTTAATTATTATTTTGACTATTATGACCACTTTAAAATATGATTAAAGATGAAATGAGGCATAGATGAGTTCAATGAAGAAAATTTTCAGTAAATACCTTGGTGTACACAACAGGCAATCAAAGTTTCTAATAAAGTACTATGCCATAGCGATTACAATTATTTTGACAATTGCATTCCTCTATCGTTAGCCGCAAATTTTTTTTTAAACTATGAAAATATTTATAATTGCTGTCTTTCTAATATTTTATTATATGTTATTTCCAGCGATCACTTCAGCCCAAATCATCGAAAGTAAATTCTCATGTCTTTTCATTGATGGCGCGGGTAGAAAGACAGATAAAGGTTTTTATCTTCAAATTCTACCTGAAAACCTTAGTATGATTGAGAGAAATTCCAAATTAAGAGAAAAAAAT
>PAAM01000011.1 GCA_002699615.1 Rhodobiaceae bacterium | reverse complement strand
TCGAAATTATTTGGGTGAGCCTTAACAAGTAAATCTTTCATACCAGCACTTTCAAATTGAAAAACACCCGATGTTTCACCGTCCCGAAATAACCTCAAGGTATTCTCATCCTGAAAGTCTATAGATGATATATCAACTGGTGTACCAATATTTTTGAGCTGCTTACAACATTCGCTTATGACGGAAAGTGTTTTGAGGCCAAGAATATCAAATTTTACTAAGCCCGCCTCTTCAACCCATTTCATGTTGAATTGTGTTACCAAGGAGTTAGTTTTTTGATCCATATAAAGCGGGACATATTCATCTAGTTTTCCGTTAGATATCACCACTCCCGCAGCATGCGTTGATGCGTGACGGTAAAGGCCCTCTAGCGACAATGAATAGCTCAGCAGGCGGTCAACTATTTCATCTGATTTCCGGATTGAGCTAATCTCTTTTATGTCAGTTACGGCTTCTGACAGCGTCATAGGATTTGCTGGATTATTTGGTATTAGCCTGCATAAACTATCCACCTGACCATATGGTATCTCCATTACCCTGCCAACATCACGGATTACTGCCCTTGCCTGGAGTTTTCCAAATGTGATTATTTGGGCAACCCGGTCATTACCATATCTTTGTTTTATATAACTAATAACTTCGTCACGTCTTATAGGGCAAAAGTCTATATCAAAGTCAGGCATTGATATACGGTGAGGATTCAAAAATCTCTCAAATACGAGGTTGAATTGTATTGGGTCAAGATCGGTTATCCCCAGAGACCAGGCTACTAGAGACCCTGCACCGGAACCTCTGCCCGGTCCAACTGGTATTTCATTATCTTTTGACCAATTGATTATATCAGATACGATTAGAAAATATCCTGCATAATCCATGTCAAGGATAATTGAGAGTTCGTTACCTAGCCGGTCTTGGTAAAATGAGATATCATAGCCTTCCGCGGTCCCAAATTTTGAAATTTTATCAGAAAGACCTTTATTAGCCATATCAACAAGCAAATGGTTTTCCTTCTCTTTAACCTCTATCTCGGATCCTTCCTGAACATACTTTGGAAGTACAGGATTTAATGTTGTGGGCCTATATATACATTGCATTGAAATTATAATTGAATTCTCAAGGGCCTCAGGTAAATCCTCAAATAATGAACACATCTCCTCTTGAGTCTTAAAGTATGACTCTTGTGAAACTTTTTTTCTATTTGGATTTGATATTACATCAGCATTTGTTATGCATTGAAGAATATCATTTGCTTCATGATCATTACGTGACTTAAAAAAAATATCATTGGTAGCAACTATCGGTATGCTTTCATCATAAGCTATATCTATTAGCTTATTCTCTATCAATTGCTCATTCTTATTTGATCTTTGGATTTCTATATATAGCCTTTCATTAAAAATACTCTTTATGTTTCTTGTGCATTCAATAGCTTGATCCATACCGCTCGACTTGATCAAATTATTCAGAATACCCCTATCTCCGCCTGTAAGAAAAAATAAGCCCTCATTGTGTTTGTTTATTTCGTCAAGAGTTACGAATGGTAATAACGCATTATTTTTTTGAAAGGAATAACTTGATAATTTTAATAGATTTTTATAACCAATTTCCGTCATTGCTATTAAGCAAACTGATGCCCCTACGGAATGAGAGCTTGCTACCATGCCATTGTTCATTGAAAGATTTAAGGTGCTACCAATCAACGGCTGTATACCATGGGAAGACATAATTTCAGAAAATTCTAATGCGCCAAATAGGTTGCTATCCGAAATACCGATTGCCGGCATTCCATTTTCGATACATAAATCCTTTATTTGATCAATATGTAGCGATGACTCAAGAAGTGAGTACGCTGACCGTGCACGCAAGTGTATAAAGTTTGGAATTGCCATAAATATTCCTTTTCGACTAATACTATTTTAGTAAAAAATAGCTAGAAGTCATTTTAATATTGGATTGTGATAAATATTGTTTTAGTTTTGTGGATAAGGGGTAACGATTAGATCATTGACACAAATCTAAAGAGCATAACTGATAGTGTAATTATAGATAACATACTCGTTATGTCTTCCCAATTACTCGTAAATTTCTTTAATAAAAACATACCATATTCCTTTTTTGTACACAATATGTTCTATTTTTGTTCTAATGTCAAATATTTTATTTATTATATATTGATGAGTAATAGAACTTGTGCAATTAATTGTTAATGATAGATAAAAAAAAATATAAAGAGAGTACTCTGATTACCCACGCTGGACAGAATTCTAGTGAGCATTTTGGCTTTGTAAATACGCCTGTCTATCGAGGCTCAACAGTGTTATCCGAAAACTCAAAACAATTCAGAGAACGTACCTCAAGATACTTCTATGGCAGCAAGTCTAACCCGAATACTGAGTCGCTCTCAGAGGGAATAAAGCTGTTGGAAAATGCAGATGGATGCAAAATAACGAATTCTGGCAGAACGGCAATTCTCCTATCCTTACTCAGTGTGCTTAATACAGGAGATCAATTGATATTATCGGATAATGTTTATGAGCCAACAAAGCAAATTGCAGAGAAGTTTCTTTCTAAAATGGGAATAGAAACAGTATACTTTAATCCAAAAGATTTAGGGAAATTAGAGGATAAAATCACGAAGAGAACTAAAGCCGTTTTTTTTGAATCCCCCGGCTCTCTTACTTTCGAAATTCTTGATATCAATAAATTGGTTTCCATTTGCTCAAAGAGTAATTTGTTTACAATAATTGATAATACATGGGCAACACCTCTCTATTTTAAACCCTTTAAGTATGGCATAGATATTTCTGTGCATGCTGGAACCAAGTATATGGTCGGGCACTCTGATGTATTTATGGGTGCTGTCACATATAATAAAAGAGCTCAAGCATACATTGAGGAGACATTCGATATTCTTAGGATAAGCTCAAATGCAGATGACGCCTACATGGCAAACCGAGGACTGAGGACTATTAATGTTAGGATGAAAAAACAATTCGAGAATGCTCTGCGTGTGTGCGAATTTCTTAGCGATCACAAAAAAATTATAGAAATACTTTATCCGCCATTTTACAGGAGCCGCGACCATGATTTGTGGAAAAAGTATTTTTTAGGTGGAGGCGGCAGCCTTATGTCAATAATTATCGATAATGAAAATAACGATATTGAAACTCTTGACAAGTTCATAGATGGGCTTTCACTGTTTGGAATTGGGGCGTCATGGGGCGGTTACGAAAGTCTTGTAATGCCCATTTTCCCGAAACGTGAGACCACAAAGGAGTGGTTAAAATATCCAAATTCCATGGCAAGAATTCATATTGGACTAGAAGATGCGGATGACCTTATTCAGGATTTGGGAAGTTCTTTAGACTCTCTATAAGCAGTTACTCATCATCTGCTAAGACCTTTTTTCTCTAATTCTGACAGATATTCTTTCCATACCTTATCCTTTCCTCTAAATAAGTCCTGCAAGTAGCGCCAAGTATATATACCGGTACTATGATCATCACTAAAGATAAGTCTTATCGCATAATTGCCAACAAGCTCAATTGACTTTACCGTGACGTCTTTCTTCCCGCTTACAAGTTTTTTTTGTTCGGGACTATGACCTTTTACTTCTGCACTCGGGCTATTAACTCTTAAAAATTCAGCACTCATTATCGAACTCGAAGCGCCATAATCGAGTGTGATCTCTTTTTTATTTTCTGATAGAATTACATTTTCAGGTATCATGCGATATGATTATGAATTTAATTAATGACAATATTCGGCGTGTTAATTTTTGATTTATTATCCATTTTTTTAACAACTGATCTCGCAATATGAAGAAATTTTTTTGAAACAGACGACTCGCTATTTGAATACATAATTGGTTTCCCATTATCCGAGGACTCTCTCAAATCAATTTCCAGTGGGATATCTCCTAAAAAATCTACATTTTGTTTTTTTGATTCAAGCTTAGCTCCCTCAAGGCCAAAAATATGAGATTCATTTCTGCAATGAGGACATATGAATAGGCTCATATTCTCAATCATACCGAGAATTGGGACGTTAACTTTTTTAAACATTTCTATGCCTTTTTTTGCATCTATAAGTGCGAGATCTTGAGGAGTTGATACGATCACAGCACCACTTATTGGAACTTTTTGCGCCATTGTAAGCTGCACATCCCCTGTTCCAGGTGGCATATCAACAATAAGAAAGTCCAGCTCACCCCACTGAACATCATTGAGCATCTGATTAACTGCCGATATTACCATTGGCCCCCTCCATATCATAGGAGTGTCTTCCGGCACCAGAAAACCAATTGACATCAATGAGATGCCATATTTCTCTATAGGCAATATACTGCCAGTTTTTGATACTTTTGGCTTTTGTTTGTGGCCAATAAGCTTTGGAATTGATGGCCCATATATATCTGCGTCAAGCAAGCCCACTTTATGACCCAGCTGACTGATGGCTATTGCGAGATTTATCGAAGTTGTTGACTTTCCAACCCCACCCTTCCCAGACGCAACCGAAATTATATATTTTACTTGGGAGACACCTTTTGTAACGTCCCTTAAATCTGATGTTGACTGTTTTGATTCAGAGTGTGCAGTTAGAGAAACGGAAACGCTATCTATGCCTTCAATACCAACTAATGCTTTTTCGATTTGCAGTTTAATCTTTGTGAATTTATCTATTTCAGATTTATTNGTTTTTAGCGTGAGGTAAATCTTTCTATTTGCAACAACAATGTCATCAACTAAATCGTAAAATTCAGGATTTAATAAATTTAGCTTTTTAACAGCTAAATTTTTAATATCTGACATGATTTTGGCTTATGATATTCCGAGCGCGCCATGAGATCGGCGCGCTCTTAGCGGTATTTTAATTAGGGATAACGCCATCAATCCCTTCGATGTAGAAATCCATACCAAGTAAATCACCTTCAGAGGCGACTTCGCCATCAGCAAGCCAAACTGTTCCATCCTGCTTGTTTATTGGTCCTGTGAAAGGATGCAAGTCACCAGAAAGTATTCCCTCTTGGGCTTCATTTACGAGGTTTACAACAACCATAGGTACGTCATCAGAGATATCTGCCAGCTTGACCATTCCAGTTGGCATACCACCCCATGTATCTTTCGACTCCCATGTCTTGTCGATCAATGCTTGTGTTCTCTCTACATAATAAGGTGCCCAGTCATCAATTATAGCGGTTAATTGTGCATTTGGACCAAACTGAATCATATCTGATGCTTGCCCAAAAGCATATATACCCNGCTCTTCAGCAATNGTCATTGCAGCNGCAGAGTCAGTATGTTGCATGATAATNTCAGCGCCCTGATCGATAAGTGCCTTTGCTGCATCAGCTTCTTTACCTGGATCAAACCAAGTNTAGACCCATACAATTTTAAACTCAACAGTNGGGTTTACTGATGTGGCCGCAAGATAGGCTGCATTTATGCCCCTGATAACTTCCGGTATCGGGAATGAGGCAATGTAACCAATTGTGTTTGATTGGGTCATTCCACCGGCTATTANGCCNATCAGATGNCGCCCTTCATAAAATCTTGCTGCATATGTTGCAACATTATCAGCTCTTTGATATCCAGTNGCGTGCTCAAATTTAACTTTTTTAAATTTCTCTGCAACTTTGATGGTTGGNTTCATGTANCCAAAAGATGTTGTGAATATGAGGTCATGGTCTCTTGCCATTTGGGTGATAGCTCTTTCAGCATCGGGCCCTTCTGAAACACTCTCGACATATGTTGTCTCCACGGCATCTCCAAATGCCTCAACGACAGCTTTTCGACCTTGATCGTGTTCATAGGTCCACCCAAAGTCTGTAACAGGACCAACATAAATAAAGCCAACTTTTTTAACTCCATCATCATCTGATAATTGGGATTGATAATAAAAACCAACAGCTATAATCAATATAACGATTATAGAACCAAGTATTTTTTTTGACATTGATAACTCCGTATATAAAAATGGGACAATAATAAGTAGGCAAAATGGGAAATGCCTATTTATTTACTTATAATTTAGAAACAAGTGAATTCTACGTTNATAAACTATGCTTTAATACTAGACCTTTTGGCCTCAATATGAAGTTTAATTGTAATTATTCCACTGAATTAATTGAAATTTTCATAATTAATATAAATTAAATCTTGGGCATTGTTACAACTTTTAGAGTAATTAGGCGCANTACGATTAGAACAAAAAAATCAGTAAAAAGAAGTAACNANCNAATTCTANAGATAAGCCTACANNATTACCTTTTATAAATCTGACGTAAATAGCTTATTTAGACAATTTGGAGCGTTAACAGCTAGCCTATTTTTATTCATAGAGATAAACACAAGCACTATAATCGTAACTAGATATGGCATCATTGACATATACTGCGCGCCAATATTGACACCAACGGCCTGTATGTGCAGTTGTATAATTGTAATACCCCCAAATATATACGCGCCAACCAAAATCCACAAAGGCCGCCAAACAGCAAATACGACTATAGCAAGCGCAATCCATCCACGACCTGCCGTCATATTCTCAACCCACATTGGAGTTTGGACTAGGGACAAATAAGCGCCACCCAAACCTGCGCACGATCCACCAAAAATTATTGCAAATAACCTTACCATTTTAACCGAGTAACCAAGAGAATGCGCTGAGTCGTGACTGTCTCCAATTGCAGTCAATACAAGGCCAAGTTTAGTTTTATTTAAAAAATAGTACACAGACACAACAATTATAATTGATAGATAAATTAAATAATCGAAGTTGAATAGAAGGCTGCCAATAATTGGAATTTCAGTAAGTAAATATACATCAAAGACGGGGAAGGCATCTAGGCTTATTCCTGAATATGTTTGACCGATTAAAGATGCCAAGCCAAGGCCGAATAAAGTAAGGGCAAGCCCNGTTGCAACTTGNTTACTNAAAAGATATTGCGTNANCAAACCAAATAATGATGCAACNAGCCCCGCCGATATTACCGCGGCTATAAGGCCTAAAAAGTGACTTCCAGTCTCATATGTGACTATAAAACTAGTCACAGCACCGATAATCATCATTCCTTCAACACCAAGATTTAATACACCTGACTTCTCCACAACAAGTTCTCCAACAGCGGCAAGCACGAGGGGTGTAGATGCGATAATAATTCCTTGAAATATTGCAATAAATAAATCCATCAAGAATTTCCCCTCATCTTTTTTAGTGATACTTCATAATTTGTAAACGCTTCAGCAGCAAGTAATGAAAATAATAAGACCCCTTGAAAAACACCAGTTATTGCATTCGGCAGTCCGAGCCTAATTTGCGCAGCCTCTCCACCAATGTAGGTGAGCGCTAACAATAACCCTGCAAAACAAATCCCAAGTGGATTTAGCCTACCAAGAAAAGCTACAATTATTGCGGTAAAGCCATAACCAACTGGTATTGCTGGTACCAACTGACCTACCGGACCGGAAACTTCAATTACACCCGCCAAACCTGCAAATGCACCAGAAATAATGAAACTAAGATAGACCATATAATTGGTCGACTTACCTGAAAATACTAATGCCCTTGAAGACTCCCCAGACACTTTAACATGAAACCCAAATTTATGCCTTTTGAGAAGATAGTACATCAAACCAGCCAAAATCAATGCTATTAAAAACCCAATGTGTGCCCTCGTACCAGGGAATATTATTGGCAGAGTTCCTGAGTCATGGAATAACCTACTCTCTGGAAAATTAAATCCTTCAGGATTTTTTAGGGGGCCGTACACCATTCCACTTAAGAAAAATATAGCAACATAGGTAAGCATCAGACTTACAAGAATTTCATTTGTGTTAAATCTTGCTTTAAAAAATGCAGGAATCATACCCCATAGAATTCCTCCAATTATAGCAATGAAAAAAGATAGCGGCAAAATCCAAATACCCGAGGTCGGGTAAAACGCCAGTATAGCTGCGCCACCAAAAAGCGCGCCTATTGTGAATTGACCTTCAGCTCCAATGTTCCATACCCCAGCTCGGAACCCTATAGATAACCCAAGTGCAATAATTATTAGCGGTGTTGCTTTTACAATTAGCTCTGATAATCCGAAAACAGATAAAAGAGGCTCTATGAAAATAATAAAAATTGCTAAAACTGGATTTTTTCCAATTAACAAAAATAAAATAAATACAAATATTAGCGAGCAGCCAATTGCAATCAGGGGAACGGTGTAAAGACTCGATTGATCAATTGTTTCTTTTTTTTGTAGCGTAAACATTTTTATAAATTACTTTGCCATCTCAATAGCGATATCTTCAGGGGTAATCCCATTCGCATCATATGGCTTTGATATGACTCCATTAGAAATTATTGCTATTCTATGACAAATAGATCTCAGCTCATCCATATCTTGTGATATGATAAGAATTGTTGATCCTGAGTTAGATATCTCGATTAAAAAATTATGTATTAAGCTTGCTGAGCCAACATCAACTCCCCAAGTCGGCTGCTCGCAAACGACTAGTTTAGGCATTTTTATGATCTCTCTTCCAACGACAAATTTCTGAAGATTGCCTCCTGAAAGGCTCGAGGCTAGAGATCCAGTATCATTACATTGGACATTAAATTTCTTTATTACCTCAGATGTCTTTTCATCAGCATAATTAGTGTCAATGACGCCATTTGAAAAAAAATTATGATCCCAAAGATTAGTCAACAATAAGTTTTCTTTAAGGGACAAGCTGCTTACGGCACTGTGCCCTAATCGATCTTCAGGCACAAAAACAATTTCTCTCGCTCTCCGTTCGTTAATGTCTAATGAGCTAATATCCTCATTATGATATATTATCTGATTTCCATCATTTAACCCTACTTCCCCTGATAATACTTTCATTAGTTCGGTTTGCCCATTACCAGATATACCACCAATACCAAATATCTCGCCAAAATTTACATTAAATTTAATCTCTTTCAGAGAGGTACCGTAAATATCTGGGTTAGCATAAGAAATATTTTTTATATCCAGCACTCGCGCCTGTCTTGGCTCAGATAATTTAATCTTATTATCAATTGCCCTGCCGACCATCAATTGCGCTAGCTCGTTAATTGTAACATCTTCGGTGTTACAACTTTTAATAACTTTACCATTTCTTAATATAGTTGATGTGTCACAAAGTTCTTTTATCTCATGCAGCTTATGTGAAATATAGAGCACAGCCATATCTTGCTCAGAGAGCTTTCTTAGGAAGTTAAATAATTTTTCGACTTCTGATGGATTGAGAACAGAGGTTGGCTCATCCAAAATCATTATTTTAGGATCTTGGAGCATGCACCTGATTATTTCTACTTTTTGTTTTTCACCAGCTGATAATGTTGCCACAATCTTATTTACATCAATGCGCAGATCGTACTCATATTGTAAATAATCGAGCCTCTCTAAAACACGATCTTTTTTTTGATTACCCTTTTGCCCAAGTATTATATTATCCAGTACAGATAAACTTTCAAAGAGTGAAAAATGTTGAAAAACCATTCCAATACCTTCATTTCGAGCAACCTCAGGAGTATCAGGCTCATAAGGTTTTCCATTAAGAAACATCGAGCCATGGTCAGGCTTTATGATACCATATATAATTTTCACTAAAGTTGATTTTCCAGCGCCATTTTCACCCAATAGCGCATGGATTTGCCCTTGTTTTAGATATAAGGAAATGTCATTGTTCGCCTGAATATCAGAAAATGATTTAGATATGCCATCAATTTCTAGTACGTTTTGCATTTTCTATAAATATCATAAAATATTAATGTCTAGAAATCATATAATAATATATACAAAGAAAAAGAGATGGCGACCCCGCGAGGACTCGAACCTCGGACCTTCAGATTAGAAATCTACTGCTCTATCCAACTGAGCTACGGGGCCAATAACTTAGTGTGTCCACTTATCTTTTCTATCAAATTTGAAATTATCCGAGTATAGTTTACTGCTATATTTTTTTTTCATTTCAGGGATAACTTCATATTCAATATTATTCTTTTTTGCATAATTTATGGCTTGATCAATATCTTCAAACAAAAGCTTGACTTGCTCATTGGTATCTCGAGAACCTGTCCAGCCCATCAAAGGTTCTCTAATTAAATCTTTCTGCTTTTGATATTCGAAAACCCATTTTTTTGTTTTTCCAAGACCTGATTGCATGGATGTTTTTGAGGGTTTATAAATTTTTGCTTTCATCATACCGAGTTTTTTTTGTTCAAACAAATGGTCGGGGCGGAGAGATTCGAACTCCCGACCCACTGGTCCCAAACCAGTTGCGCTACCAGGCTGCGCTACGCCCCGTATAGAAATGTATATAACAAATGTTTATTATTTGGAATAAAAAAATTTTAAAATAGACAGGTCCGCCACACGCCCAGATACACATCTTATATAACATTGATTCTTAATAAATAACAAAAACTAAATCTTATTTTGTTGAGGTATTACACAAATATATATGTTTGTAAAAAATATTATGGCGCTCCCTAGGGGAATCGAACCCCTCTTTCAAGGTTGAAAACCTTGCGTCCTAACCGATAGACGAAGGGAGCATTACTTTTGATATATAAGTATTATATTCGCACTTGCCAAGCAAGTTTTTTTTATGTTATTGCTGCATCATCAATAATCAATTGTGGTGTTGCTTTGTTATTCCAAAAATTCATTGCCAGCCTGCCCAAAAAATGGAGTCTTTTGTTCTGGTTTTCCCTCAACAAATGGCCAAGAGGTAAATCGAAGGTTCTAAATGAAATTGCATTTATTCTAAAGCCATCGCTATCACAAATCTTTAGTTTTAGATGTTGATTATTTAATGCCGTAAGTTCTTGTATTCTATGCCCGGGGAATATAAATAATGGCTCTTCAAAGGAGTTGCCAAATGGCCCAAGATCAATGATCTTTTCCACTAATTCATTTGTAACCGCGGATGCCATCAAAAGCCCATCCGCTTTAATCATTTTTTTCTCATTTGTATCCAGTGCTAACTCAGCTTTCGTGAGAAAATTCCTAAATAAATTCAAATTTTTTCGGTGTAATTTGAAACCTGCCGCCATTTTGTGACCGCCGCCCGATATTAGTATACGGTTTGATAGAGCGCCTTCAATTAATTCTCCAATATTTACATCACCTGAAGATCTAGCGGAACCGATTAGTATTTGATCCTCACCCGAAAGCGAGGTCATGATACAAGAGGTTTTCTGATACCTATCCTTAAAGCGTGAAGCAATAAGGCCAATTACCCCGATATGCAGCGCATCAAGTTCGAGTGTAATAATTGACTCATTCTTGTGATTACATTCATACTTCTCAATCGCCAAATCTAAGCAATATTGCTCTTTAGACTTCCTGGACTCATTAAGAGATTTTAACTCAGCAGCAATTTTGTCAGTAACCTCAATCCTGTCGGATGTGAGAAGCTCAAAACCAAGGTTCGAATTACCCATTCTACCCCCCGCGTTAATCATCGGGCTAATTACATACCCAATATCTTGAGGGGTAATGTTACTTTTGGAGTTGTTTTGTCGCAATATTGAGTCAATCCCATTATTATTATATCTTTCATATAGTTTTAATCCTTGCTTTACAAAAGCTCTATTTAACTTGCAGAGCGGGACTACATCAGCAATAGTCGCTAGTGCTACAAGTGGTACAAACTGAAGAAGATCTCTATCCGGTTGCCCGCGTTTAAAGAAACTTTGATTTTTCAATTCTCTGTTTAGAGAAATTATTGCCAAAAAAACAACACTTGCAGCGGCAAGATAGCTTAACCCACTTTTATCATCATTTCGATTTGGATTGACATTCGCAAATCCAATATCACCAAGATGGTCTGTTTGGTGGTGATCGAATATGATAAAATCAATATTACTTGCTTTGGATATTAAATCTGCAGAATTCGATCCACAATCTACTGTAATAACTAAGTTAATATTATTTTGTTTAAATTCTTCAATAAACCTCTCATTTGGCCCATAACCATCAGTAAATCGATCTGGTATCTTAACAATTACATGGCAATATGGCTTTAGGTAATTATATAAAATACTTGCAGATACAATTCCGTCAACATCGTAATCGCCAATAATTCCTATTTGTTCTTCGTTTAAAACCGCCTTACTTATTCTTTTTATTGCCTTTTCCATATCATTAATTACTTTTGGATCTGGAATATTATTTCTAAGCGAGTGGTCTAAAAATTTTTTTAAATTGGTTGCCTCAATACCCCTATTTGCTAAAATTGTTAAAAGCAGGCCATCTAAATCAAATTGTTTTTTTGTCTGCTTAATTAGCTCTTTGTTAAGTGGCCTATAGTACCAAGTATTATTTGATATTGAGTTGATACCCTCAAACTTTAAGGATTGTATATCCATCTCTTGATTAGGTGATATTTTTATATTCAGAATTAAGGCGCCGAATTGTTCTATTGTTTGATCGCATAACAAGTGTCTCCACCAATGTTGTTTCACCACGAAAGGAAACGCCCTTCAATAGGGAGCCGTCCGTGACTCCACTTGCAGAAAATATAACGTCTTTAGATACAAGGTCATGGAGTTTGTATACTAAATTAAAATCTCTAATACCCATTTTATGTGCCCGCTTTTCTTCGTCATGATTATTTATTATAATTCTTGATTCCATTTGACCTCCAATGCATTTCAAAGCTGCAGCGGCTAACACCCCCTCAGGCGCACCACCAATACCAATATACATATCAATACCAGTTACTGCTGGATCTGTCGTTGCGATAATCCCAGCAACGTCACCGTCTTGAATCAAGTGAACAGATGCACCNGTACTTCGTACNGCCTCCATATGCTTTGAATGTCTTGGGCGATCCAATATACAAACACCGATTTCGTGCGGNTTAACATCCTTTCCTTTCGCAATTGATTTAACGTTTTCTGCTGGTGATGCATCGATACTTATTATGTCTTTAGGATATCCTGGGCCAATNGCGATCTTATCCATATATGTNTCAGGCGCATTTAGCATTCCACCAGACTCCGATACGGCAATAACAGCTAATGCGTTCGGCATTGATTTTGCGCATANNGTTGTTCCCTCCAAAGGATCAAGNGCAATATCAGCTTGAGGCCCCACACCAGCTCCAACTTTTTCTCCGATATATAGCATTGGAGCNTCATCTCTTTCNCCTTCGCCGATAACGACAGTGCCCTGCATCTTTATCAAATTTAATTGGGCTCGCATAGCGTCAACGGCCGCTTGGTCTGCTAACTTTTCATCGCCTTTACCACGTAACCTTGCTGCCGCTATTGCAGCAAATTCTGTTACTCTGACAATTTCGAGTGTGAATTCCCTATCCATAAGATAATCCAATGACTAATTTTCAATGGTTATTATATTAGGAGTGGCTGAGCTGTAGTTATTCTTATTAATATCTTCCACAGCTTTGTTTATTGAACTGTAATCGGTCGCGCTTGTTATAATTGTGATTGGAACAAGATTCTTGTCCTTCATCTTTTTTGAAATGCGCTGCGTAATATCATCGATTGATATGCTNTTTTTTGCCATTGCGTTTGTTATTGAAGCCATTGTTCCGGATACATCNGGTAATAATAATCNTAAATAGAAACGACTTTCCTCTNTATAGCTCNCTTTAGAGCTTTTTGCGAGAATTTTCAGCGGCATACCAAGNGATGGATAACTAGTCTTATTGATGATATCAAATAGGTCGCCTATTACCGCTGAAGCTGTCGGAAATCTCCCNGCGCCAGGACCNGAAAGTAATAACTCATTGAAATAGTTTCCACGAATAAAAACTGCGTTTTTTTCCCATTCTATTCTGGAAAGCTCAGTCTCCTTTGAAATCAGAGAAGGTCTGACTACCTGCGAGATATTACCTTGCTTATCCTTCTTTGCAATTCCTAACAGCCTTATAGCATAGCCATAATCACTAGCGGCCCTGATATCGTCTAGCTCTATATCCTTTATTCCATTTATTTTTACTTGATCAAAATTTATCTTCTGCCCAAAGCATATACTTGATAGAATAGACAGCTTGTGGGCAGCATCGTACCCTTCAATGTCAAAAGTTGGATCAGATTCTGCAAAGCCAAGATTTTGTGCTCTTTTTAAGGCACTGCCAAAACTTACCCCATCCTTTTCCATCGAGGTTAGGATATAGTTACAGGTTCCGTTTAATATACCATAGATTGCAGAGATTGTGTTTGACGCAACGCTTTCTTTTAATGTTTTAATTATTGGAATTGAACCTGCAACAGCCGCCTCAAACAGCAGCTTAGCACCATTTTCTTCAGCGAGTTGTAATAGTTGGTTGCCATTTTTAGCTATAAGAGCTTTGTTTGCTGTAATCACATCNTTGCCTGCCTTTAANGCGCTCTCAACAACTTCAAAAGCAATCCCATCTTCTCCACCGANAAGTTCAATGATAATATCTGTACTTTGATCTACGGCAAGATCAATTGGGTTATTAAACCAACGGTATTTATCAATTCGAACATCTCTTTTTTTATTTTTAGTTTTACCAGAAACACCACTTATATTAATTCTTGTATTTGTTTTTTTTTGAATTAGTGAAATTTCATCACTTATTATTTGGACTACACCCTGNCCAACGCTACCAAGCCCTACAATCCCAACGTTAACATCAACCATTGCAATTAAAACCTAAATATCATTAAACAAATTTTTCTTAATATTTCTTGCGGCCTGTCGAATTCGATGCTCATTTTCAACAAGTGCAATTCTAAGGAAGCCTTCGCCTTCGCTTCCAAAACCTATGCCAGGTGAGACAGCAACTTTTGTCTTCTTTAATAAAATTTTTGAAAACTCCACTGAACCATATTTCTTGAATTTTTCAGGAATGGGGGCCCATGCAAACATTGATGAGGCAGGTNATGGTATTTCCCAACCAGCATTCGAAAAGGACTTTATTAGTNTGTCGCGCCTGCTCTTNTAAANTTGCCTTATTTCATCAACGCAATCTTGGTTCCCATTTAAAGCTGCAGCTGCCGCTACTTGAATGGGGGTAAAGGCCCCATAATCAAGATATGATTTTACCCTAATTAATGCTGAAATAATCCTCTCATTACCTACAGCAAAACCAATTCTCCAACCTGGCATTGCGTAAGTTTTTGACATTGATGTAAACTCAACAGAAATAGATTTAGCTCCGTTTACCTGCAATATTGATGGTGGNGGATTTGCNTCGAAATATATTTCTGAATAGGCAAGATCTGATAANATAATTAAATCATGTTTTTTACAAAAAGATACAATATCNTTGTAGAAGTCAATACTTGCNGTTAAGGCTGTTGGATTCGAAGGATAGTTAACCACTAAGACCTTTGGTTTTGGATATGATCTNAGTACCTCACNCTCAAGACATCTTAAAAAATTTTCATCGGGGATTGNCGGCATATTCCTTATGACACCCCCCGATATAATGAAACCAAACTGATGTATTGGATATGTTGGNTTTGGAGCTAAAATAATGTCACCCGGAGCTGTTATTGCTTGCGCAATATTTGCAAAACCTTCTTTTGAGCCGAGTGTTGCAACAATTTCACTTTCAGGTTTTAATTTTACACCAAACCTTCTTTCATAATATTTAGCTTGAGCTCTTAGTAGCCCTGAAATACCCTTAGATGCACTATATCTATTTGTTTTTGGTTTATTAACCGTTTCAATGAGCTTTTCTCTAATATGGCTTGGTGTTACCATGTCAGGGTTCCCCATTCCAAGGTCAATTATATCATCGCCATCTGCGCGATAACTTGCCTTTAGTTTATTGACACTCTCAAAAACATAAGGAGGAAGCTGTTTAATTCTGTGAAATTCTTTGCTCATAACTTTATAAATAATACTTAAACCTGAAAAATTCTATGGTAATGATTNTTAAATCCATATACATCTAAAATCAAGGAAATATAGATATATGACCCAAGCCNAGTTCTTCAGGCCATCCGTNNATAAGATTCATATTTTGNACTGCNTGACCACTCGATCCTTTAACCAAATTATCNATCGCTGAGATAACTGTTAAAGTTTGATCAACCCGACCAGGAATGACGGCAATATCACAGTTATTTGTTCCCCTCACATTTATCGTATTTGGAACATTACCGTTGCTCATTATATTTATAAAATTATCATTACTATAAATAGAGTTGTAAATNTGGATGATATCGTTTAGCTCAATCTGTTTATTCAACTTTAAATGGGATGTTACCAGCTCCCCTCTATTCATTGGAACTAAATGTGGAATAAAATTTATTTTTATATCTTTTTTTGAATATAATCTTATTTGTTGTTCAATTTCAGGAATATGTCTGTGTCCAGTTACAGAATATGGTCTAAATGACTCCGAAATCTCACTGAAAAGTAGGTCTCTTTTTGGGCTTCTTCCTGCGCCACTCACGCCAGACTTTGCATCAATAATTACACTACCCGGATCTATCAAATCTGCTGTAATTAAAGGGTATAGAGAAAGTAATGTTGCTGTTGGATAGCATCCTGGGCAGGCAACCATAGTCGATTCTCTTATTTGCGATCTGTTAAGTTCTGTGAGACCATATGTGAATTGATTAATTGCGTCTATTGATTTGTGATCGAAATTATACCATTNTGCATAATCTTCTGCGTTNGATAGTCGAAAGTCTGCCGATAGATCAATTATTATCTTCTCAGATGGTAATTCTTGAAATACTTCATGAAAGATACCGTGAGGAAGGCAGCTAAAAATTACATCAACATCAGCCCAATTTATATCTTCCCATTTTTCAAGAAGTAGATTTATGTTTCCTTTTAAATAGGGAAAAATTTNATTAATTCTCTGTCCGGCGTGATTATTTGCCGAAACATATTTCAAATCAATTTTCGGGTGACTTAATAGTATTCTGATTAGGTCTGACCCGGTATACCCAGANGCNCCTATAACTCCGACAGTTATATCTTTTATTGTCATTTCTTCCCTTACGCTAAATTATCTTGCACTTACAATTAACATGTAAACTATATCATATATGATATTTGTGCTGAAGAGTGTTGTANAAGGCTTATCTTTTTGAGAATTGGAAACTTTTTCGTGCCTTAGCTCTTCCGTATTTCTTCCGTTCAACCACTCTTGAGTCACGTGTCAAAAAACCACCTGCCTTTAATGCAGCTCGGTTACGTGGTTCAAAATTGAGAAGCGCTTTTGACAAACCATGCCTTATTGCGCCAGCTTGACCAGATAAACCACCACCTGAAACTGTACAATATATATCGAAACTTCCTCTATTATCGGTTGCATCTAGGGGTTGCTGAACAATCATCCTTAGAACGGGTCTTGCAAAAAATACCTCAAATTCTTTCTCATTTACTGTAACTTTACCGCTNCCCAGCTTTATCCAAACTCTTGCTACNGCATTTTTNCTCTTGCCTGTTGCATANGCGCGCCCGAGATCATCGACCTTCTTTTCATATACNACAGCAGGCTCTGNATTAGGTNGATCATTTGAAATANTCTCTTGGTTTTCNGCGTCTAATACATCAAGGTTATTTTCAGCGGNCATATTAAGCNCTCCTTGTATTTTTTGNGTTTTGCTGTGCAAAGTCNTCAATTTTTGGCTNTTGGGCTTCGTGAGGATGATCTTTNCCTGCATAAACTTTTAGATTCTTCATTTGCTTTCTCGAGAGTGGNCCGCCNGGCAACATCCTTTGAACCGCCTTTGTAATTACCCTTTCAGGAAATCTGCCNTCCAATATATCAGATGCAGTCCTACTCTTGATTCCACCTGGAAATCCTGTNTGCCAATAGTACGTTTTTTTATCCCTTTTTAATCCCGTGAGATGGACTTTCTCAGCATTAATTACAATCACGTTGTCACCGCAGTCCACATGTGGTGTAAAAATAGGCTTATTCTTACCCCTTAGCACAGCTGCAATATGAGATGCTAAACGACCGAGAACCAATCCTTCGGCATCTATAAGCACCCAATTTTTTTTAACGTCGACCTGTTTAATATTATATGTATTCATGTACGCGCCCAATTATATGATATGAAATAGATATATTAATTAGAATTAAAGTCAATTTTTTTTTATTTTTTTTCATTTTAAATCAATATATTACTTATGTGGTATCAAAATACCGTATATAAAAAATAATCAATATTTTTTTTGCAACAAATAGATTGTCTTAAATTCTTATTTATATTTACCCTGGAAATAAAAAATCGAATTTTTGTATTTTTAATAAATAATGCTACTAAATAACATTAATTTAGAATATTTTAACACATTAATTTATAAAGATAAAAATAAAGACTGTCGCATATATGTTAATTTATAAATTGCAATTTACAGTTATAAGAATTTAAGGGAGATTATAAAATGAGTGAAAAAACAGGCTTTAATACTGTCGCAATTCATTCTGGTGCACAGCCAGATCCATCTACGGGTGCAAGGGCTACACCCATATACCAAACAAGCTCTTATGTTTTTGAAAATACAGACCACGCAGCTGATCTATTTGCCGGTAGAGCTTTCGGGAATATATACACACGAATTATGAATCCCACGCAAGATGTACTTGAAAAACGTGTAGCTGAATTAGAAGGTGGTAAAGGAGCTCTAGCTCTTGCATCTGGTCACGCTGCACAATTAATAGCCTTACACCCACTAATGAGTGCGGGCGATGAATTCATTGCGTCTAATAAACTATATGGTGGATCAATAAACCAATTTAATCATTCTTTTAAAAAATTTAACTGGAATGTGTCCTGGGCAGAAGCCAATGATACTGATGATTATAAGTCGAAAATAAATGATAAAACAAAAGCCATATTCATTGAATCGATTGCAAACCCTGGTGGAATAATCACAGATATTGAAGCAATTGCAAAAGTTGCAGAAGAGCATCACCTACCTTTAATTGTGGACAATACAATGGCGACCCCATATCTCTGTAAGCCTTTAGATTTTGGAGCAAATATTGTTGTACACTCACTAACAAAATTTCTCGGCGGACAGGGTAATTCTATAGGTGGTATAATAGTTGACGGTGGTAACTTTGATTGGTCTATGGATGATAAATACCCAGATCTGAGTCAACCACACCCGAGCTATCATGGTCTCAATTTCCATGAAACTTTCGGTGGAATGGGTTTATCTTATGCTATTGCTTGTAGATTCCTCTCACTTAGAGATCTTGGACCAGCTATTTCACCATTTAACGCATTTCTGATCCTGAACGGAATTGAAACAGTTGCATTACGGATGAAACAGCACTCAAATAATGCATTGGAAGTTGCAAAATACCTAGAAAAACATGATAAAGTTTCCTGGGTTCACTATGCTGGGCTTCCAAACAGTGATTATCGTAAACATGCTGATAAGTATTGTCCTAATGGAACCGGTGCCGTATTCACATTTGGATTAAAAGGTGGCTATGATGCGGGTGTAAAGCTTGTGAATGAAGTGAATTTATTCAGTCACCTAGCAAATATTGGAGATGCCAAAAGTCTAATTATCCATCCATCATCTACCACCCATAGCCAACTAACAGATGAGCAGCAAAAACTAGCTGGAGCGTCAAAGGATGTTGTAAGGCTATCTGTTGGTATTGAGGATATTTCTGATATTATCGGTGATTTAGAGCAGGCTCTTTCAAAAATCTAAACTGACAGCAAATTATCAAATAGAAATGGCGCAGTGCTGCTAAAAATAATAACACTGCGCCAAATTGATGCAAAACCCCAATTATAATTGGAACTTGGTAAATCACAGCAATTATGCCGACAATTACCTGATAGAGCATTATTGACAAAAGATACAGCGAAGATCTCTTATATGGTGTACTTGAAAACTTCTTATTAATGTAGATAAATTGAATAAATATTATAACACATAAAATGTATGCCAAAATTCTATGATCAAAATGAATCGTGAGGGGGTTTTCAAAAAAATTTAGATACCATACCGATATGGAAAAAAGTCCATCTGGTATAAATTCACCATCAATCAGTGGCCAAGTATTATAGGACAAACCCGAACGAGTACCAGACATGAATGCTCCTAGAATTATCTGAACAAATGTTAGGATTAGTAGAATAAGGGATGATATTTTAAGAACCGGTGTTGGCTTACTTTCTAAAAAAACTATCTTTTCCGATCTTAGCAGATACAAAAGAAACAGACCTCCTAAAATCAAGAATGCGATTGATAGATGTGTTGCAAGTCTATACTGACTTACATTTGTGTTTTCGACTAGACCGCTTTGTACCATATACCAACCCACGAATGCTTCAGTGACGCCCATCAGCAAAATAAATGGAAGAAATATTTTCTCTTTTTTTGAAAATTTTTTCCTATACCAGAAGTACAGGCAGGGTATAAAAAAAACTAACCCCAGGAGTCTTGCTAGAGATCGATGAAACCACTCCCAAAAATATATGATTTTAAATTCACCAAGACTCATCGACTGGTTTACAATGATAAATTCAGGTATCAGCTTATACTTATCGAATTCCTTTTGCCAAGATAACTCGGAAAATGGGAAAAAAATACCTGAAATTGGTTGCCATTCAGTTATTGATAACCCCGACTCTGTAAGTCTTGTTATACCACCGATAATTATTAGTGTTATGAGTGTAAATATCGTCGCGATAAGCCATAAAGAAACGCTATCATTTTTAATATTTTGATTTATATTTATATCTTCATTGATTATCATAGTATTTATAATTTAGATTGATAAAAGGCATGAATAACTTTCGTAAAATAATCTACACGATATTCTTTCTAATATATTTATTTATATATATATTAATTTCAATGCGAATTGGTGTTTTTGTTTTGGAGCTAAATAATATTATTATCGAGATTTTATTCTATATGCTTGTTGGCGTGTTGTGGACTGTACCAGTAATTTTCATATTGAAAAAAAACGATTAAGTGTTGCTTCTTTGGAGTATTTCTTTTAATGACTCTAATTCAGATATTGAGTCAATTAGAAAGTTATTAAAATCTGACTCAGGATCACTTGAATTCTTATTATTGAATAAATCCCCCGTATAATTACTTTCTTGGCTCGCATCCTGCTGAACCTGAGGTAAGGATTTTAAATTTTTA
>PAAM01000010.1:20125-83317 GCA_002699615.1 Rhodobiaceae bacterium | reverse complement strand
CCCATTTCAAATAAAATCTTGAATAACCGTCCCAATATCATTGCATCAGCTATATCTTCAACTTGAAATTCATCAAAGCAGAGTACCTTACAATCTTTTTCTATTAACTTAGCAACCATCAAAACAGGATCAGTACCACTATTTTTTGATGACTCGTTTTCGTTTCTCCAAATGAATATTTGCTCATGAACCTCATTCATGAATTCATTGAAGTGAACCCGCCTTTTTTGTGAAATATCTATGTTACTATAAAATAGATCCATAATCATGGACTTACCTCGGCCAACATGACCATATATATACATGCCGTGTGGTCTATTGATTTTTTTGTTAATGATTTTTTTTAATAGAGATTGCTTTGTGTAATCGATAAACTCTTCACTCTTCTCTTCGAGAGCTTTTATTAATTCATATTGCTTTTGATCAAATTGAATTTCTTTATCTTTTACCAGTCGATCAAATCTGTCACTAATGGTTAAATTCATTACTCAACATTTAGTTATGCTTTAAGACTCAAATAAGTATATTTGTGTTAATTTTATATGATAAACATCATGTGGAGGCAATAAAAAAGGGCTATTAAATAGCCCCCTTTTGATTTGCATATGTATATAAACAATTAATTAAACGATTGACCGTAAGTTGCGAATTCATCAAGTAACTCAATCTCAACAGTTTTACTTCCAATATCAATCGGACCTTCCACTTGATTTGTTCTCATGAGCTCACCCCCTGTACCTGAGTCAGCGGACCTGTCTGTTCCAGCTTGTTGCATAACAAAATATCCAAGCACAGCTACGGCCACAACAACAATAACTCCAATTACTAATTTGTTATTCATGGTGACTTTCCTTATTTAACTACATCAACTTTATAGTTTAATATTACAACAATTTTTAAATAATTCAATTCAATTCCTAATATTTGAAATTATCTGTTACATCATTTAAATCTGTTTTATACGCAACGGATCTTCGCACGTAACTCTTTTGTGCTCTTTCCATCATAGCTCTATGTTTTTCCTGAACTTCACCAATAATTTTTCCAGGCGCGCCAAGCACAATTGAGTTGTCTGGAATCTCTTTATTTTCCGCAATAAAAGAATTAGCACCTATCAAGCAACCTTTTCCAATTTTTGCCCCATTGAGAATAATTGATCCAATTCCTACCAGTGAACCGTCACCAATTGTACATCCATGTATCATAGCCATGTGACCCACAGTAACATTTTGCCCAATATGTAAACCAAAGCCAGGGTCAGTATGAGCTACAGATCCATCTTGTATATTTGAGCCTTTACCTACATGTATTTTTTCATTATCACCCCTCAATACAGCATTCCACCAGATACTCGTCTCCTCCTCTAAGATGACACTACCAATTATCACAGCGTTTGGCGCAACCCAGCTTTTATTGTCGATCTGAGGTAGTTTATTTTGATATTCATAAATCATTTTAATCTCCAGTTTTCATTAATCTATTATCAATTATATGCAAGTATGAACCAAATACATTTTCATTTATTAAACCATATTTTCTTTGAGCACCATTTTTATCCAGACTCTCGAAAAGATGTTGTCCGGACTCTTCTATGATTGATGAATAATGGTATTCATGGCACATGTAAGCATTCTCTCTCACAAAACAGTTTGACTCTTTTGCCTTAACTTCTCTGTAGCCAAGACTTAATTTCCTCTTATTAAAGCTTGTGACTAAATTCAAAAGCCCCAACATGGCATGCTCTTTGTTATCCTTATCAATAATTGACTTTCCTAAAACCATGTAGCCACCACACTCTCCATATATAAATTTTCTTTGTTTAGCTGCGCTTTTCATAGAATTCACAAAGTTATTGCAATTTGCCAATTTTTCGCAATGTAACTCAGGGTAGCCGCCTGGGAGATATATACCGGTACAATTGACCGATGGGCCTTCATCATGAAGTGGAGAAAAAAAATCTACTTCACGCCCTTCCTTTGCCCATTGTCTTAATGTGTTATCATAGATAAAAGAAAAAGACGGATCTTTTGCAATGGAAATTCTCTGACCGAGATCAATCGAAGCCTTACCTGACTCTCTAATTGTGGATTCTTGATCACCATCTAAGACATTTGATAATTTGATGATCTCTTCAATATCTATATATTTTTCTATTAGATTAGCTGCACAATTAATTAAATATTGGTAATTTTCAACATGCTCAGCTAAGAAGAGCCCTAAATGACGCCTGGGGAAAATTAAATCATCTGATTTCGGTAGATATCCTAAAACCTTTATTTTACTTTTCTCTAGCTCTTCATTTATCAAATTATAATGTCTTTCACTTGAGATATTATTTAAAATAACACCGATAAAATTAATTTCAGTATCGTAATTCATTATGCCCTTACATATTGCTGCTAAGGTTTGGGATTGACCGCTTGAGTCAAGGATAAGCAGAACAGGAATTTTAAATTTTTTTACAAACTCTGCAGTTGAAGATGACTGATTTTTTGTGCCATCGAAGAGACCCATTACGCCTTCAATAATATGAATATCATTTTTTTGAGTTGATTCGTGGATGAGATACCTGATTTTTTCTTCAGTCATTGCCCAAGTATCATAATTAAATACAGCTCTATTTGTTATGTATCTCGTATATGTTGGATCAATATAATCGGGACCAATTTTTCCTGCCGATACGCTATAACCATTATTCATCAATGATTTAATTAAGGCTGATGTGAAAACTGTCTTTCCGCTACCAGTCATCGAAGAAGAAATACATAACTTAGTTGATGGCATCTTTTATAACATTCTGAATTAATTTTGATCTTAATCCTACAACAGAACCCAGAACAACGATTGCGGGTGCCTTAATTTGATTTTTTTCAATATCAATATTTATTTTCATCAAGTTTGACTCGAGGACTCGCTCCGATTTTAGAGTTGCATCTTGTATTACTGCGATGCGATCGTCGGATGGCCTTCCTTCTTTTATCAGTCTTTGAGCAATTATAGGTAAATGTTTGATTGCCATGTACATAACCACGACAGGGATTTTTGCAACAGCCTCCCAATTAATATCGTCAGGCATCTCGCCGTTTGTATTATGACCTGTTAAAAATAAAATAGAAGAGTTTGTATTTCTTGAAGTTGCTGGAATCGAAGCAGACGCCATACCCCCAATCGATGATGTAATACCTGGAATAACACGATATGATATATTATTCTCATTTAAGATAAATGACTCTTCAGCACCCCTTGCAAAAATATATGGGTCACCTCCCTTAAGTCTCAGCACTCTGTGCCCATCTTTTGCATATTGAATAATAAGTTTTGATATATCAGTTTGGTTATGGGATGGTTTACCCCCTCTCTTACCTGCATAAACTAAAAGAGCATCATCTTTTGCAAATTTTAAAATTTCTTCAGAAACTAGAGCGTCGTATATAATAACATCAGCTTTTGATAATGCATACACTGCAAATATGGTTAATAATTTTACGTCCCCGGGGCCCGCACCAACAAGCCAGACCTCTCCGCAATTAAATTCTGGTAATTTTAATTTATCGAATATTTGCATTTAAAAAATTTAAAATTATTATTGTAATCATGTTAAAAAAAAATCTACGCAGAGGATGGACAACAGGCGCGTGCGCAACAGCCGCGGCAAAAGCTGCTTTCATAGGGCTTATGACAGGTAAATGCCCTGATGTGGTTACCATTAAATTACCCAATGGCCAATCCCCTAAATTTAACATAGCATATCAGAATGCAGGTCATCAATCTATGAGTGCTGGAGTTATAAAGGATGCTGGGGATGATCCTGATGTTACCGATGGGTTATTGATTATAACCGAAATAGTAAAAAGGAATGATCAGATGGGCATTAATTTTAAAGCCGGCAGTGGTGTTGGTATTATAACACTACCAGGATTACCCCTTGAGGTTGGAGAACCAGCAATAAATCCCGGACCACGAAAAATGATTGAAGATAACTTGAAGGAATTATCTATTGCCAAAAATAATTTGGATATAGATATTATTATCGAAGTACCTGAAGGCAAAGAAATTTCAAAAAAAACATGGAACGAGAGGCTTGGAATTTTAAATGGTATATCAATATTAGGCACAACAGGTATTGTTATTCCATTTTCCTGCGCTGCTTGGATCCACTCAATACATCGAGGTATTGATGTAGCTATCAAAACAAATACAACTCATATTGCGGCATGCACGGGCTCTGTGTCGGAGAGAGTAGCAAAAAAAGAATATAATTTACCCCCACAATCTATGATTGATATGGGCGATTTCGTTGGTGGTATGTTGAAGTATCTGAAAAAGAATACCGTCCCAAGAGTTACAATTGCCGGAGGTTTTGCAAAATTGCTAAAATTATCACAAGGTGAGTTGGACTTACACTCCAGCAGAAGCCAAGTAAATTTAGAAAAACTAAGATCAGAGATCGAAAAGTTAAATCTAAATAATACTAATCATATTGAGCTAAATAAAATTAGTACGGCGAACCAATGTTTGTCGATGCTTGGTCCAAAAAAATATGATCTTGCTGAGAACGTTGCTAATACCGCACATGATGTGGTAGTCAAATACCTCAAAAAAGATGATATCGCAATTGATATTATGATTGTTGATAGAATAGGCGATATTTTAGCGAAAACAGAGAATAGAGATGCATAAGATACTTATAATTGGGGGAACATCTGAGAGTTATAAGTTAGCAGACTCACTATCCGATTATTTTATCCCAATACTCTCACTTCAGGGCAATACAGCGAAACCAAGATTAGGTAATTATTCGAGTAGAATTGGCGGTTTCGGCGGAGTAGTGGGATTGAAAGCCTATCTTTTAAATGAGCTTATAGATGCAGTAGTTGATGCATCCCATCCTTACTCACAACAAATATCTCACAATGTTTCAAGAGCAACAAATGACTTAAATATAAAACTTTACCAATTGCATAGGCCAGCTTGGAAGAAGCTCCCGTCCGACCGCTGGTTTGAAGTTTCGAGTTTCGCTGAAGCTTGTTTTATATCTAATAATCTTCCAAGTAATTCACGTATCTTTTTAACGATCGGCAAAAAAAATTTGGAAATATTTGAAAAGTCACAGAATTGGATGATGTTTAGAACTATAGATAAATACCAAGAATTTATTAGCAAAGGAAAGAAATATATAATAGGTCGAGGTCCATTTCACATATCAAGCGAGCTAATTAATATGCGAAACAATAAAATAACGCACCTTGTAACACGTAACAGTGGTAGTATGGAGACATACGCAAAAATTTACGCCTGCAGGATATTAAACATACCCATTATAATGGTGGCTAGAGACGAAGGTATGATAAAAAAGGGTACATCACACGATAAGATTAAAGCTAATTTGCTCAATCATTTTGGTCTAAACAGGTGATTGAAATTTTCATCATAAAGCACACTATTTAAATCTGATTTCTTTTTAAAATTCTTTCCAGTAATTATCAGCGCTGTTCTCGTTATTTTTTTTTCTCTCACTCTTGATGCAATATTATCTAATCGATCTATTATAATATGCTGATCGGGCCAGCCTATCCGGTAAAGAACTGCAACGAGTGCGTCATCTCCAATAATAGGGCTTAATTCACGATAAATGTAATTCAACCTTCTGATAGACAGGTGAATAACTAAAGTCGCCCCCGTTGAAGCAAAGGTACTTAAATCTTCACCATCGGGCATCGGTGTTGAGCCAAACGAAGTTCGTGTTAAAACTACACTTTGAACTTGACCTGGCGCGGTCAGCTCAGTTTTTAATTGTGCCGCCGCCTCAACATAAGCGGGGATACCAGGGATTATTTGGTAATCCATATCGTGCTTTTGAAGAATAGTTATTTGCTCCGATAATGCCCCATAAACGCTTACATCTCCTGAATGGACCCGCGAAACGTCGACCTTTAATTCTTTTGCTCTTATATATAATTGCTCGATCTGCTTCATCGTTAAATCGGATGTATCGATTAACATTGCATCTTTTGGCACAATTGACAGTATTTCCTCTGGAACGAGAGAGCCTGCATAGAGGCACATTTTAGTTTTACTGAGAATTTTATGTGCCTTTAGTGTTAGCAAATCTGGATCCCCAGGGCCTGCTCCGATAAAAAATATCATCAAGCTATACCCCTATTTTTTTCTAATTTATAACCCCTTGGTGTATATATTTTAGTAGAGTCTTCTTTTTCCATGAAGCTCTTTGTTTGGGTCGACCCAATGATTAATAATGTAAACATATCAATGCTATCTATTTTAACTTCATGAAGTTTTAAACATTCTATGAACTCTTTTTTTCTTCCAACATTTTTTGCAACCACAACGGGTGTNTCAGATGATCTGACAGATTGAATCTGATCTAAAGCAATTTTAAAAAAGNTCTTTCTTTTTATAGATGTTGGATTATAAATACCCAAAACAAAATCTCCTTTTAGAGCTGCATGAAGCCTGTCCAGAATAATACTTTCGGGGGTTAATAAATTTGATAATGAGATTATACAAAAATCATTTCCAAATGGTGCACCAACTCGAGAGGATGCCGCTTGAAATGCAGATACGCCAGGTGTTATTTTAATATCAATACCACTTAAATTTTCTTCTTCATTACCCAAAATCTCATATACAATTGANCCCATTGCAAATATGCCNGGGTCCCCAGANCATACCAAAGCTACATTATTTCCNTGCTTCGCAAGCAAAATTGCCTTTAACGCCCTCTCTTCTTCTTGACCAATAGGATATGGATAATATTTTTTATTCCTTTTTTTCTCAATCTGATCAAGGTACCCTGAGAAACCCACAAAATGGGTTGACTCATCAAGAATATTATTAACCTCGACCGTCCTCCAAGCATCACTTCCTGGCCCGAGACCAATAATCGATAGCGTCCCATTTTTTGCGCTTGGTAGGTTTTTTAAAACCCTGCGACTGCATGCAACTGCGCATGTAGCCTCTGGCGATTTATTTTTTTCTACAATTAGTTTCGATGACTTCCCAGCCGCAACTAATGCGGCAGCTTCAGAGACACTATAAGCGCCAACAGTCCGAAAGACGTACTCCGAAGAATTTGCTAGTTGGGGGCTTATCTTGTTTAGCTCGCTCGCTTTATAGTGGATAATTGGTTTATTTAAATATTGGCCTAGTTTATTGATCGCTTGCTCATTTTTTTTTAAGTCTATTGTTGCGATCGCTTTAACTGAGTGAATCGATAAGTCACTCTTTTTGAGAGTTTCTAAAACAAATTTTTTCAATTTATCATAAGATGCACCTGAAATAGTTCCAATCCCAATGATAAGTTTTTGAGGTCGATAAACAAGCAATTCTCTATTTGGCCTTATCGATGAATTAATCGAGAATTTAATTTCTAGATTTGACGAACCTGAAATTTCAATCTTTTCACTTTTTAGCCAGCTATACACGGGCATATTTTTTAATGACCGCTTATCAAGCAATTCTGATATAAATTCTTTATAATTACAATCTGGATCCAATACAAATCCAGGCGGTGGATTATCAGGAGAGACTCCCAAAAAAGTGTCACTTTGTGTTGTAATTACTGGCTTCGAATTTAAAATTCTTGCAAGTTTCGCGGCTAATTCATTCGCCCCAGAGTGAGTATTTAATAATGGTATTGAGTATTTACCATCTGGTGATAATGCAACAATACAAGACCCAGTATGTTTTTTTGGAAGATTAGCTCCCAGTGATCTAATAATAATTGGTATTGAACAAATTGCTATTATATTAGTTTGTTCTTTTTGAAGTAACTGGATTTGCCTTGTTAGGTTTTTAAATGAGACATCTACCTTTGCATCAATAAGGTTCAAACCATGGATTTGGCAATTTTCAATTTTTTTTTGGACAAGTATTGCCAGATCTAGGTTGAATTTCGATACAACAATTATAGCTGTCTTTGGATTTTTCATGGGTTAAACCTAGGATTCTTAATTATAATTATTGAGAAATATTCAATTACTTCATCAGAAATCATATCTAGACGATCAGAGTATTGGTGCGCTTGGTCGATCTGACTTATGTACACAGAGGTCTCTAGTAAACCCAAATTCGCAGCTATTGTTTTTATTTTTTTAAGATGCTTGGCAACCTTTATTACTATTGTTGTGTTTGAAGTGGAAATTTTATCCTTTATTAGACGCTCAGCTATCCCTGCTGTGATAATACTTATTGTATCATCGCCTTGCCCCATAAAATCATCCACGTGGACGAATGCAGACATTATGGAAGAAATTCCTGAGACTACATTTACTTGGTGACTTTTCATCAACAAGTCTCGGATTGTAATGAAAGAGCCAAAAAAAAGAGGATCCCCTTCACAAAGCACCCCAACATCAACTTGATTATCTAAATACTCTTTTATTTGGTTCGCAAAGTTTTGATAAGCAGCGACTTTTGCCTTATAAGGGAATAGGGGAATATCCATTTCGATTAATTTTGCGTCAGGGTTTATATGTGAACGCGCAATATCCAGAGCTATACTATTTTTACCAAAAGATGGATAAAAAACGATTTTTAACTGCGCAAGGATCTCGAGTGCTTTTACGGTTAATAATTTCGGGTCTCCTGGCCCTACGCCAATTCCATAAGCCTTACCGAGCATTTGGTCCTTTCTTATATTTCCATTGTGTAACATACATCTGTTGATCCCACGCATGTAATTTACCAATTTTTTTTAGATTAGAGACTGAATACTTTGATAACTCACCACCAAAAGCCTTGTACATGTCAATCAAAAGATTTTCAGTCTCAGCTGTTACGCCATTTGCTACAATTATTCCTGTCTGCATTAGGCAGTCTAAAGATTTATTTATAATCTCATCCCCTTTATCTGAGGCAAGACCACCACCAATAAATATCCTATTTGGCTTTTCTAATGTTTCAAAAATATCTGGCGCAGATTCGTGCAAAAGTGTTATATTTTTGATTCCAAATTTTTTTATATTTTCTCTTATATAACCAATTCTTTTCTTATTTTGCTCAATTGTGAATATTTTTGCATCATTAGCTATGTTTGACCACTCTATGGATATGGAGCCAGAACCCCCTCCAATATCCCACATAACAGTGCTATTTAATGGCTCCAATTTTGAGATTGTGATTGCTCTAATCTCACTTTTTGTGATTTGCCCATCATTTTTATATAATGAGTCAGGCAACCCGACTGAATCTGGATAAAAAATCGTATCCTTTGAACTACGAAAATCAATAAAAACTGAATTTAAATTTGTACAATTAAAATTATGACAATCTTTGATAATTTTTTTTGTAATCTTCTCATCACCCCTGCCAACATTTTCAAAAATATAAATTATACTCTTCTCGAAGTTCAAATCTTTTAATAACTTAATGATTTTAATTGGAGTATTCTTATCCTGAGATAAAATAAATAACTTACTATTAGGTTGTAAATACCTAATTATCGAGCTGAAATCTCTTCCGTGAAGTGAAACTACGTCAACATCCTTTATATTTTGTCCGATTTTTGCACAACATAATGATAATATTGAAGGGCTTGGCAATATATCCACTTCATCAATTGAAAAAAATTCCATAACTAGATTCCCAACACCATAAAAAAGTGGGTCACCTGTTGCTAAAATACATATTTTTTTATTCTTTAAATTTTTTATTTTCTTGAGATCATTTCTAATATTCTTTGACCATGACTTTTTTTTGATATTTATGGGAATATCCTCTAGATGTCTTTTAGCTCCGAATATTATATCTGCCGATAGAATTAATTCTTTGTGACTGTTCGGCAATGACTCAATACCTCCAGCGCCCATTCCTATGAGTTGTATTTTTCTATCTGTCATCTATCAATAAACTTATTGCATTAATTGCTGCAGAGGCCATTGCGCTTCCACCTCGTCTTCCACGGATTGTTATAATATTTAACCCTGTTGATTGATGAAAATTGATAAGCTCTTCTTTGGATTCAACCGCTCCAACGAAGCCCAGAGGCATTCCGATGACTAGTCTTGGCTGTATATTATTTTCATTTATTATTTCTAATACCCGGAACAATGCGGTCGGAGCATTTCCAATAACAAGGATTGAATTAGACATCCCGTCTTTCCAATGCTCAACCGCGGCAGCTGACCTTGTTGTATTCAATTTTTTTGCTATATCAACTACATCGTCATCCCCAATATGACAGTAAATTCTGCTCATTTTTAGGTTTTTCTCAATAATACCTGCTGCAACCATCTTACTGTCAACAAAGATTTTTTCACCCAATTTAAGGGCGCTAATTCCACTTTTAATTGCATTCTCGGAAATAAAAATATCCTCTGCAATTGATACATCACCACAAGCGTGTATTATTCTTGTCACTATTTTTTTTTCTTGATCATTATAGCCTGTAAAATCAACTTCAGATAATATTGTATCAAATGATTTTTTATATATTTCAGCGGGTTCTCTGATGTATTGTCGCATAATTTCTATTTTTTAAGAGTTACAGGACCTAAGGGGTGGTCTGCATGCGGGTAGGGGTGATGATGAGAATGCTCATGGGAGTGGTCATGCGAGTGATCATGCGAGTGATTACCCCCTTCAACATGATGATGATGACTTTCTTGAGCTAATCCAACCTCATCCTCAAAGCCTAAAACTTGTTCCCTGTACTTGCAAAGTTGGCAATTCATATTTATGTCACCCTCAATTACATCAATCACTCTATCACAAAAAGTCTCAATCACTTTTGGATGATCATTAAGATAAGGTGCTTTTATTATCTCTATATTGTTGTATATTTTACTTACCTCATCTACAGATTTATATATTCTATCAACAAGGATCCCAGTAAATAAAAAATAGGGAAAAACAATAATTCTTTTATATCCAACCTGGACAATCTTCTCAAGTGCAGGCGATACAAGTGGAAATGTAACACCTGAGTAAGCTGTTTCAGCCCAACCAAAACCGATGCCTTCCCATAGTAATCGTGTAATCTTTGATATATTTGAGTTTGCATCAGGATCAGATGCACCCCTGCCAACAACCAGTAGCATTGAGTCATGCTTATCAATCTCTATTTTTGCTTTATCAATAGACTCCATTATCCTTTCGGATGCAGCCTTAATCATCAGATTATCTATACCCAATTCCCTACTGTATGTGATCTTGAGCTTTGGATATTTGTAGTTATATGTATTCAGAACAGACGGTATATCATTTTTAGCGTGACCGGCGGCAAACAACATTGCTGGCAATGCAATTATTTCAGTTACTCCAGCCTCTCTTAGTTTATCCAATCCATCGCTTATAATTGGCTTTGCGAATTCTAAATAACCAAACTCTATTGGTATATTTGGTAGCAATGTTTTCAATTTAGAAACTAAATTAGCGAATTCAGAAACCGCAGGTTCACTGCGGCTTCCATGGCCACAAAGCATAATACCTCGCTTGGGTTTACCCACACTGAAATAGCTTGCTATTTTATGTCTCTTTGGTTCAGGTAACATCTTACACCTTCTAAGAATATTTGAGAGCAAATATGGAGAGATCAATATTATTTGGGTCTCTATTTAACTCCCGGTTTGGGTCAGTCTCCAGAGTAACAATTACTTTTTGTAATACCAACCTTTATATTCTATAAGAATATTTAAAAAAAACCACATATCAATTTAGAAATTGGTTATTTTTTTTATTAATTAATTCATATATAAATATTCTATACATTTAAATAGAGCCTGAAAGTGATGCCAAAGGACAGAAATTCAATAGTTGTAAAAATAGGTGATGTAGCCATCGGCGGTGGTGAGCCGATTGTCATTCAATCAATGACAAATACAGATACGGCCGACATAAAAAAAACAACTAAACAGATAATTGAATTATATGAAGAAGGCTCAGAAATCGTTCGAATTACTGTTGATCGTGCAGAAGCTGCAAAAGCGGTTCCATTTATAAAAGAAGGTTTAGATAAAGCAGGGTATTCTATTCCTCTAGTTGGGGATTTCCATTACATTGGCCATAAATTATTACGTGATTATCCAGATTGCGCAGAGACTCTGGATAAATACAGAATAAACCCCGGGAATGTCGGTTTCAAAAATAAAAAAGATAAGCAATTTTCTGAAATCATAGAAATAGCGTGTGAAAACGATAAACCAATAAGAATTGGGGCGAATTGGGGCAGTATTGATCAGGAGTTATTGACACTTTTAATGGACCAAAATAATCGTGCAAAAGTGAAAAAAAGCTCTAATGCGGTATTACGCGATGCACTGATTAAATCAGTCATCTATTCTGCTATAAGGGCTGAAGAAATTGGAATGAAGAAATCAAAAATAATTCTTTCAGCAAAAGTCAGCAATGTCTCGGAACTCATAAAAGTTTATACAAGTCTCGCAGAAAAAACAGATTACCCCTTGCACCTCGGTCTGACTGAGGCAGGAATGGGCATGAGGGGAATTGTGTCTTCAGTCTCAGCATTATCTATTTTAATAAATCAAAATATAGGTGATACAATAAGAGTATCACTTACTCCACGCCCTGATGAAAATCGTGTTGAAGAGGTCAAGGTTGCAAAAGAGATACTACAATCCCTCGGAATTAAAACATATCGGCCCGATGTGGTAGCGTGTCCTGGGTGCGGCAGAACAACTTCAACCGTGTTTCAAGAACTCGCAATAGATATTGAAAGATATATTGAGATAGAAATGCCAAAATGGAAAAAACTCTATGTTGGTGTTGATCAACTGAAGGTCGCTGTTATGGGTTGTATTGTAAATGGTCCGGGTGAGTCAAAGCACGCAAATATTGGAATTTCACTTCCTGGGACTGGTGAAGAACCAGCAGCACCAGTTTTTATCGATGGGAATAAATTCAAAATACTCAGAGGTAAAAATATATCGGATGATTTTAAAAAAATTCTGTATAATTACATCAAAGAAAATTACAATAAGAAACTTTAGGTTTATTTATGTACAATAATAATGAACTAAAAACAGTTACCTTGACCACTCTGAGAGATTTAAAATCTAGAGGTGAAAAGATTGCCTGTCTCACAGCCTATGACGCTACCTTTGCTAATTTAGTCGATAAGTCCGGAGCGGAAATAATTCTTGTTGGTGACTCTCTTGGAATGGTAATCCAAGGTAACAAGACTACAGTACCAGTAAAAATTGAAGACATGATTTATCACACAAAAATCGTTGCGTCATCGGTAAATTACTCTTTCCTAATTTCTGATATGCCTTTTATGAGCTTCTATAATGAGAGTGTTGCCATAGATAATGCAAAAAGATTGATGCAGGATGGTGGTGCACAAATGGTAAAATTAGAAGGGAATAATTCACAATTAAATATTATCGAGAAGCTTGCAAATTCGGATATACCAATTTGTGCTCATATTGGATTGAGGCCGCAATCAGTCAATAAAATGGGCGGTTATAAAGTCCAAGGCAAGAGTTCAAGCGAAGCAAAAATACTAATACAAGAAGCAAAAAAAATAGAGGAATCAGGCGCAGACCTTTTGCTTCTTGAATGTGTCTCAGCACAAACTGCAAGGGAGCTAGCAAAAAAAATAACCATACCAATAATTGGCATCGGTGCCGGTCCTGAAGTCGATGGACAAATACTTGTTCTATATGATATTTTAGGTATTTCCCCCGGGAAACCACCAAAATTTTCAAAAAATTATATGGATGGAAATAACACAATAGAAGACGCAATAAAGCATTATATTCATGAAGTTAAAACCCTAAAATATCCTGCAGATGAACACTCGTTCAAATAGAATACAAATAGTTTCTGAGAATCTATCAGATATAAAAGTAATGGCTCTTTCTTGGAAAGAAAAAAATGAGGTCGTAGGTTTTATCCCAACCATGGGGAATCTGCATGAGGGACATTTAAGCTTAATCCGTAAAATAAGAGATTATGGCGCAACAAAAACTATTGTTTCTATATATGTAAATCCAAAACAATTTGGTCCTGGAGAAGACTACGCGGAATACCCCAGAACTCCAGATGAGGATATTAAACTACTTGAAAAATTAAATGTCGATTGTGTTTTTTGCCCGAGTGATGAGGAGATCTACCCTCCAAATGCGGAAAGTCAAGTCATGATCGATAACCTCAGTCTCATGCATGAGCTATGCGGTAAATATCGACCTGGACATTTTGATGGAGTGCTATTAGTTGTGAATAGATTACTGAATATCATTCAACCTAACATTGCGATTTTTGGACAAAAAGATTACCAACAATATGTTCTGATAAAAAATATGGTCCAACAACTATTTTTATCAACCGAGGTACTTATGGCCCCCATTATTCGTGAAAATGATGGGCTAGCAATGTCATCCCGTAATAGCTATCTAAATTCAAACCAGCGTTCAAAAGCGTTACACTTATATAAATCACTTATAAGTACAAGCAGAAAAATCCGCGAAAATAAAATAGACTATAAGTCAATTCTACAAAATGAAATTGAGAGACTCAATAAAATTGGATTAAGTGTTGATTATTTAGAACTAAGAACAAGCAATGACCTCTCAAGTGTTAAGAAATATAAAAAAATGAATGGTAAATATGTATTACTTGGTGCAATAAAGCTCGGAAAAACAAGGTTAATTGATAATATTATTTTATGATCTTCTATTTGATAGAGTTTCACATAAGCTAAGTAATGGCTGAGCCTTTGATCCATATTTTTCTAATATACCTTTTGCTTCTTTCACGTAAGCTTTCATGAGCCTCTTAGCTTCATCAATCCCATAATGATCTACATAAGTTGCTTTATCCATATTCTGGTCCTTATTCACGGATTTGCCTGCTTCTGTTAATGTTGATTCAACATCAATAAGATCATCACTGATTTGAAATATCAAACCAAATAGCTTACCAAATTCAAATAATTTTTCTTCATCATCACTCCCACTACCTGCTATAATCGGTCCTGCAGTGAAGGCAAAACAGAATAGATCGCCTGTCTTCATCTGTTGCATTTTTTTGATACTTTCAACTGATGCCTCTCTCGGCTTAAGTCCAATATCAAGCATTTGTCCGCCAACCATACCTTTTCCTCCACTGTTTAGTGCTAAGTTATAGATCAACTGAAGCCTACATTCAGCAGACAAGCCCCTGTCTTCGGAAATCAATTCAAATGCAAGTGAGATTAGCGCATCCCCGACTAATATCGCGGTTGCCTCATCATACTTCTTATGTAAAGTGAGTTCCCCCCTCCTATAATCGTCATCATCCATCGCAGGCAGATCATCGTGAATTAGTGAATATGTGTGTATGCACTCCAATGCTAGCGCAACATGCAGTATTTTAGTATATTTGACATCAAAAAGTGCGCATGACTCTGCTAAAATAATTGACCTTACTTTCTTTCCTTTGTTCAAAAAAATATACCTAATTGGTTCAATGAGCGTCTCAGGAAATTTGGAATTATCAAGCTTTTTGATAAGTAACTGATCTATCTCAGTTCGTAAACTACTATAATTCTTAGCTAATTTCATAATCTTATAGATGCTAATAAAAACAGTCATTAATAAAAAAATTGCTTTTAATATATATTAATGATGACAAATAATAAATGAATATGTATATGTAATAAATCTTGTTCAAATTTATAAATTGGAGATATTGATTATGGCAGTCCCAAGAACGAAGGTGACTAAATCAAAGAGAGGTATGCGAAGATCAACTGATTTTTTAAAGAGTCAGGCCTACGTTGAGGATAAATCAACAGGTGAATTGCATAGACCCCACCATCTCGACCTAAAAACTGGGATGTATCGCGGTAAGCAAATTTTGGAGCCTAAAGGTGAATAGATAACAGCAGTTATTTGGAAACCCTTCTTTCAACCAACATCTTTTTTATGCTCGCAATCGCTTTAGCGGGGTTTAAACCTTTTGGACATGCTTTTGCGCAATTCATAATAGTATGGCACCGATATAGTTTAAAAGGATCCTCTAATTTATCAAGCCTCTCATCTCTTTCATCATCCCTACTGTCAATAATCCAGCGATAAGCTTGCAATAAAGCTGCGGGGCCGAGATACTTATCAGAATTCCACCAATAGCTGGGGCATGAAGTTGAACAACAAGCACACATAATACACTCATAAAAACCATCAAGTTGCTCCCTGTCTTCCTTTGACTGAAGCCATTCTTCTTTTGGGTCCTCTTTCTTTGTATGTAACCATGGCTCAACTGATTTATGCTGTGCGAAGAAATTTTTAAGATCGGGTACCAGGTCTTTTATAACTTTTTGATGGGGTAGTGGATAGATGTTAACAGATCCTTTTACATCATCTATTGCAGTTGTACATGCCAATCTATTGACTCCATCAATATTCATGGCACATGAGCCGCAAACCCCCTCACGGCATGATCTTCGAAAAGTTAGGGAAGTATCAATATCGCTCTTAATTTTCATTAGGGCATCCAGAACCATTGGACCACAATCTTCAGTATCAATAAAATAAGTATCTATTGATGGATTTTTTTCATCCTCGGGATTCCACCTATAGACTCTAAACTCACGAGTATTTTCTTCATTTACAGGCTTTGGCCACTTCTTTCCTTCTGTAATTTTGGAATTTCTTGGGAGTGCTAATTCAACCATGCAGGACCTCAATAAACCCTTTCTTTAGGTGGTATGTAAGCAACTTCATTGCTCAAGGTATATTCGTGTACAGGCCTATAATCAATCATAGTTGTTCTGTTCTCATTATCTATCCATGCTAAAGTATGTTTCATCCAATTCTTGTCATCTCTATCTGAGTAATCTTCGCGTGCATGCGACCCTCGGCTTTCTTTCCTGTTTGCAGCGCTCTCGACAGTTACGACAGACTGTACAATTAAGTTATCCCACTCCAGAGCTTCGACTAAATCCGTGTTCCATATCAACGATCTATCATTTATTTTTATGTCGTCCAGACCACTCCATATCTTATTGATTAGTTCTTTACCCTCATCTAAAACTTCCCCTGTTCTAAAAACGGCACAGTTATTTTGCATGACTTTTTGCATATCAGATCTTAATTCGGAGGTTGAAGTTTTACCATCTGCATACCTAAACCTATCCAATCTATGTAGAGCATCAATACCTGCATCGCTTGGTAAAGGTCTTTGATTGGCGTTTGCTGTTGTAGTATCAGCAGCTCTGAGTCCTGCAGCTCTACCAAAAACAACTAGGTCAATTAGAGAGTTAGAGCCCAGCCTATTTGCACCATGCACTGACACACAAGCAGCTTCACCGATTGCCATTAGCCCATCCACAACGCAATCTGGGTCGCCGTCAATTTTCGTTAATACCTCACCATGGAAATTTGTGGGTATCCCACCCATATTGTAATGTACTGTCGGCAGGACGGGAATTGGTTCTTTTGTGACGTCTACACCTGAAAATATTTTTGCTGTTTCTGAAATTCCAGGCAATCTCTCAGCTAATACTTCTGGCGCTAAATGCTCAAGGTGTAAATAAATGTGATCCTTATCTTTTCCTACGCCACGCCCCTCTCTAATTTCGATGGTCATGGATCTTGAAACAACATCCCTACTAGCTAAGTCTTTAGCTGAAGGCGCATATCTTTCCATAAATCGTTCACCTTCAGAATTTGTTAAATATCCCCCTTCACCTCTGGATCCTTCTGTTATCAAGCAGCCCGCTCCGTATATTCCTGTTGGATGAAACTGAACAAATTCCATATCCTGTAATGGTAAACCAGCCCTTAAAACCATAGCATTTCCATCTCCTGTACATGAGTGCGCTGAAGTCGCTGAAAAATATGCTCTTCCGTACCCACCTGTGGCCAGAATTGTCTTCTGAGCTTGAAATCTATGAATTGTTCCGTCTTCGAGGCAGAGAGCGACTACTCCCCGACAAACACCTTTATCATCCATAATTAGATCTATTGCAAAATATTCGATAAAAAACTCAGCTGAGTGGCTTATCGCTTTACCGTAGAGTGTGTGTAACATCGCATGCCCTGTCCTGTCTGCGGCTGCGCAGGTTCTTTGGGCAATACCTTCACCATAGTGAGTTGTCATACCACCAAATGGTCTCTGATATATCTTTCCATCTTCTCTTCTGCTAAATGGTAATCCAAAATGCTCAAGTTCATAAACTGCTTGCGGTGCTTCTTTGCATAAATATTCAATAGCATCTTGATCACCAAGCCAATCAGCACCTTTGACTGTATCATACATGTGCCACTTCCAATCATCTTCACCCATATTACCAAGAGCGGCAGCAACACCGCCCTGCGCGGCCACAGTGTGACTTCTTGTTGGAAAAAGTTTTGTAACACATGCAGTTTTGAGGCCAGCTTCAGAGCAGCCTAATGTTGCTCGCAGCCCAGCGCCTCCGGCTCCGACCACTACAACGTCATAAGTATGGTCAATAAAAGTATATTCTCTTCCGTTTATATTGTGTGTTTTTGACATTGCAAAATAATTACCTCATTAGATTTTATAAATTATAAAGTTAATAGTGAGTATGTACACCCCATAATAACGATTGATACAAAGATATTGTTCAATAAAAGTGCCAATTTTAGGTTTTTCTTTCCATGTATGTAGTCCTCAATTACCATCTGCATTCCTAACTTCATATGAAATGAAAAATTAATGATTAAAAGTAGTGTAAGAACTAATATAATTGGCTTCTGAAACAGATCTACTGCTGCTTCATAGCTCATACCGGGTATTATAAATAGCAGATACAAAAAAAACATAAAAAATGGTATATTCAATATCGCTGTTATTCTCTGCAGTATAAAATGTTTTGTCGGTTGTTCAGTCATTTATGTAAATCTTACGTTATGTAAAATATTAACCAATATAGTATCGTCAAAATTATCCCTCCAAAAAGCGATAAAGCGGCTAGTTGATCAACAGTTTTAATTTCAAAACCTCTGCCAGTATCCCATATAAAATGTCTTATACCTCCAAACATATGGTGAAATATTGCCCATGTTATACCAATAATTGCAAGTCTACCGAGCCAAGATCCCGCAATAAAAGAGTATAGTGCATAATATTTTTCACCCATCGTTAGAGAAATCAAAAAAACAGTAAATATCAGCATAGACATGTAAAGTGCACCTCCGGTGATTCGGTGTGCAATAGACATTAATAAGCTCAGTTTAAATTTNTAAATTGATANATGTGGNGATANNGGTTTNTTCATTTGATCTTCTNTTAAANTNAATACANTNTATATTTATAATTGTTCTAATTCAAAATTCCATNAAAATTTTNCTAGCCAACGNNTTTTTTNTTAAGTAGTAANTCTGCAATNTGNACAGCATTNAGNGCAGCACCTTTTCGNAGGTTATCGGANACNANCCACATAGNGAGACCATTNTNTACNGNTATNTCNNCNCGNACCCTACTTACAAAAGTTGCNTAATCNCCAACACANTCGATTGGNGTTACATATTTTTCATCNTCNGGATCATCNACNAGCATAANNCCNGGTGAGTCNCNNAGAATNNNNCNTGCTTTTTCNGGGCTNATNGNTTTNTCAAATTCAATATTGACNGCCTCNGAGTGGCCNACAAAAACGGGNACNCTNACACAAGTNGCNGTNAGNTTAATATTTTTATCTATAATTTTNTTNGTCTCNGATANCATCTTCCANTCTTCTTTTGTNNANCCNTCNTCATGNAAAATATCTATGTGNGGTATNACATTNAANGCNATNTGTCTNGTAAANTTTTCNGGNTCTGCTGCCTGATTTACAAATATACCTTTNGTTTGATTAAATANTTCTTCCATNGCTGCATTNCCAGCCCCNGANACTGATTGATANGTNGATACGACAACCCTNGTTATCTTNGCAAAATCATGNAGNGGCTTNAGNACNACAACTAATTGNGANGTNGANCAATTTGGNTTTGCAATAATTCCNCTCTTTTTANAATCNTTTATNTCATCNGGATTNACTTCTGGNACTATNAGTGGGACNTCATCNTGNTANCTCCAAAATGANGAATTATCNATTACNATAGCNCCNGCAGANGNAGCNATNGGNCCCCACTTTTCNGATATTTTTGANCCNGCNGAAAAAAGNGCNATATCNATGTCTGAAAAATCGTANGTTTCAAGATTTTTCACTTTTANGATTTTATCNCCNTAAGATANCTCTCTNCCCATTGACTTTCTNGANGCNAGNGCNACAACCTCATCACANGGAAACATTCTCTCGTCAAGAATATTTAGTATTTCTCTCCCAACACTCCCTGTTGCCCCCACAACTGCTATCTTTATTGACATAGTATTATACTCAAGTTCTTGAATTCATTTCTGAGATTATTGCGTCAGTTATTTGACTTGTACCAACTTTTTTCATTCCATCTTGCATTATATCTGGCGTTCTGATGCCCTGATCCAACGCGGCAGAGATAGAGTCCTCTATCATCTTTGCTTCGTCGGTTAGATTGAATGAATAGCGCAAAGCCATTGCAAAAGANGCAATCTCGGCAATTGGGTTTGCAATTCCTTGACCTGAAATATCTGGAGCNGATCCATGAACAGGCTCATACATTGCATTACGCTTATTGGTATTTGTATTAACAGCCCCTAGAGACGCTGATGGCAGCATTCCCATTGATCCTGTAAGCATGGCTGCTTCATCCGATAGAATGTCACCAAACAAGTTATCTGCAACAATAAGATCAAACTGTTTCGGCTTTCTAACAAGCTGCATAGCACATGCATCAGCAAGCATATGCTCAAGTTCCATTTCAGGATATTCATTCTTATGAACCTCTGATACGACATTGTTCCAAAAAACCCCAGAAATCATTACATTTCTTTTCTCTGTTGAAGTTACTTTCCCTTTTCGGGTCTTAGCAAGATCAAAAGCGACTCGGGCTATTCTCTGTATTTCACTGGTAGTGTATACCTGAGTATCTACCGCCCTTTTTTGACCATCAGGTAGGTCGGTAATTTCTTTTGGTTCACCAAAATATACTCCACCCGTTAACTCTCTCAGTATCAATATGTCAAGCCCTTCAACAAGTTCTTTCTTCAGGCTTGATGCTTCTGCAAGCGCTTTATAACAAATTGCAGGTCTAAGATTGGCAAATAAATCGAGTTCTTTTCGAAGCCTCAAGAGTCCTGCTTCTGGCCTCACCTCAAACGGCACATCATCCCACTTTGGGCCACCCACTGCACCAAATATTACTGCATCAGATTTATGAGCGAGATCCATAGCTTCGTCAGATATAGATTGCCCATGTGCGTCAAAAGCTGCGCCCCCAACAAGATCTTTTTCAATTTCAAATTTATGGTTTGAATTACTATTGAACCATTCAATTACTCTCTCGACCTCATCTATCACCTCAGGGCCTATTCCATCACCGGGAAGCATTAATAAATTGAAAGAACTCATTATTTACCTCAATATGTCCAAGTTAATTATTTTAATTAAAGCCATGGTCTTTGACTCTTAGTTATATCTTCATAGTTCTCAATATCGCTATTTTTTTCAAGAGTTAAGGCAATGTCGTCAAGACCATTAAGTAAACAGTGTTTGAGAAATTTGTCTATCTTGAAGTTAATTTTTTTCCCATCAGAGGTTATAATCTCCTGACTTTCAAGATCAATTGAAAGCATAGCGTTTGAGCCCCTCTCCGTTTCTTCCATNANGAGAGTAACCTCTTTTTCATCAAGAACTATCGGCAGCATGCCATTTTTGAAGCAATTATTATAAAATATATCNGCGAAAGATGTCGATACAACTACTTTTATTCCATAATCAAGCAATGCCCATGGCGCATGCTCTCTACTTGATCCACACCCAAAATTATCACCAGCTACTAGTATTTTGGCATTCTTATATTGNGGTTTATTCAGAACAAAATTCTCATTTTCTGTTCCATCTTCATTATACCGTAGCTCTGAGAAAAGACCCTTGCCTAGACCTGTTCGTTCAATGGTTTTCAGGTATTGCTTTGGAATAATCTTATCGGTATCAATATTAATTTCTGGTAGTGACGCAGCAACTGCAGTCAGATTTTTAAACTTATCCATTATGATTATCCTATTTTGCAAACTCTCTTATATCAACAAATCGGCCTGCAATCGCAGCTGCAGCAGCCATAGCTGGACTTACAAGATGCGTTCTACCGCGAAAACCTTGTCTACCTTCAAAATTTCTATTTGAAGTTGATGCACATCTTTGACCAGGCGATAGCTTATCTGGATTCATTGCGAGACACATAGAGCATCCTGGCTCTCTCCACTCAAAGCCGGCAGCCATGAATATTTTATCTAGACCTTCGCTGATGGCCTGCTCTTTTACNAGACCAGAACCTGGAACAATGATTGCATTTAAATTCTCATTTACGTGTTGTCCTTCAACGACTTTTGCAACCTCTCTCAGGTCCTCGATTCTCCCATTTGTACACGATCCAATAAATATCACATCTAATTTTATATCTTTAATTTTGGTACCTGGCTTTAAATCCATATATTCAAGAGCACTTTTCTTAGACTCTTTTCTATTTTGATCAATAATTACATCTGGATCTGGAACCTCACCATTTATAGAAACTACATCTTCTGGGCTTGTACCCCATGTAACGACAGGAGGTAGGGCTGCGGCGTCTAAATACACTTCCCTGTCAAAGAAAGCATCCTTGTCTGAGTTAAGCGCATCCCAGTAGTTGACAGCTTTCATAAAATCTTCTCCTTTTGGAGCTCTTGGTCTGTCTTTTATGTATTCATANGTTTTTTCATCCGGACCAATTAATCCTGCTCGAGCCCCTCCTTCAATTGACATATTACAAACTGTCATCCTGCCTTCCATTGACAAGTCTGAAATTGCTTTGCCTGTGTACTCAATTACAGATCCAGTTCCCCCACCTGCTCCAATCTCACCAATAATAGACAGAATAATATCTTTTGCCGTCACCCCTTTTGGGGCTGTTCCGCCGACATTAACTCTGAAATTTTTTGCTTTTCTTTGAATTAATGTCTGTGTAGCCAGTATGTGCTCCACCTCTGATGTTCCAATGCCATGCGCTAATGCTCCAAATGCTCCATGCGTCGACGTGTGACTATCGCCACAACAAATTGTAGTTCCTGGCAAAGTGAAACCCTGCTCAGGGCCTATAACATGCACGATCCCTTGCCTTATATCTAATTCATTAAAATATTCAACACCGAATTCTTTACAATTTTTCTCTAGGGCTTCGACTTGGATTCTTGACTCTTCATCCTCAATACCCTTTTTTCGATCAGTGGTGGGAACATTATGATCTACAACAGCAAGCGTCTTTTCTGGACATCTAACTCTCCTGTTAGTCATTCTCAAACCTTCAAAGGCTTGTGGTGATGTCACTTCATGGACTAAGTGTCTGTCAATGTATATCAATGATGTTCCATCCTCATTTGTATTAACAAGATGGTCATCCCAGATTTTATCATAAATTGTTCTTGATTTACTCATTTAACTGTATCCAAAATTTATTGTTCATTTCTCAAAAAAATTTACCCCATACTCTCAATATATTTCTTTAGAATATCTAACGCATTTGACAAATCTTTTTTGTCTATCATTTCTGTTACTGTGTGAATATATCTTGTTCCAACCACTATTGCTATAGCTTTTGCTCCAGATCCTGCCTGCTGGCCTGCAGCCCCATCTTGACCACCCCGGCTTAGAATTGTCCTCTGATAAGAAATCTTAGTTTTTTCCGCTAATTTAACAAATTCTTCTACCAGATCATTATCAGATATGAAAGAAGAGTCTTTTATGTGTAAACCAAAGCCTTTCCCTTGCTGAGTGATCCAATCTTGCTCAGAAACACCTGGTGTATCGCAGGCCAAGGTTGTATCAACTCCGATTGCAATATCAGGTTTTACATTAAACGAGGCTGTCTTTGCCCCTCTTAATCCTACCTCTTCTTGGGTTGTAAACACGATAACGAGATCGTTACTTAGTTCAATCTTATTCTCATAAAAATACTTAGCAATCTCTATCCCTATCCAACATGCTATCCTATTATCAAGTGCTTTTGAGACAATTTTTTCTGACATTTCAAGGAAAGGTTCATCCATGACAACAAAATCTCCAATTTTGATTTTATCTTTTGCTTTCTCGCCCAAGCCTGTATCTATAAAGAATTCATTTGGCTCTGGAATTTTTTTTCGGTCTGCAGGACTTTGGGTATGCACCGGCTTACCTTGAGGATTCATTACAGCACGGATATCCTCCTTCTCGGTACAAATCAAAACCCTTCTTGAAAAAAGATTTCTTGGATCAAAGCCCCCAACAGGATCAACAAATACAAATCCTTTGCTATTGATGTGGCTGACAAGAAAGCCAATCTCGTCCATATGGCAGAGCAGTAATATTTTCTTTTTATTTTTTTTCTTTGAGTTTATTTTGCAAATTAATGAGCCAAGCGGGTCAATTTCAATCTCATCAAAATAGGCTTTTACATGTTCGTGTATGAAATTTCTGATCCTCCCTTCTCTTCCTGCTACAGAAGGAGTCTCACATAATTCTTTTAGGAGTTTATAATTCAAATTGAAATCCTCGTTTTCTCAATTACAGGATTTATTTTGATTCATTCTCTGAGCTTGTGGCTTCGGGTTTAGGTGCTTCTTTTGCTTTTTGACGATTTGTGTCAATCTTTTCAGCTATTCGAGCCGATTTCCCTCTTCTATCTCTCAGATAGTATAGTTTTGCTCGCCTTACCTTACCCTTTTTAACCACAGAGATAGACTCAATAGTTGGTGAATATACTGGAAATACTCTTTCAACACCTTCACCGTATGATATTTTTCTCACTGTAAAGCTCTCATTGATACCTGCGCCGGATCTTCCTATCACAACACCTTCATAAGCCTGGACCCTCTCTCTTGTTCCTTCGCTTATTTTTACGTTCACTCGCACTGTATCACCCGGAGCAAAATCCGGTACCTGTCCGCTTTCCTTTAGCTTGTTTAACTGTTCTTTTTCAAGTTCTTGAATTAGATTCATTTTTATACCCAAATTAGAATGATTCATTCCTGCTATCATTATACTAATACTTGGCATTTGTCGATATTTTAACTTTGCCAAAAACTATTCACATCAACATGATCAGAGATTCGATGTTTATGCTTCAGATATTTTGTGTTTATATAATTAAATGACTAAAATGTATATAATTTATTTTAAAAAATAAGAATCAAAATGGAATTTAAAAATATAAAAGAAATTATCAACTCCATCAAAAGCAAAGAGTTGTCCCCAAGGGAAGTTACCGAATATTACTTGAATAGAATTTCAAAACATAATCACAAATTAAATGCATTCATAACAATACTCGAAGACGAAGCCCTGAAAAGGGCAAAAGAAGCAGAAAGTGAAATCTTAAATGGGGTATATAAGGGTCCTCTTCATGGCATCCCATATGCCGCAAAAGATATAATTAACACCTCAGGAACTCGTACTACAAATGGATCAGCTTTGTATAAGGACTTTATTCCAGAGCATGATGCTTTTTGTATATCCAAGATGAAAGATGCAGGTGCTATATTACTAGGTAAAACAAACACTCACCAATACGCAGCAGCCTCTACAACTATAAATGTTCATTTTGGGACAACGAGGAATCCACACAACCCACTAAAAATTGTCGGGGGCTCCAGTGGTGGTTCTGCCGCTGCAGTGGCAAGTAAATTTGTTCCCATCTCACTTGGAACAGATACAGGAGGATCTATTCGAACTCCATCATCACTGTGTGGGATTGTGGGTCTAAAGCCAACCCATGGCGCAATCAGCCTCAGTGGGGTTTTCCCAAACTCACCGAGTATAGACCACGTTGGACCAATGTGCGAGTCTGTTTATTCCACAGCCTTGGCCTATAGCACCTTAGCAGGATATGACCAAAATGATATGAAATCAGTTGAGCACAAAAAAATTGATTTGTCACAACTTGAAAATGATATTAAAGGTCTCAAAATTGCGATATGTCCTGACATATATCAAAATCAAGAACTAGATAGTGAGGTCGAAGGTGCATATGAACACGCAAAATCTTTACTCGAAGATCTTGGCACTAGCATAACAACAATTAATTTTGAGGATGTGGATATAATACAAGATTTATTCTACGGCATCGCAGGTCCAGAATTCACAAAAGTTCACATCAAACAGTATTCTGAAAATCCTGAAAGTTTTGATCCAGATGTTAGAAAGAGAATGGAATGGTCCGTAAAAGTAGATATAGATGCTTATCTGACGGCACTTGATAACAAAATTAACATGACAAGATTGATTGAAAATAAAATTAAAAAATTTGACGCATTAATAACACCGGCAACACCCTTCACAGCGCCACTGATAGAGGACCTTAACGCAAAAATAAATCAGAAAAATTACGATTATACAGCTAATTTACATAGACAGTTCTTCAGTCCGTTTAATGTTACAGGCTTACCGGCTTTGGTCTTACCAATTGGACGGGATAAGTCAAATATGCCAATTGCAATGCAAATTGTAGGCAAGAAATGGGATGAAAGTAAAATACTTCAAATTGCCCATAACATTGAAGCTAATATTATGTATAATAACAACATCAGTTTTTAGGAGATTAATATGGAAATAATAGACTTAAGCCGTGAGCTATATCACCGCACCCCTCAATACCCGGGACAGCCTCCTATCATTCATGGTGTTTGGAAAAGTCACGAAGAGGCTTTTGCAGACTCTGGCAATATCCAAGGGAATTCTGTGCATTATTTTTCTATGCCCGACCATGGGGGAACACATATTGATGCCCCGAGACATTTTAGTATTGATGGAACGCCAATTAATGAATATCCACTTGAAAATTGTATTGTCAAAGGTATTTGTATCGATTTACGACACATAGAACCAAAATCAGAGATAACGTCCTCAGATTTGGAAGAAGCCGTTAAAAAAACTGGCCAACCGATTCCCGAAAACGGAACTTTACTACTTTGCACAGGCCATCACGAGCGGACTTTCCCATCAGCTGCTTATTCAACAGATAACCCCGGGGTGAATATTGAGGCAACAAAATGGATCGCAGAACAGGGTTTCGTTCATTTTGGTATCGACTCGATGCGACCGGGCCCAATTGGAGATATAAACTCGCTCGTACATAAAATATGTCATGAGGTAAATATCACACATCTGGAGAGTTTGTGTAATCTCGAGAAACTAATCGGGAGGGGGGAATTTACTTTTATTTGTCTACCATTAGCGTGGAGGGGTGGAACTGGATCGCCAGTCAGGGCAGTAGCGGTTTTTGATATTTAAGATCCAATGAGATCACAACCAAAACCACCGAGAAGGGTGATTGTAGGAAACAGGGAGGATGGCCAATCTTATGTTGTGTCAGATACTGAAAACCCCTACCAGTATAATCGAGGTGGTGGTTCAACAATCTATTTTAATGAAATCTGGACATTTGATAACTGCCCGGTTGATACATCAAATCATTCAGACGGCGCTGATAGACCACTCTCTCACTCACCGCCATTGAATGGCGCACACTTTAGAGTTATTGAGTCAAAGAAAGAAGATAATAAAAAAATTGACCAAGAAAAAGCAGATGATTTTTTTGCATCGATGAATAGAACTGGACTCTCTGAAAAAATGAAGAGTGAGAAGCATTGGAATATGCATCGTACCCGCACGGTTGATTATGGCGTTGTGACAAAGGGCAAAAGAACCCATGTTTTACCCGAAGACGAATTAGTCATGTATGAGGGTGACATTATTGTTCAGCTTGGTCATTTCCATTCATGGGATAACAGTCATGGGCCAAACGAAATGCTATTTATCATGATTGGGGGTGACGACGATGACCAGTAAAAGGCGAATCGTGATCGGGCAATATCCAAACGGTGATATTAAAAGAATTAGTGATGAGACTGCACAAGATATAATTACAGATAAAGCAAGACCGGGATATAAATCAATAAAAATATGGGCAACAATGGGCAGCCCTGCAAATTTTGGAAATAGCGCGAAAGAGGAAAGTGACAGTTACCCTCACACCCTGATACCTCCAAAATCAGGATCAATGTGTAGATTTGTGACTATACCCCCTGAAAATGAGTACATTAACAAAGTTACAAGAGAGGACGTCAAAAATTTTTACAAATCTATAAATTCAATCGAACTCTTCAGTGCTAGAAATTTGAAGCATCCATATATGCACAAAAAAAATTCTCTTGATTATATTTATGTAATGAAAGGCTCCATCGTTTTAATTTTAGACGAAGATCAAGTTCAGCTAAATCAAGGTGACACCATAGTTAATCTTGGAGGAAATCATGCCTGGAGCAATCGAACAGATAGTGTATGTGAACTTTTTATTTCCTCGCATAGTGGCTATTAAATTATACTGATTTACTCTCTCTCCACCATATTGCGAGACCTGCTAATATGACGAGACACGCACCAAGAATAGTTTGCGAACTCGGTAGTTGTTTNAAAATATAATATCCCATAATTGTTGATCCAATGATTTGTAAATATAAAAATGGCGCAATAATTGATGATGGGGTTATCCTGAANGCCTGCGTTAGTAGTAAATTTGTTATAATTGANCCAAAAGCNATAACTGCCAGTAAAAACCATTGGAATNTGTCTGGCATTACAAGCGCAACGCGATCATATCCNGTAATACCNCCAAAAATGAATATNGNNGTCATCATGACNACTGCTGTAATTGCCGTATAATATTGAAATACGGGAAGCCTTGCTGCATTTGCCCATTTTCTTGCCATCAATGCTGAGAGACCGTGAAATAATGCCGCCAGGGCTGGAAATACTGCGCCCCATCCAACATCATCGAAATTTGGTCCGATCACAAGCAGAGCTCCACCCATTCCTGCTAAAACAGCAACCCACCTATAAATGCCAACTTTTTCTCTCAATAGTACGGATGATAATGCTGTTATAATGATAGGTTGTATGAAAAAAATAGCAACAGCATCCACAAGTGGGAGGACTGATAATCCGGCATAGACACACAATGTCCCAAGACTTGCAAGAATACCTCTGATTACTAAAGGCCAGCTAGGTTTAGCAATCCATTCCTCTCTTGGAAGATACAGATATATGTAAACACTTAACACAATAACGTGCAGCATAAATCTGGTAAAAGAAACCTGCGGAGGTGCCATGGCATCGCCAAGAAGTTTTACCGATGCTTCAATAAATGGGACCGTTAAAATAAATCCAAAGGTAAAGAGCGTCCCCTTTGCCGAGTCATCAATAATTCTTATTTGAGCCATCTTTTTAGCATAAAAAATTTACAGCTTAACGGAATATTGGTTAAATTTATCTTCATCAATATTAATTCCAAGCCCGGGGCCGTCTTCAGGTGTGATTATGTGGCCTTCAATAACGCTAACTGGATTTTCCACTATGTCATCTGCTAAATACTGACTCGACAGACTTGCATCCCAATCGAGAGATGGTAGCGATCTTGTAAAGTGAGCTATCGCCGCACTTCCAATTGAGGTATTTGCCGCCTTTCCAGCAAGATTTATATGCATATTATAAGAGTGCATTAAGTTTGCTGCTTCAAATAATTGTGAAACACCACCGAATTTGATCATTTTGAGGCTACCGCCATTCGCCGCCTTGCAATCATGGTGAATTTTTATATCTTCAATGTTATGGATTCCTTCGTCTACGCCAATGGGTGCGTATGATGCTGCGTTACAATCCACCATTGTCTCAATATCTTTACCATTTACAGGCTGTTCAAAAAAATCTAATCCAATATCACCGGTCTTTGAGGAAAAAATTAATGCATCGCTTCTATTAAAACCTTGGTTAGCATCTGCTGAAAGATTATAATTATGGTCAAGTATTCTCTGAGCTTGATAAGATCTTTCAATATCCTCATAAACATTATTTGTGCCGACCTTAACCTTAAATGATACGAAACCTTGGTCAACTTTTTCTGCTAACAATTTAAACTCATTATCCCCTCCAGCAACTAGCCAAATCATTGGAACCTTATCTCTCTTTGAACCCCCAAGAACCTCATATAGTGGTTTATCCTCCGACTTACCAAAAAGATCATATAATGCCATATCGATTGCTGATTTAGCACCTGAATTACCGTAGATAGTTGGTGCTATTATGTCTTTAATATCACTTTGTTGCTGAATTTCTTTTCCAAGTAATCTTTGTTTCATAAAATCGACGGCTGCCATCATACCACGCGAGGTTTCACCATTGAAAAAAGGGGCATAAGGCGCCTCTCCCCAGCCAACTTTTCCATTATTTGCAGTAATTTTAACAACTGTATTATCGCAATGCTCAATGTAAACACCCGACATTTTCAGAGGGACCAAAAGAGGGACCTGAATAATTTGTGTCTCGATATCCTTTATTTTAAACATTCTATTAGGGTTTCATAGTTTAATTGTATTATTTAACTTAGCAGACTCTTCCATTGCGAGTGTAATTATCAGATTCTTTTTTGCATCCAAAGGTGTTGCGATTGGACAAGGTCGATCCATAGATAAGTGATCTAACCACACTCGAGTCTCGTCAGCAACAGGACCCCAATAATCCCCAAGATGCCAATTACCGGGGGTTGAACTGGATAAAAAGGCCGTATTAAATTCGAGATCTGGAATATAGGCATGTGGTATTCCATTATTTGTAATTAGCAACTCATCTGTGTGATCATCATTTAGAATTAATGCTCCATCCTCTCCATATACCTCAAACCTTACACCCATACCTAATTGTGGAGAGTGTGAGGGAAGCGCAAAAAATACACCTAAATTTACGATTGCACCATTTTCAAATTTGATTAAACTCCACGTGGTATCGTTTACGTCAAATCCCGCTTTCCGAAAAACTGTACCCGCGCCCCGAGCGGTAACTTCAACTGGCTGAATGCCATCAAGATACCAGCATGCAACGTCTACCCAATACGTCAAAACATCTACCACAGGTGTTGCCGTGCTCGATCTCTTCAGAATTTCAATGCCTTGCGCGCGCGTGTTGCAAGCTCGCGCCGAAATTGATAAGATGTTACCTATCCGTCCTTCGATCAGTTGATCTTTACCTGAGAGGTATCTTCGTTTGAAACGTTGAGCATACCCAACTCTGAATAATGTCCCTGTCTCTTCAGATTTTTTTATCATTTTATCAGCCTCATCAACCGAAAGTGCAATTGGTTTTTCAACTAAAACCGGCTTCCCTAATTCAAGCGCATGCATTACCGAGTCGAAATGTTCATGCTCGCTTGTCGAGACTATTACAACATTAACATTGGGATCTGAGATTAATTCATGATTGTCATCTGTAAATTTCTGAGCATTGGATTTGGCTGCAAGTTTTTTTGCATTTTCAATATTGATATCAGACACCCCTAAATATTTCACGGCCGGATGACCAGAAGATAAGATTGCTCTCAAAGATCCAATTCTTCCAGAACCAATAACTGCCAAGCCGAGTTCTTTTTGGGGCATATTAAATTTTACCTTTTAGCGAGCTTATAACATCCTGTACGAGGTCTTTTGAGGATGTTATTTCTCCTGAATAAATCCGCTTTGTCACTTCGACAATTTTATCATTAATCGGCGTTTCAATCCCAAGTTTTTGACCGCCTTCAGATACCCATCCATTGATAAGATCAACTTCACTAAGACGCCCCTTTCTATGATCTTGTAAAACAGTATTAAGCGCCGTTGGACCGACATGTTTTGTAATGGTGTCTAGTAGGAGTTCTTGAACTCTATTTGATGTATTAATTTCTTCTTGTGTGAGACCCATAATAGGCTCTAACTTATAGCCAAGACCTTCACCAACCCTAAGTGCTTCTTCGCCAGCCTTCAGCATAAGGTCTCTCATACCATCCATTTCAAAAGCTTCAGCAGGCCGCAGATCCCCGATGGCTTTTATTCCCATTCCCATGGCATTAACAATTAATTTCATCCATTTTGCTGAGAGGATGGCATCACTTCTACCAACCTTACCGGCAAATTCAAGCACCTCCTCAACATCTCCAATTCTACTCTTCATTTCAGAGGTCAAGGCTCCTAGCCCAAACCATGTTCCCTCAGGAGGGGTATTCCTCTTAACTAACCCTGGGTCAAATAACTCAGATGATAATTCGGCAACACATCCAATTGTCCGATGCGGCCCGACTACTTCAGAAATTTGTTCTGCCATCATACAATTTTGAACACCAACCAAAATTCCATCATCTGCTAAATATGGTTTTATTAATTCGCATGTCCATACAGTGTCATAGGCTTTTACAAAAACCAATACAATGTCAAACTTCTCCGTAAAGGTTGCCACATCGCACAAATGATATGCATCAACATTCACCGCTAATGTTCGGCTAGGCATTTCAATCTTGAGCCCATCTTTTCTCATTTTTTCAACATGCTCAGGCCACTGATCAATCATTTTTACGTCTAAACCATTACTAATTAGATCCGCAGAAACACAGCTACCGTTTGCGCCCGTACCAATTATTGCAATTTTCTTATTCATTTATATCCTCATCCCTTTTTCACAAAGTAGTAGACAGCATTTGCAAATAATGCCATGTAATAAAATCATGGTCTACAATAAATTAAAACTTATTTTTATTATTATATTACCATTCGGGGTTGGCTATTTATTATCTTTCTTCCTAAGAAATACAAACGCAATATTAGCCCCTGAATTAACGCTGACATTCTCACTGAATGCAACTGAGATTGGATTTTTAACAAGTATTTTTTTCTTTGCAGGCGCGGCTCAGTATATACCTCTTGCTATCCTTCTGGATAAATACGGGCCAAAAAGAATATATATTGGCGAAATTATCCTAGCAATAATTGGATGTATCATCACAACCTATGCAGATAGTTATTTAATGCTTGTAATTGGGAGGGCTTTTCTCGGCTTGGGCATTGGTTCCTGCCTTACCACAGCGTTAAAATCCGTAACAATATGGTTTCCCAGTCAATTTTGGGCAACTGCAAACGGTATGATATTATTTAGCGGTTCCATTGGTGCAATATTGTCCACAAAACCTCTACAAATATTTATGAACTTCTATGAATGGAGAGATCTATTTTTTATAGGTTTCATAGTCTGCCTAATTTTACTTTCCTGGGTTATCCTTTCAATGCCTGATAAAAAAAGTGAAAACCAATCTAATGGTGAGTCCAATTTCTTCGTATATATGCAAATTATAAAAAATAAAAACTTTTATACACTTGCTCCCGTCTCAGCACTTGGTTTAGCTAGTTTCTTTACCATTCAAGGGCTATGGGCAAATGGATGGATGGCTGATGTTGCCGGTCTGTCGCAAGAAGAAGTTGGTCTAAGGCTCTTAATTGTCGCGATAGCCATGTCCTTTGGAACACTCGGTAATGGAGCCTTGGTAGATTATTTATCTAAAAGGGGTTTCAACAGAGCAAAATACCTTGCTACGGGATTGATGATGCTTTTTATTGTTCAAATTTTCTTTGCACTAAATATTGATACAGATGGATATTGGCAATGGGTCATTTTAGGTCTTACTGGAAATATAGGTGTTTTAGTGCATCCGATACTAAATAAAACATACCCCTCAGGATATTCAGCAAGATCCATATCAACCATCGCCGTCTCAACATTCTTATTAGTTTTTATTATCCAGTTTGGCATTGGTTATGTATTAGACATATGGGGACCTGATGAATTTGGCGCCTATCCAGTGGTTGCTTATAATTATGCATTTGGTATGTTAATAATTATTGAGATTCTATTCTTTAGTTGGATGTTGCTAAACATACGCAGGCTTAAAATAAATTTTTGAATCAAAATCATATGTTAAAGATTAAAGAAATTACAATTCATAATATTGCTCTTCCTCTCCAAGAGACAATACGTATGTCGAAAGTTATAATTGAAAAAAGTAATAGCATACTTGTAAAAGTTAAAAGTGCTGACGATATCTCGGGGTGGGGGGAAGCAGCTTCATCTCTGTCTATGACTGGGGAGAGTGCAGCCGGAATGATATTGGCACTTGAATATATTAAAAATGAGATCATAAACAAGGAAATTGAGAGTGTTGGAGATATATATGAACTGATACAACGATCAATCTACGGAAACTATGCCGCAAAATCCGCTATAGAAGTGGCATTGGTCGATCTATTAGCCAAAACTCAGAAAAAAACTTTCTCTGAACTGATTGGGGTAAAGCAGCGGGAAGAACTTCCCATCATTTGGCGTATAGCAGGAGGGAAAAATGAGANAGATGAAGCAAAAAAGATGAAAGACCATGGCTTTTCTGCATTTAAAATAAAAGTGGGAGCAAATACAATCCCTGAAGATTTATCAAGGGCTGAAAATTTAAGACGAGTCTTGGGTGAACATATTCAACTTACAGCAGACGCTAATGCAGGATATTCATCAAAAGATGCTGTTGATCTGTGCTCTAAAATAGATGGCGCTGGCCTGGATTACATGGAACAGCCAGTAAATGGTTATGATGTGGCGACCATGAAAAAATGTAATTCTCTCATGGANATTCCGCTGAGTGCAGATGAGGGAATTCACTCACAATCAGATCTTATTCTTCACAAAAAAATGAATGCAGCTGATGGTGCGAGTTTAAAATTAATAAAATTTGGTGGAATTAAATCTTTGCTCTTAGCTGTTGATTACATGGAGGAGCAGAACATGCATGTAAATATCAGCGGTAAAGCTGGAGACTCATCCATTAGCGCTGCTACGATAGGTCACATATCTTATGTGGCAAGTAAGCTTGATTGGTACAGCAATGTCAGCATCCAATATCTCGCTGACGATATCATCGAAAACCCTATGACTATTCAAGATGGGAAAATTATACTAAGATCAGGTCCAGGGCTTGGTATAGAAATCGACGAGGATAAAGTTGAAAAATATAAAATATAGGGATCTGTGAATGTTGCATGTAAAAGGTAGAAAAACTTCCGGTAATGTGATGAAAGTGACGTGGATATTGGAGGAGTTAAAAATACCATACGTAAGAGACGATATTGGCGGTAAGTTTGGCAAGAATGATAAACAAGATTACTTAGATCTAAATCCAATGGGGCTCGTTCCAACATTTATTGACAGAGATATTGTCCTCTGGGAGTCCAATACAATTGTGCGCTACATTGCAAATAAATTTAGTTCCGGTGACTTATCACCAGTCGATGATGGAGAAAGAGCTATTTTAGAGCTTTGGATGGACTGGCAGTTATTTGCAATAAATCCAATGATGAGGCCTATCTATCACGGACTGGTAAGGACTAAGCCCGAAGATAGGAACTGGGATGAGATCAATAAGAATATAATACGTGGAAATGAGTTATGGGCAATATTAGACAAACATCTCGAGGATAAAGAATACATTGGTGGTAGCAAGTTAACCATTGCTGATTTTCCCGTTGGACCTGTCATTCATCGCTTTCACTCTATCGTCGAGGACAGACCNGCTACACCAAATATCGATAGATGGTACAATAATTTGAAGGAGTCCGAAGCATACCAAAAAATTGTAATGATACCCCTTGAATAATCTATTCAAGAAGAGCATTAATCCCATATTTATCAGCAATTTTTTCTAATTGTTCATAAACAGCAGGTGTAATTGGAATTCCCAGTTTTGTGTTCTCTTCTATTGCCATAGCTTCGGGTTCACCATGAATATAAACTTTATCCTGGCCGGGCTCTTTTTTTGCATTTCGGATAATGTCATACGTTGCATCCATCTCTTTTTGAATTTCTTTGGGGTCCCTAAATCCATCAAGCCTGATCGCTCCCATCAGGTGACCCATAGCAGGTCTTTCAGTGCCGCGCGCACCTTTAATTCGATCCGCAAATGATGTTCCGGTAACAGCACCGCACAGAAGCTCTACCATCAAATTAAGACCATAACCTTTATGGCCACCTCTATCCATTCCAGCCCCGCCAAGTGGGAGCAGAGGGGCGCCATAAGTTAGTACGCCATTATCATCTAAAACTGGCTCATCACCCGTCGGGGAAACCCAGCCTTCGGTTATATCCCTGCCTTCGCGCAAAGCTGTCTCAATTTTTCCAACAGCAACTGTAGTTGTTGCCATATCCAATAGGAAATTTGTATAGTCACCACCNGGTATNGCAACAGACATTGGATTNGTNCCAAGCATAGACTCTCGCGCATAAGTTGGCGTCATTCTGCCGCCACTATTTGACATGGAAATGCCTATAAAACCTCTGCGCATGGCAATATCCGACCAATAGCCAGCAAAACCAAAATGGCTGGAGTTTGCAACCCCGACAAATCCTGTTCCATACTCTTCAGCAACCTCCATAGCCTTTTGTATAGCTCTATTTGCAGCAATTATTCCAATAGCATTATCTGCATCAAGAAGCCCTGTTGTTTTTGTATTCATTTTTAAATCAAAGTTTGGGTGGAGATTTAATGTACCCTTTTCCAGCCTCACGATAAAGTAACTCAAACGCGCGGCACCATGACTTCTTACGCCTCTCAGGTCTGCTCCCACTAAAACATCGCCAACAAGATCAGCATCATCTGGTTCAACCCCAACTCTAATAAGTGCTGTCGATAAGAAATTTTTTACGACCGATGGGTCATACCTCTTTGTTCCCTTCGGTAATGGTGATGTTTCAACCATAATCTAGCTCCTTCAAAAAATAGACAGTAAAGANACAAATCTGTTATAATATATTTTAAAAATTTATCTTTAGGAAGGGATTTGATNATGAAAAAAAGGTCGGGCGCNCATGTATTAGTTGAGTCGCTAGTCAACGAAGGGCTAACNACTATATTNGGAATACCTGGTGTTGATACCTTAAGTGTTTANGATGCCTTCCTNGATCATCCATCGGTNAGAGCTATCAATGTTAGGCATGAACAAAGTGCTGTTTTTATGGCTGATGGATATTANCGTGCATCAGGAAATGTAGGNGTTGCTCTNACAAGTGGNGGNCCNGGNGCATTNAATACNCTNACNGCAATGGGNACCGCTCATAATGANTCATCAGCNATNCTNCANATTCTNAACGATAATCCTGCNCANGTGCGAGCAAAGGGACGNGGCTATTTCCATGACGTNAGGGATCAATATGGAATATTTAGACCNGTTATTGATTTNGGTTATCAAGCAACAATGCCACATGAAATCCCCGACTCGATTAGAACGGCAATGACAGCACTGAAAAGCAGGAGGCCAAAACCCTCATTAGTTGAGATTGGCGGCGATGCATTTAAGATAAATACTGATATTGCTATTGGTGACAAATCGTCGAGCCACAGAAGAAAAGCAAGCGATGAAGAAATAAATCAAATAATTGAAGCCCTATCAAATTCGAAAAAACCAATAATTTGGTCTGGCGGTGGCGTCGTTCATGCAGATGCATCAGATGAATGTATTAAATTTGCAGAAAGCCTTAATGCACCTGTAATTACATCTCAAACAGGAAAAGGCTCTATTCCATTCGACCATCCTTTACATGTTGGAAATTGGAGTAACGAAAAACCAGTAAGAGAATTTATTGATAATACCGATCTTGTCATCATACTTGGTAGCCGCTTATCTTACTTCCCAACGGGTGGCTGGACATTAAAGTTTCCAGGTAAAGTCATCCAAATCGATATTGACCCAGCTGAGCTTGGCCGAAACCACCCAGTGCACATGGGCGTTGTAAGCGATTTAAAACATGCCCTAACAAGACTCAATAACCACATTGAAAGTAAAAAAATCAAATTCAATACCAATGAGCGCAAACCTGAAATAAAAGCGTTGATCAACAAAATTCATGCAGCATTAGGTAAACCTATTGAAGTTGACGTTCTCGATCAACTAAGATCAGCCTTACCACATGAAACCATTGTATTTAATGATCCAACAACTATCGTTTTTTGGATGCGCTCTTATTGGAAAACATATCTGCCAAGAACATGGTTCGTTCCATCAGGTTTTGGAACGCTTGGCTTTGCCCTTCCATCTGCCATCGGCGCAAAGGTTGCAAAACCAGACGTACCAGTTGTAGCTATGCACGGTGATGCAGGTGTCATGTTTACAATCCAAGATCTTATGACAGCTGTCGAGCATAATATACCCGTTATTCTTTTTGTATTTAACGATCAAGGCTATGGCGTAGAAAGACGCCATCAAGATCATCTCTATGGAAGAAGGAGTGGCGTTGACATCCAATCACCAGATTTTGTGGGACTCGCTAAATCATTCGGAGCACATGGAGTGAGAGTAGATGATCTATCCAAAGTTGGGGAAGCTGTTAGCGAGGTCTTAAATATCAATAAACCTACATTGATTGAAGTACCGTGCGATTTCAAACATCCTGGATATGGCTCCTTCATTGACTGGTCAAAGCATTAAGCCTTAGATTTAGCCCAGATATTTAATGGATATAGTTCTCATATCTCAAATAATAATTGTTTGCCTGCTTGGTGCCATGTCGCCTGGACCCAGTATGGTTGTTGTTATAAATAATGCCATCACAAAGAGCCGAGTTAATGGTATCATCACCGCAATTGCTCATGGTATTGGAATTACAATTTATGCATTATTTGCAGTTTTGGGGATTGGGCTGATCATTCAAACAAGCTCCTTCATTTTTAATGGATTACAAATCTTATCGATTGTTTTTTTATTTTATCTTGGGGTTCAATCACTCAGAAATACAAACGAAATTGATTTTGAAGATACATCAATAAAAAGTGGTGCCACTTCGTTTGCACAAGGTTTTATAATCTCAATCCTTAACCCTAAAATATTCGTATGGTTTGTGGCTATTTACTCTCAATTCATGTCAATAGATAACAATCTAATTCTAAATGCTACGCTGGTTATTACAGCTGGAATTGTTGACACTCTCTGGTATATACTTCTCGTTTATTTGGTGACCACCGGAATGATATTTGAACTAATAAAAAGCAATTACCGTTCTATACATAAGTTCACTGGAATTTTATTTGTAATTTTATCTGTTGGTCTAGGTTTAAATGTACTGGTCAATTTCTCGCTTTAAATAATGAGGTAAATTTTCGTAATGGCTTTGATTTTAATTGGTCTTGCAATTTATGTACTTCCTATTCTTGTGTTCCACTTCACCATTAACAAGTATGATAATGAGCTCGATGGAATGCCTTTTACCGCGCTGGAGCTTGGACAAGATATATTGAATGATTTTGAAATAAAAAACGTCGATATTGAGCCAACAGAAATGGGTGACCATTACGACCCAGATAGAAAAAAAATCAGAATAAAAAAATATAGGTTAAACCGTAAAAGCCTTACTGCTCTATCGATTATAACGCATGAGATTGGCCATGCAATTCAAGATAAAGAAGGTTATGAGCCCTTATCAAGACGTCAAAAAATTATTAAAAGTACCACGTGGATATCAAGACTTGCAGGGGGTATAATGTATATTGGTATTGGGCCCATCATTGCAACGGGGTTGATGCCACTTATTAAAATTGCTGGGGTACTCGTTGCACTTAGTATAATTATAAATGTAGTTTTACATCTCATTACCCTGGATGTTGAATTTGACGCAAGCTATAAGAGAGCGCTACCAATTCTCAGGGAGAAAATACCGAGTGAGTACCATAAGGCTTGCAATACGGTTCTGACCGCTGCTGCATTTACCTATGTTGTGGGATCACTGGCAAGTTTTTTAAGTTTACGCTATGCTTGGCCAATTATAAGAAAAATTTTAAGGTAGAAAAGGATTATACTTTTTTCACATTATCAGACATTGTTTTGCCTTGTTGAATGGCATATTCTTGCAAGTCTGCAACTTTATCAGTTTCGTCTACAATCTCATCACCCAAGATGGTTTCAATTACATCTTCCATAGTGATAATCCCAGCAACCCCATTATACTCATCGATAACAAGTGCTATGTGCTCGTGATTTTTAATAAAATCATTGAACATTTTTAGCATATTGTGGGTTTCNGGCACTGTAATAATATTTCTTTTGAAGTCTTTTAGCTGTTTATGATTTTCATCATCTAGTAANTGCTCTAAGACCTCATCTTTTAAAACATAGCCNATGATATTTTCTGACTCTTNNCTNTCTTCAAGCAGAATTCGGCTGAAAATTAGNTCTTCTTGAAGCTCATAAAACTCGTTTGCATACATNTCTGCNGGCTCTGATACNATNACNGATCTNGGNGTCATTACATCTTTAACTTGAACAGTTTTGAAATGCAGNANATTATAAATAAGCTTACTTTCAACCTCGTCTAGCTCTCCNTCACTCGATCCNATATCNGCCATGGCAAGNAAATCAGCTCTTGANAANATNTCTTTANTATCATTATTTTTCATTANNAACTTTTTTGTATAAACCTGNAAAAACCANATNACNGGCATNAGTANNATAAGAAGANNNTGNANACTNTTNGCTGTAAAAGGNGCNAGTCTNNTCCAGTTATTNGCCCCAATNGTTTTTGGNGTNATTTCNGAAAAGACAAGNATNGCAAANGTCATNGCNATNGGNACNAATAGNGCNGTNACNGTNATATNATTTGGCCATAANTTTGNATGCNTCTTTNCCAACACCAATNGCACAAAANGTATTNGCNATNGTATTTAGNGTCANAATCGCNGATAAGTGGNNTATCAATNTTNTTTTTAAATTCATTNAGNANTNTACCNGTNCNNGTACCNTCATTNAATNTTGCTTGNGTGTATGATGGNGTNGTGCTNAGAAGNGCAGCTTCGAGCATAGAACAGAAAAAAGATATTCCTATNGCAGCAANCAAATAAACTATTAAGGCTGTATACATTTATTTGATAGTCAAACTTTCTGCTTATTATAAGAAAAAGATTTCATCTGATGCATTTTAAACANATTTAATTTAGATTCAATAATAATAATTTNAATTTTAATTTTCAAATATTCNTTAATTATAAATTTTATNNATAATTTTATTAAACTGTTCTGGNTCTTCAAATTGGACCCAATGCCCAGTATTATTAATCACATGACATTNTACGTCAGGAATTAATTCCTGCATTCTCTCTTGAGCATTGTCGATGCCATTGATGAGGGTTACATCAAATTCACCCCATATGATATCTATAGGCTTTTTAACCTCCAGAAGCCGTGATGGCAAATCGTGAGTTGCGACAATGTCAAGACTTCGCACCTTACCCCCTCTTGTATTTAATGTTTGAACTGTGATTGCTAAATCATCAATCTTTTCTTCTTTGTGTAGCATCATCACTGATAAATTAAAACGCTGCGCAGCAAATAATTCTTCTTTCGAACTAACATCCCTCCAACTTTTCATTTTTGGTCGCTTAAATGGCATATTTCCTGTTCTGTTGTACCCGACAAGCGTCAGACGTTTAACTTTATCATCAGCAAATTTCATCATATGCGATCCAATCGCAGAACCAAATGAAAAACCTACAAGACTGTATTGTTCTTCGGGTAGAAGTTCGTCGAGTGCATCCACCAATATTTGTGCGTATTGATCCAAGCTCGGAAGATANGGCAGTAACTCTGACTCGCCAAAACCAGGCATATCCGGAACTACTATGCGAAAATTCTTGCATAATTCGCTGACATTATTTAACCAATGCATCCATGATCCATAACCGCCGTGAAGCATAACTAATATCGGACCGGCATCACCCCATTGTCGAAATGANATTTTTGTATCCTCTTTCGTTTTAATGAATACCTGCGTTGAGGCATCATTTACTGACTGGATAGTTTTATTAAAATCTGGATCTACCATATAAATTACATAAACAATTTATTTATTATTGTATAGAATAATATGGTAAATTATATTCTTACGATCACAATACTTACCCATTGAGGACAAAATTCGCTACCCCGCATTGCACAGCAAGTATTTTAGATACTATTTTCTTGGTATGGCCCCATCTATGCAAGCTGTATGGATTACGAGACTTGTTATGAGTTGGATTGCCTGGGACCTTACCGGGTCGAGCGCTTATGTTGGATTATTATCTTTTTTCTTATTCGTTCCTTATATCACAACAATTCCTTTTTTTGGTGTATTATTGGACCGGATTGAACCTTTGAGAACTGCGATCATAGCTCAGATAATACAAGCATTAGCAGCGTTCACTATTTTTCTAATGCATATCACTGAGAACTTATCAATATTTTCATTATGTACTGTAGCAATGATAATAGGNACGGCAAATAGTGCACAAGGTTCCGCTCGTCAAACAATTGTTCCCCGAATAGTCGATAAACCCGCAATCGCAAATGCAGTAGCCTTTAATGCAATGAACTTTCAAATTGCCAGAATTATAGGTCCAAGTATTGGTGGTATTCTAATTGGCATACTAGGTACAAAATATACAATCCTATTCGCGTCGTTTTTTTTTCTACCTGCGTTGATAACTTTACCTTTGATTGTCTTGATGCCAAAACAGGGCGAAAGTATAAAAAAAGAGTCAAACTTTATTTCAGAACTGGTAGATGGAGCGAAATTTGCGCACAGAAATGCGATTATATTTGAATGCATCCTTCTTACATTCATATCGTCAATCATTATTCGCGGTTGCCATGAATTACTTCCTGCTTTAGCTGACGGTAAATTTAATATGGGCGTTGAGGGGCTTGGGCAAATAATGGCGGCAGCTGGTGCTGGAGCTCTAATTTCCTCATTTATGATTGCGTCCAGAAAAAAAACTTATAATGATAATGGAATTCCAACTATAGCAAGAGTATCTCTTGTTCTAGGTTTATTTTTTGTTACAATACTTGGCTATGTTGATAATTGGTATTTGGCAATTCTTGCTGCCTTTATCAGTGGTGCCTGCGTAACAAATGTTGCAATTGATATGCAATCCACCGTTCAAATGCAGTTAACAGATACATACAGAGCAAGGGTTGCGAGTCTTTGGCTGGCAACTGCCATTGGCGGTAGCGGTCTTGGCTCAATATTAAATGGTATTTTTTCAGATATCTTTGGAATTACAGAAACATTTATTTTCGTTGGCCTGGTCGGGATATTGGCAGTAATTTTGNCACAAACGTGGTTATATAAAAAAAATAGAGCAATCGGCGCATGATTAATAAAAATATCATCAAGCGAGAAGCACCGATGTCCGTATTATTCACAATGTTATTTGCGGGGCAAATTGCTTCAACAATTTTCTTACCCGGCCTTCCTTCAATTGCCGCTGAATTAAATATACCCAGATCAATAGTCCAAACAATGGTTCCAGTTTACCTTGCAGCATTTGCATCTACTCAACTTATAATTGGACCATTATCTGATAAATTTGGACGAAAACCAATTGTTTTGCTTGGTATACTGTTATTTACAATTGCGAGCTACCTGTGCGCTAATGCAGATAATATACACACTTTACTTCTCTGCAGAATCGCCCAGGCAACTGGGGCGTGCTCCACGCTAGTTATAAGCAGAGCAATAATCAGAGACACATCGGAAGGCTTAGCGGCGGCAAAGGCTATGTCTTATGTTGCAATTGCAATGGCCATAGGACCAATACTGGCCCCCTTTATTGGTGGTTTTTTGACGGGTTGGTATAATTGGCGAGCCACATTTATATTTACTTCACTAACAGGATTGATTGTTTTAATCCTTATTTTCTTCAATTTAAAAGAGACATTACCAAAGGAAATGAGGAATCCTCCAAAAATAAGTACTCTTTTAATTAACTACCGAGATTTATTAAAGAATGTAAAGTTTACGTCTTATAGTATGATCGTCGCCTTCGCAAGCGGAGCCATGCAGGCATATGTTGTGGCATCTCCAATAATTTTTATTGTAATTATGGGCGTATCACCTGAAGTTTTTGGTTTTTATGTCATGATTATGCCTTCTCTTTTTGTTCTTGCGACATTTATTTCGAGAAAAATGTTGGACTACATTACCGTTGATCAAATTGTCATTATTGGAGGAATATTCAGCTGTTCTGGTGGTATTCTTCAGTTATTTTTTGGTATAAGTGAAGTTCAAACACCCCTCCCTGTGCTGATTGCATTCGCAATCTCTAATTTTGGAACAGGGCTTTTGCTTGGTAATTGCTATGCAGCAGCACTAAATTCAGTAAAACCTGAAGTTGCTGGATCTGCATCTGCCTTGGGCGGTTTCCTTCACTTTGGATGGGGCGCATTGATAACTATCACACTTGCTAATATCCATATGACTTCGTCCTTTGTTTTTAGTGTTGCTCAATTAACAACAACAACACTTGCNTTAATTACTATTATCATATTAAATTTTGTATTCGTTAAGACTACATGAAGAATAAATGAATATATTTAATACCTACCAAAATACCGAACCCAAATTTAGAACTTTTACCACTCTTATCATGCCTCTGGTTATGATATCTGTCATACTTGCGGAATGGTCAAGGTCGAGTATTTCTTATACAATTTCAGCTATTTTAATTCTGTTATACCTATCAATGTCTCTAAATGACTTATCGCTCTCAAGAAAGTTATTTATAATACTGGGCTCTATACTAACTATAATATCTGTTCTTATATTACCCGACTGGTTGAATGTTTCAGTAGAGGCCCTAACAAAATCCACTTTTGTTGCAACATTTTTTTTATCCCTTTGCTGTCTCAGAAAAGCGGCATCATCTTCTCCTGCAATGGAAAAGTGCGGGCGATATTTAGCTGAACAGAAAACATCAATAAGATACCTTACGCTGACATTTGGTGGGCATATGTTTGGTGTTATACTTAGCTTTGGCTCAATTTCTTTGCTCGGTAGTCTTGCAGAAAAAGGCAGTAGTGAGATAAAGGATCCCGACTCTCGCGCATTGAATCGAAAGGCTATGCTTCTTGCGGTTCAACGAGGCTTCGTTGCAATGACCTGCTGGTCTCCTCTAACGTTCTCAATAGCTATCACAACGTCGGTGATACCAAACACAACATGGACGGGTGCTGCCGTATCTTGCATTATTAGCGCTATGATTCTTATAACTGTTGGCTGGTTTCTTGATTACGTGACGACCCGGAAAGTTAAATCAAGAATGCAAATTCCCGACCAAAGGACTTCAGGCACGTGGCATACTTTAATCCCATTAGCATTTATTTTTATAACTCTACTGGGTATTATTTTCACTCTGATGAGTTATACCGATCTAAACGCGGTACCCGTTGTTATGTTTGTTGTACCTATTTACAGCATAATATGGATTGCATACCAGAATACAGGTAACACAAAAAAAATAATCTATAATACGGCCCACAGAGTTGATGAGTACATAAATGAAGATATCTACAATTACAAGCAAGAGCTCATAGTTCTAATAATGGCTGCATTTATTGGAATTATGGGATCGAGCTTAATTAATCACTTAGCGGGAGAGAGCATAAGCTTTTTAAACGGTATTCCAGCGCCAATAATACTTATCGCCATTGTTTGGATTATGCCACTGTGTGGACAGATCGGAATGAACCCAATTCTTGCTGTTTATATGATTGGACCACTAATTCCATCAGCAGAAATAATGGGTATACCTCCAAACAGTATAATTGTAGCTCTGTGTGCTGGTTGGGCAATAACAGGNATAAGCTCTCCTTTCACAGCTTCAACCCTACTGATCGCAAAATTAGGCCGCGTCACTCCCCATTATGCAGGCCTAAATTGGAACGGTCTGTTTACAATTATTGGTGGCGTGTTATTATCAATTTGGGTTATAATTGCGAACGAATTTGTTGTTATTTGATGGATATTATATTTAGTTACAAATGGTATATTCTGGGCGCAATATTGGGGATTATTCATTTATCGTTATTTCTCTACAAAGGAAAAGGGGAAATACCAGGACCAGTACAATTCTTAATATATGGTGCGATCCTTGGAGCTCTTGTTTATGGATGGCTAATATCAATTATCGTTAAGTATCTTTTTTAAAGGAGAAATAAATGAAATACCCCCCAATTCATATTGATGATGTCCCAATATCAAAGATGGAAGAAAAAAATGGCTGGAACATATCTGAATTCAGGTTACCAATAACAGGTCAATCAGGGTCATCAACAACTGTTTTTCACTCAATATTCAAACCAGGTTCTACTCATAGTAAACATTTACATTCACGTTGCGCAGAAATAGCGATGTATCTGAAAGGTCACGGCGTTGTGGGGCAAGGTACGGAAAGAACAAATGTTAGAGCCGGGCATTTCAGAGTTATGCCAAAAAACTCAGAACACTTCTTTCATAATGAAACGACTGACTCAGACGCTGANGTTATTGGATTTTATATTGGAGCAAAAGATGTTGAAGACACTGGCTATAAATATTGTGGCCCTGTNACCAAAGAGGATTTACAAAGAGAAAGGTCTGGCTTTAATGATGGTATATTAGTTCATATTGACGATATAGAGCCTGANAAAATGGATGAAGGTGATGGATGGTCAATNACAGATTTCCGCCTTCCGATAAGCAAAAAAAATGGCTCTTCTACAACAGTCTTTAATGCCAAATTTATGCCAGGTGCAATTCATAANAAGCATATGCATACCAATTGTGAGGAAATTTATTATATTGTATCNGGTAAGGGTATTGCAGGGGCTGGTGGAGAAAAAACATATATTGAAGCTGGGCATTTCCATTACATACCCAAAAGTGTCGAGCACTGGCTTTACAACACAAGTGAAACAGAGCCCATTCATGCTGTTGGATTATATATTGGCTCAGGTAGTGTGGAAGAGACTGGATATGTTTATCTTGGTGACGTCACAGGTGAAGATTTAATAATATAAAAGGAAGATTAGGGGGATAATATGAGATTTGCATATTTTAATGACTTTAGGTTAGGAGTTTTAAAGTCAAATAACATTGTTGATATTACTGAGCACTTATCTGATATACCGGTNAGAGATACAAGAGACCTGATTAATGGTTTAATAGAAAATTATGGCAAATATAAAGACTCNATCGAACAATTTGTATCAGACAGNNATGGTATTCCNAGTAATGAGGTNCGGTTGCGAAGTCCCTGCCCACGTCCAAATAATATTGATTGTATGGCTGTGAATTATATGGAAGATGGCACCAGGGCTGAGCCAGCTCCTATCAACGCTTTCCATAANGCNACAAATACCGTTATTGGAAATGGAGACACAATGGAGTTAANTGATATACCNGCATCAATATTTGAGGGGGAAGCTGAGCTTGCACTTGTTATNGGAAAGCGGGCGGAAAATGTTACTGAGGAGANTGCNATGGATCATGTATTTGGCTACACAACTATAATNGACGGATCNGCAAGAGGTCTTATTGCATCGAACTTTTTCTTTCAAATGAANTCACGGGCGACCTACACNCCAATTGGTCCNTNTTTAGTCACTAAAGACGAAATAGATGATCCTCAAAACCTNCANATAATTCTTAGAAATAACGGTGAGGTAATGCAAAACTTTAATACGGATGACATGGCACATAAAATTCCAAAATGTATTTCATGGTTGAGCTCAATACATACATTAGAGCCTGGAGACATTATAGCTACAGGTACAAATCATCGAGGGCTTAATCCATTCATGGATGGTGATAAAATTGAATTAGAAATAGAGCAAATTGGAACTCTAAATTTTAATGTAAGCGATCCCCTGAAAAGAACTTGGGAACGGGTCACGAGAAAAACACACATTGAAGACCGAGGCCTCGATGGTGCGCACACACCTCAGCTAACGGGAAAGTATGCAAAAGGCGAAGTTGCAAAACCGTCCAATGAAAAAGACAGAAAGCTAACGAGTATTTAATATTATTCTATATTAAATAACTTTAATGCAGTCTGTCCGACAACATTTTTCTTTTGTTCATTGGTCAAGTTACTATCTACAATGTGNTGAACTGGAAAATACTCTGCCATGTCATATGGATAGTCNGTTCCCANTACAACATGGTCATCCCCATAATTATTGACCAGATACTCGAGCTGCTCATGCGTGAACACAGTTGTATCAAAATACAACTTCTTCAAATAACTGGTTGGTGGATTGGGTAAATTGCCATAAGAGTCCTTACGTGCACCCCATGAATGATCAATACGACCGGAATATGCAGGTAAAAATCCTCCCCCATGCACTCCTAATATTTTAAGATTTTTGTATCTTTCGAGCAGTCCGTTAAAAATTATGTAATGTAAGGCGACAGTAGTATCCAATGGGTTACCAATTACGTTGGTAAAGTAGTAATTACCAAATCTCTTCCCATGAGAAAAACCCAATGGGTGTAACATCACCGCAAGATCATATTCTTCAACTTTTGCCCAGAATTTATCTAATGAGTCATCAGATATTTCCATCCCGTTTACGTTTGTCAGAATCTGTAAACCCTTAAGATTTGTCTCTTTCTTTATGTAATCAAGTGTATCTAAAGCTATATCCAACTCTTGTAACGGAACGGTGCCAAGACCTACAAATTTATCAGGGTGGGCGTCAACCCACTTCATCATGCCATCATTAACTATTCGTGATACTTTATTTGCATCCTCTCCTCTAGCCATATAGTAGCATTGGTTCGGAACTGAAGCGATAACCTGTTTATCGATACCTTGCGTTTCTAAAACTTGAAGACGATCCGGAATACTGGATAATGCAACCGTCCTATCGGTATCCTGAATCTGTTGAATTTCAAGTGTCTCTGGGCTGGAGTCATGTACAAAAGGAATGTCCCCCAAATTGTATAAGGGACTAATAAAATCATGAGCTTCTGGTATTAATACATGAGCATGAGTATCGATTACAATTGAGTCGATATCTATCCTACGTGTGGATACGTTTCTTGCAGAAGTTGGACCGTACCTATTTGGACTATCACCTAATTTAGGCGTATCAATTACACTATGAGACATTTTAACTCCCTCTAAAAATTCAATTATGATATAAGTTTGGTACATATTATCTAAAAGAGTTACAAAGGGAAATGAAAAAAAATATTTTGCATAATAAATCACTAAAAGAATTTCATGCTGATTTATTATCTGGTAAAACTTCGATATTTGAAGTCACTGAAGAGATAATTGAAAATTATAATTACAGTGAAGCGGGAAAGAGCGCATTTGTGGAGTTCAACAAAATTTCCATAGAAAATGCAGCCTCAACGATAAATGGAATTGGGGGGGGGAAATTTTCTCTGCTTGGTATACCCACATCAATAAAAGATCTCTATGGGGTTAATGGATATAAAACAAGAGCTGGTACTCCAAAAGAACTTCCAAATAAGTGGGAGGTGCAAGGGCCAATCGTGAACACTCTAACATCTCATTCCTCATTAATTACAGGGAAAACTCATACTGTCGAATTTGCCTTTGGTGGAGTTGGGATGAACCCACATTGGGGTACTCCAATAAATCCGTGGGACGAAAAAAATCACAGAGTGCCAGGCGGCTCGAGTTCTGGCGCTGGCGTCAGTTTATGTACGGGAACAGCGGCTCTTGCACTTGGCACTGATACTGCTGGCTCAGTCAGAATACCAGCATCTGTNACTGGAAATGTTGGACTAAAAACAACAAAGAATAGATGGTCNACAGGNGGTATTGTTCCATTAAGTAGCAGCTTCGATACGCCAGGTATACTGACNCACACAGTCGAGGACTGTATATATGCTTTNAAAGNGCTNGACAAAATAAGTCTTTATCACAAAAANGACCAAGCACTCAGTATTGATAGTNATATTGATTTTACATTTACNACCTNTGATTGGTTTTTTGATAAATGTGACGATCTGATAAATGCAGATATAGATNACGCAATAAAAAAGATTGAAAAAAATAACAAATATAAANAAGTAAGTTCCCTCANTGAAATTGATGNGTCACATNTTTTATTTACAAAGGGTGGACTTGCTGCCGCCGAGTTTGCATCATTCATGAATGGAGAAATGCAGGAATTAAAGGCNACACTTGATCCAAATGTCGCCTTTCGTATAAAAGATATGGACTCATTTTCGGCGGTTGAATATTTAGAAAGAAAAAATGATCTAGAAAATATGAGTCACTCTATCAATAAAAAGTTTGAGGAATTTGATGTAATTATAGCCCCGACTGTACCAATCACGGCTCCGATAGCGTTAAATTTAAAGGACTCGAAAAAATATTCTGAAGCAAATGGGTTAATGTTNCGGAATACTGCGCCGGTGAATCTACTNGGCTTATGCGCTATAACAATTCCAATTACGCTTGATGGAAGTGGAATTCCAGTAGGAATGCAATTAATAGCGCCAGCGTTCAATGAGATAAAATTACTATCAATCGCTGCAAAGATTGAAAATTTATTGGGTAATAAGTATAAAAATTTAGCGTAATTATTCCGACACTCATATCTTATCTTCAATAATTTTGATAAGATCATTTGTAATTTCTGGCTTAATACCCAACCAAATTTTCCATGATAGCGCAGCTTGATTCAATAGCATTGGTATGCCATTTAAAATTCTACACCCGTGATACCTAGCATCGGTTAATAATTTTGTTTCCAGTGGATTATAGACTAAATCAATAACGACTAACCCTTGCTGTATTGATGAAAAATCTAATGTAAAACCATTTTTGGCGTACATTCCTTGACTTGTGCAGTTGATGATTAAATTAAACTCTGCGATACTATTATTTAATTTCTCCCAATCCATGTAGTGGATTTTATTTTCAAAAATCTCTTCNAACGATGCAAGACGTCCANGCGATCTATTCGTCACTGTGACCTGACCAGTTGATTTCANCAAAAGTGAATANATTACCGCTCTTGAGGCACCACCTGCGCCAATAACTAATGCTTTCATATTTCTGAAATCAAGTCCTTTGTCAAATGCTAGTAACCCGTCCATAAATCCATCAGCATCTGTATTGAACCCAATGAGTTTATTATTCTCTCTTGTGATACAATTTATGGCTCCAATAATTTTTGCGCTCTCACTGACTTCCTGCATATATTTAAAAACACGAACTTTGTGAGGGATTGTTACGTTGAGACCATTATAATCATGTATATTAATATTGAATAAGCTATCGAGGCCTAAATCATCAACCTCAAGTATTTCATAAGTTCCAGATTTTCCATATGATTTGAACCAGTGCTCGTGGATTTGTGGAGAAAAAGTGTGAGATAATGGATAGCCAATAATGCCAAACTTTAAATTATTTTCTTTTTGAGAACTCATAATCTTATGCTTATTTCTTTTTGTCTATATATTAAATATAATATATTTATATTTTATAAATACGTTTTAATGAAATGGAATAGAAATGAATTTTTTTAAAAATCTTTTTAAGAAAGATGANACCACACCACAAGCTATATTATTTGAAGCAAGTGATCTCCAAACCGCAATATCAAAAATACTGGTTCGTACTGCAAAAATTGATGATGAATTTCATATTTTGGAAGAAGAGAAAATTTTAGAGTTATTGTCCTCCTATTTTGGGCTTAACTCTGATGATGCACAAACTCTACTGAAGATAGCAATCCTAGAAGAGGAAAANGCAACTGATCTTTATGCATATACAAATGTTATAAAGAAAGAGCTGGCATTAAATGATAGAAAAAAAATTATTGAGATGATGTGGCAGATTATTATAACCGACGAAAATTTCGACCCCTATGAAAATAACCTTGTTTGGCGTGTTGCTGAATTAATAGGAATTAGCACGCGTGAAAGAGTGCAAATAAAAAAGGATTTTTTGAGTGAGTTATGAGTAATAATGTACTTATTATACTCCACCAAGTAACATCTACTCCAGGAAGAATAGGAATCTTACTAAAATCAAGAGGGTATGATCTAATAATAAGGAGGCCTGCCCTCGGAGATGAATTACCAAGCACTCTCAAGGATGATTACGCGGCGGTTATAATGTTTGGAGGGCCAATGAGCGCTAATGACAAAGATAACTTCATTTTATACGAGAAAGATTGGATTCAGGTACCGCTAAAAGAAAATGTGCCCTTTCTTGGTATTTGTCTCGGTGCACAACTACTAGCTTGCAGCGTTGGCGGATCTATCAAAATAAAAGATCATGTTGAAATAGGTTATTACCCCATAAAACCGACTGAATATGGAAAAAGNATTATTAGCTGGCCCCCTTTCGTTCATCAGTGGCATCGTGAATGGATGGAGCCCCCTAAAGAAGCAAAACTTATGGCTGTTGGTCAGAATGATGAACCTCAAGCTTTTCAATATTCAGATCGTGCTTATGGAATACAATTTCATAGTGAGCTCACACTCGCTATGGTCAATCGCTGGCTAGTTAAAGCTGAACACAGACTCGTTTTGAATGGTGCGCAACAGAGAGAAAAGCATTTTGAAGGTCGGTATATATATGATGGTCATGTAAAAACTTGGCTTAATAATTTTTTTGATTTACTATTAAATTAATTACTCAAAAAGATTGAAAGGAATATTATATGAAAACATCAAGTTCCGAGCTTGAAGCAGCAAATGAAATTGTACCTAAAATAGATGTCACTGAAGGTATACAGAAGCACAAANAGGGTAAATCAGTTTTTATTGATGTTCGCGATGGTCTGGAAATTCAGAAGTCAGGAACCATTGAGGGCGCATTGAGAATTCCAAGAGGTTTTATTGAGTTTGCAGCCGATCCAAATACAGCTCACCATAACTCAGCACTCCAAAAAGATGCAGATATAGTTCTTGTATGCGGTGCAGGAGGCATGGCCGCTTTGACTGGAAGAACTCTCATTGAAATGGGGTATGAGTCAGTTTCAAACGTGGGTGGTTTTTCTAGTTGGAAAGATAATGGCGGCCCAACTGAAGGATAACTGCTGACTACATATCTGATGAATATTTTACTGTTAAAACTTTTCTGATTTAATACTATCGAATAAGAAATAGCTAGCTTNCAATACTGTGCTTAATAGCCTGANTGCCATTTGTGTAAGCCNAAGTCTGCTTCAGAAAACCGCTCCTTACCCATGAATTGTTGATGCCAATACGGATATAGTAAGTTAGGTCTACTAACCACATTTAGCTTATCCAATTCTTCGTCAGTCAAAACAAGATCAGATGCNGGAATATTTTCTTTGAATTGCTCCTCATTTCGTCCCCCAACAGTAAGTGATGTGACAGTGGGCCGACTCAGTAACCAAGCAAGGGCAACTTGGGATGGCGGTATTGATCTTTCGTCCGATATGCCAAGAATGACGTCGATTATATCATATAGTTTCTCTTCATCATAGATAGGAGGATTTTTCCATTTTCTTTCAAAATGTCTTGATCCGCTAGGACCAGACTCNCCTCTTCGAAACTTACCCGTGAGCAATCCCCCTGCAAGCGGACTCCACACAATTGTTCCAATCTTCTCGGATATACCGATTGGGATTAACTCNTTTTCTGCATCTCTTGCCTGCAATGAATAATGTATTTGTTGGCACACAAATCTTTGTCGGTGGCTTTTATCCGCCGACGCTAGGGCTTTCATAAGATGCCAACCTGAAAAATTGGAACATCCGATATATCTTACTTTACCAGTCCTAACAAGGCTGTCAAAAGCTTCTGCAATCTCATCTATCGGGGTCATACCATCCCATTTATGAGCTAAATAAACATCCAACCGATCAGTTTGCAATCTTTTGAGACTNGCTTCGCANGCAGATATGATATGATGCCTCGACANACCCAGGTCATTTGGTCCATCACCCATCGGATTCCACACTTTTGAAGCAATAATTAAATTCTCACGCTTACCCTTTATTGCTTCACCAAGAATTTCTTCAGAAGCACCCTTTGCGTATCCATCGGAGGTATCAATAAAGTTTATTCCTTCAGCAATACAGAAATCAATATTCCTTTTTGCTTCTTTCACTCCAAGAGAAAATAAGGGTTGCGATGGATCTCCTTTACCATAATTCATTGTCCCAATTGATATATTTGATACTTTTAACCCTGAATTTCCAAGTAAATTATACTTCATATTTTATTCCTTTTTTCTTAAATCAAGAGGCGCCATACATAGAAAATCNCCAACTTATAAAGTCTAATATAATTTCTCTAGACTTGTAAAGATTTAAGGTTCATGAATTTCTTCATCATTAATAATACCAGGGTCATCTGGCACAGTAATTTCTTCAGTAATTTCAGATTTTTTGGGCTTATTTGCTTTTTTATCTATTTTTTTGACTTTAATACTTTTATCTTTTTCTTGGGTTAACTCCTGAACCTCGATAACTTCATCGTTCACCTCTTTTTCTTGAATGCCATAGGATACCCTATTACTGGACAGTAGCTTACTTTTTGCAAAGTTATTAAAATAATTATTATTTTCATCCATTAATTTTATTTTATGATCACCCCACTTAAAGATTTTAATGTCACCCGTATCCGGTATACAAGGGAGCCAAACATCTGAAGTGAAATCGTCCGCTGACCAGTTTGTATCATATCTTGCGTTTATAGCTTTACCCATCCACTCTCTCAACTTGGTATTACCTTTAGAGAGGTTTGAGTCGATTTCAGCAAGTATTTCGTATATTCTTCTACTTGTATTTCCATTAATATGTTTTTCTATAATCTGCTTTGCCAAATCAAAATTTTTTGCATCCATGTGGGCTCTGCATAATGCAATATCACCTTCGATCCCCGAAACCTTTGTTTTTTTAATTAATGCCTCGATCTTTTCAACTCTTTGCTTTGGTGAAGCTCCCGGATTGGTATAGCTCAAAAGATAAGCAAGATCTTCATGTTGGGTCGACTTCCATGTATCATAAATTATCTTCTCCGCCTTTTTTTTATCACCTTGCTCGATCAAAATACGTGCACTGATGATCGCTGCAATAATTTGATTTTTATTAAGCTTAATCGCATCAAGGGCAAGATTTAATGACTCCGATGGATTCTGCTCCTCTAAAAATAGCGCCTGCGCGGTCAGGATTGCAGATTTATGCAGATTATATATTTTTCGTTGAATCAATTTGTTGCTTAGCTTCTTATCTATAATTTCAGCAGCACTTTTCCAATTTTGAGTAATAAGGTAGCACTTTAATAGTTCGTCAATTACCCATGGTTCTGTATTATTATATGTTTCGGCTTCTTTCAATAATTCTATTGACTTTTGTGGGTTTTTCGAAGACTTAGAAATTGTATACAAACCCCTGTAACTGAGCATTTTTGTTGTTTCAATGCTTCCCATTTTCTGGAAAATCCGATTGAGCTCTGCATTATCCTTTTTCAAGCTCGCACTTTGTGCTTTAAGTAATAAAACCATCACGTCGGAAGTATTTTTTTTTATTTTATCAATTTTCTTAATTTCAATCTCGGCCGCGTTTACATTTCCTGCTGATGCATTGACTAAGCCGCTAATTATTGCATTTTGAACTTTTTCATTATTTCTTGCTTCTTTCATGCTATGTATTTTTTTTGGCAAATTGTATAAGGATGCAAGAAGTGACCAAGACAATATTGAGAAAAAAATAATTGCAAGCGATGAAATAACGAAAAAAAGTGGTGAAATCGTTACTTCATACTCTCCCAAAAGAAAAAGTACCTCACCCGAATATGAAGCTAACCAATTAAAAGAATATACGATTGCAATCAAAGCAAATAATATTATAAATATTTTAATCATTTCAAAATGGTGCCACTGTTTAATTAACTCAGATCATACTTTTCATTTAATCGTTTTATCTCGTCTAAATATAAACTACGGTTCTTAATATTTACGAGTATCCCCTGAGGATCCCTATCGAGTTCTAGTCCCTCAATTAATACAATTGCCTCTTTAAGGTTATCATTATAAATATTAGCCTTTATTTCCTCAATTAAAACATATTCTTGATTTTGTTTTTTCCTTTTTATTGAGATTTGATTCTTTAATAGATCGAAAAATTTAGATCTTAAGCCATTCTCCCCATCATGCAAAATAACATCCTCTTTGAGTAGTAATTCAAACTCTTTTTTTAGCTCATTAGGTGTAAGAATAATCTGGTCTGATAATTCTCTAAGAATACGTATGTCTTCGTCTTCGAAACCGATGCTTACCAGGAGCTCGAGCTCATTTTGAAAGTACTTCTTGCTTGCAACATTTTTTTTAATTCTATCCATGACTATTAACGTAATATTGTTTTTCTTATTTTCATCCGCTAGACTGTTTATGGTATTTATTCCCGTGTATTCTGAAATTTCCGCTTCTGATTCATCTAAAATTATTTTCTGATCAGGAGTTTTTTCTATTAATTGAATATTATCCCTATCAATCTTATCCTCGATGAAAATCTCATCTTCTGGAGTGATTATTTTATTCTCATTCGCAGATTTTAAATAATCTATCAACTCATTATTTGCCTCTGAAATAATTTCATTTTCTTTGGCAATGGAACTCAACATTGAATTCATCTCCATCATCTGTGCTTCTAGACTAAGAAACATCTGATCCTTTTCTTCAAGGTCTCTTATTAACTTGCTATTTTCAGTAATAAGGCTCTCTATTTCATAAATTTTTTTATTTTGCTCAGAAATAGCATCCTTACTAAAAATTGTAATACTGGTCAGGCTTGGACTGCTTTTGAAAAAAAGGTAAATTGACAATGCAGTAATTAAGGTAATTATAATCCCGAAAAATAACTTTCTATTTATTTTAATATTAAAAAGTGAAAATATTTTCGATGCTAGTTTAGGTTTTGGTATACCCACTTTGTCTTGATCTATGGTTACCTTTGGTTTTATCTGTTTTTTTCTAGTATTGGTACTCATAAAATACAAAAATCAACTTAAATTAAATCTAGAATTGCATCTTCTGCTGGGCTTGCTAGGATTTTTGACTTTATTCCGGCAGCTTGAAGCACGTCTGCAATATTTGTTGATATACAATACGACATAATTATTGACGTTTTATTACTTAAATTATATTTCTTTATTGCCTTAATAAAAGCATTTGCTGTTCTAACCGAATAAATAAGTACATGAGCCTGTTCACTATTATTGATTTCTTCTAAAGCACTTTCACTAAAAAATATCTTCTCGTCAGCTGTATATTCAATACGATCATCAATTTTTATATTAGTGCCTTTAAAGATGGACTTCACATCAACTGAAACATCCCTGCCTCGTAGGTACAAGGTTTTACCTGAGATAGAGTGAAGCGTGGATTTACATTTATCAACAAAATCACTAACAGTTTCATAAAAAATGTATTCGTTATCTGGTGCAAAAATTTTAGCTTCCTTATAAGTTGACGCACCGCATGCATAAACTATTTTTTTTTCAAATATTTTGTCTTTATCAATTAAAGATCTTACTGCATGTCTGCTGGTTAAAATTATACTGTTATAGCTATCAAAATCTCTATTTCTTTTCTGATAAGAAATTTCTAGAAGTGGATTAATTATGCACTCAAACCCTCTTGACTCAAAATACGAACTCATTCTCTTTGAGTCTTCTATCGGCCTTGTAATAATAAGCTTCATAATTTGTGATTAGCTATTAACTGTCCTCTTTAGGGACTTATTATAATATTCTAACAGTCTTACACCAATATCACCAGCTATATCCATTACAGTATCCCTTTGAGCATACTCCTTTATATTTTGACAGCGCGTTCCATCATCGCTTGAAATCATTGTGTTTATTGTGATTTTTTCATCATCATCAAAGTTAGCAAAAGCTGCAATTGGCTGAAAACATGACCCGCCAAAACTCTCTAAAACTTTCCGTTCGGCGCTGATACATATGTACGATTCAATATGATTCAACTCCCTAATAATTTCAATAACTTCTTCATCATCAATTCTTGCGACCATACCAATTGCACCCTGCCCCGCTGCTGGTATCATTAAATCTGTTTCAAAAGGTAATATCCCACACTCAGAAAAATTTAATCTCTGTATACCCGCCATAGCTAGGAGAGTTGCATCCACTTCCTTATTTTTTAATTTTCTGATGCGTGTCTCAAAATTACCCCTAAACTCAATAATATTAATGTCCCTTCTGATTGATTTTAGAATAGCCCCTCTCCTAGGTGAAGCGGTTCCTACAAGAGAGTCTTGAGGCAGCCCATCAATACTCTTTATATCTTCATTTGTAATTAAAGCATCTCTAGGATCCATTCTTTTCAAAACACCTAATAAGGCAATTCCATCCAATAAATAGCTTTCAAGATCCTTCACCGAATGCGCCGCAATATCGATTTTTTTATCCGCTAGAGCTTGGTCTATCTCTTTCGTGAAAAGACTTTTCCCGTCATAGGGGCCGATTGATGAGGTTATAATGTCTCCAGAGGATTTGATCTTTATAATTTCAATATTTTCTTTTTCTGCTAAATTTCTGTTTATAATTGCTCCAGCAAGAATTTCTGCCTGGCGTATTGCAAGATTTGTAGCTCTGGTTCCTATCCTAATTTTTCTTTTTCTTATGGGTGTTATGTTGGCCATTACATAATCAAAGTTGATAAAATATTATATAAATAGTTTCATTAGTGGTAATATCCTAATATTTAGTAGGTTTAGAACAATTCTAATATAATAGCAAACGAAAAAAATGATTGTACTTGGTATTGAAACGAGTTGTGATGAGACGTGTTCAGCAGTCTTAGAATATAGTGAAAACCAGCAGTGTAATATCTTATCAAATACTGTTCATTCACAAATTTCTGAGCATACTGAATATGGAGGTGTTGTGCCCGAAATCGCTGCTAGATCGCATATCAATAGTATAGATTTGGTCATTCAAAAATCAATCCGAGACGCAAACATTAATTTCAGTTCTCTAGACGCGATTGCAGTCACCTCAGGACCGGGACTTAAAGGTGGATTATTAGTAGGTGTCACTTTTGCAAAAACAATGGCGAGTATTCTTAAAAAGCCACTTTTGGGGATTAATCACCTTGAAGGTCATGCTTTAACAATAAGGATAACCGAAAAAATCAAATTCCCATATCTTTTGCTACTTGTCACAGGGGGTCACACGCAGCTTCTTATCGTAAAGGGTGTTGGACACTATGAAAGACTCGGAACAACAATAGATGATGCCCTTGGGGAGGCATATGATAAAATTGCGAAATCTCTCAATCTTGGTTACCCCGGAGGCCCTATTATTGAGAAATTGGCGGAGGGTAATGATGGGAGTACTGTGTCACTGCCTCGTCCACTCCATAATTCTAAGGAGATGAATTTCTCATTCTCGGGACTAAAGACAGCAGTAAAGAGAGAAATTGATAGCTCTCTTCCACTAAATGATAAATCCCTGTCAAATATTTGTGCGGCGTTTCAAGCTTCAGTAATCGATATATTAAAAAATAAATTGCAGATGGCTGTCGACTACTTCAAAGAAAAATACTCAGAAGATATTAATGTGGTTTTAGCTGGGGGAGTTGCCTCTAATAAAACAATATTCGCTGCGATTAGTGAATTGAGTCTTCGAAAAAATTTTAATGTTTATGTTGCTCCAAAGGAACTATGCACTGATAATGCAGCAATGATCGCATGGGCAGGTATTGAAAGAATAAATTCCGGAAATCATGACCCAGAACGTGTTAATATTAGAACAAGGTGGCCACTTGATGAAAATGCTGTAAAGGTACGTGGTGCTGGGGTTAAAGCATGAAGAAAGTTGGAATAATTGGGGCTGGCGCATGGGGAATAGCTCTCGCAATTAGTTTGGAAAAAAAAGGCCATTCGGTATCCTTGTGGCACCACGATGAGAAAAAGTTAGAGAGACTTTATACTGAGAGGAGGACCTCAAAATTAGAAAATATAATCATAAGTAATAAAATCCAATTTATATCCTCCCTAGAAAAAATAATAAAAAACGATATAGTAATATATGCTTCGCCCACTCAAGAATTTGATAAAATTACACAAAAAATCCAAAAAATAGAAAATATAAACGTACCTTTGGTAATCGCATGTAAGGGTATTGACACAAGTTCAAATAAACTTCTAACAGATATTAGTAAAGAAAACCTGCCCATGAGTACCCCAATAATTCTATCTGGTCCGGGCTTTGCAATCGATCTTGCAAATGGTCTTCCGACAGCCCTTACATTGGCGTCTAAATCGGATAACATGCTAGAGTATGTGGGTGAACTTATGGCCAGTAATAACTTTCGTCCTTATTTTAATGATGATATCATCGGTGTTCAAATTGGGGGTGCTCTTAAAAACGTAATTGCTATTGCTACTGGTATTGCAATGGGGAAAAAATTAGGTGACGGTGCTATTGCATCGTTAATAACGAGAGGAATGAATGAAATTATTTCCTTTGGAATTGAAATGGGGGCAAAAAAAGAGACATTTTTTGGTCTCTCTGGTTTGGGGGATCTCGTCTTAACAGCAACAAATCTAAAATCGAGAAATACACGCCTTGGCAACCAAATTGGTATTACAGACGGCTTAAAAAATACCTCCAACGACTTAACCGAAGGTTTTTATACTACAAACGCTGTTTATAATATTTCCAAAAAAAAGAAGATTAAGCTCCCAATAATTGATGCAGTNTATAATATATTGTATAATNGTGCCTCTGTTGATGATGAAATTGGTTTANTAATGAATAGNCCACTTCGAGATGAAAATGCGAGGAAAAATTANTTATGGCCTACTGGCTTTTTAAATCTGAACCCAATACCTGGTCNTGGAATGACCAAATTAAAGTAGGGCCATCNGGTACAGAATGGGATGGNGTTAGAAATTANCAGGCNAGNAATAACATGGATAAGATGAAGATTGATGACCTGGGCTTTTTTTATCATTCAGTNAAGGAAAGGAATATCGTTGGNATAGTNAGGGTAATTGCTGANNCNCACAANGATANNACAACNAATGATAGTANNTGGNGATGTGTAGACCTNGCTTACNANAAGAGNTTCACAAACCCAGTNAATTTAGANACCATAAANCTNACNCCCNNTTTGAGTGATATGGTGCTNGTAAAAAATTCTAGATTATCNGTGCANCCTGTNANTGAAANAGAATGGAATATNNTCTGTGATATGGGGCAGCCNNAATAATAGNATTGAAAAANGGTNATTANNNAAAATGNATAATTTTATNGGNAATAAAGTTAGCANAACTTGGTCNGAAAATNCTCATATNAATCGAAAAANATATNANGATCTNTACGCAGAAAGTATTAAGTCANCNGAAATTTTTTGGGGTAAACATGGNCANAGAATTGATTGGATNAAACCATANACAAAAGTCAAAAATACNTCNTATAAGAAAAATGATATTAATATNCGNTGGTTTGAAGACGGNACANTAAATATTTCTGNAAATTGTATTGATCGNCATCTTAANGATAATTCCCANAAAAAAGCNATTATTTGGGANAGNGATNATGGTGAGGNNACTCGTATTTANACNTACCANCANCTCNANGANGANGTATCNNAATTTGGAAATNTTTTAAAAAATCTNGGCACAAAAAANGGTGANNGGGTCACNATATANATGCCAATGATACCNGAGGCAACCTTTGCAATGCTTGCTTGTGCNAGAATNGGNGCNATNCACTCNGTTGTNTTTGGNGGNTTCTCNCCNGAAGCTCTNGCTGGNCGNATTCATGATTGTAAATCAAAAATAATTATTACCGCAGATGANGGAATACGNGGTGGAAAAANTATACCNCTNAANGCAAATGTTGATGATGCNATCAANATTGCNNATNNNCTNGGNACANNGGTTGAAAAATCNNTAGTGNTTNNGAGAACTGGAAATAAAATTTNNTGGGATCCNTNAATNGANANNTGGTATCATGAAGAAANAGAAAAAGNATCNNANTCNTGCCCTCCTGANGAAATGGCTGCNGANGANCCNCTNTTTATNTTNTATACNTCTGGCTCNACNGGGAANCCNAAAGGGGTTCTTCATACGTCNGGNGGTTANATAGTNTACGCATCAATGACACACCAATATATTTTTGATTANAAACCNGATGATATTTATTGGTGNGCNGCTGATGTCGGNTGGATTACNGGNCANAGTTANATTGTNTATGGNCCTCTNTCNAATGCNGCAACNGTANTAATGTATGANGGNCTTCCAAACNATCCAANTGCATCNAGGTGCTGGGAAATTATTGANAAGTANTCAGTTAATATTTTCTANACTGCCCCAACNGCNATTAGAGCTCTNATGGGNGCNGGTGATGANNATGTTAAATNCACNGANCGNTCTAGTTTGNGNCTTTTNGGAACNGTCGGNGAACCAATCAATCCTGAAGCNTGGAATTGGTATTTCAANGTNGTTGGTGANGNAAAATCNCCNATAGTTGACACATGGTGGCAAACGGANACAGGTGGNATAATGATATCNCCTCTACCGGGGGCAATTGATCAAAAACCNGGGTCTGCGACANTNCCTTTTTTNGGAATANAACCNGCNATTGTTNANNCTGATGGNAANATTNTAGANGNNGAATGNAGNGGCAATTTAGTCATNTGNGACTCNTGGCCNGGGCAAATGNGGACNGTNTANGGTGATCANNAAAGATTCGAAAGNACATATTTTTCNACATACGAAGAAATGTATTTTACAGGTGATGGNTGCCGNAGNGACTCAGATGGATACTACTGGATAACAGGNAGAGTTGATGANGTNATAAATGTTTCNGGTCATAGNCTNGGNACTGCGGAAGTNGANTCNGCTCTNGTNTCNAACAAAAAAGTATCCGAGTCNGCAGTCGTNGGNTTTCCNCANAATATNAAGGGTCANGGTATNTATGCNTTNGTTAGCNTNAAAGCTGGTGTTGACTTTGAAGATGAGGCNATTTCAAAAGANCTCANNAGNANTGTTAGAGANGTNATTGGNCCNATTGCTNCACCGGATCACATACAAATAACACCNNCCTTNCCAAAGACACGTTCAGGAAAGATTATGCGCCGCATCTTNCGCAAAATTGCTGAAAATAATTATGNTGATTTAGGNGATACCTCAACNCTNGCCGANCCNNCNGTTGTTGATGANCTNATNAGTAATNGNAANAATAAATANTTAGAAATCNGANGNTATNCCCTTTTTTTCCCAGTCNCCATANCTNGTGGGNTCGGGNCCCTCTGGNCCATCNATTTCTTTTGGCATTTNNGTNGCTTTTNTACTATTTTNTNTTCTTCTNTCNTCNGCTTCCTTAAGNGCTCTNTTTGCNGCNGGTGANAGTNTATTTTTATTATTTTCNGACATTATTTTTTANTATTNTTACATNTANAANTATAAATATAATNAATAAAAAANAAAATTAAATATGAG
>PAAM01000010.1:0-20119 GCA_002699615.1 Rhodobiaceae bacterium | reverse complement strand
AAAGAANACANTAAAACCTCNAGAAAAGGGATATATTCCCAGAGCGCTGGCNTTGGANATANTNGATGANGTGGTTCGNANAAATGNAAGCCCAGATGANNGNNTAGANNTTTACCTCAAAAAANANAATTATCNNNATTTACCAANAGAAGATNTNGCNCTNTGTAANNCAATANTNATGACAACCCTNAGNCGATGGGGGCACATTGANCANATTTTATATANNTACCTCAAAAAACCCGTCGACGGTCATTCTCCTCGAGTTCATCTAATTATTATGATTGCCATCTGCCAATTAATTTNTATTCAATCCCCAGCATATGCNGTGGTCAATCTTGCGATAGTGCAAACTAAAAATGATAAAAAATCATATAAATTAAAAAATCTNGTTAATGCCGTGCTNCGNAGNNTNAGNGATGANANNGANAAATNNACTNNTGATNNATTTGATAANTTAGAACTNATCCCTAAATGGATGNTAGANAGGTGGAAAAATTNTTANACNNCTGATGAANTAAANCAAATNGCNANCTCANTNNTNANTATTCCNCCTTTAGACATCACCGTTAAAAAAATCGATCAAGAGATTGCTGAAGATNTTGGTGGGCGAAGTATTATACCTAGAAATATNCGGCTCAATAANTTTGGATTTATTCCAGATATAAAATACTATCATGANGGCAAGTGGTGGGTNCAAGACATCGCTGCCTCCNTACCCGTTATGCTCATTNAGNGTGCAGTATGTAATAAGANCATTCTTGATCTATGTGCGGCACCTGGNGGTAAAACGGCAAATTTNATTGACGCNGGGGCAAAAGTCACAGCAATAGANAGTAGTGTCGATAGGATAGATATTTTAAAAAGAAACCTNAAANGGCTNAACCTTNANGCAGATATNATTCATGCNGATGGNACAATATGGAGTACAAAATTAAAATATGATGGAGTTNTGATTGATGCGCCATGCAGNTCNACNGGCGTCATNAGAAGAAACCCTGACATATTAAGAAGAAGAAACCATAACCTCGATTATCTTACTNATCTTCAACATAAATTACTTATNAATGGAATTGAACTTCTTAAGAAAGGGGGNTTTCTCCTATACTGCACATGCTCATTAGAAAAAGAAGAAGGCGAATACCAAATTGAAAGAATTATAGANGAAAGNCAAGACATNGCNGTTAAAAAAATTGATAAAAAAGATATTANGATATTTCAAGAATTTATACACCCCNAGGGTTATTTACGAATTTTACCAGATACNATAGCNGATGGTGGAAATGATGGTTTCTTTATTTCCATTCTCCAGAAAAAATAATAATATTAATTTGTATTCACATAAATCAGGAGTATTTCAATGCCAATTTTTCGGAAAAATGAAATGGAAGCCACGCCAGATGTTGCAAGACCACATATCAAAATGATACAATATGCTGGGGATCTTCTAAAAGTGGGTATTGTAACCTACAAAAAGGGGGAGGTTCCGCCTCCGCATTATCACCCGAATGACGAACAATGGATATATATGCTCTCTGGTAAACTGGCAGTCTTACTGGGAGATGAGACAACGACTGCAGATGCTGGTGACTTAATCTTTATTCCAAGAAATACCGTGCATGGTATACGTCTATTAGACGATGAATGCACATTCTTTGCGTGTAAAAATAAATCAGGGACGGGTGGCTTGAGTGAAGACTACACTGATGTGACTAATCTTGATGAACTAATNGAAAAACTTGAGATGCAAGAATAGTTTTAATGTGTAACTCAAGCTTCGAGGAAATAACCGAGTATGAATGATAATATTATTAAGATAAAACGTGCTCTCATTAGTGTTTTTGATAAAACAGATATAGTAAAGCTTGCTAAAAGCCTTACAGAACTTGGTATTGAAATTGTCTCCACAGGAGGTACAGCAAGATTACTAGTTGATAATAATATTGAAGTCACTCAAATAGATGAAATCACAAAATTCCCCGAGGTCTTGGGTGGTCGAGTTAAAACATTACATCCAAATATATACGCAGGCTTGCTCTCAAGATTGAATAATTCAGATGACAAGGAAACAATAAAAGAATTTAATATAGAGGAATTTGACCTTGTAGTTGTAAACTTATACCCTTTCCAAAAAATTGTTGAAACCACAGAAGACGTTGCTGAAATTATTGAAAATATTGATATTGGGGGACCTTCGATGATAAGAGCGTCTGCAAAAAATTATCCAAGAGTATCGGTAATAACACACACTGGTGCATATGACGATCTAGTAAGAAAATTAAAGAAAAATGGAGGGTTAACATTAAGTAAAAGAATGTCACTTGCAGCCGAAGCTTTCAAATTAACCAATAATTATGACAAGATAATTTCAAATTGGTTTGAAAACTACCTCAATCCCGGGCAGCATAGTCGATCATCAAATAAAATAATAAGCGAAAAAAAATTAAGATATGGTGAAAACCCTCATCAATCAGGTGGATTACAAATCAATTCCAAGAGTGGGCTTGGCTCCATCGAGCAATTACAAGGAAAAGAGTTATCTTATAATAATATTAATGATATTGATGCGGCTTTACAGCTAATTGACGATTTTAAGAAAGATAGCCCCACATTTGCCATAATCAAACACGCTAACCCATGCGGTGTCGCCCAGAAAGATACATTAGTTGCCTCATATATTGATGCGCTATCTTGTGATCCAACGAGTGCTTTTGGTGGTATTTTAATAGCAAATGTTACTATTGACGCAGACACTGCAGCTGAGATTGTAAAAATTTTTTCAGAAGTTGTAATCGCACCTGGTTTTACTGATGATGCACTAAAGGTGCTATCTGATAAGCAAAACCTAAGAGTAATAAAGTTTAACATAATCAATAATGAAAAATCAGATAACAAAATACTCAAGTCAGTCTATGGAGGCTATTTAGTACAAGACAGGGATCAATTTATAATTGATAAAAGTGAACTAAAGACTGTTACTTCTAACAAACCTAATTCTGAGCAGATGAAAGATTTGATATTCGCATTCAAGGTCGTAAAGCATGTAAAATCTAACGCTATTGTTTATGTAAAGAATATGAAGACAATTGGGATCGGAGCGGGTCAAACAAGTCGCGTCGATTCGTCAAAAATCGCAATACAGAAATTTCATGAGAATATAAATGACGAAAAACAAAAAACTGGATGTGTCATTGCATCTGATGCATTTTTTCCATTTTCTGATGGATTAGATGAAGCCATCAAATTTGGTGCAAGCGCCGTAATCCAGCCTGGTGGTTCGATTCGAGATAAGGAAGTTATTGAAACAGCAAATAATGCTGGTCTTTCAATGGTTTTCACTGGATACAGACATTTTAAACACTAGCAATCAGATGTAATCGCTTAGTTTTGTTGGCAAAAATTTGCCTATATTTTGTTTTCCCATGATTTTATTATTTTTGACAATTGTATGTCCCCTCAATAATACTTCTTCGGGCCAGCAGGATACTTCAAAACCGGAGTATGGGTTATATTTTGATCCATCAACAACCATGTCGTCTGTGAGTGTAACTTTTTTATCTTTGTTCCAGATTGTAATATCAGCATCGGAACCAATTTTAATTTCACCTTTTTTAGGATAAAGACCGTATATTTTTGCAGGCATTGTTGAGGTAATCCGAACAAAATCATGTAAATCTAAGTTGCACTGTTTTTTTAATACCTCATTGAGAATAATTGGCAATCTCCAATGGAGCCCTGGCATACCATTTGGTATTTCTTTAAAGCTTGGATTATTACCCATAAAAAATTTACCTTTTTCATCAAAGCTATATGGCGCGTGATCTGAGGATACTAAATCGAGAGTCTTTTCCTCNATACCACGCCATAATGCTTCAGAGTCACTCNGATCACGGACTGGAGGGCTACAGATCCACTTTGCAGCTTCTTTTATATTAGTTNGGTTGAGCAGACTTGAGTTCAATGAGAGATATTGAGTGCATGTTTCAGAAAAAAAATGAACTCCTCTTGACTTACCTTTTTTTATTTCATTAAGACCTTTTTCAGAAGAAACATGAAAAATCATTACCGGTTGTTTAGTCTCTTCGGACATTCTTATGATCCTCTTGAAAGCATCTACTTCACCATCCACTGGATGACTATCTGTATGATATTTTGGATGCATACAATCATTATTAAGCAATTCTTTTACTTTTTTTGTAATCATTTCGTGGTTTTCAGCATGTACTGAGACCATCGCACCGTATTGTTTCGCCTGCTCAAGTATCCTTTGAATACTATTATCATCGATTCTTAACCTATCATAAGTCATGAATATCTTTATTGAACTATGGCCTTCCCTGATTAGCTTTGGTAGCTGAAAATCAATAACATCATCCGATGGTCCAGCAATGATCATATGCATGGAGTAATCTACAATCGCATTATTTTCAGCTAACTCGTGATATTCTTGGACAATGTTAGTCAGCGAGTCACCTTCATACTGAGCTGCAAATGGTATAATAGTAGTATTGCCTCCGAGTGCGGCCGCAGTTGTTCCAGAAAGAAATGTATCGGAGTTTACTAAACCAGATGCCGATCTCTGTTCAATATGACAATGACTATCAATGCCACCCGGCAGCACTAATTTATTTGTTGCATCAATTTCTCGGTCTGCCAATTCACTGATATTATTTTCTATTCTTTCTATTACCTGATCCTCTATTAGAACATCGGTAACCTCAACCTTATTAGAATGGACAACAGTTCCATTTTTAATTAAAATTTTTTGAGATGACATTTCCTAAAACCTCAGCAGAGATAAAATTGGATTTGANTTTTTGATGATGGAGCGGGCGATGAGATTCGAACTCACGACCCCAACCTTGGCAAGGTTGTGCTCTACCACTGAGCTACGCCCGCTTATTAAACACCTAATTTTATATATGGATTTAGTATATTTTACTAGCAAATAATTCATTAAATGTGATTGATTTTATGCTATTACTTATTATATAGAAGAAGTCTAGAATGGATACTTTATTATGACAGATATTAACCAATTTATTAAAGATACGACTACTGCATCATTCTCTGAAGATGTGATTGAAGCGTCAAATAACAGTCTTGTTATCGTAGATTTTTGGGCACCATGGTGTGGACCCTGTAAGCAATTGACACCAACACTTGAAAAAATTGTGGTTGAATTTAATGGGAATGTTTTACTTTGTAAAGTAAATGTGGACGAAAACCAGGCGATAGCAGCACAAATGGGTATTCAATCAATACCTGCTGTGTTTGCTTTTAAAGATCAAAAACCAATTGATGGCTTTATGGGTAACATTACAGAAGATGAACTTAGAAAGTTTTTTGATAAGCATGTTAATACTCAAGATACAAAAGTTGAAGAACTCCTACAAGAAGTAATCAATTTGAAGCAAGAAAAGAACTACAAGGAAGCCTTAACGACTCTTGAATCAATTGCAACGGATAACTCTGATAATATTGATGTCATATTAGAGATAGCTGATTGTTACATGCAAATGGGAAAGTTTGACACTGCACTCGATTTTCTGGCAAACTTGTCTCCACAAATATTAAATAATGAGAAAATAAGGCAGCTAAAATCAACAATTGAGTTGTCCCAAAGTGAGCCTGTTGATGATACCAATATATCGAATCTTAAAGAGAGGATAGAGGAAAATCCAAGCGACCATCAGTCGATAATTGATTTATCGCTTTACTATAATTCCGTTGGTGAAAAATCTTTAGCTGCAGATTTATTAATAAAATCAATTCATATAGATAGAGAGTGGAATGAAAAAGCATCTCAGACGCAGTTACTAAAATTTTTTGAAGCCTGGGGTTTCACAGATCCTGTTACTGTTGAAAAAAGAAAAGATCTATCAGCAATTTTGTTTTCCTAGGAGGAATTATGAACCAAGAGACCGATATTAAAGATTTACCCATAATAATACCAATTTTTCCACTTGATAAATGTGTTTTGCTTCCAAAGGCAATATTACCTCTGAATATATTTGAACCGCGTTATTTGGAAATGATAGATGACGCCATGAAAAAGAATAAATATATTGGGATTATTCAACCTTCCATTAATAGAAAAAAAAAGAGCGACACTGAGCTTGTTGGATGCCTTGGTAAGATCTCTACTTATGTTGAGAATGATGATGGCACACTTATAATAAAATTAACAGGAGTCTGCAGATTTAATATTCTTGAAGAGATAGATAATAAAGTTTCATATCGAGAGATGAGAGTAACTTATGATGCTTTTAACGACGACCTGGCTGTCGACGAAAATACTATAACAATAGACAGGGAAAAGCTGCTAAATGTTATCTCTGACTACCTGAATGTAAATGACCTAACAACCGACTGGTCTGTAATTACGGATACTGATACTGAAATCTTAATAAATGCATTTGCCATGTTAAGTCCATTTTCTGCAAAAGAAAAGCAAGCGCTGCTTGAAGCTTCAAATATCGAGAATCGTTCAGAAATATTGATAGCATTAAGTGAGATTTCAATAGCATCCAGAAATAACAAAAAGAGTAGTTTTATACAATAAAATGGCAGAAACTTTTGATAAGAAACTTTTACAAATTTTGATATGCCCAGTTAGTTCTGGGGAGCTCAGCTATGATGAAAAAAAACAAGAATTAATATCTGAAAATGCGGGCTTAGCGTTTCCCATTCGGAATGGTATTCCTATTATGCTCCCAACTGAAGCAAGAAAAATTAAAATAAAATAAATACCATTTATAAGATTTCGGCAAAATAAAACACTTAATACCTTATATTCACTCCAGAACCTCCTTTAACAAGACTCTTCTTTAGAAAAGGAATACTTTCAGCTAGATTAATTGCGAAGTCTTTTAGGGGATTTAAACCTCCAATATTGTTTGAGTATAGTCTGTTTATTCCATCATATGTTAATGCTGAAGTCAAAATGTCAGGCATTCTTTTTTTCTGGTAATCCTGGAGATAGCTCGTAGTACCAATATCTAAACCGTACTTTATCGCTTCAATTACCCCCTCGGATAGACAGATAATATCTCGCAATCCTAAATTGGTTCCTTGACCAGCTAGGGGATGAATTGAGTGAGCAGCATCGCCTATTAATACCAATCTTTCTGAATATAATTTCCGAACAATAGAGAAGTTAAGTTCAAAAAAGCTAGAATTATCGACTGCAATAACTTCACCAATATAATTTTTAAATTGTTCCTCTATTGTCAATTTTAAGTCACCAATGCTAATATTTTTTACTTCATCAATCTTATTTTTATTTACTGACCATATTACTGATGAGTGATAATCGCCAATTGGAAGTAAAGCGATCGGTCCTGTGGGTAAGAAATTCTCGACTGCAATGTTTTCATTGTTTTTTGTATGCTTGATCAAACATGATAAGGCCATTTGGTTGTAATCCCAAGAGACTGATTTAATGTTAAGTAATTTTTTGATTATTGATTTTCTTCCATCTCCCGCGACAAGTAACTTTGAAGTTAATATTTGGTCGTTTACTTTTACACTTATTTGATCAGATCCTAATTTTACTTCACTTATATTATTGTGCATTAAATTGATATTGCTAAGCTTTGAAGTTTCCTGAAAAATTATCTCCCTGAGTGCTGTCTCATTAATTACATACGAGGCTACTTCTTCATTTACTCTATTGTCCAGATTTAAAAAACTTGTTTTTTTTTCATCCGAAATGGAGTGGCTTATGACGATTTTATTTATCGGGTGTGCTTTCGATTTCACCAATTCCCAGATGCCAAGTGACTTGCATAAGTTAACTGTAGATAATGATATTGAAAGTGCACGAACGTATTCTGAAGAAGGATTATCCTCTTTCTGTTTATCAATAATTATTAGCCTTATTCTGTTGCCTAACATCTTTGAGAGTTTTAATGCCAAAAATTGAGAGGTTATTCCGTTACCTACAATAATTATATCCGAGTGATTGTTATTCAATTGATTCATTTTTTTCTTGTTATGTAGTCTTTAAAATATAAATATATAACTTTATTTTATAATTTCTATTTTAATATGAGTGCTATTGAAAATCTTCTGAGTTTATTAAGTATAGAGCAAATATCAGAAAACAAATTCAAAGCTTCTGTGCGCGAGTATGGATGGAAAAGAGTTTTTGGTGGACTTATCGTAGCTCAATCAATTATTGCTTCATATAAGACAGTAAAAGACAAACGTTTGCACTCCCTACATTCATATTTTCTACGTGCCGGTGATCCCAACATTACAATGAATTATGAAGTGAATACACTGCGCGACGGTAGAAGCTTCGCTCAAAGGATTATATCAGCATACCAAGATAATAAATTAATTTTTTATATGATTGCATCATTTCAGAAAAAAGAAATGGGTCTGGAGCATCAAGAAAATATGGCTCATAAAATTCCTGATCCGGAAAATCTGAAGACAGAATTAGAAATATTGGATGAAGTGTTTAGAAATAGCCCACATAATATAAAGGATACGAGACAAAGGGGAAGGGCAATAGAATTTAGGCCAATAAAACCACGGAATATTGCGGAACCAAAAAACGAAGAACCAATACAGCTACTGTGGTTAAAGACATCCCATGAAATAGATACAGACATAATATTAAACCAAGCATTATTGGCCTATGCCAGTGACTACACAATTTTAGATACAGCACTTATGCCACATGGTATCTCAATTTTTCAAAGGGATATTCAGGTGGCGAGTCTTGATCACTCAATTTGGTATCACAATTCTGACTTTGACATTAATAGTTGGACTCTATACTCACAAAGAAGCCCAAACACGTCTGGTAACAGAGGGTTTGCTATGGGATCTCTATATACTCAAAAAGGAAATCTAATAGCCACGGTCGCCCAAGAGGGCATGATCAGATATATGCCTACTATTTAATCATAATTCAAATTGTGCTTAATTTTTAATCTTATTGCACTAATCCAAATGATAGTAAGTCCCTAGGGAAAAAAAATATTGTTTTATAACAATAGTTTATAATGATATTTCAAAAGTTGGCACGCTTTTTGCACTAATTACACCAGACGATTTTAAAAGGAGAAATTCGATGAAATTAATTACAGCAATCATTAAGCCATTCAAGCTTGATGACGTAAGAAAAGCACTCGTTGATCTTGGGATTGAAGGGATGACCGTTACCGAGGTAAAAGGTTTTGGTCGCCAAAAAGGACATACCGAAGTTTATCGAGGCGCTGAATATGAAGTAAACTTTATTCCAAAGATTCAAATTGATCTTGTTGTAAAGGACGATTTACTTGATTCAGCAACTAGCGCAATAGTAGAAGCTGGTAAAACAGATAAAGTTGGTGACGGCAAGATATTTGTCTCTGACGTACAAGGCGCAATTAGAATTAGGACTGGCGAAAAAGACGCCGAAGCCCTGTAGAAATTAGGAGAAAAAAATGTTAAAAAAATTATTACTATCAGCAATTGGTCTCGGTGTAATCACCCTGGCTATGACTGAACCAGCCAATGCTGCCGGTGAAGATACAGCATATGTATTTAATACATTGCTATTCTTAATTGGTGGTTTCTTGGTTATGTGGATGGCTGCTGGCTTTGCTATGTTAGAAGCTGGTATGGTGCGTTCCAAAAGTGTAGCCACACAATGTACAAAGAATATAGGTTTGTATTCAATAGCAGGAATTGCTTTTTGGGTTGTTGGTTATAACCTAATGTACGATGGCGTAGACGGTGGTTTCTTCGGAAGCTTCACAGCTTTCAGTGTTCCGGATCCGTCAGCTGACACCGGAGATTACTCTGCAGCTTCAGACTGGTTCTTCCAAATGGTATTCTGTGCTACAGCTGCTTCTATCGTATCTGGTACACTTGCAGAGCGTATTAAATTAATACCATTCTTTATTTTTGTAGTTATCCTTTGCGGTATTATTTATCCTATACAAGGCGCTTGGCAATGGGGTGGTGGATTCCTCTCAGAACTAGGTTTCAGTGATTTCGCTGGATCTACAATAGTTCACTCAACAGGTGGTTGGGCCGCTCTAATGGGTGCATTAATTCTTGGCTCTCGAGCAGGAAGATACAATGAAGATGGCACGGTCAATGCTATGCCGGGTTCATCCATGCCACTCGCAACTTTAGGTACTTTTATCCTTTGGTTAGGTTGGTTTGGATTTAATGGTGGTTCACAGTTAGCCCTTGGCTCACTTGAAGATGCATCATCTGTATCTAAAATATTCATGAATACCAACCTTGCAGCAGCAGGTGGTGTTGTGGCCGCGATTATACTATCACAAGTGTTGTACAAAAAAGTTGATCTAACAATGGCGCTAAATGGTGCACTAGCTGGTCTTGTTTCTATAACAGCAGAGCCTCTAATGCCTTCACCGTTACTCTCAATTATTATCGGTGGTATAGGTGGTATCATTGTTGTACTTGCAGTACCAATGCTTGATAAGCTAAAAATCGATGATGTCGTTGGTGCAATTCCTGTACATCTACTTGCAGGGATCTGGGGAACATTAGTTGTTCCACTATCGAACGACGGAACAAGTATTGTAACACAGTTTATTGGTGTTATTTCAATAGGTGTCTTCGTGAGTGTCGTCAGTGCAATTGTATGGTTTGTTATGAAATCAACGATTGGTATACGCATTAGTGAAGAAGCCGAACTCGTTGGTGTTGATAAATCTGAATTAGGTATGGATGCATATCCAGACTTTACTAAATCATAATATCTACACCCTTATATTCTCCCAGAAAAAAGGTGGTCATTTTGACCACCTTTTTTTATTAATTATTAACATACGTTTAACCAGATAACCCTATAATAAAATATTATTTATTACGAGGTTTTATGGTCGCTATCTCACCATTTCAACGCACGCGTGAACTGCTTAAAAACTATTCTGGAAAAGATGATTGGATTGATATGTCTATTGGCTCGCCAAAACATGATATGCCTTCATTTGTTAAAGAAATTATTGATGATAACTTTAGAGAGTTCCAGAATTATCCACCTGCAAATTCTGGTATTAATTTTGGAAAAAATATCTCTGCTTGGCTCACACGAAGACACAACCTAAATTCAGATGACTTTACAGATAATATTTTGCCGATATCAGGATCGAGAGAGGGTCTTTTTTTTGGAAGCTTACTTGCAAAAAGATTACACAATGATAAATCAATATTTATTTTGCCAGATCCTTTTTACCCGGTATATGCAACAGCCGGATATTACACGGAAAGACATAATCTTGCTATCAATGTTTTAGAAAAAGATAATTTTTTTATTGACCTCAGCTTGGTTGAGAATGGCACTTGGTCAAAGACTATCGCATTCTTCCTGTGTTCGCCTTCAAACCCACAGGGGACAATTGCTAGCACACTATATTTAGAGAAGCTATACGAACTATCGCTAAGGTATAATTTTGTCATCATAGCTGATGAGTGCTATTCAGAAATTTACCGCAATGAAGCTCCGCAAAGTATTATTAAAGTAGCAGAAAAAGATAAATTTAAAAATATTTTATCATTTAACTCATTATCCAAAAGATCAAATGCCCCAGGCTTGAGATCTGGCTTCGTTTTTGGTGAAAAAGACCTTATTGATAAATTTTTTAATTTACGAAATGTTTCGTCACCCACCGTACCAATACCGATACAGATAGCTTCTGAGGCATTATGGAATGATGAGAGCCATGTTATTGAGAACAGAAAGCTTTATAACCAAAAATTTGAAATATTCCAAAACAATATAGATAAAAAATTTAATTTTAAGATACCAAGTGGTGGTTTTTTTGTTTGGTTGAAAATATCAGAATTTGGAACTGATGAAGAGGTAACCGCAAAGCTTTGGTCTGCTGGCTTAAAGGTAATACCGGGATCCTATTTATCAGTAAATACCGGTAACAACTCTTCGGCAAATAACTATATAAGAATTGCACTAGTCGGGGAAAATAATGACGTGAAGCGAGCGGTTGGGTTAATTAATACGGTTCTTAATTAGTATGAAATTATCTAGTCTAAATTTTATTGAAAGTATACTGCCTCACGGTTTCAGATTATTCATAAGAAAACAAACAAAACGGCTTTTTGGATTTTTGTTATTTTCTATGGTAATTTATCTAATAATATCTCTTATATCTTGGACACCCTATGATCCAAGCTTAAATAACTATAATTCTAATAATATAAATAATATCTTAGGTGCATCAGGAGCGATAGTTTCAGATTTAATGTTACAATTCATAGGCCTTGGCTCATTCATTCTTATTTCAATTCTACTAATTATTAGCCTTGATATGATCATTCAAACAAAAAGAGCTATGGGTATCCCAAGATATATAAAATATCCGATATATTTCCTCACCTGGATAATCTTATTATCAAATATTGATATAACCGATAGTAATTTCTTCAAATCTACAATTAATTGGACCTATCTTGTTGGGGCAGGTGGATTATTAGGAGACTCACTCTCTCAATTAATAGAAAGGGTTGTTACAGCGAATTTTGACGATATATCAGAGAATAATTCGAAGAGGCTCATCTTCTTTATTTCTACTTTAATAATCATGTCTACGTTCTCTCTGAATAAATTAATAGCAAAAATAAATAAAAAAAAGACGCAGAGATTAATAGAGTCTGACCAGACGCACCAACAGGTATCACTCAATAGATCAAATCCGTTAACATTCCTTTTTAGGATCATACAAAAATTATTCCTTAATATGGTGTTGCGTTTTAAATCGTTTTTCTTAAAAAGACAATCTGAAGAGACAAGTTTTGAGGAAATTAGGGATAGCCATGATATTCAAGATGGAGATGATAGTATCGTAATTGGTGAGAGTATTGAGTCGGATATTAGACTGAATATTTACGATAAGCCAAAACCAGTTTCTAAAAAAAGAATTAAAAAAAATGCAGCGAAGGAAAATTTAGATCTTTTTGAGCAAAATCAATTCTCTTTACCATCAGTCAGTCTTTTAAAAATAAACCCTGACAAATATCACGAAAAAACTATAAACCAAGACGAGCTTGAGATGATATCTCAAAAACTATCAAACGTCTTACTGAATTACAAAGTTAATGGAGAGATTACAGATATTAAGCCTGGTCCGGTTGTTACACTTTTTGAGCTAGAACCTTCTCTTGGAACAAAATCGACTAGAGTTGTTGGTTTAGCTGATGATATTGCCATGTCTATGTCTGCGCAGTCTGCAAGAGTTGCCATAATTCCTGGACAAAATAAAATTGGTATTGAACTACCAATCTCGAAAAGAAGTACTGTTTTTTTGAGTGACCTCATACAATCGGAAGAATTTGAAAAATCACCGTACAAACTCACGATCGCGCTAGGGAAAAATATTGGTGGTAAAACAGTTGTGGTTGATTTGGCCCCACTACCACATTTATTAATTGCAGGAACAACAGGCTCCGGTAAATCTGTTGGAATAAACACTATGATCCTCTCACTGCTCTACAAGTACTCTCCAGATGATTGCAAATTAATAATGATTGACCCAAAAATGCTTGAGCTTTCCCTTTATGAGGGAATACCTCATCTTCTCACACCAGTTGTAACAGAGCCTAAAAAAGCAGTTGTAGCATTAAAGTGGGTCGTTAAGGAAATGGAGAAAAGATATAAAAATATGTCAAAAATCGGAGTGAGGGATTTGGAAGGGTATAATAAGAAAATAGCGAGAGAAGGTGGTACAATTAAGACGAAGGTACGAATTGGCTATGATGAAAAAACCGGTAAGCCTAATTACCATAGCGAGGAAATTACCTTGAAGAAAATGCCATTTATAGTCGTAATTGTCGATGAAATGGCAGATTTAATGGCTGTTGCAGGTAAGGATATTGAACACTCTGTGGCACGACTTGGTGCACTAGCGCGAGCAGCTGGTATTCACCTCATAATGGCAACTCAGCGACCATCAACGGATGTTATAAGTGGTATTATTAAAGCCAACTTTCCTGCTAAGATAAGTTTTAAAGTTAGCTCAAAGATTGATAGTCGAGTAGTTTTGGGTGAAGCAGGTGCGGAACAACTTCTTGGTAAAGGTGATATGCTATATGTTGCTGATGGGAATCGAACAACTCGAATACATGGTGCGTTTGTTGAGGATAAAGAAGTAGCTGATGTTGTTAATTATTTAAAAAAACAAGCTTCACCAGATTATATTGAGGAAATTATTGAAGAGCCCGAAGATGCAACTAAAGATCAGGATGAATTTAGTAATATTGATCCACAATTATTCCAAAGAGCTATTGAAGTAATTATTACAGGGAAGAAGGCCTCTACAAGTTATGTACAAAGAAGGCTTAATATTGGCTACAACAAAGCGGCAAATATTATAGAAAAAATGGAGAGTGACGGAATAATTTCTGAACCCGATAGTTATGGCCGTAGAGAAATACTGTTGAATGAACAAAATTTTGACAATATTTAATATTAATTGTCATATATTATCTTCTAGTTAAAAAAAATATATGATCAAAATAATTATTACATCCATAGCGCTTCTTCTTATACAAGTAACCCCGTCAAAATCGAGTTTTTTAGATCCTATTCAACTCGAAGCTGTAAACGCAGTTAATGCATATCTTAATAATATCGAGCATATGGAGGGTGATTTCATTCAAATAAATCCAGATACGTCAATATCAGAAGGAAGATTCTACATAAGACGGCCTGGAAAGTTTCGCTTTGATTACACTGACCCTGACTCCCTCCTTGTTGTTTCCGACAGTGTCTGGTTAGGAGTTATTGATAGGGAATTAGATACTCTTGACCGATACCCAATTAGATACTCACCGCACTATGTCCTATTTAAGGATAATGTTAACTTACTCAAAGACGCAAGAATTTTGGGTATTGATTTTTACGAAAAATTTCTCGTCTTATCCATTGAAGGCCTTACAGATGAGGAAATTGGTGAAATTACCCTTCATTTTCATGTCCGAGACAATATAACAGAATCAAATACAAACTTAGAATTATACGAGTGGTATATAATTGACGCTCAAGGCTTAGAGACTAATGTAAAACTCTCTAATGTTATTCATGGCAAAATTGCTGAAAATAGTTATTTTCTGGTCAAAAAAAATAAATGATTAAGAAAAATCTCAAAGTCATTAGTTGGAACATTAATAGTATCCGCATAAGACTTGAGCAATTAAAAAAAATTGTTGAGGAATTGGATCCAGACATAATTTGTTTACAGGAAACAAAGTGTGAAAATGATAAATTTCCCTTAGCCTCAGTTCAAGATCTTGGTTATAAATACGTCGTACATAGGGGCCAAGCATCTTATAACGGTGTTGCAATAATTTCAAGAATCAAGTTCATAAATCTAATCGAAAAGAATTTTTGTGATAAGAATGATTGCCGTTACATTGGTGCAGAGTTTAGTTTAGGTGTAAAAAATAAAAGTCTAAAATTACATAACTTTTATGTTCCCGCAGGAGGTGACGAACCAGATACTAATATAAATCCAAAATTTAAACATAAACTAGATTTTTTAGATGAAATGCAAGTTTACTTGAAGGATCAAGTCGCCGATAATCAATACCATGTCATGGTTGGTGATATGAATATTGCACCCCATGAAAATGACGTATGGTCAGACAAACAACTTAGAAATGTTGTGAGTCATACCGATATTGAAAGATCAAAGATATTAGAAATTATTAGTACACAAAATTTTTGTGACGTTTTAAGACACTTTGCAGATGAAGACGAGAAAGTCTATTCATGGTGGAGCTACCGTAACCGAGATTGGAAGAAGTCTAATCGTGGACGACGCCTAGACCATATATGGGTGACAGACAATTTATTGAAATTTTATATGGAGCATCACATTTTTCAAATAGCTAGAGATTTTGAAAGGCCCTCTGACCACGTCCCAATATCTATTGACTTACTCATTAAAGATATATCGTGACTTATTGACCTATAACGGCATTGAGACTGACTACCTTCTTATTGAGGTCACTGATAATTTTAGTTTTTAAATTTCTATTGAAATCAGGAAATTCTTGAAGAAGCTTATCGAATAATTCTCTATTTATCACCATAGCCAAACCTTTTGTACCAGCAATCAACGCATCCTTTGGGTAAGTGTTATTTATTAATGATAGCAGACCAACTACAGAACCCGCCTTTAATTCGATAGGGCTCGTTTTTTTTTGGATGAATGCTTTACCCTCTAGAATAACAACGCATTTAATGCTTTTTTCACCTGACTTTATGATCAGATCGCCAGTTGAATATTCTATCTTTTCTGAAGTAAATGCTAAAGTGTTTAAAAAACTATCTGTTTGCGTTCCAAAACTTTCCGTCTTTTTTAAAATTTTTATTATTTCATTTATATTCATGATCGCGAACCGAATATTTCACTACCTACCCTTACGTGCGTGGCACCGAATTGAATAGCTTTTTCAAAATCTGAACTCATTCCCATAGAAAGATATTTGATTTGAAATTTATCAGCGATTTTTTTTAATAATGCGAAATAAGGTGAGGGTTCCTCTTCATAAGGTGGAATACACATTAATCCATTAAAGTCTATTTTATCAAAATATCTTTTCTGTTGTATTAAATCACTTATTTCATCTTGAGCTAAGCCGTATTTTTGTGGTTCATCACCCAAATTTAGCTCAATAAAGAATTCTTTTGTAACTACAGAAGGCTCATTAATATGTTTTGTGAGCTCAGTGACTATTTTTTGGGAGTCCAGGGTATGGATCGTATTAAATATCTCAAGTGCCTTCTTTACCTTATTCGTTTGTAGATGACCAATCAGGTGCAAATTGATTTCATCATTACTTTTCTTCAAATCTACCCACTTATGTTCAGCTTCTTGGACTCTGTTCTCACCAAAATCTCTGTGACCTAACGTAATGAGAGGTAGAATTTCTGAGGAGTCAAACGTTTTTGTAACAACAATTAAATTAATTTCATTCATGTCTCGGCCAACGCTTTGTGCTGCGACTTTTATGCGTTCCTTAACGCTATAAAAATTCTGAATAATTTCATCGTGTGAGAATGTTGATTTTGAGTACATGTTTCTATTTTATTTCAATAGTAACGTTTTTACAAAAAAAAAGGGTGGTCGAAACCACCCCTTTTTAAGTAAATAAACTTTTGGTTTATTAATTAGAACCCAACTGTTAGAGCAATTTCTGCTGTGTATGTTGAGTTTGAACCTGCACCTGCAGCTTGTGAGAATAGATCTGCATCCGTTTGGATGAATTCAAGACCTAGTTCAACACCGTCGCCTAGTTCTGTGCTAGCTGTGAAGTTAACTGCTGTAGTTTCGTCTTCTTCACCACCTAGTTCAAATTCTAATGTTTGGACTGCATAACCTGCACCAATTGTGTAATCACCAACTGATGTTTCAACACCAAAGCCCATTGTAGTTCTGTCAGCTTGATCTGAGTCAATTGCTGAGTAACCAGCTGATAGTGTTAGGTCTGATACTGGCATTTCTGCACCGATCGCAATTGTGTCCATGTCACCGCATACAGAGTCACCGTATACTGTTGAGATCAGAGTTGCTGCTGTTGTGATAGTGTGAACAGCTGCTGCTGATACTGAACAATCTGCGTCGTTACTTGATGCACTTTCAAAACCGAATGACAGTGTTGCCATGCCAGCGTCGAATGCAGCACCAATACCAAATGTATCCATATATTCNGANTCATCTAGACCANNGTCATCCGCATTAGGGAAGTATGAAATAGATACATCTAGCGCACCCATTGTTGGTAGAGCATATAATAGACCGAAGCCTGCAGAACCATCTGTAGATACGTCATAATCTAGTTCACCTGGCATACCAGCTGAAGTTGAGTCAACTGCTGTGTCAACACTACCCATTTCTANTGTACCGAATGCACCACCAAGAGTCAGTGAGAATGAACCTTCTTCTGCNTCAACATCTGTTAGATCTAATGTNTCTGAGAAAGTNACTTCAAGACCGTTAGCTAGTGTACCTGAAGCTTCAAAACCGATTTCTTTGGCAAAACCGAATACTGGGTTATCGTCATCTGCTGTGTTTGGAGTACATCTATAATCTGTAAATGTAACTGTGTCTACGTCCATAGAACCAGCTGAGTCAGATGTAAATGTAATACCTGTTGCAGTATTAAGAGCTGCTAGTGTAGCATGACCTGTTACNTCGTTTTGCGCTGCAGCTGTTGCTGGANCATCGCCACATGAATCAGAAGTACTAATTGTAACTTGTGCTTCACCGCTTAGGCTTAAGTCGATGCTTGCANNTGCTGGAGTAGCAACCATGCTACCTGCCATAATTAGAGCAGCTGCACCACCTAGTAGTATTTTTTTATCCATGATATTTCCTTTCATAATAAAAAAAAGTTAATAAAAAAAGTTATTTTATATAAAATAACGCACACAATGCACTAAACACTGTGCACATGTGATCAATTTAACAAAATTTCGGATGGTATCAAGCAAGAAACACACATTAATTTTACTTTATTTTTATGTGTGACATAAATACAACAGCGATTAATCTATTGTTAATTTTTTGNCNTATTTTCNTANAANATNANNTNTNGTCGCCNNNAAAACNNGNANCNATTGAAGTNTTGATGANANNTNTACNTTNAATTTTTAANANGTTTTTTTNNGTTAGAAGCCGAGNGTNACAGAGACNCCTGCNCGCCANGCNTCNTNNGAGCCACTCCCTAACTCTTCAGAAGCAATATCATTTGCAGTATTTGATATATTAAGGCCGAGGTCAACTCCCTCACCAAGTGGCTTGACAGCTTCCAACATTAAAATAGTTGATTGATCTTCAACCTCGGCGCCTGATGTCTTGTCCCTCGCATAACTGAGTGTTTCTTGAGTGTAACCAACTGTGTAATCAATTTCATTATATGTTCGAGCCACTCCCAGCGACCACACAGACATATCACTGCCATCTGTTGTATCAAGATTTGAGAATGCGGACGATAATGTGTAATCACCAAAACCAATATCTGCTCCAATCGCTGATAAGGTTTCATTACCACATCTACTTCCTCCATATAAACCGTCAATAAGTCGGAAGGCTGATGTTGCATTATCTGCAGTTGAAAGATCATTTGTAAGACAATTTGCAGGTGTATCGGTATCACTAATTGCTTTCTCAAAGCCACCTCCAAGAGACAGAACAACATCGCCAATATATGTTTCATAGCCAAAACCAACGGAATATGTGTCATTAAATTCAGAGTTATCCAAACCTAAATTATCAGTATTTTTGTTGTATCCAAACGCAAGATCCATTCCCCCAAATGATGGAGTGAAGTATATCAGACCAAGTCCGTTATCATTTCCAGAAGTTGTAGTTACATGGCCATCGGATGTTACATCAATAGCTGTATCCGCCCCAGAACCGGTAGTACCAACAAGCATGCTATCAACGGCTGAACTACTATCTTTTATTTGGATTGAACCAAAAGCACCGCCAAGTGATAACTCAAAACTATTTTCTTCGGCATCGATATCAGCGAGATTAAGAGTATCTTTGAAAGAAATATCTAAGCCATTGAACATGGTTGCGTTCACATCAAAAGTGAGCTCTTTAGAAAACTCAAACTGTGGAAATTTTTCATCTACATTTACCCCACATAGACTTGGTTCGAATGTATAGGTTGCTTCGCCTGTTAGGGATGAGCCGGTTGCAAAACCGATACTTTCTAAATCTGCAGTTATTGTCCCAGCATTTGTATCTGTCAATTCATTGGCAAAAACATCAGCTGGAGCAGCTTGGGTTTGACAACGCCCTTCTATTGCAATTGCCTCAACCATAACTTCTCCACCAACATTCATACTAATGCCGCTTGTTTTAACATCGCTAGGTGCATCACCGGCATGAGCAAATGTTGACAATAGTATTGTTGAGAATATGACAGGTATTTTTCTCATTAAAGTATTTACCGCTTTTATCAATTAATTAATAATCAATATTATATTATTATAGTTCTAAAATAGTCAACGTATAACAAAGACTTGAACATTATAATAATATTATATGTTGTTTATATGATACAGTTGTTAATAGTTTGTTAAATGTTATTTTGTTGACATTGGAATGGCTTTATT
>PAAM01000009.1 GCA_002699615.1 Rhodobiaceae bacterium | reverse complement strand
AGTTTGGTTTGACATCTTGAATAAGAAAATAAAGCTAATTGTTGGTGCGCGATCAAGCCTTTTTTTACCCTTTGCTGATCTTGGACTGATTGTTGTTGATGAAGAGCATGATCAATCCTATAAGCAAGATGAGGGTATAATCTATAATGCTAGAGATATGGCAATACTCCGAGCTAAACAACTTAATGTGGCGTGTATATTGTCGTCTGCCACACCTTCAGTCGAAACATTTGAAAATATTGTATCAAAAAAATTTAATAGAGCTTCACTAAACGAGAGATTTCATGGCACACGATTGCCAAACATTAGCTGCATCGATATGCGTAATGCAGAAAAAGAAACTAACTCTTTTTTACCTATCGAATTAATTCATGATATTAAAAAAACGAAAGAAAAGAATGAGCAGTCATTACTTTTTTTAAACCGGCGTGGCTATTCACCTCTATCAATATGCGGAAATTGTGGTGTGCGGGTCGACTGCCCAAATTGTGATGCATGGTTGATTTTACATAAAAACATATCGAAATATAAATGTCATCATTGCGGTTATACAGAAAAATCAGAGCGAGAATGTAAAAACTGTCAATCATCAGACAAAATCATTCAAACTGGTCTTGGAATTGAAAAAATAGACGAAGAAGTTAATAGATTATTCCCGGAAATGTCGAGGATAGTATTTTCTAGTGATTACCTCCAGAGTTCATCCGCAATATCTTCCGCCCTAAAACAAATAAAGGAAAATAAGGTTGATATAATTATAGGGACACAATTAATCTCAAAGGGACATAACTTCCCTAACTTAACATATGTTGGTATTTTAGACGCTGATTTTGGTCTAGATGTAACTGATATCAGAGCTTCTGAGCGGACATTCCAAATTTTAAATCAGGTTTCGGGAAGGGCCGGAAGGGTAAAACAAGATAGTAATGTAAAAATTATGACACATATGCCTGATCATCCATTGTTAAAATCATTGATAAAAAACCACAGAGAAGAATTTTATGAGACAGAACTGACAATACGTAATTCCACACATATGCCGCCTTTCGCACGTTTGGTAGCCATTATTATCAGCTCAAAAAACAGTGGTATTCTTCAGGAGTATAGTCAGAAATTAGCCGATATTAATAACTTTCCAAAAAACATAGAACTATTTGGCCCCGTTGAAGCACCAATATCAAGATTAAGAAAATACCATAGACGAAGATTTCTAATCAGGGGATCAAAGAATTCTAATGTACAATTTTATATCAAAAGATGGTTGGGCTTACTAAAATTACCACCTCAGATAAGAATTACCATAGATGTGGATCCGCAAAATTTCCTATGAGAATCTCATAATAAATACTGTAGTAAAAATAATTAGTTCACTTGTTGAAATATAGAGAGATTTTATTGCACATAATGCCTACCTGTGCTAATGAATATATGTTTTCTGGTTATTAATAATCTAGTACACCAAGAACAAAAAAATAAATAGAGGAAATTATTTCCATATGTCAAACGGGACATCCATACCAGAAGTTGCAAAGAGATATGCAAAGGCTACATTTGATCTGGCAGAAGCTGAGAATTTATCAGATGCCGTGCTAAAAGATCTTACTGCACTAAAAAAAATGGTAAATGATAACGATGATCTCAATAGGTTAATATCAAGCCCTACTTATACATCCACTGATCAAATTAGCGTGATGAATGAAATTTTTAGGAAGCAAGATATTTCCATATTGGTAAAAAATTTAGTGAGCGTATTAATCAGGAATCGCAGGGTTAATTTATTGATCTCAATTGTAAACGCATATGACCTTATAATGAAAAGCCATAGTGGTGAAATCGTTGCGGAGGTTATTACAGCCATTGAATTAGAAGATGACCAAAAGCAAGAGATTATCAGTAATCTAAAAAAAATGACTGGCAAAGAAATCCAAATCCAATCGAAAATTGAGCCAGAAATTATTGCTGGTATAAAAGTAAAAATTGGATCGCAGATGATTGATGCATCTGTATTAACTAAATTGAATAATTTAAAAATTCTAATGAAAGGCGCAAACTAATGGATTTAAAAGCAGCAGAAATTTCAGCTATATTAAAAGAGCAAATAAAAAACTTCGATGCGAATGCTGAAGTATCAGAGGTAGGACAAGTATTATCTGTTGGTGATGGGATTGCAAGAGTCTATGGTCTAGATAACGTTCAGGCTGGTGAAATGGTAGAATTTACAAATGGTGTACAAGGTATGGCACTGAACCTTGAAATAGATAACGTAGGTATAGTTATTTTTGGCGATGATAAAGATATTCACGAAGGGGATGTTGTAAAAAGAACAGGAGATATTGTTGAGGTTCCAGTTGGAAAAGAACTGCTTGGTAGGGTTGTCGATGCACTAGGTAATCCAATTGATGGAAAAGGCCCAATCAAAGCAAAAGCGAATCAGCGGGTCGATATCAAAGCACCTGGCATTATGCCACGTAAATCAGTGCATGAGCCAATGCAAACCGGACTTAAAGCAATTGACGCTCTAATTCCAATTGGAAGAGGTCAGAGGGAATTGATAATTGGAGATAGGCAAACAGGTAAAACAGCAATCGCATTAGATACAATACTGAATCAGAAATCTGTAAATGAAACTGATGATGAAAGTGCAAAGTTGTATTGTGTGTATGTTGCAATTGGGCAAAAACGTTCTTCCGTTGCTCAGTTAGTTAAAATCTTAGAAGATAACGGAGCACTTGATTATTCTGTAGTCGTTGCGGCAACAGCATCAGATCCTGCGCCTCTGCAATATCTTGCACCTTTTTCAGGATGCACAATTGGAGAGTTTTTCAGGGATAATGGAATGCACTCACTTATTGTTTATGATGATTTGTCCAAACAAGCAGTTGCTTATCGTCAAATGTCATTATTACTCCGAAGACCACCAGGAAGGGAGGCTTACCCTGGTGATGTATTCTACTTACACTCAAGGCTTTTAGAGCGCGCAGCAAAACTTAATGAAGAGAATGGTTCAGGGTCACTGACTGCACTGCCTGTCATTGAAACACAGGCAAATGACGTTTCAGCGTTTATTCCAACAAATGTTATCTCAATAACAGATGGACAGATATTTCTCGAAACGGATTTATTCTATCAAGGAATACGCCCAGCGGTAAATGTTGGGTTATCTGTGAGCCGTGTTGGTTCTTCAGCTCAGATAAAAGCAATGAAACAGGTTGCGGGAAAAATAAAGGGCGAACTTGCACAATATCGTGAAATGGCCGCTTTTGCTCAATTTGGCTCTGATTTAGACGCTACTACACAAAGACTTTTGGCACGTGGAGAGCGCTTAACAGAATTATTAAAGCAGCCTCAATTTAGTCCGCTTAAGGTTGAAGAGCAAGTTTGCTCAATTTATGCAGCAGTAAATGGTTATCTCGACGCCATAGATGTTAATAAAATATCCTCATACGAAAAGGGACTATTGGAGCTGATTAATTCCTCAAATAAAGATATTCTGGCAGATATACAAAAAGAACTGCAAATATCTGAAAAAACAGAAAAGAAACTAGTTGGTATTATAGAGTCTTATACAAAATCATTCAGTCCGGAGTAAGTAATTGCCAAATTTAAAAGAACTTAAGAATAGGCAAGTGAGCGTAAAAGCGACGCAAAAAATTACTCGAGCGATGCAAATGGTTGCCGCCGCGAAACTCAATAAAGCTCAAGAAAGTGCTCAAAGCGCCAGACCATATGCAAGTAAAATTTCAACTGTGATGGATAATTTACTATCCTCAATTGACAGCAGCTCCAACGCACCGCAGTTAATGGTTGGGAACGGTAAATCAAATATTTATCTTCTAGTAGTTGCAACTGCTGACAGGGGTCTATGCGGGGCCTTTAACTCAAATATAGTTAAACTAGCTACTCAAGAAATCAATGATTTAACAGATCAAGGGAAGCAAATAAAAATAATCTGTATAGGTAAAAAGGGCTATGATCTGATCAGAAGAAGCCACGAAGAAAAAATCATTGATTTCATAAGCTTGAAAGAGGTAAAGAATATTGCATACAGTGATGCAGAAGCAATTGGAAATAATATTGTTACAAGATTCGAATCGGGTGAATTTGATATCTGTAAATTATTCTATTCAAGTTTTAAGTCAGTTATATCACAAATTCCAAATGCTCAGCAGTTAATTCCATTACCCATTGATAATGAATTAGATAGCGATGAAACAGATGCTAAATCTGATTTGGCAATTTATGAATATGAGCCAGAAGAAAGTGATGTGATGGAAGATCTCTTACCATTAAATTTGAATATTCAAGTTTTTCAGGGTCTCTTAGAAAACGCAGCAAGCGAACAAGGATCTCGTATGTCCGCAATGGATAATGCGACAAGAAATGCAGGGGAGATGATTAATAAATTGACTCTGCAATATAATAGAACAAGACAAGCTATAATAACAAAAGAATTAATTGAAATAATATCAGGTGCGGAAGCGCTCTAAATACAAGAGGTGAAAAATGGATAGTAAATCAAACGGAAAAATAACACAAGTCACGGGAGCTGTCGTAGATGTACAATTTGATGGTGACCTGCCAGAAATATTAAATGCATTAGAGACTGATAATAATGGACTAAAACTTGTTCTTGAGGTTGCGTCTCANTTAGGTGAAAATATNGTTAGAACAATCGCNATGGACTCAACGGAAGGACTTGTGAGAGGNCANGNAGTTANAGANTCTGGGAGTCCTATAAAGGTNCCNGTTGGGGAAGCTACCCTAGGCNGAATTATGAACGTNGTTGGTGAACCAATCGATGATGGCGGGTCAGTTGANTCAAAAGAATCAAGACCAATACATACATCTGCACCGCCATATGTTGAGCANTCAACAGAGACAGAAATACTTGTCACAGGGATCAAAGTNGTTGATTTACTTGCNCCTTATTCAAAGGGNGGAAAGATTGGTCTTTTCGGTGGCGCGGGTGTTGGAAAAACNGTTCTAATCCAAGAGCTTATAAACAATGTTGCGCAGGCCCATGGNGGATATTCTGTGTTTGCNGGTGTTGGGGAAAGAACAAGAGAGGGAAATGATCTATACCATGAAATGATTGAAGCCGGAGTTAACAAAGAAGGGGGTGGNAACGGTTCAAAATGCGCACTAGTATTTGGCCAAATGAATGAACCTCCTGGNGCAAGNGCGAGAATTGGCTTAACTGGNCTTACNATAGCCGAGCAGTTTAGAGATGAAGGNCAGGATGTTCTATTTTTTGTAGATAATATTTTTAGGTTCACACAAGCTGGTTCTGAAGTTTCGGCTTTACTTGGAAGAATTCCATCTGCCGTTGGNTATCAGCCAACATTGGCAACAGATATGGGGGCTTTGCAGGAGAGGATTACCACAACTACAAAAGGATCAATTACTTCNGTNCAAGCAATATATGTACCCGCAGATGATTTAACTGACCCAGCTCCCGCAACATCTTTTGCGCATTTAGATGCGACTACAACATTGAATCGATCTATCGCAGAGAAAGGTATATACCCTGCTGTTGATCCATTGGACTCCAATAGTCGGATNTTAGACCCACGCATTGTGGGTGACGAGCACTACGCTGTCGCGAGACAAGTTCAAGAAACTCTTCAACGCTATAAATCACTTCAAGATATTATTGCTATTTTGGGTATGGATGAGCTCTCGGAAGATGATAAACTAATAGTAGCTCGTGCTAGAAAAATAGAGAGGTTTTTATCGCAACCATTCCATGTAGCTGAGGTTTTTACTGGTAGTCCTGGTGTTTTTGTCTCTCTTGAAGACACGATAAAAGGCTTCAAAGATGTTTGTGATGGGAAACACGATGACCTTCCAGAGGCAGCATTTTATATGTGTGGCACTATTGATCAAGTAATTGAAAAAGCAAATAAATTGAATACGGACGCAGCTTAAGCCGTATAACGGGATCTCATCATGGGTAGATTTAAATTAGACTTTGTAACACCAGAACGATTGTTATATTCGGCAGAAGTTGAACAAATAATAGTACCCGGTTCTGAGGGTGAATTTACTATCTTATCTGAGCATTCACCAATTATTTCATCCCTAAAGCCTGGGTTCATTAAAATATATGAAGAACTCTCCAATGAGCCTATTATTTATTTTGTTACTGATGGTTTTATTGATATGGCTTCAAATCAACTTACAATTTTAGCTCAAAGTGCCATTGAGAAGGGGCAATTAACCGCTAAAAAACTTGAAGATATAATTAATATGTATCANGGCGAGGTTGATNTTACCGAGAATGATATAAAAAAGAATAAACTTAATCTNAANATTGACACAGTCAAAGCCCTNCAAAACGAAGCTTAGTNTGAATAAATATTGTAGNCTTTAAATTCTTCAAGGACTTTANGGTAAGTTTCTTTTTTAAATTCTATAACTTGATCAANTATATTATCTCTTAACTCCCATTTCCATTCAGAAAATTCCTGATGATGGGANATATTTTCATCTGGAATTAAATTTATTTCCTCGTCTGTACCACTAAAGAACATTAAAAACCATTTTTGTTTTTGACCGACAAAATTACCTTTTGGATTTTCATAAAAATTATCTGGAATATCATAATAATACCAATTTTTTGACTCATATATAATGGTCAGGTTTTTGATTCCTGTTTCTTCATAAACCTCTCTGTAAACTGCTTCTTCTGCTTTTTCGCCATTATCTATTCCGCCTTGTGGCATTTGCCAGAGCGGAAGTTTTTTTGGATTATCTGATTTAATCAATCTTTTACCTAGCCATACCTGGTTATACTTATTTATAATCATGGCACCTGCGCACGGCCTATATATACCGCTACTTCTCATTTTTCTTTGAGATTTCCATGTTGGTACCTAGAATTTATAAGCTTCTTAGCATAGATTAATTGTAAATCCTCTTCGTCAGTTTCCGTTATTTGATTTTCAATCAGATAAGTNGGCTTTATTCCAATCTTATCAATTGATATNTCATTNGGAGTATAATATTTTCCTGTCGTTAACCTAATAGCGCCATCACCAGAGCCAAGGGGTATTATAGATTGGACTGATCCCTTTCCATAAGTTTGTGTTCCAATAATAGTTGCTCTNTTATTATCACCCAAAGCTCCAGCAAATATTTCTGAGGCTGAGGCTGATCCACCATTAGTTATAATTATAATTTCAATTCCATTTGTGATATCACCNTTTTTTGCAAAAAATCTTTGCTTTCGTGNCTCATCTCTACTTTTTGTTGATACGATTTCNCCTTTNTCCAGAAATAAATCGGTTACCTTAATTGCTTGATCAAGCAGACCTCCAGGGTTATTTCGAATATCGATAATAAGACCTTTAACATTATTATTCGACTCACTGTTAATCTCCTTAACCGCGGANACTATCTTTTTATCAGCAATGTCATTAAAGCTCGAGATTCTTATATATCCAATATTATCATCTAATAGCTCAAATTTTACAGGAGTAATTTGAATAATTTCCCTAATTATTTCAACATCAAATGGTGCATCATCACCATCCCTATAGATCGTGAGTATAATCGATGTGTTTGCATAACCACGCATCTTATCAACAGCTTGGTCCAGNCTCATNCCATAAACTTCTTCACCATCAATTCCNGTTATATAGTCACCAGGCTGTAAGCCTGATCTTGATCCTGGTGTATCNTCAATTGGGGACACAATCCTTACAAAACCATTATCNTCTAANGTTACTTCAAGGCCAAGCCCNCCATAAAAACCCTTTGTATCTATNTCCATTTCTTCAAAATCTTCCTCGGAAAGGTANGTCGANTATGGGTCAAGGGAATTAAGCATACCTTTTAGCGCAGAATCCATAAGTTCATCTTTGTCTATTTCATCAACATATTTTTTTTCGGNNTCAGTAAAAACTCTCAGGAATAATTTAAATAGATCAATATCNTCATGGTGATCGCTTGCATNAGCAATTGGTGAAAGTAAAAAAGAAGATAACAATATAANNATACCCAANGATAAAGTACTGAAGCATCGATAAATGTTACGGTTTTNTTTCATATTCATTTGTGGTANGGGTGATTAATTAATATTGATAGGGCTCGATAAATNTGCTCCAGAAGTAAAATGCGAGCAAGAAGATGGGGTAANGTCATCATNCTAAGGGATATATTTTCGTGAACTGCTTGCTTCATATTATTACATGTACCATCCGGTCCGCCAATAATGAAGTTAAGGTTNCTTTCTGAAGATAGCTGATATCCATGNAGCATTGATTTTAGTTTTATCGTTGAGATCAATTTNCCTTTCTCATCTAATAAAATATTTATTGATTTTGACGCATNCAATTTTTTTGCAATTGANTCAAATTCTCGAAGTTTTCTATGTTCAGCATCTTTTTCTCTAGATTTTTCAATTTCATTTACCGTAAAATTTGAAATACCTGATTTTTTTGAAATAGACTGTATATTTCTAATGTAATGGTCAGATGCAGATTTATAAGGACTATTTAATATTCTTCCAATTGCTAAAATACTTATATTCAATTTACTTTCCTATAGTTTTTTTACTATCAACAATTAGATTTTCAGACCAAATTTTTTCTATCATGTAAAACTCTCTTACCTCGGGCTTAAATATATTTACAATGACATCCAATGCATCAATTAGTACCCAATCGCAATTTTGCAGACCTTCAACTTTCACATTTTTGTATGAGCTAGTTTTAATCGTTCTTTGTAACTTGTCAGCTATAGAGCTAACATGCCTTGTTGAGGTGCCACTTGATACTACCATATAATCAGCAATTGAGCTTTTATCTCTAATATCAAGAATTACTGTATCCTGAGCTTTCATTTCTTCGAGGCAGTCTCTTATAATTGTGATTAGCTTTTTTTTTGGCATTACTTACTTTACCTCAGAGTCTCTTAATTTAGAAGAGGATTGATAATTAAGTTTAGTGTGCATGAATACCCAGGCTGGGTTTTTGTAATAAATTAAATTAGTTGAGTCCGCCTCATCAACCCGATAGGCCCTGTATTTATTTGCAAAAATGGATGAAGTCACATTTAGCGACGAGCTCGGTCTGTCAATTATCGCTATTGGCATTAAACTTAAGATTTTTCCGCATTCTCTCCAGAGGTGGAATTGATTGAGATTATCAGCTCCCATGATCCACACAAACTTGACCCCAGGATAGCGAGTCCGAAGGTATTCTAATGTACCAATGGTGTATTTAATTTGCGCATTTAGCTCAAGTTTACTTATTACAATATTATTTGTATTGATGATCTTATTTGCCGAAGACACTCTATCCTTGAAGTCATATAAGAAATCATATTTTTTAAGAGGGTTCCTTGGGCTAATGACCCACCAAATTTGGTTTAATCCNAATCTTTGTAAAGCAATTTTACTTATACTTAGATGGCCATCATGTGCGGGATTGAATGATCCACCTAACAGTCCAATTTTTTGATTTGAGCTAACCGCTTCACGGCTACCTGTAATCCATCTTTTTATTTTGGGATTGCTTATCATTTTCTAAGTCGTTAAGGCCTCGTCTGTCCACTACCATAAACTGTATACTTGAACGTTGTAAGTTGATCCAGCCCGATAGGACCTCGCGCATGCATTTTTCCTGTTGAAATTCCGATCTCCGCTCCGAATCCAAATTCTCCACCATCAGCAAACTGGGTTGAGGCATTTAATAGTAGTATAGAGCTATTAACTTGATTAAAAAAATATTCTGCTACTTTTTTATCCTCAGAGATGATTGCTTCTGTATGCCCGGTACCATATCTTTTAATATGTGAAATTGCCTCATCGATGTTATTGACTATTTTTACTGATATAATTGCATCAAGATATTCAGTGGCCCAGTCGGAATCCGAAATATTCTCTGTGTNAGGGAAAACGTCTTTTATNTGAATATCACCTCTTATCTCACAACCAAGGCTCGAGAGTTTCGATANTATTTTTGGTAGATATTCTTTATAGATTGATTTATCAATCAAGAGTGTTTCCGCCGCGCCGCATATTGAAGTTCTTCTCATCTTTGCATTCACTGTAACATCCATGGCCTTTTTGATGTCTGCTTTTTCGTTTATGTAGACATGGCAAATACCTTCGAGATGCCCAAATACTGGAATCTTTGCTTCACTTTGTACTCTTGAGACAAGACTTTTACCACCTCTTGGCACTATGACATCAATGCTAGAGTCAAGTCCCCCTAGCATTAGCCCAACTGCATCCCGATCTTTGGAAGGAACAAGTTGTATAGACTTACTATCTATAGATGTGTTTTTCAGACCTTCTTGGATTGCTTCATAAATTGCATAACTTGAGAAGTAACTATCAGAACCACTTCTTAAGATTGAGGCATTACCTGATTTCAGGCATAAACTGGCNGCATCCGCTGTTACGTTTGGTCTACTCTCATAAATAATTCCTATAACCCCAATTGGGATACTAATTCTTTTTATGTGTAAACCATTTGGTCGGTCCCAACTTCCCAATATCTTTCCAACAGGGTCATCAAGCTTCGCTATACCCCTTATGCTTGAAGCAATATTTTTAATATCTNTATCGTCGATAGACAGTCTATCAATCATTGCTTCAGATAGACTATTCGATTTTGCAATTTGGATATCTTTTTTATTTTCGGANAGAATATGTTTCGCATTATTTTCAATTTGCTCAGCCATTACATTTAATGCATCATTCTTTTCTTCACTAGAAGCTATGGCCAGCTTTTCATTAGCAATTCTCGCATTTAAAGCAATTTCATTCATTATTTTTGTAATATCTTCAGTCAAATCAATCTCCTGTATNCGCAATAACAAGATCGTCTCGGTGAACCGACGCTGACCTTCCTCTATATCCCAATATATTTTCAATTTCCAGTGTACTTTTTCCTTTTATATCAAGAGTATCGCTTATTGAATAAGCCGACAAGCCTCGCGCTATTTCGTTACTATCGTCATCGCATATTACTACCGCATCTCCCCTCTCAAAATTACCCTCTGCCGAAGTAATTCCAGCAGGAAGTAAACTCTTCCCAGCTATGAGAGCAATTTTTGCGCCTTGATCAATAAAAATTCTTCCATTTGGTGTGAGCATACCCGAGATCCATTTTTTTCTTGCTAAATGGGGGGTTGTTTTAGCAATAAAATGAGATATTTTGGCACCATCCATGATAGACTTTATCGGATTTTGCAGCTTCCCATTAGCAATTATCATATTCGCTCCTCCATCCATAGAGATCCGCGCAGCCTCAATTTTTGTAGTCATTCCACCTGAGCCATAATCATTATGAGTCTTCTTTGCCATACCTTGGATCTCTCTTGTGATATTTTTTATTTCAGGTATGTGTACAGCATTTGGGTTATCAGGTGGTAATGTATATATTCCATCAACATCGGATAGTATTATAAGACAATCAAAGCTTGTCATTGTTGTAACCCTGGCTGCCAGACGGTCATTGTCACCATAACGTATCTCAGAAGTGGCAACTGTATCATTTTCATTAATTATTGGGACAACACCATTATCAATCAGCATTGAAATTGTATTCCTCGCATTTAAGTAGCGCCTCCTTCTTTCTGTATCTTCGATTGTTAAAAGGAGTTGCGCAACTTTTATGCCAGCATCTGAAAATGCTCTTTTTATACCACTTATTAGTTCAATTTGGCCAACAGCTGCTGTACCCTGAGCTATATCTAATTTAAGCTTTTCATTCTTTTTTAGATTAAGTATATTTCTGCCTAGGGCAATAGCTCCAGAGGTAACAATAATCACATTTTTAGAATTCTTTTTTAAATTTTCTACATCTTGGACAAGGCTACTTAACCATTTTTTTCGGATTGAGCCTGACTCATCAACAATAAGGCTTGAGCCAATTTTAATCACAATATTTTTATANCCATTTAATTGTTTTATGGTTGCCATTTTTCTTTCTTTTTATTTCCTTTTATGACCTTATCTGTTATCTGCNATAATTTATTCTTAAGCTCTTCAATTCCGAGACTCTTTTCAGCTGAGATAATTATTATATCTTTTCCAACTTTATCACTAAAATTATTAATTTTGTCTTGAATATCAACNTTGTCATATAAATCGATTTTATTTAAGATTATGATTTCATCTTTATTGTGTATTTCATTCCCATATTTAAGCATTTCATTTCTTATTACTTCGTAAGATTTGATTATATCATCTTCTTCTAATGATATTAGATGAAGAAGTGCTGGGCACCGCTCAATGTGGGATAAAAATTTATGCCCAAGCCCAGTACCGTTATGCGCACCTTCGATTAATCCTGGTATATCTGCAATGACAAAAGTTTCATTTTTGTAATTCACAACGCCGAGCACAGGGTTTAGTGTTGTGAAAGGATAATCCGATACTTTAGGATTAGCATGACTTAATTTACTTAGTAATGTGGATTTTCCAGCGTTTGGTAATCCAATAATTCCGTAATCTGCAATAAGTTTCATTTTTAGCCAGATCGAAATCTCTTCTCCTTCTGTTCCTTTATTCGCACTTCTGGGCGCTCTATTTGTTGAAGATTTGAACCGTGTGTTACCGAAGCCACCACTTCCACCTTTTGCAATCATAAAAATTTGATCAACTTCTGTTAAATCTGCAATAATATCTTCCATCAACTCATCATAAATTTGTGTTCCAAGGGGCACAGGTAGAACAAGGTCCTTGCCACCATGGCCAGTTTTGTTTTTACCAGAACCATCCTTCCCACGTTCAGCTTTGAAGTGCTGGCGATATCTATAGTCGATGAGAGTGTTTAGACCNTCGACAGCCTTAATATATACATTTCCTCCGTCTCCTCCATCACCGCCATCTGGCCCACCAAATTCTATATATTTTTCTCTTCTAAAACTGGCAGCTCCGTTTCCGCCCCCACCAGCTCTTATGTAGATTTTTGCTTCATCTAAAAATTTCATAATAATATCTTACCAGTATTTTTAATATAATGGTGTCAAATCAACTTAGTTGAGCTAATTATAATTTGTAAGAAAGAGTTTTTATTCAGTTTACTTCGATAACACTGATGGTTCTGCGNCCGTTTCTTTTATCGGTAAACTTGACAGNGCCAGCTTTAGTCGCAAAGATTGTGTGATCTTTTCCAATACCAACATTCTCACCGGGGTGCCATGTGGTTCCTCTTTGTCTTATAATAATATTACCAGGGATCACTTGTTCGCCACCAAACTTTTTTACGCCCAACCTTCTCCCTGCTGAGTCACGTCCGTTTTTTGATGATCCGCCTGCTTTTTTGTGTGCCATGGTTTCCTCTATTTATTCATATTATATATACTACCAATTAACTTTTTTTAGTAGCTTTTTTTGCAGGTGCTTTTTTTTCAGCTGTGGCCGCTTTTGGAGCTGCTTTTTTTGCAGGTGCTTTTTTTTCAGCTGTGGCNGCTTTTGGAGCTGCTTTTTTTGCAGGTGCTTTTTTTTCAGCTGTGGCCNCTTTTGGAGCTGCTTTTTTTGNTTCGGTTTTTAAGGCTGTTTTCTGTCCTGTNGCGGAAATATCTAATATCTTGAGTTTTGTTTGAAACTGTCTATGCCCAATTGTTCTTCGAGAATTTTGNCTTCTCCTCTTCTTNAAGACTATAATTTTTTTTGTTCTGTCTCGGCCAAGCACTTCGGCTGTCACAGTTGCGTTTTCAATAAATGGAGATCCAACTATTGTTTTCTGGCCCTCTGTAATCATCAAGACCTCAGTGAATATGACCATCTCACCTTTTTCTTCAGGAAGTTTTTCTATGATAATGATATCATCTTTATTTACAGAGTATTGCTTCCCACCAGTTTTTATCACCGCTGTCATTAGAGTTCTTTCAATATAATATTTGTTACACGATTGTTTTAAAATTTATACAACTATTTAATATTTTAAATAGGTTAAGTCAACTTTTCTTTATTAAATCTCAAAAAAATTTGCTACCTTATGGGACCCCACAAAATAACAAATAAACGAGGAGTGTCCATAATGAAAACCAGAGCCATCATATTACATAAAAATGGTGATGCCGATCAAATGATATGGGATGAGGTTAATTTATCTGATCCTGAATATGGTCAGGTATTAGTAAAACATGAGTTTGTCGGTTTTAATATGATAGATACTTACCACCGCTCGGGTATTTACCCAAGCCCATCGAAGCCATGTTTTCTGGGAACAGAAGCATCTGGGGTTATCGAGCGGGTAGGCCCTGGTGTAGAGAGTTTTGATGTTGGTGACAGGGTTGCATATGCGGGAAGTGGAAGTGGTCTTGGTTCCTATTCTTACATGAGGCTTATGAATTCAGATGATTTAATTAAAGTTCCAGATTGGATGGGATTAGAAGTTGCGGCGGCTATATTAACAAAGGGAAGGACNGTAGAATATTTATTTAACAGGACGCATAGACTGCGAANGGGGGAAACATTATTATTTAATGCTGCGGCAGGTGGGGTTGGCCAGATAGCAGGGCAGTGGGCAAGCTCAATTGGTGCGATACCAATTGGAATTGTTGGTACAGGTGAGAAAGAGCAGTTTGCCCTTAGCTCAGGTTACAAATATGTTTTTAATATGCNGGATCACGACATANTTAAAGAAGTGATGATGATAACAGATGGTAAGGGTGTTGATGTNGTATATGACTCGATAGGTTTGACAACATGGGATATTTCACTTACNGCTGTTAAAAAATTAGGGCTTGTAGTTAGTTTTGGAAGTGCGTCAGGCAACCCACCACCATATGATATTGCAAAAGAAGGAGTTAAGAACTCAGCATACATTCACAGGGCGACTATGGTNAACTATATGACCTCACCTGAAATAAGTAGAAANAGTGCTGAANGCGTTTTTGATATGATCAAAAGTGGAAGCATTAAACTCAATTTGAACACGGATTATCTTCTCGAGGATGTTGTCACTGTTCATAAAGACGCCGAAGCAAGAAAAACTGTGGGACAAATTGTAATGAAGGTCTAGATATACTTTGTAAGAAAACTTAAATTATCCAGGGATGGAGATAATTTTCCTGAATGGATGTTTTTTGTAATATTTACAATTTCTGTGTTGATAGGGGTATCAATATTGTATATTTTCCCTAAATCAGCNACAAGTCCATTGATTTCATCTACTTCGCTATACCTTCCTTTTATATGATCATGTAGCACTGCATCTCTTGCATTTGGTCCAATATCACTAATTAGCTTATCTAGCATAAGCTCTATAGGACTATTAGAGTTAATAATTTGTTCCTCTGTTAATCCAAATATAGGCACAATCTTATATCCATGCTTTTGACCAACTGTAAGTGCTTCTGTACCGATTTTCATGACCAGTTCTTTAATGCCAGGGATTCTAAATCCATCATAGAGATTTGAGCCAAGTGATGCAAATGGACCCATACACATAGCGTTAATTATCAGTTTCATCCATTTTGCTGAAATGATGTCATCTACAATATCTACATTACCAACTGCGTTTAATATTTCTTCTATTTCACCTAATCTGGCTTTCATTACTTCTTTTTCAACTCCAATACCAAACCAAGTTTTTTCATTTGGAGTATCTCTTTGTATAATTCCTGGGGTGAATAATTCAGAAGAGCATTCTACAACACACGCTATTGTTCTATCTGCGCCGACAATATTTGAAATTCGTTCAGCAGTCATTGCATTTTGTACACCAACTAAAATACCATCTGATGCAAGGTATGGTTCGATTAGTCTTGTTATCCATTGTGTGTCATATGCTTTTACAAACAAAAATACATAATCAAATTTTTTATTCATTTCAGCCAAGGTGCATAGATGATTAGCTCTCACTGCAATATTCTTTTTCTCATTTGGAAGATTTATCGTTAACCCATCAAGGTTCATACAATTAACATGCTCCGGCCATTGATCGAATAGTTCTACATCATATCCTGCAGATGTAATATCAGCAGCTGCACAAGAGCCGTTGGCGCCAGTTCCTAATATTGCTATTTTTTTGTCTTTCAATTTCATTCTAAGTTACTGTACCTATTTCAAGTAATAATTAGTAGGGCACTTTCTCTCCTTGCCAATCAATGATGCTACCGCTGTCATTGTGGTCTATATTATTGAGTACCTCAATTAGAAATTCTGCAGCCTCATCTTTCGTGAAGATTTTTTTATTTTTTATTTTTTGAGTAAAAGGTTTTGATAGTTTGGTATCAACTGTGCCCGGGTGTAATCCCACACAAATAGCATTTTTATTACTATACGATAGCTCGACTGATAAGGTCTTGATAAGCATATTTAGAGCTGTCTTAGATGATCTATAGCTATACCATCCTCCTAACTTATTATCTGATATACTGCTTAATCTGGCAGACATGAAAGCAATAATAGAGGCACTATCCTTTGTTAGGTTGGGGGTGAAATACTTTGAAATTAAGAATGGAATAAATGTGTTAACCTGAAATATTTCTTCCAGATAATCAAAATTGATTTCACGGTAAGTTCTCTCAGGGGCGTGATTTTTTGTGTGAAGTAATCCGGTAGTATTTAGTACAATATCAAGGTTCCCTATTTTATCTTTTACCTCTTCTGCACATCTTGCTACTGANTTCTCATTAAGCATATCCATTTCAAATTGGTTTGCTCTTGTTTTTGTGCGGACAATTTCAATGACAGTATTCTCACCGTCTAATGCTCGAATCTTTTTAGATATTGTCGAACCTATACCTCCGCTTGCGCCAATGATTGCAACTTTGGCCTTACTAAAAATATTTCTATTCTCGATATTTATCATAATTTACTCACATCCTATCATAATGAATTTTTTTAGTAAAAAAATATAAAACTTTAAACTATTTACTAGAGGTGAACGTTCAATATATGTTACATTGATGTGTGACAAGAAAAAATGTAACAATGTCTGAAATTAGTAAGGACTTTATTAAAAAATTTCAAGCTGAGAAGACTAAGGAAGATTTTGAAATTATTTTTAATTACTATGCACCAAAAATCAAATCTTTATTGATTAGGAACGGTGCTGACTATACACTTGCGGAGGATATAATGCATGACACAATGATAAACATATGGGATAAAATTCATATGTACAACCCTGATAAAGGCTCATTTAGTTCATGGATCTATACCATCGCACGGAATAANAGAATAGATCTACTAAGAAAAAAATCATCACAACCTTACACAGACATCTCAGAAATTGAAATTGCTTCGGAAAATGAAAATAGCCAAGANATTGTTGAACGAAGATCCCTAACTGAACAAGTGAAGAATGCTATTAATCTATTACCTGACAAGCAAAAAAAAGTGATAGAACTATCATTTATAAATGACATGACGCAAGATGAAATTGCAGCTAAGTTGGGTATACCAATTGGTACAGTCAAGTCTAGAATGAGGTTGGCATACCAGAAAATGAAAGATAACTTAAAGGAAATTACAGTATGAAAAACTGCCCCGATTTAACAACAATTATATCATATTCCAGCGGTGCACTAGGCTCATCGTTCGCAACACTAGTNTCCTCACACATTGAAAAGTGCGAGCACTGNAAAAAAAATATCGAACAATGTCATGAAATGGGTGGCGGCCTACTGGAGTCCACTGAAGATAATTCTCTTGCCTCAAACTCCTATGCAATTTTTTTAGAAAGACTAAAAGAATCTGAAAACGTAACNAGAAATACTAGAACACCTGTCATATTTGATAAGAATAGCGAAGTACCTATTTCATTGCAAAGGCATATTGGTAAAGATTNGAGAAGTCTAAAGTGGTCGTTTCTTGCGCCAGGAATAAAAAAATGCTCCGTAAAATTGGATGGACCCGAAGATAAGCATCTTACTTTCCTCAAAATTAAATCAAAAAAGAAAATTCCAGAGCATAGTCACCTCGGAAGTGAGTTAACTTTAGTTCTGAAGGGATCTTTCGATGACGAAAACGGTAGATATGTCGCAGGTGACATTGCTGATCACGATCATACCACAAAACATGAGCCAGTTGTTAGCTCAAAAGAGGATTGCATTTGTGTAATTGCTACGGATGGCCCATTAATATTTAACAGCCTCATCGCAAATTTATTTCAATCTATCGCCCGCATTTAAATGACTATCCCTTGGCAGACGGCATGGGTGACAGGTGCCAGCTCAGGCATAGGGCGAGAGTTAGCACTACAACTAGCAACTAAAAATATAAAAGTATTCGCGTCAGCAAGACGCACTGATAAGCTTAAAATATTGAGTAGTTTAAATGATAATATATATCCAATTAGCATGGATGTATCGCAAATCAGTGATGTGAGAAAAAAAACGAACTTTTTTTTGGAAGACGATAATTTTCCTGACCTCATAATATTAAATGCTGGTGTAAGTAAACTTTTTACGATTGATAAGATTGAAGAGAGTTACCAGGAAATTGTTAGGTCTATGGATGTTAATTATTTTGGTGTAATTAATTGCCTNGCAGTCNTGCTACCCAGCATGATAAAAAGGAAAAGAGGACACATTGCAGTTATGGCATCTGTGGCAGGTTACCGGGGCCTTCCAAACTCATTGGCGTATAGTCCGACAAAGGCCGCATTGATAAATCTAGTTGAAATTTTGAGGACGGAACTANCTCCAATTGGGATAACGGTNTCCGTAATTAACCCTGGATTCGTTGACACTGACGCTACNCGCATAAATAAATTTCGAATGCCAAAGATGGTTTCNGTTGAATATGCAGCTGAGAAAATTCTTCGAGATCTGAAAAAATTAAAATACGAAGTTGCTTTCCCTTTTGGTTTTACCTTTTTCATAAAATTTTTAAGGATTCTACCGAACAGTTTATATTTCTTCATTATACGCAGACTTATTTGGAAAAAATAGACTTTAGTTCATGTGACTAAATCTAAATATACTTATTTGAATGGACTCCTCGCAGAAACCAGCTTCGCAGTATGATAGATAATAATTCCAAATTCTTTTAAATCTATCATCGTAACCCAAATCTTTGATGTGGGGCCATTTTGTATTAAATTGCTCTCTCCATAAAGATAAGGTTTTCACATACGATTGATTGAAATCTTCGAGAACTTCAATATTTAGTTTTTTTTTGTTTGCAATTTTTTCAAGAAGTTTTTTACTTGGTAAAAAGCCGCCTGGAAAAATATACTTTTGAATAAAATCGACTTGTCGACTATATTTTGCAAATTTATCGTCTGCGATTGTTATGCCTTGAATTATTGCATGCCCNTCGTTTTGTAAGCATTTCTTGATGGTATCAATATAAATTGGCAGATATTTACTTCCTACTGCTTCAATCATTTCGACAGATACAATCTTATCATATTTACTTTGTATTTTTCTGTAATCTTCAAGTTTGAAATTACAATGACCTATACTCTTAGCGACCCCTAAATCTTTTGCGTATTTTAATTGCTCTTCTGAAATTGTAATTGCGTCAATACTAATTGTATTATTTTCAAATAGATATTTAGATAATGTTCCCCAACCACATCCAATTTCCAATATTTCTTCATTATTCTTAATATCTAAATAAGTATTTATTTTTTTAAATTTATTTTCTTGTGCTTGGTCTAGCGTAGTGTGATTCTTATCAAAATGCGCACTAGAATACTGCATTTTCTNGTCTAACCACTCACTAAAGAAATTATTTCCCATATCATAGTGTGCCCTGATATTTTTTTTTGCTCCTCTTAAGCTATTCCATCTCAACAAATGTAAAAAATAAGAAATGTTAAACCTGAATATTTTGAGTGGCGTCATCTTATCAAATTTCTCTTTATTCCTGAGATAAAAGACAAAGAATTGTGTTAAATCAGAGCACTCAATATCACCGTTTACATAGCAATCGCCAAAAGCATTTGGTCCGCTGGTAAAGTAGCTCCATATAATTTTATAGTTATTCAACTTAATCGTAAGATCTGATTTAGTCGATCCAATTACGTAATATGTATTATCTGGAAAAATAATCTTTAATGAGCCATTTGGTTCCCAATTAAATAACTTTTTAAAATAATTCTTTATCATTGAATATCTAGTTACTCTCGCTATTTTTTATGTAACATATCTGTAATTTAGGGGCTTGTGGTTTCTTTTTAAAGCTCATTCCTTTAAAAAAGAGTTTTAGAGCTTCATAGTGTATTGCAAATATCACTTTAAATGTTAGAAACAAATTCTTTGTGAGGCTGAGTAGTAAATTTAAATTAGAATAATCAATTTTTTGTCCTGTAAAGTGAGCAATCAGCAGGGGCTGATTTTTTTCATGAAGATTTATACCGATTTGAAATAAATTTGGGTTATTCCTAATATGGAATGTATATACTCCGTCATCATTATTAAATGGTGAGATGAATAATTTTTTGTCACACTTTTGGTAAATAATTTCACCTGTGTTGTGCGCTGCTGGAATGACATAAATCACTCTCTGGCCAAAAGTATTATTTACCTCGTATATGACCAACTCTATTTGCTTCTTTTTGCTGTAGCCGAGATAAATTGTTATGGGATTAAATACATAGCCAAATACACGAGGATATGCAATCATAGAGAAATGAGTTATCGGCTCTTTTGTTTGCACATTATTTTTAATTTCTTCAAGAAAATCTCTTATCGGTTTTCCATTCCCATGATCTTTGTCGTAAATACTAAATATGTTAAATTTGTTATAGGACAGTAAACCTGTTTTTTTACTTAGATCATGAAACTCATCACAATTTAACATNAGTGCGAAAACNCGATATGCAAGCTTATGTCTAANGGGACTGATACGTTTATGAACGACTTTGCCTAGTAATATTTTATTTTTTATCATTTAATTTTTTAGCTTATGACTGACTAAACCGCAATCCTATTCCAGGCTTTATCTGTTGTCCACGGTCTTTCCTNTTTGGTAATACTCTCTGCGGCCAGCAAGCCACTCTGTATACCATCTTCGTGAAACCCATATCCAAGAAAACTCCCACAAACCCATATATTGTTTTTTCCTTGCCGTTCCATTACTCGTTTTTTTACTTCCTTGTTACTNAGATCGAATATCGGATGGGTAAAGATTATCTCTTCAATAATATTTTTTTCTGGAATTTTTTTTTCAGGATTTAATGTCAAGAAAAAATCTGATTGGGTATTTAGTTTTTGTATATTATTTAGCCAGTACGTCATAGAAAGGTTCATATTATNAGTTTTTATTTTACGTGTATAATTCCAGCTAGACCATAATTTTTTATTTCTTGGCATCTGATTTGGATCAGAATGNAGATAGCCAATATTTTGCTGGTATTTAAATTTATCTAAAAGTTTTGCAAGCTCTTTATCGCAACTTTCAATCAATACTTTGCTCTCAGGAGCTTGCGTCGCAAGTACAATTTTGTCAAAATCTAGACTTTTACTATCATTATCAGTTATTTTATACCTTTTACCCTTTTTTTCGATCTTCAATCTATTTACATTATTTCTTTTCTTGAAAANGGATGCTTCGATAATTGCATCTACATATTTTTTACTCCCACCGGCAACGGACGACCACTTGGGTCGATTTGATAGTTTAAAAAGCCCGTGGTTGATAAAGAAATTAACAAAGTCGTGCGCAGGATACTCAAGCATTTTTTTTGGGTCGCATGACCAGATAGCGCTGCACATCGGAATAATATGATTATTTGTGAAAAAAGTCGGGTAATTTTCTGCTTTGAGAAAATCATTAAGCGANATAGATTTTGAATATTTTTTAATTGATTGCTCAGCATTTGAGTAAAATTTAATTATTGCNATTAATTGCTGCCAATGTTTTTTGTTATAAACGTTTGACTTTTGCCCAAAATAACCTTTTAGTCCTGAACCTGAATACTCATAATTTGAAACTTCATCTGACATGGAAAAGCTCATATCCGATTGATGCCTTTCAATATTGAGTAGATCAAAAAATTTTATTAAATTCGGGTAGCTAGCTTTATTGAAAACCATAAACCCAACATCAACNGATACATTAACTTCATTTGTGTCTTTTAGTGATATTGTATGCGCATGACCACCATAGTAACTGTTTTTTTCGTAGAGAGTCACGTTGCTATATTTAGATAAGTGCCAAGCTGCCGACAACCCAGATATTCCGCCCCCAATTACCGCTATTTTTTCAGACAAAGTTACACCTGTGAGTTTAAAAAAATGATCTCAACGGTAGTTGTATACGTTAAATTTTTATATTACAATTGATAATGAAATGACAAAGTACTTTCTAACATATTTTATTGTTCTTACAATTTTTCTGGCGATAGATGCTTTATGGCTTGGGTTTATTGCCCGTAAGTTCTATGTAAGCAATCTTGGTCATATTCTGGCGGAGAAACCAAATTTTATCGCAGCAGCTGTGTTTTATTCAATATATGTCATAGGTATAATTATATTCTCTACAATTCCAGCTTTAAAGGAAGGNCTTGGTTCGACTGCGCTGTTATATGGNGCTTTGTTTGGATTTTTTGCNTATCTCACATATGACATGACAAATTATAGCACCTTNAAGGATTGGCCNCTTCAAGTCTCTCTTATTGACACAGCATGGGGTACATTTATAACTGGCATTTCTTCATACCTTGGTTATCATATCGCTAAATCGTGGGTTACATTTTAGTTTAAAATGCTCTATTGTTCTCTAGGTTCAAGTATACAAACCTTAGAACGTTTTCTTCAAATCTGTGAATTTAATATTTAAAAAAATATACAATACTGTATTATTTTCATTACAGAATAATAACCACTACTATTCAGGGAGATATTTAATGGATTACGATATACCAATGAAACCATATGGTCCAACTGCAGGCCGGGATCATCTTGAAAATAAGCCTAAACCAAAAACAAAAACAGTAGATTTTCATATTCACATGCGAATTCAGGAAGCTGATAAATTAATTGGTGATAATATTCCCGATGACTCGACGGTGCAGTTTAGATTTGCAAGTAAAGCCTCAAAAGAGCAAACACTTAAACATCATTCTGAAAGAATGCCTTTCCTAACTGACATGAATTATAGATTACCCGATATGGAAAAAATGCAAGTAGATATTGCTGCACTATCTTGCGCACCAAGACAATTTTATTATTCTACAGAACCATCACTTGGGCATGAATCAAGCCAAGCCGTAAATGATGGGATACATAAAGCGGTTAAAGAAAATAGCACAACACACGTTGGGTTAGGCACAGTTCCACTACAAGATACTGATTTGGCTATAAAAGAGCTTAAAAGGTGTGTAAATGAATTAGGTTTCAAAGGGCTTCAAATTGGTGCCAGAATTAAAGAAGACGAAGAGCTTTCTGCCGAACGATTGTATCCATTCTGGGAAGCTGTTCAGGAACTCAATGTTCCCATGCTTATACACCCCTCCTCATTTTCAAGTCCAAGACTATCCAAATATCATATGATGAATATAATAGGTAACCCTTTAGATACCACTGTAGGTGTTCATTATCTCATTTTTGGAGGGGTTTTAGAAAAATTTCCTAATTTGAAATTTGTACTGAGCCATGGTGGCGCATTTACATCCCATTATTTTGCGAGGATGGACCATGCTTATGGTGCAAGGCCGGATTGTCGTGAAGATATTCATAGAAAGCCAAGTTATTACCTTTCAAAGTTCTATTTTGACACACTTGTATTTTCAATTGAGCAGTTATCTTATTTAATCAGTAACTTTGGTGCAGATCATATTTTATTAGGAACTGATTATCCGTTTGACATGGCTGAATTTAATCCTGTTGAACACGTTTACCAAGTACCTGGACTAAACGAGAGCGATAGAGAAAAAATTTGTGGTCTAAATGCACTAGCTCTTATGGGAATAGACGAGGCTTACTTCAGTGAATAAATAAAATAAGAATATTGCAGTTTTAGAGCCAATCAATATCAAATATTTTTTCACCATTTTCATCTATGATGATCCTGGCTTTCCTCTCAATGCACTCTATGGCATCATCTTTTTTACTGAAAGTATCCGTTCTGATGAAATAAGCATTCATTTTAACCCCCTCAATCTCTTTAAATATCTTTCCTTCCGTTGTGTAGGCACCACTAGTTTTTTTAGGTGTCGGTACAATCTGAAAATCTTTATAATAAGACGAAGCGATTGAGCTTGAACTACTCATAAATAAACTTTTTAATTTATTGAACATATATCAGTATCCTTACTGATTATTTTTTAATTATTTTCAAAAAATGATATTATCTATAATATACACATAATTAGGAGAATAATCTAATGCAAGGAAATAATATTTTATTTATCATGGCCGATGAGCATAATTATAACTGCATTAATCAATTAGGTAATGACTCCATTATTACGCCGAATATTGATAGCCTTGTTAAAGAGGGTACCACATTTACAAGCGCGTATACTCCCTCTCCACTATGTGTGCCTGCAAGAGCGTCATTAGCAACAGGAACATACGTACATAAAAATAAATATTGGGATGGTGCGCACGCATATGACGCAAGGATACCCGGCTGGCAGCATATCTTGCGTGAAAACAACGTGAATGTTACTTCTATAGGAAAATTACATTATAAGGACCGAAATGTTGATACTGGATTTACAGAGACTATTGAACCAATGCATTTGAAAGATGGTCTTGGTGATTTATTCGGACTTTTGAGAGAAGAGATGCCACCAAAGGATGCTTGCAAAAGATTATCCGAAGAGCTTGGTCGTGGCGATTGCGAGTACTTGGAATATGATCGTATCATAACAAAAAAAGCAGTTGAATGGATTAAAAAGCGAAAAAAAATAGAGTCGCAAGACAGGCCCTGGGTCTTATTTGTATCTTTTGTGTCTCCTCATTATCCCCTGATTGCACCGCCAGATTTTTATGATTTATATAATGATATTAGCTTACCCTTCGATAGCTATAAGAATTTAAAAAAAAATAAGCTGCATTCATGGGTCAAAGGCATACGGGAAAGCTGGCCATATGATGATTACATGGATGAAAATAAGAGAAAAATCGCAGTGCAGGCGTACTACGGTATGTGTAGTTTTATGGACTCAAATGTGGGTCAAATCCTCGCAGAACTAAGAGAAAGTAACTTATACGATAATACAACAATTATTTATGCCAGTGACCATGGTGAGTCACTTGGTAATAGAGGGCTCTGGGGCAAGATGACGATGTATGAAGACTCTGCATCTATCCCTTTGATCATAAAAGGACCAAACTTCTCGAGGGGTGAGATTTGTCAAACGCCCGTAACCCTGATTGACCTATATCCAACGATATTTGATATTTTATCACTGCACTCCATTAAGAATGATACAGAAATAGATGGAAAATCATTGAGGCTCATAGCGAATGAAGCATACGATAAAGATCGAAGTATAATCAGTGAATATCATGGCGCTGGATCCTATGGGGGTGCATTTATGCTTAGAATGGGGGACTACAAATATATATACTATGTTGGACATCAGTCTGAAGTTTTTGATATTAAGAACGACCCAGATGAGAAACAAAATCTGGCTGGGGACCCCTCATTCAGGAGCTTGGTTGATGGGCTGGATAAGGCTTTAAGATCTGTTATTGATCCTGAAAAGGTGGATAAAGCTGCACGCAGCGATCAAAGAAAGATGCTTGAGGATGTTGGGGGCATTGATTTTGTTTTGAATAGAGGAAATTATGCTGGGACACCAGTTGGTTCGTGAACTTAATCAAATTTTATGTTTTATAACAATAAATTATAAGGAGTAGTAAATGGGTATTTCAGGATTTTGGCAATGGGTTGTAATTGGTCTGATTATATTATTATTATTTTCAAGACCAGGAAAGATATCAAAATTACTTGGTGATCTTGGTGTGGGCCTCAAAAGTTTTCGCGATGGCGTTAAGGGCGATATTAAAGAGTCTGAGGAAGATGAAAACGACTCAAAAAAAGATAAATAGAAAAGTCCAAGATGTTTAATATAGGCTGGCAGGAAATACTGATAATATCAGTAGTGGTAATTTTAATACTAGGCCCAAAAGAGTTACCCGCGGCCCTAAAAACTTTTTTAGGCATAACAAAAAAAATTAGACGCTTATCGTCTGAATTTCTCTCGGAAGTCGAGAATGTCATTAGTAAAGAGGACCTTGATAAGGTTAAGGAGTCGATGGAAAGTGTTCATTATGATGAAAGTCTATCAAATGAAATGAAAGAGCTTACTGGTAAAAAAAATAAAAAATAAAATTATTTTTGGGAAATAAAAATATCACACATCCAATGAATCCAACTGAAAAAAAAATGTCTATGCTTGAGCACCTCGTTGAATTGAGGACTCGACTACTTTATTCATTTGTATTCTTCATCTCTATTTTTTTCATATCTTTGATCAATTTTAAGATAGGAAATTTCCATGGAAGTATATCAGAGCTAGTTTATATTTTCTTGCAAAACCCTCTTGCTGAGATAATTAATGAAAGGGGGGGTAGGATGATCTTTACAGCGCTACATGAAGGATTTTTTACTCAGATAAAAGTAGGATTTTATCTTGCATTGTTTATTTCATTACCAATAATGCTTATCCAGATCTGGAAGTATATTTCGCCTGGTTTGTATAATACTGAAAAAAATATTTTCTTGCCATTTATGATTGCAACTCCATTTCTTTTTTTACTGAGCTTTCTAATGGTTTATTTCATTGTAATGCCAATTGCTTGGAATTTCTTTTTATCTTTTGAAATTCCCGCATCCTCTATGGGCCTTCCAATAGAAGTCGAACCTAGAATATCTGAATACTTATCACTTGTATTAAGACTCATACTAGCTTTTGGTCTTTGCTTTCAGCTACCCATATTAGTTTTATTATTAGTTAGAATTGGAATCATTGATGTAGCCTGGTTAAAACGAAGACGGAAATATTGTATTTTATTCTCATTCATCACTGCTGCAATCTTGACCCCACCTGATGTTATTAGCCAATTTCTATTGGCACTTCCGCTTATATTTCTTTATGAAATTTCAATTATTATCGCTAAATTTATGAAAAAAAGAGACACAAATTAATATATCATTTGTATTAATTACATATGCTAATTATATTTAAAATATATTTAATCAAATGATAAAATAATTAAATGATTCTTTTTAACACATTAATGCTTTTACAATGGATTGCTGGGCTTATTGTATGGTTACTAATACTGAATGTTGTCATTGAGTGGCTTTTGCATTTTGGAATTCTAAACTCTAGGCATTTCATTGTGTCTGTGATTGGCGAATTCTTATACAAAATGACAAGTCCGATACTCACGCCGATAAGACGTTATATACCAACTTACAATGGCTTAGATTTTAGCCCACTAATTGCAATTTTCATCCTATTCATAATAAAGGACCTTATTAATATACTTATTATAAGTAGTTAAGATAGAGGGTATTGTGCCGATAAATAAAAAATTACAGCACAAAATTATTGATGGTAAGATAATTTCAGGATTTTTAATTGATCAGGTTTCTGCATCGATATCTGAGCTCAATAAGAAGAATATAAAGCCAACTCTTGCAGTCGTTTTGATTGGAAATGATCCAGCCAGTCAAGTATATGTTCGTAACAAAAAGATTATGTGTGAAAAAGTTGGGATTCAGTCAATAGAATATAAATTTGATGCTGATATTAAGGAGTCAGAATTATTGAGTCTAATCGAGGCACTCAATAGAGACTCGAAGATCAATGGTATACTTGTTCAATTCCCAATTCCACCGCATATAAGTAAACAAAAGACAATAAATACGATACTACCCGAGAAAGATGTGGATGGATTGCATCCGATTAATGCTGGCAAGTTAATGAATAATATCGAATGTCTCACTCCATGCACACCTCAAGGCTCTATGTTAATGGTTAATTCGGTTACCCGAGATATATCCGGTATGAATGCAGTTGTTCTAGGGAGGTCTAATCTCGTTGGGAAGCCAATGTGTCAATTATTAACAAATGCTAATTGTACAGTTACTCAAGTGCATTCCAAGACCAAGGATATAAAGTCATTCACAACTCAGGCTGATATTTTAGTTGCGGCAATAGGCATACCAAATTTTGTAAAATCTGATTGGGTCAAAAAGGATGCCATTATAATAGATGTTGGCATTAATCGTATCGAAATAGATCAAAGTGGGACAGCTAAAACAAAACTTGTAGGGGATGTTGATTTTGGAGATGTTTTTGATAAAGTATCTGCTATAACACCCGTACCTGGTGGTGTTGGTCTTATGACAGTTGCTTGCTTAATGAACAATACTTTAATAGCAACAAAAGCTCAGAATGGTTAGTGAGATTTATTTTTTTCTATTGGATAAAAGTTTCAGCCTAAGGGAATTAATCTTTATAAATCCTTCCGCATCATGTTGATTATAGTCGGTATCAGTATCTTCAAAACTTACAAGAGCAGTGTTGTAAAGTGAATAATCACTTTTCCTATTTGTAACAATAATATTACCCTTGTGGAGTTTTAACGTAATTTCACCGGTCACATACTCTTGGGATTGGTCAATTGCTTTTTGAAGCATCTCCCTTTCTGGTGAAAACCATAATCCATTATAAATTAATGAAGCGTATTTAGGCATTAGTTCATCCTTTAAGTGCATTGATCCGGAGTCTAATGTCAGCTCCTCAATTGCTCTGTGTGCTTTCAAGAGGATAGTGCCACCTGGCGTTTCATATATTCCTCTACTCTTCATACCAATATATCTATTCTCAATTAGGTCAAGTCTACCAATGCCATTTTCTTTACCAACTTCGTTTAATTTTTCAAATAATCTCACTGGTGTCATAGTTTCGCCATCAATAGAGGATGCATCACCTTTTTCAAAACCTATAGTTATTTCACTTGGCGTGTCATTTGAGTCATCAATAGAGAGAGTTCTCTGGTAAATATACTCAGGCGGTTCATTTTCAGGATTTTCAATTAACTTTCCTTCTGATGATGTATGTAAAATATTTGCATCTATTGAAAATGGCGCCTCACCTTTTTTATCTTTTGGAATTGGTATCTGATTTTCTTCCGCAAATTCCATTAATTTTGTTCTTGATTTGAGATCCCAGTCTCTCCAAGGGGAAATTACTTTTATTTCTGGGTTTAGAGCGTAATAACCCAGCTCAAATCTGACTTGGTCATTCCCTTTACCAGTTGCGCCGTGACAAACGGCATCAGCACGTGTTTCATTCGCGATTTCAATCTGCCTCTTAGCTATTAATGGTCTTGCAATGGCTGTTCCAAGTAGATACTGACCTTCATATAAAGTATTTGCTCTAAACATTGGGAATATATAATTAGATATGAAATCTTCTCTTAAATCCTCAATGTATATCTCTTTAACGCCCAGCATCTTAGCTTTTTTTCTGGCAGGCTCTATCTCTTCACCTTGACCTAAGTCAGCGGTAAATGTTACTACCTCACAATCATAGGTGTTCTGCAGCCATTTTAAAATTATGGAGGTATCAAGACCACCAGAATATGCTAGCACTACTTTTTTTATTTTATTACTCATCATTACAGATATAAAATATTAATTAATCAAAGTATATTATTTTTTAATCTTAAGCCTTATTGTCTCTGATTTTAATTGACCGCATGCAGCCAAAATATCCTGACCACGAGGTTTTCGAATCGGTGATGAAAAACCTGCATCTAAAAGTACTTTTGCAAATTCTCTGATTTTCTTCATGTCTGAGCACATGTAATTACTCCCTGGCCATGGATTAAATGGGATTAGATTTATCTTTGAAGGTATATTACTTAATATCTTAATTAAGTCTTTGGCATCCTCTAAACTGTCATTGATGTCTTTGAGCATGACATACTCGAATGTAATTTTACTTGAGTTTTTAATTCTTGGATAGTTTTCGCAGGCATTAATAAGCTCTCTTAGTGGATATTTTTTATTTATCGGGACAAGTATGTCTCGAATTTCATCTTTTGCTGCATGCAGTGAAACTGCAAGAGAAACGCCAATTTCATTACCCACCCTCTCGATATACGGAACAATGCCGGATGTTGATAATGTTATGCGACGTTTTGATAGAGCTAGACCGTCGAAATCTGTCATAATCTGTAATGCTTTTTTAACAGCCTCAAAGTTATATAATGGCTCACCCATACCCATCATTACGACATTTGTAATTTTTCTGACATTATTAGGATTATTTTTATGCCAATCATTTAGCCTGTCTTTTGCAATGAGTAACTGCGATACTATCTCAGCCGCGGTCAGGTTTCTAACTAATTTCTGCGTACCGGTATGACAAAATGTACAGTTAAGCGTGCACCCAATTTGACTTGAGATACACAATGTTCCCCTCTTTTCCTCAGGTATAAAAACTGTCTCAATTTGATTATTAGTTGAATTATTTTCGCTCTCTAAATCTATTAGCCATTTCATTGTTCCATCATTAGATTTTTGTTCCTTAGCAATAGAATTTCTGGATAAAGTATAATTTTTTGACAATTGGTTTAATAGCTCTTTTGGCATATTATTTATTTCTGAGAATTCGGTAACACCACCTAAAAAAGTCCAATTCCAGAGTTGTTTTGTTCTCATGGAGTTTTGTTTACTAGGAACATGAAATTTTTCTAGCTCCTCAGAAATTTCTGACTTAAATTGGCCATAAATTTTTTTTATGTTCGGATTATCGTGTTTGGTGGATGATAATTCTAGTGAAGTATCCAGCATTTTTATATCTTTTTACATTAATTCGGTTATGATATGGAACAAACTGAGTCAAGCTCCTGAAGACTTCTAATTACACCTTTTAATGAATAGTGATCAGTTGTATTTGTTCCAAATTCTGATGTACCTTTGATAATCATTTGATAACCTTTTTTCATTGCCTCAATCAATTTTTTCTCTTCATCCTCAGTCATGAGCCATGCGTTTGTGCCAACCTCATTCGAGGTAAGTGCGAATGTGCTATTTAGGATCTTGACTGAAATTGAAGTCCCATCCTTGAGTTTATAACCGATATTTAGGCTTGGCTGATTATAATTCTTGTCAATCCTTGAAATGAAGAAATTTGGTGTCCAGTTCTTATCTTTGGGATCTTGTTTGATTGGGGTACTTGCAATGTAGCAGATATTTCTATCTCCAGCAGAGTGCGTGAAGACGCTCCAATCACCAAATTTACTTTTCAATTGTGGCTGTACGCTGGTGGTTGCATATGCTTCAGGTATCAGAAAAACTAGCACAAAAAGTATATGCGTGATCTTGAAATATTTTTTTAATTTACCCATTAATTTATAAACTTTTTTGCACAATTAACCTTAGGAAAAATTTATTTATTTTTCGTAAACAAAGCTTAAATTAGTTTTTTATTTAGTTTTAATACCAAAAGTTTTAATTCGATCATACATGACTATGGCACCGGCAATTGCAACGTTCAACGAGAAACTTGTTGGAATTTTTATAACATGATCTGCCATAGATAACGTTTTTCCTGAGAGCGAGCCCTTTTCAGGTCCGAGTATATACATTGCCTGCATGGGATGAACAAAATTAGGAAGGCTTTCTGCATCTTCAGTAATTTCAATACCAATAATTTTACATCCTTTTGGCAGGGTAATATCCTCAATCGTATCCCATTCATAATACGGTAAATGGTATGTAGATTTTGATGTGTCTGATTTACTAATCTTATCCTTATTTTCAGTAACTCTTTTATGTGGGTTAATTGTAAAAACTGAATTAGCGCCGAAGGCGTGTGCAGACCTAATCAAATTTCCAAGATTCATGGGTTTGGATATATTTTCGACACCAATTGAAAAATAACCTCTGGTGATTTGTTTTGACTCGCGCATTTTTTTAAGATTTAAACTTTGCTTCTGCTAGGTCTATCTGGATTGCAAGCTCTGTATCTTTTTTTGTAACTTTTCCTTCGTCATGCGTACATAGTGTTATGTTAACTTTGTTATATACATTTGACCAATCGGGGTGATGATCCAACTGGTTTGCGATTTTTGCAACCTCATTCATAAAAGCCCACGCCACATCAAAATTTTCGAAAATAAATTCCTTTGTTATTCCTTTGTTGTCCGGTGTTGACGGCCAGGGTAACGCTTTTTCAATATCATTCATTCTTATCTCACTCTCTTTTCATTTTATTTAATGTTTGATCCAATATATTTAATAAATCATATTATCTACTTGATTTCCAGTTCTAGAATAATTTAATATATAGTATAGCTTTTTTATTTATGGAGACAAAAATGGAACCAAATATTTATAACAATTCATCATATGCCTCTGCAGAAATTGATCAGGGCTTGCGCACATATATGTTACGTGTATACAACTATATGGCAATTGGCCTTTTCATAACAGCGATTGTCGCATATTTTGCTGCAGCTTCAGGTTTGTATCTTGCACTGGCGCAAACACCTCTAATTTGGGTTGTGATGCTTGCACCGCTTGGTATGGTATTTTACCTGAGTGCTCGTATTACTCGAATGTCATTCGCATCAGCGCAGGCATCTTTTTGGATTTTCTCGGGTCTCATGGGATTGTCTCTATCTTATATCTTCTTGGCGTATACTGGTACTAGCATAGCTCGCGTTTTTCTTATTACGTCTGGTTCCTTTGGGGCACTCAGTTTATTCGGATATACCACAAAGAAAGATTTATCTGCTTGGGGTGCGTTCCTCTTTATGGGTTTGATTGGCATAATATTGGCATCAATTGTTAATATTTTCATTGGTTCAAGTGGAATGCAATTCGGGATTTCTGTATTAGGTGTGCTGATATTTGCTGGATTTACAGCATATGACACACAACAGATTAAACAGATATATTATCAAGGTGACAGTGCTGATGTCTCGGGGCGTAAAGCCATTATGGGCGCATTAAGACTATATCTCGACTTTATTAATCTGTTTATTTTACTAATACAATTATTTGGTTCACGAAGATAAGCTTTATATAATTTTATATTTTTTCTTATCTTTATCTAAAATTCTTAAAATAAGAGGGAGTTCGCTCCCTCTTTTTAATACCTTACCATCCGTTCCTCTTATATGATACATTTTTTGACTGCTCTTTAGTTTGGGTAATTTATGTATTGTATATTGCGGCATTTCATTACTCTTTTTAAAGATTGAAAAGATTGCTTGGTCTTTGAGTGTATCTATTGCATAGTCTTTCCATTGACCAGAAACTACTTTTCTTCCATATAGTGCGAGTATATGGTTGAGTTCCTCTCTAGAAAAAGATGTAATTCTATTATCCTTCGGATCTATATGATTTTTGCCTGATTGCGTCCAATTTTTACTATTAGGAGGGTTCCCATATTTATTTAAATTTAAAATATTATTCATGACTTATCCATTACTGATTTAGCATAATTAAGAATATGGAGAATTTAAAGTTAAAATATATGGAAATTGACAAAAATTGCATTATATAAACAATGTAGGGTATAAAAAATCACAGAAATAAATTCCAGGAGTAAATATGTCTAAGGGGGATAATAATATGGAATTTACTGCAGAGGTTAACCGTCTGCTGCAAATTCTAACACACTCAATTTATTCAAATAAAGAAGTTTTTTTAAGAGAGCTGATCTCAAATGCGTCGGATGCATGTGATAAACTAAGATACATATCTATATCCCAATCGGATGTAGCAATTGATGATTTAAAAATAAAAATAACCGTAGATAGTAACAAAAAGACCATTTCAATTTCTGATAATGGTATTGGTATGACTCGGGATGAAATGATTGAAAATTTAGGGACTATTGCCAGATCAGGCACGAAAACGTTTATCGAAAACATGTCAAAAGACGACGATACAACTTCCCAAATTGGTCAGTTTGGAATAGGATTTTACTCAGCTTTCATTGTTTCAAAAGATGTCACCGTATTGTCGAAAAAATTCGACTCTGATGAAGTGCATTTATGGCGCTCAGATGGAACAGGCACCTACAGTGTTCAGAAAATTACAGATAAAAATATTAGCGGTACAGAAATAACCATTAAATTGGCAAAAGATGCTCATGAATTTGCGGACAAGCAATCAGTTCAGGATATTGTAAAAAAATATTCAGATAATATTAATTTTCCAATATATTTAGCTGAGAACTCGGCTATTGATGATGAGCAAATCAATACCGCAGGTGCTATTTGGGCCAAACCAAAAGCTGAAATTACTGCAGAACAGTATCAAGAACATTATAGCTTGTTGAGTAGAAATTTTGACCAGCCTCTTTCAACAATTCATTATAAGGCTGAAGGCCGTTTCGAATATGATGTTTTGCTCTATGTGCCAACCGCGCGCCCTTTTGATCTTTTTGACCAACAAAGAAAAGCAAAGTTGAAACTATATGTCAAAAAAGTTCTTATTAGTGATGATACGGATATTATTCCGCCTTATTTGAGATTCATAAGTGGCGTCATAGATTCCGCTGATATTCCATTGACTGTTAGTAGGGAAATATTACAAGAAAATCAGGTAGTTCTATCCATTAAGAAAGCTATCAAGAACAGAATAATCTCAACCTTAAATAAACTAGCAAAGGATGATAACGAAAAATTTAATACATTTTGGGAAGCTTTCGGACCGGTAATTAAAGAGGGTATTTATGAGGATTACGAAAAAAAAGATGATTTGCTTAAATTAATAAGGTTCAGGTCATCTAGAGCAAAAGATGAATACAGATCATTAGAGCAATATATTGATGATATGAAACCAAATCAAAAATCAATATATTTTATTACTGCGGAAGATTATCAGTCTGCGCTGGCAAATCCGTTATTAGAGGGTTATGTTGCAAGGGGTGTTGAGATTATAATACTAACCGACCCAATAGATAGTTTTTGGACGGCAACAGGCATAAAGTTTAAAGATAAAGATTTAAAGCATGTATCACATGGCACTGAAGAATTAACTAATGTTCCAGTAACCCAAAAGCCAAAGAAAAAAAACTCTAAAGCTAAAATTACTGACTCTGACTTAAAGAAATTAGCAGCTGAAATGATAAGAATTCTCGGTGATCATGTAAGTGATGTAAAAATAAATTCAAGCCTAATAGACAGTCCTGTTTGTATTTCAATTGGTGAGAGTGGATATGATAAAACAATGCAAAAAATACTCCAAGAAAGGCAGGGTATGTCCTTATCGAAGCCTGTTTTAGAGATAAATCCAAATCACGATGTAGTGATAAAGCTAAATGACATGTTTAAAAGTAAAGAAACAAAAAATATCAATACAACAGCTCATATATTACTGGATTATGCCCTTATCATGGACGGTGAAAAACCCACGAATATTGAAGATTTTGGAAAAAATATGCAGGTTCTCATCGGTAAATTCAACTAATATTTTTTGGCGTAATTTATGGTTGAACTTTGATTAAAAGTGCACAGATTGAGTATCTCTAATTAAACTATTATTTGGTGGTACAAACTTTGTAAGATCAATTCCATCAACTGCAGACTTGTATTCTTCAATATTTGGCGTTCGACCTAGGATGGCTGATAGAACGACGACTGGTGTTGAAGCAAGCAGTGACTCCCCCCTCTTTTCTTTTGAGTCCTCAACAACTCGGCCTTTAAAAAGCCTTGTAGAAGTCGCGAGCACAGTATCACCTTTTTCTGCTTTCTCCTGGTTTCCCATACATAAATTACAACCAGGTCTCTCAAGATATAATATATTATCGTAATCAACTCGTGCTACATCCTTTGGTTTGTTATCATCAAACTGGAAACCAGAATATTTTTGTAAAATAGCCCAGTCACCCTCCTCAATAAGTTCATCTATGATATTGTATGTTGGAGCAGCTACAACGAGTGGGGCCTTGAACTTTACATTTCCACTTGATTTTTCAAGATTCTTGAGCATTTTAGCAACAATTTTTATATCACCCTTATGCACCATACAGGAACCAACAAAACCTAAATCAACTTTCTTTTCAGCCTGATAGTAGGATATTGGCCTAATCGTATCATGGGTGTATCTTTTTGATACATCAATGTTATTAACATCAGGATCGGCTATCATCGGCTCATCTATTGCATCTAGGTCTACGATAACTTCTGCGTAATATTTGGCATCACTATCAGGTTGTAATGCCTCTACCTTTTTACTTTGGATTTCGTAAATTCTTCTTTCGGCAATAGATATAAGGTTATGCAGCATATTATTTTCATTATCCATTCCCTTTTTAATCATATTGCCAATACGGTCTTTTGCTATTTTAAAGGACTCAATCAGCGTCTCATCGTTTGATATGCAAATTGCTGCCTTTGCTTTCATTTCTGCAGTCCAATCTGTAAATGTGAAAGCTTGATCTGATAAGAGCGTCCCTATATGAACTTCTATAATCCTACCCTGAAATACATTTTCATTGTGCTGTTGCAACATTTGGGCCTGTGTTGCATGAACTACATCTCTGAAGTCCATATGATTAGCCATTTTTCCCTTGAAAGTAACTTTAACTGACTCCGGAATAGGCATTGTCGCTTCGCCAGTTGCAAGGGCCAAAGCTACCGTGCCTGAATCCGCACCAAATGCCACACCTTTAGACATACGAGTGTGCGAGTCCCCGCCAATAATTATTGACCAGTCATCCACTGTAATATCATTGAGAACTTTGTGAATTACATCTGTCATAGGATGGTATTTATCTCTTGGGTCACGCCCAGTAATTAAGCCAAAATCATTCATGAACTTCATCAATTTTGGAGTATTATTTTGGGCTTTTATATCCCATACGGATGCTGTATGACAGCCTGATTGATATGCACCATCAATTGAAGGTGATATTATGGTTGCTGCCATTGCCTCAAGTTCTTGTACAGTCATTGGACCAGTTGTATCTTGTGAACCAACAATATTCACTTTTACTCGTGCATCAGAGCCCGCATGCAGTATTGTATCTTTTGGTATGCCGACTGCGTTTTTGTTAAATATTTTTTCTACAGCAGTCAGTCCTTGATTTGGATTGGAAACTATCTTTGTTTTAGCGTATGGTGATATCACATTGATGCCTAGTATTTCACATGCTTGGTTTTGAAGTTTTTTTCCAAAAACTACAGCATATGAGCCTCCAGCTCGAATAAAATCAATATCTTGTGGTGTAAAAGAATTGGAAATATCGACTAATTCCTTTGTACCATTCTTATCATAAAGTTTTTTTGTTTTAGTATTTATTTTGAGTAATGTTCCGGTATCGACATTGTAGGTTTGTGTCAATACTGGACTTCCGTCATTATTTAAAATTGGCTCGTCATTATCATCTAAAGCTTTTATCCAGTTTTTTAGGTCAATTCCAATACCGCCAGTTACGCCGATTGTGGTTTGGAATATCGGTGAGACTCCATAAGATCCTGCAACAATTGGTGCTATATTTACAAATGGTACATAGGGGCTTGACTCTTTTCCTGTCCATAGCGCGACATTGTTCACCCCAGACATTCGTGAAGATCCAACACCCATAGTACCTTTCTCAGCAATCAGCATAATACGCCTACTCGGATGGATTTTTTTCAACTCTAAAATTTTTTCTTGGGCATTCTCGGATATAAAACATTTTCCGTGTAATTCTCTGTCTGATCTTGAATGGGCTTGATTGCCTGGAGAGAGCAGGTCGGTTGAAATATCACCCTCAGCGGCCACATATGTCACAACATCAATCTCTTCGTCAATTTCCGGAAGTGCTGTAAAGAATTCTGCTTTTGAGTAACTGATTAAGATATCTTTTGCTATATTATTCCCACTTTGATAGCTTTCCTTGATTCGGTCAATGTCGGCTTCGTACAGAAATACTTGTTTGATTAAAACATTTGCGGCTCGCCTCGCGGTCTCTAAATCTTTTCCAAGCGCTAAATCAATCAATACTTCTATTGATGGGCCACCCTTCATATGAGATAATAATATAAAAGCGAACTCTGGTGATACTTCTTCTAATTTAAATTTACCAACTATAATTTCTTTTAAGAGTTTTGCTTTTTCAGTCGCGGCGCTTGTAGTACCAGGTAATGTGTTATAAATGAAGAAATTTATGCAATTCTCCCTCTCATTACTTATTGGATTCTTGATGTGATTTATAAGTTCTTTTAATAGCTNAGCGTCATCTATTGGTTTTGGATGTAACCCTTCTGATTTTCTATNTTCNATTTCAGTTAAATAAGTTTTATAAAGGTCCATTTTGCACGCTATATCTAAACTTGACAATCATTTCTCACTATTAAGTTTTACCACGATAGAATAGACATTCAAGTATATTTTGATAGTATAGGTATTAAAAGGTAAGTTTGAAAATTATAATATAATTATCACAAAAGAAGAAATGAAATTAAGCATAAATGGGCTAAGTTTCTCATATGAAAATAAAAAAATCTTTGAGGATCTATCTTTAAATTTATCATCCAAAAAAATATCAGTAGTAATTGGAAGAAACGGGGTTGGTAAATCAACTTTACTGAGGGTAATTGCAGGGTTAGAAGAGCAAGATAAAGGTAAGATAATTCTAAGTGGCACTTCAAATGATCCCATCCCAATTAGGGGAAATGTCTCATATTTAGGGCATAAGCTTGCGCTTAAGGAGGACCTATCAGTTCAAGAGAATATTAATTTCTGGAAGAAATTTTATAATTGTTTACCTCATGATAATTCTTACAAAGATCTAGGAATTGAGGGATTACGAAGTCATAAAATTAGAGATTTATCCCAAGGTCAGAAAAAAAAAGTTGCTTTATTTAGGGTTATAATGGCAGACAAAAAAATCTGGTTACTTGATGAGCCACTATCAAATTTGGATGAACAGACAGTGGATTATTTTAAGNATACTGTATTGTCGAGAGTAGATGNTAATANGCTGATATTAATCACATCACATAAGAGTCTTAATATGAAAAATGAGAATACTATTTGTATTGGNGAAAAATTATGAAACAATTTATCTCCGTTATTCGTCGTGATGTATCTGTGTACCTTGAGAAAAAATCGACTTTTGTAATTGCTATTGCTTTTTTTCTCATTATATCGGCANTNTTACCAATAAGCATAGGACCAGATCTTGATCTATTGGAACTTATATCGCCCGGATTATTATGGATTGCTTTTTTATTATCAATCTTATTAAATATTTCACATGTATATGAGGGCGATTATAAGGATGGTTCGCTAGATCTTCTGATACTAGAGTCTGATTTACCAGAACTTGTATTAATAGGAAAAATTATTAGTTTTTGGTTGTTAATAATTTTACCTGTCATCTTTTTTTTACCTCTTGGAGGTATTATGTTAAATATGCAATCAGGCGAATTAATTAAGGTTATTATTTTGATATTTATCAGTAGTCCATGCATTATTTTAATTGCGTCTATTGGTTCTGCAATTGCTGTAAAACTTAGTAATTCAGGATTATTAGTAACCTTGTTGGTAACTCCGTTCTATGTTCCAATTTTAATAGTCGGAACATTGCCATTTGTAGAAAATGATGTCTTAAATTTTACTTTTTTTAGATCAGCTTTGTTACTTGGTGCTGCAACTTTATTTACACTTGCAATTATACCTTTTTTAGTGGCGTATATACTGAAAGTAAATAGCGAATGAAAGGATGAGGAGATTATAGATTGAATTTATTCAGCCCAAATCATTTGCATAGCAATATAAATAAATTTTCAAATTTAGTATTTTCTTTTGGAATTGTAATCCTTATGATTGGTTTTTATTTTGCATTTTTTATCGCTCCAAATGACTATCAGCAGGGAATAATGGTAAAAATTATGTATCTTCATGTCCCATCTGCTTGGCTAAGTCTTGCTATTTATTCATCAATCACAATCATGAGTATACTATACCTCATAACAAAAACACCTATCACTGCGTTAATTGTTAAGTCATTAGCACCGATTGGTTTTATATTTACGTCAATTGTACTGATATCTGGNATTTTTTGGGGAAGGCCTATGTGGGGTGTTTGGTGGGTGTGGGACGCGAGGCTAACTTCGGTTTTACTTCTTTTCTTTATATATCTCGGTCTTATGCTCATATATAGGATAGAAGATAAAAGAAATAACCACTTTAAAATTGCTGCCGTGTATGCATTATTGGGATTCATAAATATACCAATCGTAAAATATTCNGTCGATTGGTGGAACACTCTCCATCAGCCTGCAAGCGTTATTCGAATGGATGGGCCTACAATTCATTTCACAATGCTTTATCCGCTAATTTTTGTTTTCTTAGGATTTTGCCTTATATCCTTGTATCTATTATCGCAATCATTGAAGTTTGAATTATTAAATAATAAATTTAAAGCTCGGTATTTAAAAAAGAAGCATTAAATCTAAATGGAAGAATTATATATTTATTTTATCGTCGCCTCATTTGGATCGGCTGCAATTATAATCTTAAGTTATTTTATTTATTTAAGAATTATTTTGAAAGATATTCAAAAAAAAATAGATCACAAGGAAGAAGAGCTTGGATTATAATCAAAAAAGGTTTTTATACTTTATACCGATAATAGTTTTTTTATTATTGATATCTTTTCTCTTTCATATTCTTCAAAAAAAAGATGAAAATGNCCTAAAAGTNCGTGCACCTGTTGCTGTTGGCATGAGNNTACCAGTAATAGAATATCAGAATACAAGTTATAATGGGACGGTTTATAGTGGTTTTAAAAGCTCAGATCTGAAGAAAAATGATCTTTCCGTCATAAATATATGGGCTTCATGGTGTACACCATGTAGAGCGGAGCATGAAATTCTGATGAAAATCAAAGATCTTAATATCCCTATATATGGAATCAACTATAAAGATAAACTTGAAAATGCCAGTAAATTTCTCGAGGAGTTGGGAAATCCTTTTTTTGGGTTAGGTTTCGATTTAGACGGCGTATCAGCGATTACTCTCGGTGTTTATGGTATTCCTGAGACATTTTTCATTGATAGCCGCGGCGTTGTCATAAAAAGACATATTGGCCCCCTAACCCTAAATGAACTTGAAGAGGTCAGTTCATTATTATCAGATAGATGAGAAATTAGATGTATCATTCTTCATAATCAATTATAATCACTCTAATATTTACTAAAAATAGGATGAGTGAAATGATATATGAATTGAGGATTTACCATTGTACACCTGGACGCCTCCCAAAAGTATTAGATAGATTTGAAAATATTGTTTTTGGATTTTGGAATAAATATGGAATAAAACAGGTTGGTTTTTGGACAACATTAATAGGTGAGTCAAATATGGATGTAACATATATACTCGAATGGGAGTCGCTTGCAGAAAGAGAAGAGAAATGGAATGCGTTTCAAGCAGATCCAGAATGGATTAAAAGAAGAGCTGAGACTGAACCAAATGGCCCACTAGTCGCATCGTATTCTAATCAGATTCTCCAGCCAACGGCTTTTTCAAATTTAAAATAAATATGTAAATGAGAATTAGGAGGTTAGATGTCAAAGAAGTTAGATAAAAAAACAAGTAATCTATCATCAGGAAGAAAGATTGCTGCACATAATGTATTACTCGAGAATGATGAGTTAATTGTTACGCATTGGGTTTTTAAACCAGGTGAACAAACTGGATGGCACCTACATGAGATGGACTACATGCCTATACAATTATCGCAAGGTAAGTTGATGTTTGAATTTCCTGATGGTACAACGAAAGAAATAGACTATGTACCAAGAACTACTTCAATTATTAAGGCACCACTTGAACATAATGCAATCAACACAAGTGACGAGGAAGTCATTGCTCTCGAAATTGAATTTAAGAAATAATTTTTTTTAAAGCAATTCTTAATGCCACATACAGATAAACTGAAAGATAAGATTGCTATCATAACAGGTGCCGCTCAAGGTTTGGGTGAAGCAATCGCTATTGAGTTCGCTACTCAAGGTGCATATGTTGTAATACTTGATATCAATAAAAAAGAAGCGCTCCGAGTAAAAAATTTAATTAGTTCTAAAAATTTGAATGTTGATCTATTTATTACGGATGTCTGTGACTCTAAAGCTGTAGGTAAATCAGTTAATACTATCATCGACAAATATAAAAAAATAGACATATTGGTAAATGCAGTTGGTGGTTTTGATAAATTAGATCGCATTGAAGATATTGATGATATGGAGTGGCGTAAAGTTATCGATTTAAATTTAAATTCGGCATTTTATTGCACAAGAGCTGTTATACCACACATGAAAAAAAATAATTTTGGAAGAATTATAAATATTTCATCGGGAGCGGGGCTAGCCCCAAATCCTTATGCACCATCATACATACCATACGGAGCCGCAAAGGCAGGGCTTCTCGGAATGACAAAGTTGTTGGCAAGGGATGTTGGAGAGCATGGGATTACTGTAAATGCATTAGCACCGGGTACGGCACTGACTCCACGCGTAAAAAAAGTCAGAGATGTAAAGAGTATAAAAAAAATTGCCAAAATGAATCCCATGAGAAATTTAATAGAGCCTGAAGATTGTGCAAATGCAGCTCTTTTTCTCGCATCTGAAGATGCGAGATATGTTACCGGTATCACAATGATGGTTAATGCAGGAAACTTAATTTTTTAGATCAGATTTTTACCCATTTTTGATCTTTTATTGATTTATCCATCGCTTCCAAAATTGCCACATTCTCAATCTTCTCTTGATTAGTGAACCTATAGTTTGATTTACCCTGTATTGCCATGGCCCATTCTTCTAGGTTGGATTTAATAATGTCTGTCGCGGGAAATAACTCTTTTGTGGGTTCCTCCCCAATTTTACAGAATGATAATTCTGTTTCGGCTTTAAACATTGGGTGTTTTAAATCTCTGAGCTCAGCCCACATTTTATCGCCAAAAGCAGTTAGTCTGCAATAGTATGGTGTTTTTGATATAACTGATAACTGCCCAGTTGCGCCATTTTTGAATTTCATTTGTACCGTGGATAGGTCACCAGTTTCAAAGCTTAAAACGCGATTTGATGATTGGGCGAAAAGACCTTCCACACTACCAAACATTGAGAGAAAGAGGTCTGTCATGTGTACACCGGTGCCAGTCATTCCGCCCGCAGGTGCTTCAATTGACGAGCCGCGCCAATTATTATCGTCGAGAGACGCCAAAATATCATGAGACCAGTTAGCCTCAATGTGCATTTTTTCACCAAATGAGCGGTCATTAACAATTGATCTGAGCTTTTCTATGGCTGGGTCATATCGCCTTTCATGGCCAATACCAATGATGAAATTACTCTCATCTGCAATCCGTATCATATTTTCAGCAGCCCTTTTGCTGAGGGCCATTGGCTTTTCGCAAAAAACTTGTTTTTTTGCTTTAATAGCCGCTGTTAGTTGATTTTCATGTTGTGAATTCGGAGTACAAATGATTATTGCATCAATATTTTTTTCCTCCAGCATCTGATCATAGGTTGCAAACGCATTTATTTTCTCTTCTTCAAGATATTTTTTGTGTTTCTCCATCGTCCTTGAAGAAGCTGAGGTAACCCTTATCTGATCACTATCTTTTAATGTATCTATGATTAGCTTTCCCCACCAACCCAATCCAAGTAAGCCTGCATTTATCATTTTTAACCTGCTTTTATAATTCCATTATTGTTATTAAGTATACTTAATATTATAGTATGATGATAAAATTATCAATTAGGTTGGAGATGATAATGAAAGCTTTAGTTCTGGAGTCAAAGGGTACACCGTTTGTTTACAAGGATGTCAAAGATCCTATTCTTAATGAAAACGAGGCTGTCGCAAAAATTATTGCGTGTGGATCTGGACTAACTATCCAACATGTTCGCGCGGGGCGAATAAAAGTAGATTATCCGAGAATTATAGGGCATGAAATAACAGCAGTTATAGAAGAGGTTGGTAAGAATGTAACAAATGTTAGTGTTGGAGACGCTGTAACAGCTTATTTTTATCTAACTTGTGGGCATTGTAAATGGTGTAATAATAATAGGGAGACGCTATGTGAAAACTTTGGAGGATATGTTGGCAGAGAGATTGATGGAGCCTATGCAGAGTACATGAAGCTTCCGGCCGAAAATTTTCTAAAAATTCCAGAAGCTTTAGATTGGAAAAAAAATCCAGCGGAAATTGCTGTAATATGTGATGCTATTGCCACTCCCTTTAAAGTCATCCGCCATGCCTCAATTAAAACACAAGATACAGTCGCAATAATTGGCGCAGGAGGTGGACTGGGCATTCATATGATTATGATGGCCAAATGGGCAAACAGCACAGTTATAGCTGTTGATATAGCGAGTGATAAGTTTGCTGCATGCAAACAAGTTGGGGCAGACATATGCATTAACCCAAGGGACCATAACGATAATCAAGTATTTTATGATTACACAAAGGGTTTGGGAGTTGATGTTGTAATAGATTTTGTTTCAAATAATGAGTCATTGAACTTAGGTTTTTCTATTTTGGCACGCGGCGGACGACTTGTTACCCTCGGTGGAGGTGGGCCAAAAAATGCGGTTACTGCATACGCAGGGGATTTATTAAATAAAGAAGCAATTGTAATGGGCAGTCGCTACGCAACAAAACAAGAAGTAATTGACTCATTGGAACTTGTCGCCAGAGGTGATGTCTGGCCATTAGTTACCGATGTTCGGGACATGTCACAGGCTGAAGAATTACATGCTCTAGTAGAAGATGCAAAGGTAACCGGTCGTGCTGCCTTATTGATAAAATGAACTAAAAGTATATAGCGGAGGATAATATGAAAGAACTGAATGTCTATTTATCAGGTGAAATCCATACAGACTGGAGAGATCAGATAGTCTCAATGACTGAAAACAAGGGATTGAATGTCCAATTCACAGGTCCAGTTACCATACATGAAAACAGTGACGATTGCGGTGTAAAAATACTTGGCGAGGAAACGCAGTCATTCTGGCACGATCATAAAGGAGCAAAAATAAATGCCATAAGGACAAGGAATTTGATTCAAAAAGCGGATTTAGTTGTTGTACGTTTTGGTGAAAAATATAAGCAGTGGAATGCTGCATTTGATGCGGGATATGCACATGGTCTTAATAAGGCCTTAATTATTATGCACGATGATCAACATGCGCACGCATTAAAAGAAGTAGATGCGGCAGGCCTAGCGGTAACTAAAACACCGGAGCAAGTTGTACAAATAATCGATTATGTAATGAATGGTAAATTAGGATAGGTATCAAAATAATTAGTTATATCTCCTGAGAGCCATCTCGGCAGTAACCTCAATTATCTTATGAAATAATACACCAATTACGGCCAATAGAAATAAACAAGCAAACATCCTGGATATATTTAGGCGATATCCGGCTTCTAGGATACGAAAGGCCAATCCAGAACTTGAGCCCCCCGCGCCAGCTGCGAATTCTGCGACTATTGCACCAATGAGTGATAGACCTGCAGAAACTTTAAGACCAGCAACAACACTTGGAATTGAGCTTGGAATTTTCAAATGGAGTAGGGTTTTCATTTTTGACGCATTGTATAATCTAAATAGATCACAGAGTTCTGGATTTGCCGAATTCAATCCAAAGAGTGTATTTGTTAATATAGGAAAAAAGGCGACCAGCCAAACGCATATTAATAAAGCTAAATAAGTACTATCGACATAAATAATAATAATTGGGGCTATAGCAACAATCGGGGTGACCTGTAATACTATTGCTAGAGGCAAAAGTGTGTCCTGAACTGGACGTGAATAACTCATTAATAGTGCAATAAGAATTCCACCGCTCCCTGCAAATAGGAACCCTAAGAAGGCGATTTCAAGGGTATTTAGCATTGCCGGGAAAAGAATAGGCCAGTCTCTGAATAAAGTAACCATCACATAAGAAGGCGCCGGTAATATGTATTGTGGGACTTGAGAAAACAAAACATACAGCTCCCACAACAGAAATAAAGAGAGTATAAAAATAATTGCAGAGATTTTAGAAAAAAAAGATATCTTACTTTTGAATAAATTCATGGATATCTATATCCTTGTAGGGAGGACTATTTTTGGATAAATTCTTTGGTATAAATCTCATTAATATTATCCAGTTCCTTTACAACATCGTACTTTAACATTTGCTTATAAAATTTCTGGATTTTATCAGCAGAAAAATATCCAATACCAAACTCTTGTGTATCATTCGTTTCAATAATACCATATTCTTTTAGCTTACTGATAGAATATTTTATTTTGGCATCTGTAATGTCTGGATTTTCTTTTTTTATTAGTTCATTGGCCTTCGACGCATCACCATGCAAATAGTTTTCCCAACCAATTTTTGAAGCATCAATAAAACACTTTATGTCATCTTTTCGATTAATAATTGTATCTTCCATTGCCTCAATTGTAGTTGAATATGTGTCAAATCCATAATTTGCTAGTAAAAACACATTTGGCTCAACACCCATCTCTTTTTTTATTGAGAATGGTTCTGAAGTCAGGTAGCCTTGTTGCGCAGAATTTTTGTTTGCAAGGAATGGAGCTGAGTTGAATAGGTATGGTCTTCTTTTTTCTCCGTTGAAACCATGTTCCTTTTCCATCCATCTAAAAAATGTAACTAAGCCCATATCACTAATATAGATTGGATCAGCACTTGGAAGATCTCTCCATGAAGTCAAATTTCCTTCAGGATGGGATATTATAATCTGGGGGTCTTTCTGAAAGAATGCGGCAGTCATTTTGATCGGCACAGCCTCTGCTCGAGAATTTATCAACTGAATTAAGTTACCACCCATATAAAGATCAATTTTATTTGTAATAAGTTTAGCTCGATTATTGCTTCCAGGACCACCTTGAATAATTTCAACTTCTAAGCCACATTTTTTATATTCGCCGTCTGTAAGGGCCTGGTAAAACCCCCCGTGCTCAGGTTGAGCTACCCAGTTTGTTGCAAATATAAATTTATTATCTGCTTTAGCTGGAATTGATAGAATTAAGATAAATAAAAAGATGAAGAGACGCATGCTATTTCCTATTATTTTGTATTCTGTTAAGAATTATGAGTTACAATCCGTACAAGGTAACAAAAAAATTTACTATATTTTTTTTTTATTTTGTATTTATATTTATTAACTAAATATTTAACGTCTACACAGGGCAAAATAGATCATATCACAGGCGAATAAGATTATATGTATATTTATCTACCCATAGCCGAGGTATCAGTAAACTTAATCATTTTATTTGGAATGGGCGGTGCCGTGGGTATTCTATCTGGTATGTTTGGTGTTGGGGGTGGATTTCTCATGACTCCTTTACTTATTTTTTATGGAATACCACCTATAGTAGCTGTTGCAACTGAGGCAAATCAAATTGTAGCTTCCTCAATATCTGGGGTCGTGGCGCATTGGCGTAGAAGAGCTGTTGATTTCAAGATGGGAACATATCTATTAATAGGTGGGGTCATTGGTTCATTTTCAGGTATTGAATTATTTGCTTTACTCAAAAATGTCGGTCAAATAGATTTGATAATTTCATTAGCTTACGTTTTACTGCTTGGCTCTATTGGCTCTCTTATCTTTGCTGAAGGTATCAGTTCTATTATAAATACAAGAAGCGATAAAATAACCAAAACAAGAAAAAGAAAAGATAGAACATGGATCCACTCATTACCATTAAGAGCTCGCTTCAAAAAATCAGGGCTGTATATCAGTGTAATACCTCCAATTACCATCGGTATATTTGTTGGTATTTTAGCCTCAATCATGGGAGTCGGAGGAGGATTTATTATGGTACCAGCAATGATTTACTTACTGCGGATGCCAACTAATATCGTTATTGGTACATCGCTCTATCAGATTATTTTTGTTACGAGTCTTGTTACAATTTTACATGCATATCAGAACCAGACTGTTGATGTTATGTTGGCAATGATACTGATGAGCGGCGGTGTGTTGGGCGCTCAAATTGGAGCCTTTTTAGGGCATAGATTAAAAGCAGAGCAATTAAGATTTCTTTTAGGCCTACTCATACTTACGGTTTGCGCTAAGATGTTGGTGGAACTCGTTGCTGAACCACAGGATATATATGTGATCGCAGATGTTTTTAAATAATATTACAAAGATATTCTTATTTCTACTAGCTTGCATGTCCATCCCACATGTAAATTATGCCACAACACATCAAGTTGAAGCTGATCTTGTAGTTCAGCTTGATGATCCGCACATACAAATTGGCTCAAATTTTTTTGGGGAGGAGCTGCTTATCTTCGGAGCATTCAATAACAGTGACTTATCAAAATCAGACATTATAGTTAAAGTTACAGGTACCCGGAAGTCTGTTTCCGTGAGAGGGAAAGTGAAAAAATATGGAATTTGGGTGAATAGTGATAATACTCTCGTAGACAGTGTCCCTGGTTATTATGCTATTTACAGTAATCGAAATATTGAACGAATTGCAAGCAAGAATTTTTTAGAAGAAAATCAGATTGGCCTTGAATACATAAAGTTTACGGCTGGTAAACAAAATCAATTACAGAATATTTACAAAGAAATAATAAAAAAAAATAAGGAAGACGGAATTTTTATAGAGAAATACACCGGCGTTCGAATAATTGGAGATAAACTTTTTCGCGCATCAGTCGAATTACCAAAGGATATAAATGAAGGAACTTATGAAGTCTCAATTTATTTCTTTGAAGACCAGGAATTAATTGATAAAGATGTCTCATCAGTATTTGTTAACAAAACACTCGCAGGAAAATACATATACACACAAGCAAATGAGAGGCCGCTGCTATACGGTATAATTTGTGTCATAATTGCGTGGATAGCTGGGTTGTTAGTTGCGGGGCTGTCAAGAGTCAGATAATACTTTCGCTATTTCTTGATGGCAGTGCCTACAAGATCTGCAATCGATTTAACCCCATATTGCTCAACTTCACTTATTAATTCTTTCTTTAATTTACTGATAAGTGTTGGCCCCTCGTAAACTATTGCTGTGTATAATTGTATCAGAGAAGCACCATTTCGTATTTTCTCGATAATGTCTCGACTTGAAGAGACACCACCCACCCCGATCAATGGGATTTTTCCCTCTGATATCGTATAGCTATCTCTTAATATTTTTGTTGATTTTTGCATTAATGGTTTACCTGATAGACCACCATCTTCATTACTATACCTTTTGTTCTTGATATATTTACGTTCAATTGTGGTATTTGTGAGTATCAAGCCATCAATCTTGCCATCTATTGAGTAGTCAATTATCAACTCTAGCTGCTTTCTTGTTAGATCTGGAGCGAGCTTTATCAAAACTGGGGTTTTGAGACCGTCATTCTTAAAGACTTTAATTAACTTTATTAACTCTTGGAAATTTTGACCTGACTGAAGATCTCTCAAACCTGGTGTATTCGGCGATGAAATATTAATTGTTATGTAATCAGCAATTTTCGAAAATTTTTTAATTCCCATTTGATAGTCGCTTAATTTATCGATTGCACTCTTATTGGCACCGATGTTTACCCCAATTATACCTTTTTTTGTAATTTTACTGAGTCGATCAAAGACAATTTCCATCCCATCATTATTAAAACCTAACCTATTAATTAGAGCATCATCCTCAGGTAGGCGAAAAACTCTTGGCATTTTATTCCCGGGTTGCCCTATTGGAGTTACAGTCCCTACTTCTGTAAACCCAAAGCCCGATGAAATGATCTCATTTGGCACCTCAGCATTTTTATCAAAACCTGCCGCTAAACCAATCGGATTATTAAATGTTAAACCAAATACTTTTTGTTTTAGTAATTTAGAGTTATTATCTGATGGTATGTGTAGCCCAGATTTTAGCGCTGAAATTGCTAATTTATGTGCTTTTTCGGGCTCTATCAAAAAAGCGACATTTCTAATTTTCTTATAGAGGTTCATGAACTTACAACTAAGTTTCCAGCTAGCGCATCTTTTATTAATTTTTTTGTGTTTTCTATACCATAGATCAAAACAAATGATCCAAAGCGAGGACCATCTTTTTGGCCAAGAAGAATCTCATAAATTGAGCTAAACCAGTCACGCAGTGGCTCAAATTTATGTTCTTTGCCAATCCTGTAAATTTCAGTTTGAATTATTTCGGGATCTGTGACGCCTTCAAACTTATTTAATATTTCTAATAATTCACGCAAAGCTACTTCTTCACTTTGATTAGCTTGCCTATATTGCTTGTTAGGTTTAACGAAATGATTAAAATAATTGATGGCAAAGCCGATCATATTATCTATCGCATCTCTATTTTCATTCAAAGTTAAACTATCATAATAACTGTTCAGGAATCCCCAGAGTACTTCTTTACTTTCTGAATTAGTGGCACTAACAATATTAAGAAGCAATGAAAACTGTATTTCAGGAAATTTTTCTGGAGGTTTACCGTTGTGGATATGCCAAACTGGATTATCATAAACTGATTGATCATCATTAGATTTAATTTTTGTATAATTTTTCAAGTGGGATGCATACTCATCCATATTTTTGGGTATAACATCAAAGTACAATCTTTTTGCTTTTCTTGGCGACTGATACATGAATAAAGATAAACTTTCCTGGGACCCATAATGAAGCCATTCATCTATTGACAGGCCATTACCACGTGACTTTGATATTTTTTCTCCGTTTTCATCTAAAAACAGTTCATAGGTAAATCCTTCAGGTGGTGTTCCATTTATCACTCTGCATATTTGGCTGCTAATCCTTACAGAGTCAATGAGATCTTTGCCTGACATCTCATAATGAATGCTAAGTGCCTTCCACCTCATAGCCCAATCGGCCCTCCATTGGAGTTTAGCGTTTCCATTTAGAATTTCAGTCTCTGCCGGCTTATTTGTTACTGGATTAACATAAAATATTTTTTTACTGTCCACATCTACATTATCTATTTTCACCTGAAATACTTGCCCTGTATCTGGACAAATTGGAAGAAAGGGGCTGTAAGTTTCACGTCGTTCACTTCTAAGAATAGGTTTTACAATATCTCTGATTTTTTCGTGATTATTCAAGATTTCTATGAGAGTATTATTGAATAAGCCACTTTTATAGTAGTTTGTTGAACTAATGAACTCATAATCAAATCCAAACTCATCAAGAAAACTTTTTAATTTATTATTATTGTGCTCACCGAAGCTTGCATATTCTCCAAAGGGATCTGGCACCTCTGTTAGAGGCTTTCCAAGATGCTTGGATATTTTGTCTTGGTTTGGAATATTATCTGGAACTTTCCTTAGGGCGTCCATATCGTCTGAAAAACAAATTAGTTTAGTTTTTCTTAAGTTATTAGTTAGCTTCTCAAATGCATTTTTTACCATGATAGTTCTAACAACTTCACCAAATGTTCCAATATGAGGTAACCCGGATGGACCGTATCCAGTTTCAAAAATAATGGGGTTATCACCCTCAATATTATCAATTTTTTCAAGTAATTTTTTAGCCTCGACAAAAGGCCAAGCTTTTATATTCTTGTAATAATCCATATCAGTTCGTTATTTAATTAAAATCAGTTAATCTTTGAAATGCTTTGAAAGTTTTAGACCTTGCGATTGATAGGTAGAGCCTATACCCATACCATATAGTTTCGAAGGAGCTTCCGCAAGTTTTTCATATTTTAGTCTTGCTATGATTTGCTTATCCTCGATGTAGAAAGGGACATCTAGACTCCTAACTTCGAGCACTCCTTTACTTGCCTTCGATAAATCGTTTGTATCTCCGAATCCAGGGTCAAAAAAACCTGCATAGTGAACACGCAATTCCCCCATAGTAGGATCGATTGGAACCATTTCTGCAGCATACTCTGGAGGTATCCTAATAAATTCGCTTGATGCAAGAATATAAAACTCATTTGGATCCAAAACTAATCTTTTTTTATCTGTTTCATAAATTGGATCCCAGTATTCTTCAGTTTTATAATAACCTATTTTATCTACATCAATTGGCGCCGTATAGTGTTTTGCTTTAAAACCAATTAATCCGTTGTTTGAGCTTAAAGATACACCTAATTGCAATCCATCTGTGATTTTAGCATCACCATTTACAAGCCCAAAACCACCTGATATTTTTGACAACTTATTGTGCAATCTTTTTAGGTCACGGTCTGAAATTATTGATCTTTGTTGCTCTGATTGTGTTGAACTTTTTCTTATGAAACGCAGTTGGCTAAGCCGTGAATTTTCGTGGATCATTATAGAATATTTATGTGGTGATATTTCGGCATATAAAGCGCCCGTGTACCCTATCGGAATTTTATCAAATGACTGTGTATGGTCAGCAATGACCCTAGTAAAGACATCCAGCCTACCCGTTGAACTCTTTGGGTTTGCAATTGCCCATATACTCTCAGGGAGCTCAAGAAACTCTTTTAACTCCACAAGATAGACGCAGTTACGCTCAAGAACGGCTCCATCTTCGATACTGAATTCATGATCAATGAGATCTGCCGCGCATTCCAAAACTTTCCTGTTCCCACTAGGGATGAAACTTGCTCGGATCCGGTAGGCTTTTTTTCCAAGGCGTAAGTCAAGACTCGCTGGCTGAATTTGTTGATCGATGATTTCGTCTAAAGATTGTATCTTTTTTCTTGCCAAGAGTTTTCGGATTAAACCATCAGGCAAGATACCACTTGCGCCCGTCAAATTTAGATTTTTGTTTTCTTCGGGGTTTGTTTGCTGTATATTTTCGCTGAGTAGGTTCATTTTTTTATTTTATTATACATAAAAAAGATTATATAAATAGTCAATTATATGTAAATTAAACAATATTTAATCTACTTATTAAACGCAATGACGAGATAGATTAGTTTAATAATATATCAAAAGAGCAGCATAATTATTATAAACGAAAACTCAGTATTAGCGGCTGAGGCAAGCATGTCAAAAAATAAATCAAAAGATAAAAATAGAATACAGACAAAGCTTATCCATTCTGGTTCGCTTAGGTCCCAAAATAATGAAACTTCGGAAGCAATATATCTGACTTCAGGATACATTTACAATTCCGCAGAGGAAGCTGAAGCGAGATTCAAGGGTGAATCGGATGGGTACATTTATAGTAGATATTCAAATCCAAATCTCACAATGCTAGAAAAGAAATTATGTGAAATGGAAGGGGCTGAGTCAGCCAGATTAACATCATCTGGGATGGCCGCTGTATTTTGGGCACTTTTTACAAATTTGCAATCGGGAGATCACATAGTTGCGGCAGATGCTTTATTTGGTTCATGTCTATCAATTTTGAGAGACATTCTTCCAAATTATGGAATAGAGGTCACAATTGTAAGGGCCAGTAAAATGGAAGATTGGGAGAAATCAATAAAGAAAAATACGAAAGTATTTTTCTTTGAAACTCCTACTAACCCAATGCTTGAAATAATTGATATTTGGAAATTATCACAAATTGCAAAAGAAAATAATATCAAAGTGATCATAGATAATGTCTTTGCTACACCTTTGAGGCAAAGACCAATGGAATTTGGAGCTGATATTGTTATTTATTCTGCCACGAAGCACATTGACGGACAGGGGCGATGTTTGGGTGGTGTTATTTTAGGAGATGCTGAATTTATTGAAAATAAATTACATGATTATCTAAAGCATACTGGACCTGCATTGAGTCCTTTTAATGCTTGGATAATGATGAAAGGATTAGAGACGCTATCACTTAGAACTGACAGGCAAATTGATAGCGCAAAAAAAGTTGCAGATTATTTGGTTGATTTAGAAAATATAAATGGGGTTATCTATCCAGGTCATAAGTCCCATCCAGAATACGGTATTGCTCAAAAACAAATGTCAGGAGGGGGGCCTATTGTTACATTCAAAGTTAATGGCGGCAAAAAGGAAGCTTTTGATTTTCTGAATAAGCTTGCCCTTATTAAAATATCAAACAACCTGGGTGATGCTAGGACTTTAATAACCCACCCTAAAACAACAACTCATAGAAATTTATCAGAAGCTGAATGCATGAATTTAGGAATTACTGACAGTACATTAAGGATGTCACTTGGTCTTGAGGATATTGATGATATAATTGCCGATATCGACAAATCAATCAGATAAGCAAGGTACGATATTCAATGGATGAAACAAAGTTTGATATAAAAACAAAACAAAGAAATTCATTATCACTGGCTTTGAATAAACATTGTGAACGAAATATACTTCATAGGGATATGACGTATTTTGCATATCTGGTATTTTCGGATAAACTGATTACTGTGAATGATGAGCATCAAATCACAAATGACAGAGAAAATGCTAATTATGCAGTTATTAGGGTTGACAATCACCGGCTGGAAGATAGCCATTATGCATTCATACTTACATCATCATTTAAAAATATTAATATGGACAAGATAGTTGAGTCGAAAGATTATGATCTAAATTTTTTCAATTCCATGGAATATCAGCCTTATTCATTCACAGAATTTTATACCTAATCAAGATAAAAATGAGATTTTACCCAATCATAAAGATAATAGGAATATTCCTCCTGATATTAGGAGTTTTTATGCTATTTCCTGCCTTAATTGATCTGATATACAAACATGAAAACTATAAGGTCTTTATATTATCATCAATAATTACATCAATGACTGGGTTTATTTTGATATTATCCGTGTGGGGAAAAAACCAATTATTGGGATTACGAGAGGCTTTTCTCTTAATCTCATTGACTTGGGTTCTAATTGCAATATTTTCTTCAATTCCCCTATATATATCTGACTCTGGTCTAAATATCACAGATGCATTTTTTGAGTCAATGTCTGGAATAACAACAACAGGTGCAACAGTCATTGTGGACTTGGAGGCTCAATCAAAGGGCTTACTAATCTGGAGAGCTCTATTACAATGGTTGGGGGGCATTGGAATTGTTGTTATGGCGGTTGCTGTGTTGCCAATGCTGCAGGTTGGTGGTATGCAATTATTTCGTCTTGACTCCTCAGATAACGCAGAAAAAATATTACCTCGTGCCATACAAATAGCGGGTTCGTTAATAGTAATATATCTTGTTATTACAGTTTTTTGTGCGCTTGCGTACAACATAGGTGGGATGGGACTATTCGACTCTGTTGCTCACTCATTCACAACGATATCAACTGGAGGCTACTCAACCCATAGTGAGTCTTTTGCCTTTTTTAATAGCGCAAAATTAGAATATATATGTATACTTTTTATGATAGTGGGAAGTCTCCCATTTGTCCTATACCTGCAATTTGTTCGGGGGAAAGCTTCTAGCTTATTTTTGGATAGTCAGGTTACTACGTTCATCTTTATTTTATTCATATCTATTCTATTCTGTTCTTTTTATATTGGGTCCGCTCTAGGAATAACCACGCAAGATGCGCTCAGACAATCTTCATTCAATATCACATCAATTCTAACAGGGACCGGGTATGTTTCAGCTGATTATATGGTATGGGGCCCATTTATTATTTCTATGTTTTTCTTTTTGATGCTCATGGGTGGGTGTGCTGGATCTACGTCATGTGGCTTGAAGGTGTTTAGATTTCAAATTTTAGTTAAACAAGTCGTGGTACAAACAAAAAAAGTTGCCTTTCCTGACGCCGTATTTATTCCAATGTACAACGGTAGAGAAATTCCAGATAGTGTAAATAAAGCCGTCACCTCGTTTTTTTTGTTGTTTATTGCATCATTTATAATTTTTGGCTTGCTACTTACACTTCTAGGCTCTGATCTTATTACAGCTTTTTCAGCGTCGGCTAGCGCCCTTGCCAATGTTGGTCCTGGCTTGGGACAGTTTATTGGGCCCACTGAAACATATGCATTAATGGATCCGTTATCAAAGTGGTTACTTTCTCTTGCAATGCTTTTGGGTAGACTTGAAATATTTACTGTGATGGTTTTATTTACATCCTATTTTTGGAGGCAGTGAAATAAAAAAAAATCTTGATAAAGAGCAGATCTTAGGCTCACAAGAGCTAATATTAGAAAAATTGATTTCGTTTGATACTACAAGCAGTAAAAGTAACACAGACTTAGTTGACTATATTTGCGATTATCTATCTATATATAATATTGAGTCGCAAAAGGTATACAATAGGGATAAATCGAAAGCTTCAATTTATTACACCATTGGTAACAGGGCGCTTCCTGGGTTAGTATTCTCTGCGCATACAGATACCGTTCCGGCAGATATAAATCAATGGTCCTATAATCCTTATGAACTAAATATTCAGGAAAATAAGTACTATGGACGAGGAACTTCAGATATGAAGGGTTTTATTTCTCTAGTTCTTGCCCTAACACCTTGGATAATCTCAAAATCCTTTATTGAGCCTGTCCATGTTGCCTTGAGTTATGATGAAGAGGTCGGTTGTCTTGGGGTGGGCCCATTAATTGATAGTATGAGGAATAATATATGTGATCCAAAATTAGTTATTGTTGGAGAGCCGACAGATCTAAAGATTATTAATCAACATAAGAGTTGTCATACATTTGAGACTGAATTTTATGGGAAAAAAGCACATTCATGTTATCCAGACTGGGGATGTAACGCAATTTATTTTGCTAATGAATTCATAAATCAATTAAGAAAAATCGAGGAGTTCATTACGCATAGCGATGAAGATAATAATTTTGAGCCACCTTACTCATCATTAAATGTAGGGCATGTCGATGGGGGCGTGGCGCATAACATAATACCGGATTATGCACGAGTTATTTGGAATATCAGGTGCTTGCCTACTGTAAATTCCCAAGATTTACTTAACGACTTATTTGAGAATATTGTGCCAGAAATTGAGTTAAAAATGAAAGAAAAATATAGTGATGCTTATATTTCAAACAAAAATACATCAAATATTCTACCACTAAATCAAAAGAATTATCCTGAGATATTAAATTTACTCACTAAGAAAGATCAAAATCATAAGTCGGGCGTCTCTTATGGAACCGACGCTGGATATTTTTCTAATATCGGTTGGCCAACAATTGTCTGTGGGCCTGGTAAAATTGAACAGGCACATACTTCTGATGAGTTTATTAAAATTAATGATATTAAAGATGGCATAGATTTTATGACGAGTTTGATGAGTGGTATCTTGGCTTAGCCGGTAATACAATGTCTGAGGATAGCTTTTTGGATATGTAATCTATTTTCAGCTTGTTGGTATACGAAAGACTTGTCGCAATCAATTACGTCATCAGTAACCTCTTGACCTCTATGTGCTGGAAGACAATGCAAGAATATTGCATCAACCGGCGCCTTTTCAAGCAAATCACTGTTGACTTGATATTCATTTAGAATTCGAATTTTTTCTGATTTTTCATTTTCATCGTCATTCATGGAGAACCATGTATCTGTGACAATGCAATTTGCATCCTTAATTACATCATCAATATTCTGTGAAATATTGATATTTGATTTTTTTTGCTTTGCCATATCTAAAATTGTTTGGCTTGGCATATATTCACTTGGTATTGCCATATTAAGTTTGAAATTAAATAGAGTGCTGGCCTGTATCCAAGTATTTGCAACATTATTACCGTCACCAATCCATGCGATATTAAGATCTTCGATCGAGCCAAAACACTCCTTCAGGGTCATCAAATCGGCCATTATTTGGCAGGGATGACTTTCATTTGTAAGGGCATTAATAATTGATATAGAAGAGTGCTCGGAAAATTCAATCAATTCTTGATGGTTCGCGTTCCTGATTATTAGACCATCCACATATCTTGATAAGACTTTAGCCGTGTCTTTTATTGACTCACCTCTCCCCAGCTGTGAAGTGCCCATGTCCAGAAAAACACACGAACCGCCAAGCTCCGATATTGCAAGTTCAAATGAGATTCTGGTTCTTGTGGAGGGCTTATCAAATAGGAGTATAAATGACTTATTATCTAATATGTCTTGAAAAGAATTTCTATTAGCTTTCATCTTTTCTCCCAATGATAATATCTCGGTCAGTTTAGCCTTTTCTAATTCATGCAGATTAATAAAATTTCTTGATAAACTTTCCATCATAAAATTTCTTTGATTGACTTTTCAAATAAGGAGATAACTTTCTTGATTTCAGTCATTGTTATATTTAGGGGTGGTAATATTCGGATTACATTATCTGCTGCATTTACAGTCAGAACTCCATTTTCATAGAGTTTATTGGCTAATAAATTATTCTCAACAGCGCACTTTATCCCAATCATCAGTCCTAGGCCTCTAATTTCAGCAATAACATTTGGGTATTTTTTTTGTAGGGTATTAAGTTCGTCTTTAAAGAAAAGACCTTTTTTTTCAATATTTGATAAGAAATCTGGGGTATTTACAATATCCATAACGCAACTACCTACAGCCATTGCTAATGGATTTCCGCCAAAAGTTGATCCATGTGTACCTGGAATGAGTGCTTCCGCAACATCATCTCGCATTAAGCAAGCCCCTATTGGAAACCCTCCACCTAGACCTTTAGCCAATGCCATAACATCTGGTTTTATATCAAACCATTTATAAGCAAATATTTTCCCAGTTCTAGCAACGCCGCACTGTACCTCATCAAATAATATTAATAAATCATTCTTTTCGGCGATAACTTGAAGACTATCAATAAATTCTTTGTTAAATACGTTAATTCCACCTTCACCTTGAACAGGCTCAATAAGTATCGCTGCTGTTTTTTCATTACATATTTTTTTTAATTGATCAATATCATTTCTTTCAATGCTCACGAAACCCTTTAGAGGCTCACCAAAGCCTTCTTGATGACTTGTGTTATTCGCAGCTGCGATAGTACCAAGTGTTCGACCATGAAAAGAACCTTTAAATGTTATTATTTCGGTTTTTTCGGGTTTGCCCTTTGAGAAGTGATACCTTCTTGCTGCCTTGATTGTACATTCGACAGCTTCTGCTCCCGAATTACAAAAGAATACTTTATTTGCAAATGAACAATTTGTTAGTTTTTTAGCAAGAGCTACTTGTTCTTCAATTTCATACAAGTTTGATACATGCCATAATTTCTTAGACTGCACATTCAAAGCATTTATAAGATCCTTGTTTGAATGCCCAAGAAGATTTACAGCAATTCCAGCTGCAAGATCAATATATTTTTCCCCATTATTGGTAAATAGGTAAAGACCTTTACCATGAGAAAAGACTATTTTTTTCCTGTTATAGTTGTTAGCTACAGAATTCATTACTTACTATACGATTTTGAATTTAAAAGAGGCTATTTTAATCAGAAAATAATTTTAGTCAATTACATTCATTTATCCCTAAGATTTGATCTTGTAGCCGATTTTAAAAAGATAGCAGCTTAATGCATACAGAAGGACATTTAATATCATTAAACTGAGACCGCTAATAAGTAAGTTGCCATCGGCATATCCAGTAATTCCATAACGGAAACCATCTATTGCTTGAAAAAAGGGATTATATTGGGCTATTCCATAAATTTGACTTGGTAAATCTTTAATAGAGTAGAATGTCCCTGATAAAAATGTCATAGGCGTTATAATAAAATTTGTTACAGCTCCCATATGATCAAATTTTTCCGCCCATAATCCACCTATTATCCCAATAAGACTCATAAAAAGTGAACCCATAATTGAAAAGTAAAATATGGCATATATACTTTGGAAGGGTATCTCTAAAAATAGAGAGATAATTGTGAAACCAATAAATGCGATTATGCACCCCCTCGCTAGTCCTCCAATAATATAACCTGTTGTTAGTTCCACTGCATTTAGTGGACTTAATAATAGATCAGCTATATTACCGTGTATTTTACCGCTTATGATAGATGAGGATGTATTTGCAAAGGCATTTTGTAATATCATCATCATTATAATACCGGGGGCCAAGAAGTGTGAGAAGGGCATACCAAATATTTCAGGCCTTGCCTTGCCTATTGCAACTGAAAAAACAAAAAGAAAAAGCAAAGCAGTCATCAGTGGTCCAAAGACTGTTTGCTGCCAAACTTTTATGAAACGCATAATTTCTCGCTGTATTTGGGTATAGAGTCCTAACCAGTTTATTGCCCCGATGTCTTTCTGCATAGTTAATTATTCCAATTATTATTGCACCACAATTGTATCCAAGATATTACTTATCTCTGTTGAAAACAATACTAAAAAGTTCAGTTTTTTCATAAATATAGTAGTATGAGTTAACGTATTTATAACAATATATTGATTTCATTAAATTTATTAAAATTTGAGGTGATGCTATGGCTTGGACGGAAGAAAGAGTAGAGCAGTTAAAGAAACTTTGGACGGAGGGGCTAAGTGCAAGTCAAATTGCTAATCGGCTCGGGGACGTAACGCGTAATGCTGTGATTGGAAAAGTTCACCGATTGGGATTGGAGCCACGTGCAAAGCCACAAAGAAAGAATATTGCGATGGGTCAATTAGATGGGAATGTAATATCTGTAAGTTATTCTGGTAATCTAGCTTTTAAGGAAACACCCATAGATGATATCGATTATGATAAAAATCATGAGATACTTCAGCCAAAAATTCACGGTCTGGATGAGAGTTCTGATCAATTTTCAGTCACGATACTAAATTTAACTGAAAATCATTGTAAATGGCCACAAGGTGATCCGGGAACAGAAGACTTTCATTTTTGCGGACATCAACCGCTAGCAGGAATGCCATACTGCGAGCAGCATGCAAAAAAAGCATACAAAAAATTTAAAGTGAATAGTTAGAATTGCCTCATTAGATCTTAAAAACTAAGCTGATACGAAACCGGCACCCAATTATATCCTGAGTTATTATTCTCTTCAACAAAACCAATCGCTGGAAATGGCATGTGGTATCCGATCATAGGTACTTTGCTCTTGGCAAGCATTCCAAGAATTCTTTTGCGGCTCTTAACTGCCATCATTTTATCGTCATCAAACATAACATGCCAATCTGGTACTTGCATTGAAACAACGAAATGGTTTGTAATATCAGCAGCGAAAAAAAGACTTTTGTTATTGCTCTCGATGTTGTAGCACATATGGCCTGGAGAATGACCGAAACCATTAACTGCAGTAATGCCTGCTACTAGATCTTGGTCCGGTTTAATAAATTCTATCCGGTCTGATAATGGCATGCAAATCTTCTCAAAAAGCTCCTTATTTGCTTTTCTTTGTTCAGGTATATTTTTCCCGGTTCTCCATGACTCATATTCAACCTCACCAATAATTATGGAGGCATTTTCAAAGTAACCATCTTCAATGAACATCAGACCACCAATGTGATCTGGATGGCAGTGTGTAATCACAATTTTACTTATATCCTGATGCCTATATCCAGAAAACTCAATAAGATCAATAAGTTTACCGTGATCCTCGTTAAGCTTACCATTTCCTGTGTCAAAAAGTATTAGTTCCTTACCTGTATTAATAATTATCGGTGTAAACCCATGCTCAAATTTCTTTTCCGGCAAGAAGTTTTTCTTACATAGTTGATGGACATCTTTTTCTTCTTTATTCTGGCCAAAAATTGGGTGTGGCCCATCTCTTTGAACAAGTCCGTCTAGTAGTGTTGTTATTTCAAAATTACCAAGATTGAATCTATAAATATTTGGATAAATATTTCCTGTTTTTTCTATTTTCATAGGATTCCTTACAATAAGTAGTCATTAATTTATGAGTGTACCAATTCCTTCTTCAGTGAACAGCTCTAATATTATAGCATTTTCTACTCTACCATCTAGAATAACTGCTTTGTCTACCCCATTTTTTATAGCATCAATGCAGGTTTTAATTTTAGGTATCATGCCACCGAGTATTACCCCATCTGAAATAAGTTTTTCTGCTTTTTCAACTTTAAGTTCCAATACAAGTTTTTTCTTTTCGTCAATTACGCCTGCTATATCTGTCAGCATCAACAGCCTGCTGGCTTTTAGCGCGCTTGCGATTGCCCCTGCTGCTGTATCAGCGTTTATGTTAAATACAATATCATTATTATCTTTACCAAGAGGTGTAATTACAGGAATGCAGCCTTTTTTACACTCTCTAATAATAGTAGATGGATCAATTTTTTTTGGTTCTCCCACAAAACCAAGATCCATTATTTTTTCAATATTTGAGTCAGTTTTATAAATATTCGTTAATTTCTTTGCCAAAATAATAGAGTCTTTATTGCCCGAGAGACTTATCGATTTGCCACCATACTTTTTTATCTTCTTCACAATATCAGTATTGATTATCTCATAAAGCACCCGTTCAACAACTTTTATGGTATCTCGATCTGTAATTCTTAAACCATTATGGAATCTACTCTCTACACCTTGCGCCTTTAATGTTTCCCCAATTTGTGGACCTCCACCATGGACAACAACAGGTTTCATGCCTGCTTGCTGTAGCATAACGATATTTTGAGCGAATATATCAGCTAAATTATCATTTACCATTGCGTGACCACCGTATTTCACAACCACGTATTTATCATCATACATTTGCATGTATGGTAGGGCTTCAGCTAAAATCTTTGCCCTAATAGAAGAGTGAATTTTTTCCATAAATGCCACCTGTCAGTTTTTAATTATTCTATATATTAGACATCTTAGTAGATCAATACCAAACTTATCTTTACTTGAGGTAGCAAGAATTCCTGGTCTGGCAGCGGGTCTCCTACTAATTTTTTCATACGTTGAGAGCAGTAGACTATCAACTTCACTTTTTTTAATTTTATCAAATTTAGTTAAAACTACTTGGTAAGATACTGCTGACTTATCAAGTATCTCCATAATATTCTCATCTATTTCCTTAACACCATGCCTTGAGTCAATTAGGAAAAAAACTATTTCTAATTCTTTTCTTCCAAGTAAGTATTCCTCTGTTAGCAGACTCCATTGCTTAATTGACTCTTTGCTTGCTTTTGCATAACCAAACCCCGGAAGATCAACAATAAAGAAGTCATCTCTTTGTGAAAAAAAATTAATCATTTGTGTCCTACCTGGCGTATTTGAAACCCTGGCTAGCCCCGATACATTTGTAATAGAATTTATAAGACTAGATTTTCCTACATTTGATCTTCCAGCAAAGGCAACCTCTTTTTTTTGATGAAAAGGAAATCCGTCATGTGCAACGACAGAAATAAGGAATCTACTATCTGCTGCGAAGGCTAGCCTTGCATTTTCTAGCTCATCTTCGGTAAAATCTGAGAGGTCAATAAGACCTAGCTCTTTTTTTGCTTCCCCTTGAAAGTATTTTTTATGTTTGACCAAAGTTCAACCTCAACGCCCATTCGTTTCATTATAATATATTGTTGTAGCGAGGATAGTGTATTATTCCATGCCCAATAAATAACAAGGCCAGCTGAGAATTGTGCAAATAAAAAAGTTAGAGCTACAGGCATCCAAGCAAAGATTTTTTGCTGTATTGGGTCTGGCGGGGCCGGGTTTAATCTCATCTGAATAAACATGGTGAAACCCATAATAATAGGCCAAATACCAATAACTAAAAATGATGGAGGATACCATGGAATTATGCCAAATAAATTAAATAAAGTTGTTGGGTCCTTTGCAGATAAGTCAGCTATCCAACCATAGAAAGGTTGATGTCTCATTTCCATGGTGCATAAAAGAACTTTGTAAAGCGCGAAGAATACTGGGACTTGGATCAAGATTGGTATACAGCCAGATAGTGGATTAACTTTATCCTTCTTATACAACGCAATAATTGCTTGCTGCTGTTTTGCGCGATCGTCTTTATGGTTTTCCCTAATTTTCAACATCTCAGGTTGTAATTTTTTCATCGCGCTCATTGAAACGTAAGCTTTATTTGCAAGTGGAAAAAATACAATTTTGATGAGTACCGTCACTCCTAAAATTGAGAGACCGTAGTTTCCAAGTATCCCATATAGCCATTGCAGAACATAAAATAACGGTTTTGTAAGAAAATAGAACCATCCCCAATCAACCAGTAAATCAAATTTCTCTAGTGAATATTCATCTTCATATTCATCTAAGATCCTCACCTCTTTAGCTCCTGAGAAAACGTATGAGGATATTGTAGTTGAGCTTCCCGCATTTATCTTTTGTGCTGAGCCTAGATAGTCAACTTGATACGTTGAACCGTTTCCCTTTGAAGTGAATCTACCTTGATAACTTATATCTTGAGGGGGAACTATAACCGTAGCCCAGTTTTTGTCAGTAAACCCGAGCCAACCCGTCGTTATGTTTTCAAATGATTCTGTTTGTTCAGCTATGTCTGCGTAGTCAGCTTTTTTTTCACCTTCACTTCCAAGGACACCAATATATCCCTCGTGTAGCACAAAAAAATTCGTATAATCTTCAGGCAAGCCTTTTCTTGATACTAGGGAATATGGATAGAGTATTTCGGATGAGTTTGAATTATTTTTCACGGTTTGTTTTACAGTAAATAGGTAGTTATCATCAATACTGAATTCTTTTGAAAAAATAAGACCTTCATTATTATTCCATTGCAGCTTGATTGGTGAGTCTACACTTAATTCATTGCCGGACACCAACTCCCAAATTGTTTCGTCATTTGGTAATTTTGTTTGTGATTTAGCATCACTGACCCACCCTTGATGAGCATAATATGGATTTTCTGATGTGTAAGGCTTTAGCAACTGAACTAATTTGCTATCCGGATCAATGGTATCTCTATATTTTTTTAGACGCATATCATCTAATTTTGCCCCAAGTAATGAGATTGATCCCTCAAGTTTTTCAGTATTTATGTTTATACGTTCGACAGATGGGCCTGCTTTTGAAACCTGCGTTGATTGAGTTGTTGCCAGAGAGATTTTATCTTCACTTTCAAGATCATTATCAGGGAGGGGTATATTCGATAGATCTTCGCTTTCTTCAAGACTAATTTCACCATTTATTTGATTTGCCGGTCTTTCGTCAATTTGGCTACTTCCTATGAAATACTGCCACACTAACAATACTAATATTGACAAGCCGATTGCTAAAATAAAATTTCTTTGTTCATTCATTGCATTATCAGATCTTTTTACATAAATTTTCCAAATCACTCTTTAGTGACTCATAGGGGTAATTTAAAATAGCCTTTCGTGCTATCATCACATAATTTGTATCCTGCTTTGCGTAATCAATGAAAACCTCAGCTATGACAGAGCGCATTCTTCTTTTTGCCTTATTTCTATGAACAGATGAACCAATTTTCTTGGAAGCCGTATAACCAACTTTTGGATTTGAACCCCTTTTATCTACGAATTTATGCTTCAAAAAGATAAATGATGGCGTTACAAACTTTTTACCACCTGAGGCAAGTTTGAATTCATTGCTTTTTTTTATAACTTCCATTCTATACAATTGTTTTAACAGAACTATGCAGAGAGACGTTTTCTACCTTTCGAACGTCTGCGGTTTAGTACTTTCAATCCCCCATTAGATGATTTTCTTGCCCTAAAACCGTGCCTTCTTTTTCTTACAAGTACGCTTGGTTGATAAGTACGCTTCACTTTATTTTCTCCAACTATAAATTTAAATATCTATACAATAATAAATATAAAACATAAACAAAAAATATATTTATTTTATAATAACTAAGATTAAATTATTATATTTGAGATATCCTGCAATCTATATGATAAAAAAAGTAAACATAACTATTGGAAAAAAAAATCTTATTTCTGATGTCGAAGGTATTGAAGTTGGTAATGCCGAGAATACCGATCTTCACACAGGTGTCACATTTTTAAAATTTAATGATAAGACTCGCGCATCAGCTTATTCCTTCGGCGGTGCACCAGCGTCATGTGAAATTGAGTTATTACAGCCAAAAAATACTGTCGAATTCATAGACGGTATTTCGCTTAGCGGTGGATCCGTTTTTGGCTTGGCAGCGGGTTCTGAGTATGTAGATACTCTAAAATTAGAAAATAGAGGTTATAAAATAAATGATACAGGCCAGTCGATACCGATAGTGCCGTGCGCTGGAATATATGATATAACTGAACAAAATTATTCAAATATAAGCTCTTCAATTTATAAAAAGCTTGCCCACGAAGCATATTTGAACTCAAATAAAGATTTTTTACTTGGTAATTCTGGTGCTGGTATAGGTGCTGTGGCTGGTATTCACAAAGGCGGCCTTGGGAGTGCCTCTTCAAAAATTGGTAATGATGTAATGATAGGTGCTATCACTATTGTTAATTCGGTTGGGTCTACGGTAATCCCTGGAACAGGACTGCTATATTCCAGTATGTATGAATTTAACGGCGAGATGGGAAATAATTTAAGTGAAAATTTTAAAGATTTTAAACATTATCAATATCAACCTAACATAATTGAAACAACAAAGTTTTATAGGGAGCCAAAGGAAAGACAAAATACAACTATTTCCGTTATTGCAACGAATTTGGATCTGAGTAAGTTGGAATTGTATAAGCTGGCAAAGATGAGTACATCCGGATTAAGCAGGGCAATTAGACCAGCTGGTACGAGCTTAGACGGTGATATTGTAATCACTATTTCTAATTGTCAAAGAAATTATAATGAAAAGGATTATAATTTTTCATTTATTTGTTCTGTTGCCTCAGATACTCTTACCAGAGCGATAGGCAGAGCAGTGTACAATGCAAAAAGTACAAAAGGGTTAAAAGCCATCAAAGATATAATAGCAAAAAAGGAGTAATATTATGAAAAGTCAAAAATGGGAAAAAGGAAAAAAAATACGTGATGAAGCTTTCGGTAAGGAAGGTTTGGAACGCTGGGATGACCTTTATAAGATATGTCCAACGCATGCAGATGCCATTCATGAGTATTGTTTTGGAACAGTTTGGGACAGGCCAAACCTTGATCTAAAAACAAGAGAAATGATAGTTATGGCCGCCGCCGCCGCGCTTGATTTGCCTCATGAAGTTGGTCTTCATGTTAGGGGTGCCTTAAATAGAGGGGCAGATAAAGATGAGCTTATTGAAGTTATTCTTCAATGTTCGCCATATATCGGATTTCCAAAAACTAATCATGCCTTAAAAGCGGCTCAAGAAATTTTTGAAAATTGGGAAGAGAAAAAGGATGATTGGAAACCGCTTTAGGGTTATTTTAAACTACAGCGAATTTATACGATAATGTTATCACATAAATCATTGAGAAGTTATGATTAAGGAAGAGTTAAATATAAAATTGAGAAGTATATTATTGGATGATCAATGCTATAATCCAGCTACGATTTTCAATCCTCTATCAGCTCTTATCGCATCAGAGGAAGGATTTAAACTCGGTATCATTCCTGGAAAAATTGTGGCTTTAGACCATCTAGCAGAACCAGACCTCATGTTACTAACCGTAACTGAATTAGCCGATACAGTGCGGAGGGTTGCAAGGTCAAGTAAAATACCACTCATAGTTGATGCAGATCATGGATATGGTAATGCTCTGAATGTGCACCGAACAGTTGAGCTACTTGAAGACGCGGGCGCCTCGGGTATCTCGATTGAGGATACGGATTTACCAATCAAATTTGGTCTTAATACAGACGAGCAAAGCTTTATTGATATAAAGGAAGCTGCGATGAAAATAAAAATAGCAGTAGACACAAAGCATATCAAAAGTACAAGTATTATTGCCCGAATTGGATCATATCAGCAAAAAGGGATTGATGATATACTTGAGAGGGCGCAAGCCTATGTAGACGCGGGTGCTGATGCTTTATTTGTTATAAATGTGAGTTCAAAAAATGATATAGAGAGGATTGCAAAAAGTAATAAGGTGCCAATAATATTAGGAAATAACTCTACTGAAATTACCTTAAACGAACTTGCCGATATGGGTGTATCAATCAGCCTGCCTGGGCACTCGCCCTATTATAATGCGGTCGAGGAGTACCGAAAAACAATAAAATCTCTCATTGATACTGGAAATTATAAACAAAGTAATATAGATATGGGTAAGTTAGGTAATCTTTCAAATGAAAATAAATATGCATCTTTCATTAATAAATATATGAAGGGATGATTATATGACAATGGAATACGAAAATATTATAAACGATGCCTTTGATGCGAAGGACTCAGCGCCACATCAAATATCTAATATCAAAGAAATCATTGATGAAGTTCTTGAACAACTTGACTCTGGAGACTTAAGAGTTTGCGAGAAGATAAATGATCAGTGGGTAGTCCATCAATGGGTAAAGAAAGCAATACTTTTAAGTTTTAGGACTAACAATAATTTCACCTTAAGTGGGCCTTATGCAACTTGGTTTGATAAAGTAAAAGGAAAAACCGTCGATTGGGATGAGAAGCGATATTTGGATGCTGGCTTTAGGTATGTACCTAACGGCGCTATCAGAAAATCTGCATATATTGGAAAAGATTGTGTCATCATGCCATCTTTTATTAATGTTGGTGCTTATGTTGATGATGGAACCATGATAGATACATGGTCAACTGTTGGCTCTTGTGCACAAATTGGAAAAAATTGCCACATAAGTGGCGGTGTTGGAATTGGTGGAGTGCTTGAGCCTTTACAAGCAAATCCAGTTATTATAGAGGATAACTGTTTCGTAGGAGCAAGATCTGAAATAGCCGAAGGGGTAATAGTCGAAGAGGGATCGGTTATTTCAATGGGAGTGTTCATTGGTGCATCAACAAAAATAATTGATAGGGATACCGGCGATATCCATTTTGGTAGGGTGCCATCCTATTCAGTCGTTGTACCTGGTAATTTACCGACTGAAAACGCATATGATGAGGGTTTAGGGCTGTATTGTGCAGTAATTGTTAAGAGAGTCGATGAAAAAACTAGGGCCAAAACTTCAATAAATGATCTACTAAGATCATAATAATAAACTGTTTGTGGATTTACATGATTACTAAAGACGAAGCGCAAAATCTTCTTCAAGATTTCTTAAAAATTGAGAGTATTACACCCGATGTAGGGGATGCCTTTGATTTCCTTGAGAGGCTTTTTATTAAGTATAATTTTGAAGTCCAAAGAGTAAAATTTAAATCTGATGATTCATATGAGGTTGAGAATATGTTTGCTACCATTGGTTCAACAGCTCCACATTTTTGCTTTGCTGGTCATGTTGACGTCGTAACCCCAGGAAAGGCATCAGATTGGTCTCGCCCTCCATTTTCTGGCTATATTGAAAATAACACAATTTTTTCACGTGGCGCAGAAGATATGAAAGGGGCATTAATCTCATCCATAATTGCCGGAATTAATTATATTCAAAACCCTATTGATCAGAATCACAGGCTTAGTTACTTAATCACAGGCGACGAGGAAGGTATTGCTATAAATGGTACAAGGCCAACACTAGAATGGTTGAGCAATGAAGGCATTAAAATAGATGATTGTATTGTTACAGAACCCACAAGCTCAGAGAAACTAGGCGACAACATAAAAACTGGAAGAAGAGGCAGTTTATCACTTAATTTAATTATTAGCGGCAAGCAGGGTCATGTTGCATACCCCGAAAGAGCATCAAACCCAATAAACCCTATGCTATCTGCCCTAAGTGCTATTTCAGGTCAAATTGATAAAGGAACAAAAATTTTTTTACCAACAAATATTGAAATTACGTCCATTGATGTCAATAACCATACACATAATGTCATACCACAAAGTATAAAGGCGTCATTCAATATTCGATTTAATGATTTATGGGATGAAAAATCTCTAATGAAATATTTGAGGGATAAAATATCAAAGAAGTTTGGTCAAAATCGATTTAGCTGGGAGTTACAAAAAATATCTCTTGCCGAAGATTATAAAGCCTCAAATGAAGAGCTATGCAACATCTTGAAGCAAACAATTTATAATAAAACAAAAATTAAACCAAATACGAATACACTCGGGGGCACTTCTGATGCGAGGTTCATTGCAAAATATTGTCCTGTTGTTGAGTTTGGACCTGTTGGTAGATCCATGCATCAGGTTGATGAAAATTTACCATTAGATGAATATTATCTGTTGATAGAAATTTTTGAAGAGTTTCTTTTAAATTATTATTCATCATAATCAACCTTCAGTAAGTAGAGACCTGATGCTGAAGCAAGTTTTGCACACTCGTCCCGATTTTTGGCATTTAGAATNNTTAATACTTTATTAGAGTCCCAAGANCCTGTACCAGCTTTTAGAATGCAGCCCATTATCGATCTAACTTGCGTATGTAAAAAAGATCTNGCGGAAAAATCAANAATTATTTCCTCCCCCAACATTTTTACAAAAATGCTTTCAATGGTTTTGATTGGTGATNTTGACTGACAATTTGCCGAGCGAAATGTNGTGAAGTCGTGTTCTCCAATAAATAAGTCTGCTGCATCTTGCATTAATGCGNNGTTCAAGGGTCTNCTGATATGACAATATCTATTGAGNTCATATGTTAGAGGGCTTTTTCTGTTTATAATTTTATACCTATAGTGCCTCATTATTGCTGAAAATCTTGCATCGAATACTTGGCTGACTTTTTCAACCTCCAACACACTAATTTTTTCATTCTGCAGATAAAAATTAATCCCCNTTAATACCTGATCTACNCCGCGATCCTCAATAAAATCAACGTGAGCAACTTGTCCAGAGGCATGGACACCTGCATCCGTTCTTCCTGCTCCAAATATACTCAATTTTTGACCGCAAAATTTCTCAATTGCAATTTCTATATTCTCTTGAATTGATGAAGAATTTTTTTGCTTTTGCCAACCAGAATAATTGGTTCCCTCATATTCGATTGTAAGTTTATATCTCATTTTTTAATTTATATTGCTGATTTATTTACTATGACACCNCTTTGTATTTTGGTTCCAAGCAGGAAATCCTTGATATGCATTGGTTTTTTCCCTTCTTTTTGTATTAAAATTGGTTTAATNGCATTATCACCACATGCTATAGATAGCTCGTTGTTTATTATTTCACCTGGTTGACCGGACTCTTCCAAGATTTCGGCTTGGATTATTCGAGCCCTAAAACCATTAGTTTCATCCTTGTAATAAAACCATGCTCCAGGGTAAGGGCTTAACCCTCTTATTTTATTATTTACTTCCTTGGCTGTTTGATTAAANTCCAACTTTGTTTCACTTTTATCCACTTTTTCNGCATAGGTTATATTATCTTTATCTTGTTTGGTGAAANTTAAATCTCCNTCTTTCAGCTCTCCGATNACCTGCATCATAAGATCAGCTCCTATTTTCGATAATTTAAGGGATAGTGTCTCGTTATTATCTATCTCCNTAATATCAATCACAATTTTTTTACAAATATCTCCCGTATCCAATCCATCGTCCAATTTTATTATATTTATGCCTGTATTCTTATCCCCATTTATTATTGCTCTCTGTATAGGNGCAGCCCCCCTCCATNTTGGCAGAAGTGATGGATGAATATTTAAAAAACCAAATCTCGTAATTTCTAAGAGTCTAGCTGGTATTATTAATCCATAGGACACTACAATACCAAGATCGGGATTTGATTTTTTCATGAAATCTATCTCAGCTTCCCCTCTAAAATCTGCAGGCGTTCGGATGTTTAGGTTATTTTGCTCCGCATATTGATGAATTATAGACTTGTTGACCTTCAAGCCTCTTCCAGATTGTTTTGGCGGCNTCGTGTAAACGGCTATAATTTTATTTTTCGACTCAACAAGTTTTTGTAAGGTCGGTAATCCAAATTCTGACGAACTCATAAAAATAATGTTCATATGACTGATCTCAAGCTTTTTGCTTGTATTGTTTGATAAATTTTTTTTCGATNGAATATCTCTTTATTCGTGAGAGGTGGTCGATAAATAATTTCCCATCTAGATGATCTATTTCATGCTGGACACACGTTGCNAGAAGCCCTTCGCAATCCAAAAATTGTTCCTTATTTTTTTTATCTACATACTTAACCCGACATTCAGATGGTCGTTTAATTTCCACATAATAATCAGGTATTGANAGGCACCCCTCTTTGTAGANACTCATTTCATCCGAGGTCCACATAATTTCAGGNTTAATCATGAAGAGGGGGTTCTTTTTCTTCTCCTCGCTGTGCTCGCAATCAATAACAACCAATCTTTTTTTTATACCAACTTGTACGGCGGCGAGTCCAATTCCTGGTGCCGCGTACATTGTTTCTGCCATATTTTCTAATATAGCCAGGATTTCACCATTTATTTTATCAACTTTATCAGATTTTGTNCGCAATATTTTTTCTGGTATAGTTAGGATTGGATAAATCATATCTTTCTCTACATATTAAATTAGTATTTTAATGCAAAACATATTAAAATGTACAAATAATATCAATATAATTTANAATATGACNGAACTCACATTATTTACGATACTCCTGTTTTCTGTTTTAATTATCTTACTTTATATGATGTTCACANAAACTAAGAGAAACGNNACTAACTCTGAAACTGAGATNAGTGAATTACTCAAACAAAATAATGAATTAGATTTTAAGCTTAAATCACTCACAGATCTATTTAATGGGAATCATGATAGATTAAATAATTCAATCAATGAGGTAAAAGATAAAATTAATGAAAAAGTTCAAGAGGAGCTTAAACAAAGTCGCGAGAGGACGCATGAGGATTTAACAAAATTATCGGAGCGTCTTGCAGTAATTGATAATGCACAAAAAAATATTACAGATCTATCGAATAATGTAATAGACCTACAAGGCATATTATCGAATAAGCAACAAAGAGGGGCTTTCGGGCAGGCGAGGATGGAGTCAATAATAGCGGATTCACTTCCAAGTACCCTTTACTCATTTCAATATACCTTATCCAACTCAAAAAGGCCGGACTGTATAATTCGAATACCAAATTCAGATGAATTAGTTGTTATTGACTCAAAATTTCCTTTGGAAAGTTTTGATGAACTCAGATCTTCAAAAACAGCTGAAGATAAGAAAAAGGCTTCTACCAAAATCAAAGTTGANGTCTCAAAGCATGTAAGTGATATCGCAGATAAATACAAAATACCAGGTGAAGTTAGGGAGCCATTGATTATGTTTATACCATCCGAGTCCATATACGCTGATTTGTATGAGAATTTTGGTGACTTGATTCAAAAGTCTTATAGAGCCGGAATTACTATTGTCTCTCCAAATACTTTAATGCTAACCGTTCAAACGCTGCAGACACTCATACGTGATGCGCAAATGCAAAAACAACTTGGCATAATAAAGACAGAAGTTGGAAACATTCTAATGGATATTGAACGGCTGAATAGTAGAGTTCACGAATTACAAAAGCATTTCAACTTGGCAAGTAGTGACATCGAGAAGATTGCAGTATCAACAAAAAAAATTGCNACAAGTGGAAGAAAGCTTGATGTTTTAGAACAGCCTCCTGATACTGAGAGGCTGCTGGATAAGTCTAAAGACTAGTCTGCTTCGGTTCTGGATAGTATTGCTTGCGTGAGGGTACCATCATCTAAGTAGTCCAATTCGCCACCGATTGGAATTCCGTGAGCTAGCTTTGTGATTTTAATATTAAAATCTTCCAAATAATCAATCANAAAATGAAGTGTTGTTTGGCCATCTATTGTGGCGCTCAGTGCTAAAATTATTTCTTGAACATCATTNTGTTTTATTCTNTGCCCTAATTTTTCAATATTTAATTGTTCAGGNCCAACCCCATCTAACGCATTTAATACNCCACCAAGNATATGGTAATATCCTTTGAATACCCCAGCTCTTTCTATAGCCCACAGATCGGATATTTCCTCCACTACGCAAATAATATTTAGGTCTTTATTTTTATTGCTACATATCGCACAGGGTGACTTGAGGTCAATATTATTACAAATTTCGCAAATTATAATTTTTTCACTTATGTCATTAAAAGCTTCTTTTAAAGGAAGTAACAGTCTTTCTTTTTGCTTAATAATTGCGAGGGCAGCCCTTCTTCCTGATCTAGGCCCAAGCCCCGGTAACTTTGATAGCAGCTTAATAAAGTTATCAATCTCATTTTTATCGTCAAAACTCATTAATTAAAAACCAATATTAAATCCTGGGGGAATTGGGAGACCGCCCGTTAAGTCCTTCATTTTTTTNGCAATTTCANTATCTATTTTTGATTTTGCATCGCTNAAAGCTGCAATTATAAGGTCTTCAATAATTTCTTTCTCAGTTGCAACTAAGATGGATGGNTCAATATTAATTTTCTTTAATTCATTATCGCCATTTATAATTACCCTCACGAGCCCACCACCTGAAGTNCCTTCAATTTCAATATTTTTAAGTTCTTCTTTTGCTGATTTCATCTGATCTTGAATTTTGCCAGCTTGTTTCATTATCTCGGAAAAATCCATCTAACCTCCGTTTTGTATGTTTTCATCTTCATTTACGACCTCTGCGTTTGGAAAATGTTCCTTTATGTTATCAATTGTAATTTGATTTTGATCTTCAACATCATTTCCAGATACGTTGATTGTCCAATCAATGCTTGTAACATTATTTAAAGTCGATTGCATAGTANAGATCACCTCATCGCTAACTTTTTCGTTTGATGAAAGCTCTATGTGTCCAATCTTGTATTCAATCAGATCAAATTTATCTATTTCATCTGAGAGTCTGATATCATTTTCGACAAGCATTGATTTTATTTCGTCAAATGTTTCGGGTATACTTACTGTTTCAGATTGACTCTCTATTTCTGNTGAAATTTCACTTTCTATTTTTTTTGANTCTTTCCGGGCAGTTTTTTTAATNTCGTTAATTAGACTATCAATTGGGGGCAGCTGATTTGAATAACATAATTTTATGAATAGCATTTCTANNGCTATATTTTGGTCGAATGAGCTTTTNACTTCATTATATCCTTTAAGAAGCATTTGCCACATATGCACCAGAGAAGATATATCACTACTTGTGATCAGCTTCTCCANATCTTTCTTTTGCTGGTCTGATAATACATCATTTTGCATTGGAATATTTAACTTCATCAGAGAGGCAAAATGGGTAATTCGCGATAAATCCCTGATTATAGACACAGCCTCAAAACCATTTTGATAGATTTCACTAATTTTTTCTGGAATTTGTTCTGTTTGACTTTGTATTAGTTTTTCGAAGAGATCTATAATAAAATTCATGTTATTTAGGTTAAGCATCTCTGACAGCTTTTCTTGGGATATATTCCCCTCACAGAGTGATATTGCTTGGTCTAATATTGATAATGCATCTCGCATAGACCCCTCAGATGCGTTACATATAATATTTAAACTCTCATCATTTACAGAAATACTCTCCTTTTCGGATATTGTTTTCAGGTATTTTGACATGATTTTATTATCTATCCGTTTCAAATTAAATTTCTGGCACCTTGATAAAACGGTTACAGGTATTTTTTCTATTTCAGTTGTTGCAAATATAAAAACTACATGTTCGGGTGGTTCTTCAAGTATTTTGAGTAATCCATTAAACGCCTGTTTTGACAACATGTGCACTTCGTCAATTATAAATATCTTGAATTTCGCCATAGTAGGTTTTGTTTGTGCGAAATTAATTATTTCTCGTACATTATCAATTCCAGTATTTGACGCTGCATCCATCTCGAATACATCTGGATGACGGGACTCCATGATTGCTTGGCAGTTCAATCCAAGCTTCTCAATCTTGATTAGGGGGGTATATTCANCACTATCTAAAGTATAATTTATCGTTCGTGCAAGGATTCTTGCTGTAGTCGTCTTTCCAACACCTCTTATACCTGTAAATAGGTATGCTTGTCCTAANCTGTTTGATTGAATGGAGTTACTNATCGTATTAACTATATTGTCTTGTCCAACAAGCTCATCAAATGAAGTTGGTCTATATTTTCTTGCAAGTATTTTGTNGTTGGTATTTTCAGACAACTTATGACTCTTATCTTTACTGTAACTAGTGAGAAGCTAGCTCATGACCCGCAAAAAAATCGTTGTGGCTGCTTCCTTCCGGACCTGACCCGATTGGCGATAATTACGTCCAACGCTAACTTCTCATATGAGATTATAACAAATCATATTCTATATTGGTATAAATACTTCATCTTATTTAGTGGATATTTTCTGACTGTACATTATTTCAGAAAATTATGATCATTGTCAGTTTTTGATCNCATTTCACTCGCGTGGTACACACCAAGTATTTTTAGTTCAGAGGAGAAGAAATCTAGCTCCTCGAGGGCTAATCTGACATTATCATCATGAGGATGGCCTTCAATATCTACATAAAATTGAGCAGCAGAGAAGCTACCGCCAATAATATAGGATTCTAATTTCGTTAAATTTACGCTATTTGTTGCAAAACCCCCCATTGCCTTATATAAAGCGGCTGGGACGTTCCTAACACGAAAAATAATACTTGTGATTGTTGTTTTTTCACTTGGTTCGGCGTCATCTGGTTCACGGGATAAAATTATGAATCTTGTTGTATTATGATCTGCATCCTCAACATTCTTTCTAATAATTTTTAAGTCATAGTATTCTGCTGCTAACTCACTGGCTAAGACTGCAATTGTTGGATCATTTGTTTCAGATATAATTTTTGCAGAGCCAGCAGTGTCGCCACCCACTATTTGGGTTAGTTTTAATTGATTAATGATATTTCTGCATTGTCCAAGAGCATGCCTATGACTCATCACNCTCTTAATCGTTTTTTCATTTGCGTTTTGNACACCTATCAGTTGGTGCTCAATTGGCAGAAAAAATTCATCAACAATATAAAGTCCTGATGTCGGTAAAAGGTGATGTATATCCGCGACTCTACCAGCCAACGAATTTTCAATGGGAATCATAGCATACTTTGCATCTTTATTTTTTACCTGTGCAAAAGCATCTTCAAAAGTTGCAGCTGGAATAGGTNGCATATTTGGGTATTTTTTTAAACATGCAATATGAGAATATGCCCCCATTTCACCTTGGAAAACTACTTTATTATTCATCTCTAATCATAATCCTTTATGGTATTCTTAAATCTTTCTACATCATCTAACGTGTCAATGCTAATAATTTTATCATCTACGAGAATTAAATTAATTTTCATTGAATTCTGTATTGCACGAAGCTGTTCCAACTTTTCTTCTTTTTCAAGAGAAGAAGGTTTCATGGAGATAAATCTATCTAGAGCTTCTCTTTTATATATGTAAATACCAATATGCTCATAGTAAACTTTTCCACCATAGGGAATTGGTGATCTTGAAAAATAAATTGCCTGTAAGTCATTCTTCTGTGATGCACTGGTTGCAATTTTGACAATATTTGGGTTCAGGATATCTTTTTTATCGTCAATTATTCTGGCGTACGTCAAAATATCGGCATCAGTATCCTTTATCTGTTCTAAGCCTCTGTCAATTATACTCGATTTAACATTTGGAAGGTCCCCCTGTAAATTTACGACATATTCATAATGCTTATCGGGATCTATTGTTGTTAGCACTTCATGAATTCGATCTGTTCCGCTTACGTGCTCATTCTTTGTTATGAAGTACTTTGCATTATTTTTTCTGAGGATATCAGCTATCTCGGCGGAGTCTGTTGCAACCATTACTAAATCTGCATTTGACATTTGGGCGCTTTCCCAGACTTTTAGAATCATTTCTTTGCCATCTATTTTTANTAGTGGCTTATTCGGNAGCCGAGTGGANGCTATTCTNGCTGGAATAAGTATTATGGTTTTATTGCTACTATTCATTTGGAATATCTGTATTTAAAACATATATAATTAAATATTAGAATTATTGAATATTAGTAAATTTTTTTGTGGTTTTACAAATTCATTTATATTATAAAAAAAAGTACTTGGACTGATAAAGCATGGATAGTTTTGAAATTAATAAAATCTTTGGCGCGATTTGCGCAACTGCTCTATTCATATTAGTCCTAACCATCGTAACAGATTTCTTATATTCCGAGCCTGAACTTAAAGAGCAAGCATATGTTGTTGAACTACCAGATACAGAGGCATCTATTGTAGATGAAATGGTAGAAGTTGTTGAGATAGATGTAATGGAATTACTTGTCATGGCAAGTCTTGAGAATGGTCAAAAAGTTGCAAAAAAATGTGTTTCCTGTCATAATTTCGAGGCAGGATCTGCTAATAAAATAGGTCCTAATCTTTACAATATAGTTGATCGAAAAATGGGTATTATGGATGACTTTGCTTACTCTAATGCACTAAACGAAAGAGGTGCTAATGATGAAAGTTGGACCTTTGAAAACCTTTTTCACTTTCTAGAAAATCCAAAAAAATGGCTACCAGGGACTATAATGGGTTATGCAGGCATAAGAAAACCAAAAGATCGAGCCGATCTTATTGTATACTTGCATGATATATCGCCAGATTCAGTGTCTACAATAGACTAATCAATAAATTAAGGCCTGTTATCTTTCAATTAGACTTTGTTTGGTTATTAAATTATATTTTTATTATGCCTATTAGAAATATCAAAATCATACTTCTGACNGCNCTCTTTATCTTAGGGNCTACTAATTATGTNTTAGCTAATGATTTCCGNGATAACGAAGATATAATTTGGAAATATGCATTTACACTCGGTGATGAATTAAAATATTCAGAAGATTTTNCTCATTTTGATTATGTTAATCCATCAGCGCCAAAGGGAGGAACTATCAAGCAGCCTGCCATTGGTTCATTTGATACGTTAAACCCGTTCAATTTAAAGGGTGTACCGGCCATGGGGAGCTATTATATCTATGATAGCTTACTTAAAAATTCAGATGACGAACCCTTTTCCTATTATGGCTTGCTCGCGGAGGCTATGTATCANCCTGCAGACTTTTCATACGTAATTTATAAATTAAGAGATAATGCAAAATGGCATGACGGTACAAAAATAACTGCAGAGGATGTTAAATGGTCACTTGAAACACTAAAGGAATACAATCCAAATTATCAATACTATTATAGNAATGTCAGCGAAGTGAATATTATAAGTNACCAAATGATTGAATTTAAGTTTGATCAATCAGGTAATNGAGAACTNCCATTAATTACAGGTCAATTTCCAATATTGCCAAAACATTTTTGGAACTTACAAACAAGGGATTTTGGTAAGACAATACTCGAGTTTCCCTTAGGCTCAGGTCCATATAAATACTCAGAAGTTCAAGTNAATAAAAAGGTAGTTTATGAGAGAGTNGAAGATTACTGGGGAAAAGATTTATCNGTAAATTTGGGTTTCAATAACTTCGATNAAATTATTTTTGAATATTTCAGAGATCGTCAAGTNCAGTTGGAGGCGTTTAAGGCGAATGAGATTGATATTATTTTTGAAAATTCTTCTAAAAGATGGGCAACAGGNTATGATTTTGCTGAAAGGGACAATGGTGAGGTAAAGCTTGAGGTATTCAAACTTAAAAATGTCCAAGGTATGCAAGCATTCGCGATGAATCTACGAAAGCTTAAGTTTCAGGATATTGAGGTGAGAAAAGCGTTGAATCTTGCATTTGATTTTGAGTGGCTAAACTCAAATTTATTCTATGACCAGTATCAAAGAATTGATAGCTTCTTTGATAATTCTGAATTGGAGTCCAAATCCTTGCCTGATGGAGGAGAGTATGAGATTCTATTGGAAATTAGCAACTTAATACCNGATGTGATTTTTAATGAGACCTATGAGAATCCTATTGGTGGAAATCCACAAAATATNAGAAGGAATCTCAGAGAAGCCCAGAAGCTATTAATGGATGCCGGCTACACAGTAATTGATGGTAAGCTAATTGATAAAAATACAAATCAACCTTTTGTAATTGAGTTTCTTATCTCTCAGCCAGATATGGAGAGAATTATAACTCAATTCCAAAGCAATCTTAGATCAATTGGTATTGAGGCCAACATAAGGTTAGTAGATACNGCACAATATCAATTAAGGGTCGACCAGTTTGATTTTGATATTATTGTTGCAACCTTTCCACAAAGTTTATCACCTGGAAATGAACAAAGAGACTATTGGGGCTCAGAAGCGGCAGGCTCAGAAGGGAGTCGAAATATAATTGGCATCAAAGATGAGGCCATTGACATACTTATTGATAAATTAATTTACGCGGAAACGAGGTCAGAGCTGATATCAACAACAAAAGCGTTGGATAGGGTATTAAAGTGGAACTATTTTGTTATTCCACACTATTATTCTGAAGGGCTGAGAGTCGCAAGATGGAATAAATTTGAATATTCTGTTAACCAACCCGACTACAATGTAAATTTATTCACCTGGTGGACAAAATAAGTTTTTTATACCGAAATTGATCAGTCATTATGCTTGCATACACAATCAAACGCCTACTTCTTATAATTCCAACTATTTTTGGTATTATGGCTATAAGTTTTTTGATTATTCAATTTGCACCAGGGGGGCCAATCGAGAGAATAATAGCTCAAATTGAAGGCACTGATAGTTCAGCTCTATCACGAATTTCTGGAGGCTACAGCGGTGATTTTAATCAAGGTATACAAAACTCGGACACAAACAGTAAATACCGAGGCAGTCAAGGCTTAGATCAAGATTTTATTTTGGAGCTAGAAAAACAATTCGGTTTTGATAAGCCTCCCATTGAGAGATTTTATCATATGATCATTAATTATATGAAGTTTGATTTTGGAGAAAGTTATTATCGCGATATAAAAGTCATAGACCTTGTAATAGAAAAGTTGCCAGTGTCAATATCACTTGGCCTCTGGATGACTCTAATATCTTATGTAATTTCAATTCCTTTAGGAATGGCGAAGGCAATAAAGGATGGCACAAAATTTGATTTATGGACTTCAACCATTATTGTTGTCAGCTATGCACTACCAGGTTTTTTAATTGCAATTTTTCTNATCATATTTTTTGCTGGGGGGAGCTATCTCGATTGGTTTCCATTGAGAGGTTTGACATCAGATAACTTTCACGATTTGAGTCTATTTGGAAAAATAATTGATTATATGTGGCACATAACACTTCCACTAATATCAATGGTACTCGCTGCATTTGCTACTACGACCTTACTGACCAAAAATTCATTTCTAGATGAAATTGGTAAGCAATATGTTCTAACCGCAAAGTCTAAGGGCCTGACTGATAATCAAGTTTTAAGAAGGCACGTGTTCCGTAATGCGATGTTGATAATAATATCTGGTTTTCCTGCGGCATTTATATCGGCATTCTTTACTGGCTCATTGTTAATTGAAACAATCTTTTCATTAGACGGGCTTGGTTTATTAAGTTTCGAGTCAATTATAAATAGAGACTATGCGGTTGTCTTTGCGACACTATATATTTTTTCATTTATTGGTTTATTGATAAATCTCATTTCTGATCTTTTATATCACTGGATTGATCCAAGAATTGATTTTGAAAAGAGAGAATTGTAAAAGGATTAATTTAGGNATACATAGATGTGGAATCTGTCCAAAAGCTTNACTCCAATTACNAGAAGGAGACTATATAACTTTAAAAAAAATAAACGTGCTTTNCTATCANTGCGGATTTTCTTTTTTCTATTTGTTGTATCATTATTTTCAGAGATATTAATAAATGATAGGCCAGTTATCGTTTACTATAAGGGTGAAATCCTTGCGCCTGTTATTATCGATTATCCTGAGGAAAAATTTGGTGGATTTTTAGCAATAACTGACTATAGAGACCCCTTTATTTCAGACGAGATTGAAGCAAATGGCTGGATTCTATGGCCCATAGTCAGGTACAATTATAAAACAATTAATTATGAGATTCCATCCCCAGCACCCTCCCCCCCATCCTATTTAATCGAAAAAGAAGTGAGGTGTCAGAATTACACGAATGGTGTTGATGATAAAAATTGTAGTTTGTGGAATTGGAACTGGCTTGGAACTGATGACCAAGGACGGGATGTTTTAGCGAGACTTGTCTATGGTTTTCGCATTTCTGTAATATTTGGAATAATTCTAACAGTTTTATCATCTTGTATTGGAGTAACTATTGGTGCACTGCAAGGATTTTTTGGTGGTTTAACTGATCTTTTCTCGCAAAGATTAATAGAAATTTGGAATTCAATTCCATCATTATATCTTCTTATTATCATCTCGGCAGTAATTACTCCTTCCTTCTGGCTTCTCCTGTTTATCCTATTACTATTCTCATGGGTTAGTCTTGTTGGGGTGGTTAGGGCAGAATTTTTGAGAGCAAGAAATTTTGAATATGTTTTAGCTGCAAAAGCTCTTGGTGTGTCAAATATGAGAATTATGTTCAAGCATCTTTTACCAAATGCGATGGTTGCAACTTTAACTTTTTTACCTTTCATATTAAACGGTTCCATCGTAACTCTCACGTCACTAGATTTTTTAGGTTTTGGTCTCCCCCCTGGATCAGCATCACTTGGCGAACTTTTATCTCAAGGTAAAAATAATATTCATGCGCCATGGCTTGGTTTAACGAGTTTCTTTGGTATAGCAATTCTATTAAGTCTATTGATCTTCATTGGAGAGGGCGTAAGAGATGCCTTCGACCCGAGGAAAGTATTTAGGGATTAAAATGAATATAAGTAATAAAAATATACTTGAAATGAGAGATTTTGGCCTTAACTTTACAGCAAATGGTGATAGAGGGTTTGCCATCAGAAATTTAAATATATCAATTCCAAAAGGTAAGACAATTTCAATAGTTGGCGAGTCCGGTTCAGGTAAAACNCTNACAGCNCTNTCAATTTTNAGACTTCACCCAAATCCATCGAGTATTACCGATGAAAGTAGNATTATTTTCTCCGGTAAAGATATATTAAAAATACANCAAAANGAATTGAATNAAATTAGGGGGAATGACATCTCTATGATTTTTCAGGAGCCTCTCAGTTCATTAAATCCATTACACACAATCGAGAGGCAAATCAGTGAGTCTATAATTTCGCACAAAGCAAAAAAAATTGTGGCTGTTCGAGATGCTGTCATCGAGTTAATGAGTAAGGTAAGGATAAATGAGCCAAAAGAAAAACTCACCCGATACCCACATCAATTGTCCGGTGGCGAGAGGCAACGGGTTATGATAGCAATGGCACTTGCGAATAACCCAAAACTTTTAATTGCAGATGAGCCAACGACCGCACTAGATGTCACTGTTCAATATGAAATACTTAAACTACTCAAAACACTTCAGCAGGAATTTAATCTTACCATATTATTTATTACACATGACTTAAGTATTGTAAAAAATTTTACGGATTATGTCTATGTGATGCAAGATGGATATGTAGTAGAAGAAGGTTCCACGTTTAGTATTTTTAAAAAGCCAGCAAACCCTTACACCAAGAAGTTGGTCAATGCTCGAAACCTTGAGAGAAAAGAGCGGAATAGGAGTAAATCGCTAGAGTTACTTAAACTTAACACCCTTAGCGCGCAGTATGAACAAAATAAACTATTGCGAAAGACAATAGTCAATAAAGTTATCAATAATATTAACTTATCCGTTAACCTCGGGGAAACAATTGGTTTAGTTGGTGAGTCCGGGTCAGGCAAAACAACAATCGGGCTCTCAATTTTAAGACTGATAAAATCTGACGGAGGAATCGTATTTATGGGTGATGATATTTCAAAAAAATCAATTAGAAATTTGAAGAAAGTCAGGAAAGATTTACAAATTGTTTTTCAGGATCCTTTCGGATCATTATCTCCAAGATTGACTGTGGAACAAATAATTGAAGAAGGATTGATCGCGCAGAAAATTGAGTTAGACCCAAATCAAAGAAGGAAAAGAGTTCTTGAAACACTGGAGGATGTTGGCTTGGAGCCTGATCAATTGAATCGATATCCGCATGAGTTTTCAGGAGGTCAGCGGCAAAGGATAGCAATAGCTAGAGCAATTATATTAAGACCAAAATTGCTTGTTTTAGATGAACCAACAAGTTCTTTGGATGCAACTGTCCAGCTACAAATATTAAACCTACTGAAAGAATTACAAGATAAATTTAATACCTCATATATTTTTATAAGCCATGATCTTCGTGTCATAAGGTATGTTGCAGATCGAGTGATGGTTTTAAACTCTGGTGAAATTATTGAGATGGATTACACAGAAAATATATTTAATAAGCCTAGAAATGAGTATACAAAAAAATTAATCTCTTCAGCTCTTTTGGGATAGCTACATATAAATTAATTAAGGTATCATCCTAGCAACTGACTTAATGTGATTATCTTCTTTATCTAATCTTTCTTTTATCTTTCTAAAATTTTCAACTCGCACATCCATGCTAGTCATATTACTATGAACAATTTTATTTGTTTCAATATATATCGCTACATGACCTTCCCAAAAAATAATATCCCCCCTGCGCAAACTACTAATGTCTGNTTTAATATCTATGTTTTCACCCAATACCTCGCATTGCTGAGTACTNTCTCTCGGGCACTCATAATCAACTGCATTGAGTGAAGTTTGAACTAATCCAGAACAATCTATTCCAAGAATAGTTCTTCCACCCCATTTGTAGGNTGTCCCAACATAACTTTTTGCTATATCAACAAAATCAGTTTTTTCGTGATTTCTCCGAACATGACTCATATTTATAAACCCATCATCAAAATTCATTTTAACGAAATTATTTTTTATGTTCGACAAGTCACAAGAGATTCTTGAATTTCTGAATAAAGTTTTTTTAATTGGTGATTTTAGATCCGGTGAGGAATATATGTGGGCGCTATTTGTATTGATTTTAAGAAAAGTATTTCTTAAATCATAGTCNTCAATTCTAGTTGCGGTTTTTACNACATAGCCAAGATAGTTATCGTTTGATAATCGGCCATATACCCATCCCTCATCTTCATCTTCAACTTTTATGAACTCACCATAAAGTGCTTCCGATATTGTTTCAGAAGAATTTGAGGGCTCTTTTTTTACATCCGTTTTAGGACTTGTGATAATAAAATATCGAATGTTACACCTAAAATTATTTATTGTANCGTTCTTTTATCAACTGATAAATAGCTCGGATACCCTGAGCAGCCCCACCTTTCGGAATTNCCTTGTTGGTCCCATTATTCCAGGAATAAACATCGAAATGTAAATAACTATCTGTTTTATTTACGAATTTTTTTAAGAATTCGGCTGCAACAATAGAGCCTGCAAATGGTGTACTTGGTGAATTATTTAAGTCCGAGATATCGTTACTAAGCCATTTTTCGTAAGGTTCAAAATAGGGTAGTTCCCACACAGGATCTTGAACAACTTTTGAAATACTCTTTAGATCATTTGCAATTACTTCATTTGTACTAAAAAATGGAACTATTTCTGGCCCAACGGCAACTCTCGCAGCGCCAGTCAAGGTCGCCATATCAATAATTAGTTCTGGTGATTCTTCATCAGCGAGGGCCAGGGAGTCGGCTAATATTAATCTGCCTTCTGCATCGGTATTTCCAATTTCTACTGNCAAACCNGCTCTTGAGTTTAAAATATCACCTGGCCTGAAGGAGTTACCAGAAATTGAATTTTCGGCAATTGGTATTAATACCCTTAAGTTTAAATCCAGATCNTTTCCAATAATCATATTTGCGAGGCCTATTATATTTGCCGCACCACCCATATCCTTTTTCATGAGCAGCATGCCCGAGGATGGTTTTATATCTAAACCACCTGTATCAAAAGTTATACCTTTTCCAACAAGTGTNACTTTTGGATTATTTTTATCTCCCCATTGAATNTCAACTAATCTTGGCTTATGTTCACTCGCTTTTCCGACCTCGTATATCAGAGGTAAATTATACTTTAGTAGATCTTCCCCGATAATTTCTTTCACTTTACAATTTTTCTTTGAAAAATGTTTACTTATAATTTTAGCAAATTCATTTGTTGTGAGTTTATTGGCAGGATGATTTATAAGGTCCATTGTGAAAAATATACTCTCTACATGTACACTTACCTCGCTATAAATCTCATTTGGAAGGAATAGTTTCGATTTGGAAATTGGTGCACTGTCATATTTGTAGCAACTGAGTGCCCAGCTTAAGTATGGTATTATATCAAGTGGTTCTAAATTTGAAATGTAGTAATTATTACNGGGTAATTTTTTTGCCAAATTACTNCAAATAAATTTAGAGTAAACATCANTTTCATTTGGTTTTCCCAGTAAAACTTTTCTTATATTATCTTTATCTTTTGGNATTATGACCACCTCACCAGGATCAGCTGTAAATGTATTTTGNTCGATCCAACTTCTTTGATCTGGGTTTTCTTTGAGGTAGCTATTTAATTTGTTTTTACTTACCAGCTCAATTTCAATTGCATTATTTTTACTTTTTGTGAACATACTATTCCAGTTATTAAAATTTAATATATGTTGGCATCCAGTCCAGCCGCGATCGTTGCACCAAGCGAGAAGCATTGGCTTTTAAAATTATCATTCCAACTGCCTTTAAGTATAAGTGGTTTTTGTACCTCTTTCCACTTTAAACCAGTTATTATTTTTTTTATATTTACCTCGGTACCTGTACCATCATGTCCTGCGCGAATATATATTGCATAGGGCATACCATTTGTTTTATCGATACAGTGATTATAATTTCTATCAAAAAAATCTTTAATAATCCCACTCATATAACCCAGGTTTTCGGTAGTGCCAATTATTATNCCAGCTGAGTCTTGGATATGGTTATGGTTTACTTCTCGAGCATCGCAAGCCAATATATTAATATTATTTGACTCAATAGATTTGGCACCTTTTTGTGTCTCGTAAAGTAATATCTCAGTATTTTTTGTTGGTAAATTTGATAATATTAGCAGCTTCTTCTTCATGAATTTAGAGTAAATAACAAAGAAAGGATTTTCAATATAATCTTTTAATTATATATTTATGGTAAATGGTGCCGCAGGAGTGGATTGAACACTCGACCTCACCCTTACCAAGGGTGCGCTCTACCACTGAGCTACTGCGGCTTCATATGCATTTGTAAAATATTAATCAAAAAAACATAATACAAGACGAAATATGGCAAAATTAAGAAAAAAAGACAATCAAAAATTAGCAACAGCTTTGAAAGAGAATTTGAAGAAACGAAAAGCTCAAGCAATCAAGAAAAAAGAAAAGAAAGCAAATAATAGCGAAGCAAAAGATGGATAAAATTCGAATTATCGGCGGTAACAGGCTAAATGGAAAAGTTTCAATTTCGGGTTCAAAGAACTCCTCACTTCCTATTATGATTTCATCCATCCTAACGGATGANGTATTACAAATACATAATGTACCTAATCTAACAGATATAAAAACTCTTACATTTATTTTAGAGGAGCTTGGCGCGAGCATAAANCAAATTNGNGTAAAAGAGAGTGATCTCAGCGGGGCTATTTCCNTTAATATGGCTAATATAGCCAGCACAACTGCTGGGTACGAAAATGTTTCCAAAATGAGGGCTAGCTTTCTAGTAATCGGCCCCTTACTTGCNAGAGAGGGTTACGCTCGTGTTTCAATGCCAGGTGGGTGCGCCATTGGTACGCGTCCAGTTGATATTCATTTAAACGGTCTAAAAACATTAGGTGCCAACGTCAAAGTTGAGAAGGGATTTGTCATAGCTGAAGCTAAGAAAGGCCTGACAGGCAATCATATTCAATTAGAAAAATCATCCGTGGGNGCGACTCAAAATTTAATAATGGCGTCATCACTTGCAAAGGGCGAAACGAAGATAAGCAACGCATCAATTGAGCCTGAAGTTTTGGATTTGATTGATTGCTTAAAAAAAATGGGAGCAAATATTGAGATCAACGAAAAAAATATACTTATAGATGGGAAAGAAACACTTCATGGTGCATCGCACACGGTCATGTCTGACAGGATTGAGGCTGTAACTTTTGCAATCGCGGCATGTATTACAAGAGGAAATTTAATATTACAGGGTTGCGACCCAAATATCTTGGAATTACCTNTGCANCTATTAAGAAATATTGGTTTCCAAATAAAAGAAATTGATAATGGCATACATGTTGATGACTATCAAATAGATGAAATTAAACCCATAGAGCTTATAACGGAGCCCTATCCTGGTTTTCCAACAGATTTACAGGCACAGTTTATGGCATTACTTACACAAGCGCACGGTGTTTCAGTGATAAATGAAAAAATTTTTGAAAATAGATTTATGCACGTGCAGGAATTAGTTAGAATGGGAGCAGATATTTATTTAGATGGAGACCAAGCTATAATAACTGGCAAAGCAAACTTAGTGGGTGCTCAAGTAATGGCTACAGATCTAAGGGCATCTGTATCCCTTGTAATTGCAGCCTTATGTGCGGAAGGAGAAACCATAATAAATAGAGTTTATCATTTAGATCGGGGTTTTGAAAATTTAGAGAAAAAATTATCAAATTGCGGTGCAGAGATAGAGAGAATAAGATAGAATTTAGAATGAAAAAAATATTTAACATTAACGATATTAAGTCAATGAATGAGTTTTATCAGCAACAAGCNAACAGGAAGCTGAACTTTAATGAAATCTCTGGTGAAGTTGATGCCATAATTTCATCAATCAAGGAAGGNAAAGACTCCGCACTTCTNAGGCATACAAATGAGCTTGATAATAATCAGTTATCACAAGAAGATTTAAAACTCGATAAGAATTTGTTGGGCAAAAGCATTGAAAATATCAGTAAAGAACTTTTAAGTTCATTAAATTATGCCCATGATAGAATTCTTGCATACCATAAAAAGTTAAAACCTGAAAATCTATCTTACACCGATCAAATTGATGTTAAAATCGAGCAAAGATGGACACCAATAGAGTCGGTTGGTGTCTATGTACCAGGTGGGAAGGCAATATATCCAAGCAGTGTCCTTATGAATGTTATACCGGCACAAGTTGCGGGTGTCAGCCGCATTGTAATGGTAACACCATCTATGAATGGTGTACTTAATAGTTCGATACTAGCGGCGGCGAGTATTTGTAATGTAGAAGAAGTCTACAGAATTGGCGGAGCCCAAGCTATTGCAGCTCTTGCCTATGGGACTGATAAAATAGATAAAGTTGATATGATTGTAGGTCCCGGAAATAGTTATGTTGCAGCTGCAAAAAAACAGGTTTTTGGTGATGTAGGTATTGATATGGTCGCAGGACCTTCAGAGGTTATGGTTGTTGCTGATGCAGATATGGATTTAGAATGGGTTGTAGAAGATCTTTTTGCACAAGCAGAGCACGACGATAATGCCCAATCAATTTTAGTAACAAAGGATATTGATTTTGCAAAAAGNGTTCTGGAGCGAATAAATCAAAGATTAGGGGATCTTGATGATGGCGAAACCCTTAAAAATAGTTGGGCCCGGTATGGTTGCATAATAATATGTGATACAAATGAAGAAATCATAAAATTTATAAATGAACTAGCTCCNGAACATTTGCAATTATGTACGTCAGATGCGCGCGATTTATCAGAGCAAGTTAAAAATGCTGGGGCGATATTTNTNGGTAAATATACACCAGAGGCAGCTGGTGATTATGTTGTTGGTACAAATCACGTATTACCTACAATGCAAACAGCAAGATTTTCCTCTGGGCTGTCGGTTCAAACCTTTATGAAACGAACATCTGTTGTTGAATGTGATAAGTCGAACTTTAATGAAATAGCCCCAAGCGCAATTACAATCGCTGAACAAGAGGGTCTCACNTCACATGCTGACTCATTAAGGGCGAGATTGAACCGAAAAGATGATTANGAAAGATGGCCCCACGCTTAATATTAGCNAGTAACTCAATNCGTAGGTATGATTTATTAGGCCAAGTTGGGATTGTCCCTGATATCGTTGACCCTAGTAACGTGGATGANACTATTTATGATCAGAGCTTGCCGCCGCATCAGATAGCCCTNATGCTAGCAAGGAAAAAAGCGCATTCTATCTCCGAGAATGAACAATATAAAAATGATTTTATATTAGCTGCAGACACAGTCGTTGCAATCGGCAGAACAATTATGGAAAAGACTGAAGATATTAAAAAGGCGAGAGAAATCTTGAATTCATTATCTGGCCGTAACCACAGAGTTTTTACCGCTGTATGCGTACGAGATCAAAAAGGTATTTTTTATAATAGGAATGTTGAGACACGGGTTAAATTTAAGANGTTATCNGAAAGTGAAATACATCACTATCTCAATACTGGTGAATGGAGGGGTAAGGCAGGAGCATATGCCATACAGGGCTTTGCAGGAGGATTTGTGGCAAGGCTAATTGGCTCATANTCGTCAGTAGTCGGCCTACCTTTATATGAGACTTTAAATTTACTTATTGGAATTGGCTTNAATGCACAAAATAAACCGAAAAATAAATAAGCTTACTTATTATTGGATATACTCTGGATTACTTATTTTGATGATAATGATGTTGCTTTTTTACTNCGTTCATTCAAATACTCAAAGTAATAGTTTTGATGAGGAGCAGAGCTGGATAAGCTATAAGTTTATTAACAATAATTTGGTCATGGAATTCCCATATCTCATAAAAAAAAGATGTTTGATAAAAGAGGTAAGGTATGGAATTAATAACGCAAAACCAAATAATATTCTTGTGATGCCGATGTGTAAAAGTAAGATTAAGGAAATAGAGAAATATAGAACTATCCCGCCATCAACATCGAAGGTTAGCTTGTATCTCATTATGATTGATGGCACTAAAACAAAAGCTCGAGAATTCTATGTTAATTATAAATAGTAATTAATTGATATCTTATAATGTGGATGTAAATTATGAAAAAAGAAAAATGCCCAATGTGTAAACAATCATCAAGCGCAAAATTCGAACCCTTTTGCTCTGAGAAATGCGCAAACAAGGATTTGGGTAATTGGCTAACCGGAAAATATTATATACCGGGTGAAAAAGTTAATGATGAAATGATTAATGAGAACCCTGAGATAATTGATATAATAAAAAAAGATAAGCTAGACTTCTAATTAAAAAATTCATATAAATAGGAATATTATGTGCCCTGATAGCTCAGTTGGTAGAGCAAACGACTGAAAATCGTTGTGTCCCTAGTTCAAATCTAGGTCAGGGCACCACAAATTTTTCACTCTATCCTGCTTTTAAGTCCGGCCATACCTCGAAGGATCTCAATAAAGCTTGTGACATCTTTCCCCCCATAACCAGCCTCTTCAGAGGCCTGCATGAGCTGAGACCAAATATTTGTCATTAACATGGGCGAGCCAAATTTTTGTCCTTGTTCAAGCATTAATCTGGAGTCTTTCAGTACATTTGTGACAAGGCTTTGTGTCTTAAAATCACCATCGATCATCTTCGGCCCTTTATCNATCATGGTTTTTGACGAGCATGCGCCATCTTTTACTACTTCTAGCAATGAATCAAGGTTTAAGCCTGACTTTTCTCCCAATACAAGACCTTCCGCCAACGAGAGGCGGTTTCCTGCTAAAACAAGATTTATAACAAGTTTTGTACGTGCGCCTGACCCAGAGGGGCCCATATAGTAAGATGCTCTAGAAAATGTATTTAAGATCGGAATTGCTCTTTTGTAGATTTCTTTTGAGCCACCAGCAATGATAACTAAATCCCCTTCCTCCGCCATCGCACTTGTTCCGCTTACAGCTGTATCTAAAAAATGTATCCCAAAATTTGAGAGGTCTTTGGCAATCTCTGCGCTATCCTCTGGTCTAGAGGTTGTCGTGTCGCACACGATTAAATTACTATAGTTATTATCTGCAAGCCCTCCTTCACCAAAGAATACTTCCCTTGCAATTGTACTATTTGGAAGTGACGTTATTACAAAATCCACGTCTTTACCAATGTGGTGTGGGGAATTCAGTGGGGTACCCCCAATTGTTTTAAGTTGGGACATTCTTTTTTGATCAGTATCAAATCCTTGAACGTGTATTNGTGCCTTGACAAGATTTTTTATAAATGCTTGACCCATTAAGCCCATACCGATTAGCCCAATTTTTTTTATTTTCATGACCACCTCTTGAGGTTCATGTCTATGAAAGAATTATTGGCGTCCACAGACTCGGTTATTGCCTCCAAGGCACGAACAACTTTGAGTCCTTCATACCCTGAAGTTTCAGGAACNGTTGAGGTTTTTATTGAGCTACAAAAGTTTTTTAAATTCTCAATTACTCCATCTAGTTGATCGAGAGTGACCTCNGTTTGTGTCTCTTCATTGATAGCTTGGAATAAGAACTTTGAGCCGTCGGCAATACTCCAAGCGGAACCTTTGTCACCGTGTGCAGAAATTGAAGCTATAAANGGAAGCCTTANAGACGTATTGATTACTGCATGAGCTCCNCTTTCATATTTAATCATTACCGTTGTTATGTCATCAAGAGGGGTATTANCATCTAAGACGCTGCTNAGAGCNCANAATTTCTCAAAATTTCCCCCAAGATAAAATAGGTTATCAATCATGTGTACACCTAAAGCAGTAAATGCGCCAGCNGGTGCCTCATCTTCTGAGTCTCTCCACGGTCTATTTGGGTCCGGCCCGAAGGGTCGGCTAAAATTTGACTCAAAATGATGGATTTTNCCAAGTCGATCATCTAAAATATATTTTTTTAGAAGCCTGGTAGCTGGTAAAAGGCGCCTATAGTGAGCAACTTGTATGTAGACATTATTTTTTTCNGCACAGTCAATACAAACTTTTGCGTCATCGCTATTTAAAGTCATTGGTTTTTCAACCATAATATGCTTTTTCGAGTTTGCAATTTCGAGAATTAAATCTTTATGTGTTGAGTGTGGTGTTGATATTATTACCCCATCTAAATCTTTATCATCAAGAAGCTTGTCGAGACTATCCTTTGCGATACAGTTATGTTTATTTGCAAAGTCCTCTCTCTTTTTCTGAGTTCTAGCGAAGCATGAAATTAAATTTGCTTCTGGAATCTTTTGTAATGAATTAGCAAGCTTGCTACCCCAATTTCCAAGCCCAATTATTCCAAGATTTACCATCTCANTACTNTAGACTGCTCTTCTGTATTGATCGATTTTACTTTCATCAACTTCAATGCCAAGACCAGGTCCGTCAGGTGTTACTATGTGACCATTAATGACTGGTATTGGATTCTTAACAATATCATCAGTTAAATATTGATTTGTCACACTTGCGTCCCATTCTAGAGTTGGCAAAGAAACAGCTAAGTGAGATATTGCAGCGCTTGCTATACTAGTATCGGCGGTCTTACCTGCCAAATTAACTGACATTGACAATGACTGCATCAATTTTGCACCTTCCATGACTCCTTGAGCGCTTCCGAGTTTTATTAGCTTAAGACTTCCGCCCATCGCTGCACNTGCATCATAGTGTTTCTGTATGTCNTCAATTGAATGAATACCCTCGTCTGCACCAATTGGAACATCACATAGTTCTGCACATTTACTCATTGACTTAATATCGTGTCCGTGGACTGGTTGCTCAAAAAAATCTAAGCCTGCATTACCAGCGCCTTTGGCGAATATAAATGCATTCTCTGGGCTATATCCTTGGTTTGCATCGGCTGAAACATGAATATTATCCCCACAAATTTTTCTTGATTTTTCTGAGCGTTCAAGGTCGTATTCAGGGGGATTGGGACCAACCTTAACTTTAAAAGCTATGTATCCTTCATCTATTCTTGCCTGCGCTAATTCCATTTCATCTTTACTCCCTGCAATCATCCAAAACATTGGTGCTTGATCCCTTTTTTTGCCGCCAAGAAGCTCATACATCGGTTTATTAGTATGCTTNCCAATAAGATCGTATAATGCTCCATCAATAGAGGATTTCGCGCTGTGATTTGCAACCATTAATGGCTCGATGGTTGANGCTAGATGATTTTGGTCTTGTATCTCGGTACCTTCAAGCCTCTGTGCCATGAAATTAGTTGCAGCTACCAGTCCTTCAACTGTTTCTCCAGTCATAGTTGGTGCTGATGAAGCTTCACCCCAGCCAACATTTCCTTCAGTATCTGTTACTTTAACTATAAGGTTGTCGCAGGTTTCTATTAAAATACCTGACATTTTTATCGGCATTTTCAATGGAATAGCTACCGCACAAGCTTCAATTTTTGCAATTTTAAACATCTANTATATTCTCCTAAATTATATAATTAGCTAGTTTTTCTTAATGGCTCCAGAAGGTCATCAATGGACGCATTTTCTAGATTATTTATTACATCAAAAACTTCTTTTCTATTTTTCTCATCATGCTTTGGGCTGAGATCTCTAAATTTATCCTGTACTTCTTCAATGGCCATTGGCCTTTCTCTTTCTCCGCGCATATGCTTACCATATAGCTCTACTTCTTCCCCATCAATCACCATTTTTACCCTACCAGGCCAGAATTCTGGGTGAATTTCATCTAGGTCATCAGCTTGCTGTATATCTGTTATTGACATAAGCCTTTTAAATTCATCCGATAATCCTCTGTCTAAAGCACCTGTGAATGTTGTCATATCTGCTTTCTGCTCAGTCAGTGCAAGCGCAACAGCAAAACATCCTGAAAATTGCGCATCAACAGGNGACTGCGGATTCCTTTTTTGTTCAATTGGAGANCCACATAGCTGAACACCATATTTTGGCATATCAATATTGATAGAAGACACCCTGCTGGTGTCAATGTTATTTTCTTTCTGATAATCAATCACCAAGTCGAGTGTTTGATGATTATATCGACATAGAGGAAATGGCTTTATCGCATTTTCTAGCGTTTCATAACTCTTGCCAAGCGTTTTCGTTGCATTTTCTGGAATTGGTCTTAGGGCATAGCCTTGCAAAAATCCTTGTTTACCCTCAAAAACTTCAGCTGCACCAATAAATCCAGATTGAGCTAATGTGGCTGCAATGAAACTGCTGTGAGTATTTATTCCGGGATGCGTTCGCTTATTCCATGCTCCATTTACAACATATTGCATTGAGCCTGCAGCTTGGGAGCCATTCAATCCCATTGCGTTCACAATCTCATCTTCAGACATTTTTCTATTTCTACCAATTATAGCAGAACCTGAAAATGTTGCGCATGTACCTGTCGGATGAAATCCCATTTCATGTGAAGAATGAGGCCCTAGTGCCATGGCAAGCCTACAAGCAATCTCATAGCCTATTACCACGGAGACCATAAGTTCTCTCCCGTTGGAATTATTTTCTTCGGCAGCGGCGAGGGCACAATTTACAACTGAACCACCTGCATGGATAACTCCTTTAGCATGATGGTTATCATAATCAAGGCTATGGGCCATTGAAGCGTTTGCAAAAGAAGCCCATTCAGGAGCCATACTTTCACCCGTTGCTAAAACAGTTGCGCCTTTATGACCTCTATTGATAGCTCTTATTCCATNTACAATTGAAGGACCAGACTCCATCCATNNATAGCCACCAATATCATTTCCCATNATATCCAATACTGCNTTCTTAACATGNAGTATCACTTCTTCAGGTAGATCATTGTAATCTAAATTTGTAGCATATTTAGCGTACTGTCTCGCTATATCCATTTCTGTCTCCCTCACGATAAATCTCAAATCAAGATTAATAGGTTACCAATAATGAGTGATCTGTCAATACCCATGAGAAATTAATATCTTTAAGCTTGATGTTGATAAATATTTGTTGTTAAGTATACTTATCATGGCAAAGATCAATCAAATAAATGTTGGGGTTGTTGGCGTTGGATGGGTTGGTGGAATTAGGGCTACGGCCGTCAAGAAGAATCCCATTGTTGATCAATTATATATTGCAGAAATTGATAAAAAAAGACAGCAAGAGCTTAAAGCCGATCTTGAACCTGACATAATTACTGACAACTGGANGGACCTTGTTGATAACACAAGCGTGGATGCTATTGTAATATCAATGACCCCTGAGACAAAAAGATTTCCNTTAGTAATGGAGTGTCTCGAGAAAGGAAAACATGTGTTTGTCGAAAAACCACTTGCTCCTACAATAAAAGAAGCCGACGAAGCACTTCAATTGGCAAAAAAAAATAATTTAAAATTAACGATTGGATACTCGAGAAGATTTGATCCCCGATATGCATATATGAACAAAGCGCTAAAAGGTGGTTTGATTGGGGACCCAGTAACTTGTTTAATCTCAAGGCATTCTACTAGAGAACTCGGGATGAAGATAACAGGCAGGTCAGACCTTTCGCCCGCCTCTATTGCTGGAGTTCATGATTTTGATTACATACTTTGGGCAATGCAACCGAGAAAACCAATAAGAGTATACTCTCAAACTTCAGGGAAGCTATTTTCAAAGAATAGTAACAATCCTGATCATCAGTGGTGCATGATAACAATGGATGATGGTACGACCATAACTGTGGGGATTGGTTGGATACTTCCACCGCACACTCCAAATTATGTGCAGGCNTTCATTGAGATTGTTGGGACAGAGGGAACACTAACAATTGATGACTCTCATAAAGACATACAACTGAGTACAATTAAGGACGGAATACAATATCCAATGTCATCTATGCCAGGCGAGCAGATAGATCACGTTTTTGCTGGATCCATGCATGAGGAGATTAATCATTTCTTGAGTGCAATAGTTTTTGATCACCCTGTTATGATATCTGGTGAGGAAGCAAAACTAGTTATGCAAGTATCTCAAGCTGCAGATATGTCTGTCAAGCTTGGTGAGCCTGTATCCCTGCCAAGAAATGATTTTGTTTGATGCTATAACGCACTTCGTAATAAAATGATGCAGAATATACTATCCAATATTGATTTTATACCAATTCTTCAGATTATATGGATTGATCTAATCTTAAGCGGCGATAATGCTATTGTGATTGCGCTTGCATGCCGAGGTCTACCTGAACATCAAAAAAGAATTGGAATGGTCTTTGGAGTNGCAACTGCAATAATTCTGAGAATATTCTTTGCGAGNATAATCACATTAATTTTAGACATGCCCTACATAAGAACTGTTGGGGGTATCTTATTAATTTGGATTGCAATAAAACTGATATTACCAGAGAAGGANAGTGATCAGGNCCAGCATGGTGAAGCTAAGACATTGTGGAAGGTTATNTTCACAATCGCAATAGCAGACGCNGCAATGAGTTTGGATAATGTACTGGCAGTAGCTGCCGCAGCGCATGGTTCGGTTATATTAATCATTTTTGGAATATTATTCTCAATACCATTGCTATTCATTGGCAGTGCTTTTCTTCTAAAAGTATTTTCGAGGTTACCAATTTTAATATGGTTTGGTGGCGCTCTGCTAGGATGGATTGCTGGACACCTACTTTTCACTGACATNGGTACCCAAGGGTTATTACCATTTATGTCAAAGGATAATATTTTACAAGCATCAATCGCGTGTGCTATGATTGTCGTTGCATGTTCATATTTTATCTCGAAGTTTAAAGAAAAAGGAAGCGATTAAGATGGTAAATGATAGTCTAATTAATGAAAGAGCTGCATGGTTTGGTCCAGATATTCAAAATTCAAGTGAATGGTTGATGCATCTAGAGAAAGCAGATCTTGATGAGATACACAGCGCGCTGCAATCGGTCAAAGAACATAATTTAAAAATTCCATTTAATAAGGAAGACTTCAGTCTGCCAAATCTCTCAAAAAAAATTGTGTCTTTATATGATGTTTTGGAAAATCAGTTGGGATTTATTCTATTAAGAGGGATCGATCGCGATAGATACACAGATCAGGAATGTGAATTAATTTATTGGGGTATTGGGTTACATTTAGGCCGACCTGTATCTCAAAATACAAGAGGTCATCTGCTTGGTCATGTGACCGACGAAGGAAAGAAAATGTCTGACCCAACAACAAGACTCTATCAAACCACATTAAAAATGGATTTTCATTCAGATCAACTGCCGGTTGATGTTGTAGGTCTATTTTGTCAGAGAAAAGCAAAGAAGGGAGGGGCAAGTTTTCTTGTGTCGGCACTCACGATACATAATGTTATAAGAGAAGAGAGGCCTGACCTTATAGATGTATTACATAGTCCTTTTAACCTGGACTGGAGGGGTGAAAACCCGGAAGGTGAACAGCCATGGTATACTTGTCCGATGTATAGTCATTTTGGTGGAAAACTGACATCTCGTCTTACATCAAGAGCGTTTTTTGAGTCAGTTACGCGTCATGGTGAACATCTCGGGCTAACAGAATTACAAAGAGAAGCTCTTGATGTCGTACAGGAAATTGGTGAACGCGAGTCACTTCGTCTTTCAATGGATTTTAACGAGGGCGATATTCAATTTATCAATAATCATCAAATTCTGCATGCCAGAGAGGATTTTGTAGATCATGAAGACCCAAACCTAAAAAGGCATCTATTGAGAATGTGGATTTCATTCCCCAAAGAACACAGAAGAGCTTTGGCACCCGACTTAATGGAGAGATATTCTTATGTTGAGAGAGGTGGTATTCCAAAGAAAGAGGTTGCATGATTTTATCAGGCAAGGAGTTTAAAAAGCGCCAATTGGGCGTTGCTGTGGTGGGTTCAGGAAGAATGGGCTCACACAGAGCAAGGCTTGCATCGCTCCACCCTGCAGTTAATTATCTTGTTGTTGGTGATATAAACGAAGATCAAGCAAAAAAATTGGCTGAGATATCAAAAGCGAATGGATATTCAACTGATAATATGGAATTAATTAATGACCCAAGAGTAGATGTGGTAATTGTTTCCACGCCCGAAGATGAACACAGGGAGTCTGTTGAAGCGGCAATCATTGCTGGTAAATCTGTATTAGTTGAAAAGCCTCTTGCTCTAACAATCACAGATGGTGACAGATTGTCAAAATTAGCAGAAGAAAAAGGCGTGGATCTAAGAATTGGCTATTCTCAGCGCTTTCTACAAAAATATTTTGTAGCCCATGATGAAATTTCAAATGGAAAAATCGGTCCAATATTAGGTGGGATGACGCGTGTTTATAACACAAGAACAAATATGCTGGAAATTCTCAAAAGATGTCCGGAAGCAACTCCAATATTAGATATTATTACTTATAATGTAGATTATATTGGATGGTGTCTTGGTCCCGATGTTTCACCTGTTGAAGTTCAGGCAATGGGTCACGGAACTATATTTAGAGACCAAGGATTTGATGTTGATGACATTAGTTTAACGATGGTAAAATACTCAACCGGTGCAGTTTTTTCATTTGATATATGCTATGCATTACCGGGAGGATTCCCAACAACAGGGCAGAGCGTTCGGCTTGAAGTAATGGGTCGTGACGGCGTCATACTAATTGATGACGATCACAGAGATCAAATCATGTATTCGGAACATGGGTATAGCAATGCTTATGCTCCTGATCAAAAATTAAACTTAGCTTTTTTGGGTAGCAGATCATCTGGAGAGTGGGCAGATGGTATCATGTTTGGTCGAATAGCAGATGAGACAAAGGAATGGCTTGACTCTCAATCAACTGGAGCAAAATGCCATCTGACAACAGCAAAGGAAGCCAGGCAAACTCTAGCTGTAACATTAGCCATGGCAGAGGCATCAGAAACCGGTCAACCAGTGCCTTTGGCGAACATTTAGTTCTTTATTTTAGCCTTTCCAACCCTCTTCCTGCAGTTCTTCAATAGCTTCAAGCATGCAAGTGATGCTGTATGTTAGCACCATTGCACCTCCTGGATTGACGCAAACCATTAATGCCTCAGCGATTTCTTCAGGCTTCAGACCCAATTTTAAACCTTTTTTTATATGCGCTTTTAGATGCGGTTGATTATGCGGGTTAGAGCCTTTAACCGCAAGCGCAATTATGTGAAAAAGCTCATGCATCTTTTCATCGTAAATCTTTGTTTTTTGTCTTATTTCAAAATCTAAATCCAGCATAATTTGAACATATTCTGGAAACTTTTCGGCTAGCCACTCGTGTGCTGGGTATGCATGGCTGCGTCTTTCGGCAAACACCTCAGCTAGTTTATTATTCTTATCATTACCCTCTTTCTTTTTCATAATATATTTCCTATTTTATAAAGTTCGATATATTTCCACTCAGGATTTTATTCTTTTCTTCTGGAGATAATGATTGGCAGTTATTGATAAAGTCAGCTGGATAGGGTTCGCCCATATCAGCTGGATAGTCACTTCCCAAAAATATTTTATCGATACCAACAATGTCAATTAGATTTCTTAGACCGCTCTCAGAGTGTGTAATGGTATCATAGTAAAAACTTTTCAGATAAGAGGATGGTAGAGAAGAAATATTTTCTTTTGCTTCTTCTCGCACTCTATATCCATGATCAAATCTACCGATACCTTGCCGAATAAATCCTCCACCATGAGCAAAACATAGTTTCAGCTCAGGAAGTTTATCTAAAATCCCTCCAAATATAATAGATCCCATGGCCGCTGTTGTTTCCAATGGATTACCAATTAGGTTTCGTAAGTGATAGTTCTTTAACCATGAGTCAGCTCTACCACGTGTGGGATGAAAAAAAATCAGGCATTTTAGATCATTGGCTGCTTCTAGAACGGGGTATAACTTGTGGTCATCCCAATCCAATCCGTTTACATTTGTTGCAACCATTGCTCCCAACATTTTTTTTGAATTAACGCATCTTTCAAGTTCAATTACGGATGCTTTTGGATCTTGTAGCGGCAGAAAACAGAATGATTTAAATCTATCTTTGTTAGCATTTGTATAATCTGAGATATCATCATTTACATCTCTTGCGTAAGAGATTGCATTAGAATTGTCTATTCCATGCCAATGCATAAGGGGGCTAATACTTAGTATATGCATATCGATTTTACGGGCATCCATAGATCTGAGCCTTTGATCTGGTGTTTCCATTTTTTTAGGCCAGGGTAAGGACATCTTTAGGTCGCCGTAAGATGTTGTTAGTTTATCATTGTTATCACGATAAAATTCTACACCATGCCATGTTCCTCCATTCTCTGCTATCTTAACAGCCTGTCTAGGTGCTATATGGGTATGCATATCTATTATTTTTGTCATGCTCTTACTTAAGTCCTTAATTAAAAAATTTTCTTATAAGAAACGATTCTTTCTTTTTGATGAAGGCAGAATATTTAGTTTCGTTCGGTATTTAGCAACTGTTCTTCTGGCTATATTAATATCATATTTTTTTAATAAATTTACAATTTTGTCATCAGACAAAATATTTGACGAGGTCTCGTTTTTTATGAGCTCTTTTATTCTATTTTCTATTGTCTTTGATGAAATTTGATTATTTTGCTCTTCTCCGTACGTGCCTTTATCGAAGAAATATTTCATCTCAAATGTCCCTCGTGGCGTCTCAATATATTTATTTTGAATGGATCTACTTACAGTAGAAATGTGTAGATTAGTAATCTTTGAAATCTTATCTAAATTCAAAGGGTGCATATGATTTATGCCATTCTCAAGAAAGTCTCTTTGTTGTAACATTACCTCATGGGCGATTTTTAAAAGAGTTCTTTGTCTCTGAGCAATACTACTAATCAGCATTTTTGCATCCCGGTAATGGTTTGTGATAAATTCGTCTTTTTTCTTTTTTGACTCTAGGATTACATCATTATACGTTTGATCCACAGTAATATTTGAAAAATAGTTTTGCACAAGCTTTATGGCGTATACACCACTTAAGTTTTTTTCAATAATTATATCTGGTGCAATAATCTCAAGAGTGTCACGAGAGTAATTTAAGCCTGGTTTTGGATTGCATTTTCTAATTATGTTTATTAACCTAAATAAATCATCTTTTCCAATATTTAAACGTGCTGATAATTCTCTAAAATTATCCTCAGCGATCAGCTCAATATTTTTAAGAAGTTCTAATAATTCATCATTGATCAAATTCTTCTCACTCAGCTGTAAGTAAAGGCACTCACTAAGCGTTCGCGAGAAAACACCAGTTGGTTCGAAACTTTGTAAGCTTACTAAAACCTCTTCGTATGCATCATTATTTACACCAAGTTTGAGACAAATAGTTTCATCATTTTCAGTCAAGTAACCTGCCTCATCTAAAATATTTATTAGATATGTTGCAATAATTTTTTCTTTATTGCTCATACTTGAGATGAGAAGTTGGTCAAGAAGATGCTCGCGGAGAGATTTTGCATAACCGATGTTATTTAATAGATCTAAGTTTGATGAATTCCTGGAGTATTTATCCGAATACTTTTGAATTCTTAACTCATGTTCTTTTGTATTCTGCCTATCAATCAATAATGGGTTATCTTCGATTTTTTTTTCTAAATAACTCTCTAACTCAATATTATTAAGACTCAGAAGTTTTATTGTTAGTTGTACCTGAGGTGACAGCGTTTGTGCTTGATTTATCGTTGCAATATTTGTTAGGCCAAGACTCATTTTATAAAAAACTATATATTAAATTCACTACCCAAATAAACTCTTTTTGCCTCTTCACTCTCTATTATTTCTTCAGAGGTACCCCCAATTAATATATTACCTTCGTATATAATATAAGCTCTATCAATCAGACTCAGCGTTTCCCTAACGTTGTGGTCTGTGATTAAAACTCCAATATTACTGGCGCTTAAGGATTTTATAATACTCTTTATCTCTTCTATAGCAAGGGGATCAACTCCCGAAAATGGTTCATCCATCAGTATATATTTTGGTTGACCGGCGATAGATCTAGCAATTTCTACCCTTCTTCGTTCCCCGCCAGATAGAAGACGTGCTGAACTTTTCTGAATTTTCTCTAGTCCGAATATCTCAAGTAACTTCTCGAGTTTAATTTTCCTTAGTTTCTTATTTTTCTCCGTTATTTCCAGAATAGAATTTATATTATCCCTTACATTCATGCCTCTAAAAATAGATGGTTCTTGTGGTAGGTAGCTTATACCAAGCCGAGCTCGACTGTACATGGCGAGTTTTGTAATATCATTATTATTTAATTTAATTTTACCTTTTCGAGGTTTAATAAGGCCCATGATAATATAGAATAATGTTGTTTTTCCTGCACCATTTGGACCAAGAAGACCTATAATTTCTCCGGGCTTTATTGAAATAGAAATATCGTTAATTACATTAACCCCATTATAATCCTTGGCAATATTTTCAATTTTTAGTAAATCCTGCATGTTATCTTCTGTAATTACATTATCCCTTTTTTTAATTCGTCAAAGACCTCTTCCGTTGTATCCCTCTCGTGCTTATTATTTGGGGTAATGAACGCCTTGACTGGCCCCGTTTTCATTCTCATTGTATTCAAGTCAATGGAGGCTTTATCAGTTTGCATTGCGTTACCCTCATCACGATATATTATTACCTCATCGCTAAATACTAGTTGACTTGTCACAGCATCATATACTGCATTCAAGCTTGTTATCATTTGATTTTCATACTCAATTAATACATTCCCCTGACATGTAATTTTTTGAACCGTAATATCACTAGTAGCTTCATCAATAGAATAAAGTAATATTAGATTGTCTGTAGCAAGATATGTATCGTCGTGTGAGATCTTTACTTGACCTTTGAATATTGCTTTTTTTTCACTATCAATAATTTCTAAACTTGAACTTTCTATGTTTAATGTTGAATTACTGAAAAATGATTTTATGCTCTCCGAAGATATACTTTGTTTTGAAGCAAAGCAGGCAATAATTGAGAGCATCAATAGCTGTCTTAGGATACTAGACATTGAGCATGCTCCCCAAAGATGAAGTTGACACCATCTGTAAATTTTATCTTATCTCCATTATTATTTATTTCAAAATTTTTCCCTTCAATGCATATATCCTCATATCTTATTTTAACTGGGCTTGGACTAGAAATTATTTTTTTACGTAGATCTATATCAATATCTTGTATGAAAACTTCAAATTTGTTATTGGATGATATTTCAATATCGCTCTCTAATTTTAGTTGCTTTGTTTTATTATTAAATTGGGCACTTTTACCCAATATATTTATTTCTAAACCATTCTTTAGTAATAGCTTTGTACTGATACCCGTCATTTCGACGATATCTTTATTATTTATTGAATTCCAAGTTCTTTCTGAACTTATTTCGTAATATTGGTTTTGCCCGTCTAAACCTGAAATAATCGAGTTCTTTATCTCAATAGTATTTTCATCCATGTGTTTGTCTTCCTCAATAGATACGGGCGTTATGTTTTCTATTTTTGTCACCGTCTGCCCTCCAAAATTTACAGAGTAAATAAAGGCCCCCGCACCCAAAATAATAAGTAGAAGAATAAAATTATTGATTATTTTTAAATTTTTTGTATGAGAATTTACTTTATCAATTTGCTCATTTTTCTTAATTTTAGAATTATTCTCAGTAGTATTTGTCATCGTTCAGTGATCGAAAATATTTTGATTACCCCAGCCCCTAAGATCTAATTCGACTTGAGTATTTATAAATTCAAAACATGACTTAGCGAGATCGATTCGATTTTCTCTCTCTAGAATTGAGTCGAGGGCTTGTTTGATTTTATGTAAATAAATTACATCATTTGCTGCATATTTTTTTTGATTTTCTGTTAGTTTTTCAGCGCCCCAATCAGAGCTCTGCTCTTCTTTTGATAGCGATATATTAAGTAGTTCATCGCAGAGAGATTTTAAGCTGTGTTTGTCGGTGTAGGTTCTCGCTATTTTTGAAGCGATTTTTGTACAATAAATATTATTTACAGTTACTCCATAGGACTTTGTCATGACCGCTACATCAAAACGGGCAAAGTGAAATAGCTTTTGTATTTTTTTACTCTCGAGGATTTTAATTAGATTTGGAGCAGGATTTATCTTGGAAGAAACTCTAATTAGATGAGTACACTCGTTCCCATCATTAATTTGGACTAGACAAAGTCTATCTCTACTAGGATTAAGCCCGAGGGTCTCAGTATCAATTGCAATCTGATTTCCCAATGATATATTCTCTGGTATATCGTCATTATGAAGATATATTTTTGGTAAATTACTACTCAATTCTTATCCTTTTTACAAAATTTATTTTTTTTATATTGAATATATATTATATTCACAATTAATTAAATTATATTATTTCATCACAACTTCATCCGAGGCTAGAAAAATAAATATACCATCAAATAAAAGTAAGATCGTTTCCGTCTTCGGCGGCAATGGCTTCATCGGTCGGAATTTAGTTCGAGAGTTGGCCAAAGATGGCTATAGAATAAAAATTGGAACAAGAAACCCGACTACTGCAAATCACCTATATGTTTCTGGCGTACCCGGGCAAATAGAAGTTACCAACGTTAATGTGAATAGTGAGGTTTCAATTAATAAATTTATACAAGGATCTGATTATGTCATAAACTTGATTGGTGTATTAGAGGAGAGAAAAAGACAAAAATTCCAATATATTCATGGCGAACTACCTGGGCTTATTGCAAAAGGTTGTACTCAATATGGGGTGAACAGGTATATACACATGTCATCTTTGGGTGCGGATGTCAACTCAACTTCAAAATACCAAAGAAGCAAGGCCCTAGGGGAAGAGTCGGTTAAGAGTGAAAATATAAATCATACAATAATTAGACCCTCTATTGTATTCGGTATTGATGATAATTTTTTCAATCAATTTGCGCGAATTTTAACTCTAGCCCCTTTTTTTCCTCTAATCGGAAATGGAGATACAAAATTTCAACCAGTTTATGTGCTCGATTTAGTAAAGCTAATAATTCTGCATTTAGAAGATATTGATAAGAAAAGTATATATGAGATTGGTGGTAAAGAAATTTATTCCCTTCGGGAAGTTATTGAGTTAATTTTGACAACAATTGGTAAGAAAAGACTTCTGATCCCAATACCGTTTTCATTATCAAAAATATTTATTACCCCGATGCAGGTTTTGCCAAAAAGACCCATCACATTTGATCAACTTGAGTCACTAAAAACAGATAATATTTTACGTAATTCAAAAAATAAAGAGATTGGGAAACTTGAAGATTATGGAATACAAGCATGCTCACCAAAGAATATAATTCCGGAGTATCTGGGACGTTTTTCAAGCTAGTTACTCAACTAATAAAATATATAATTATCAAGCTAAGGCAGACTCTGTAAATGACAAAGGGATATAATTTTATTCGGTCAATAAATTCAATTATTATCTTTATAGATAAGTAAGATGTGATGAATGAGAGGGTTATGGCAAAAAATATTGTATTGGTTAGAAATACATCCTGTCCTTTATAGATTGTTATTACAATAAAAATGAGGCTTGCAAGTAATATCGGAAAAGACATTATTACGGCAATAATAGAGGACTCAGTGCGACCAAAGCCTAAAAACCTCGAGATAGTGAGACATATACCAGACCTACTTACGCCCGGGATAAGAGATATAGATTGAAATATCGCCAAAAAAGCCAAGTTTTTGTTAGAAAGCGTTTTATTTGATTTTTTACCGAAGTAATCTCCAAAAAGCAGAAGTATTGCAAATATTAAATTACACCAAACGATCACATATATATTCTCTCTAATTGTGTAAATTAGATTATAATTTAAAAAAATATAAGCCAATACTATCGTTGGCAAAGCGCTAAATAAAATGAGGTAAATAGCTTGCCTAGTTGATAAAAAGTCTGGATTATAATTCACTACTTTTTTTGATATGAGTGGGTTCTTTAAAAAATAAAAGACTAAAGCTAGAAGTGAACCAATGTGTAAACTCAGATCTACGGACACGGATTGAGTATTAGTCTCATTGAAGTAATTAAGGATCATTAAATGAGCCGATGAACTTATCGGAAGAAACTCTGTTATACCCTGAACTATTGAAAGAATTAATAAATATTCAAACATGTCAGGAATTATATTACATTGATTGCTTTATTAAAGTAAATTTACTTAAGGTAGCGGAATAAATTCTTCTTTATCAGTGCTAATCGCAGGGAAACTGCCTTGAAGCCATTTATTTTTGGCGTCTTCAATCTTATCTTTGCGCGAAGAAACGAAGTTCCAATAGATGTATCTTGGTCCATCCATTGGCTCTCCACCAAGAACAAGTAAGCGTGTGCATTTTGTCGCTTCAATTGTAATATCCACCGATGGCTTTAATACGATTAATGTATTTAACGGTAATTTTGTTTCATGGATATTTGCATTCCCTGAAATCAGGTAAATGGCTCTTTCGATGTATGTTGGCGGAATATTAAATTTTGTTTTTTCCTCAATTATAACATCGAGATAGAGCGTCCCCCATTGTGTCTCAATTGATGACTTTAGTCCATCCAGCTCACCAAATAATACTTTTCCATTCACACCCCTGCTATCAATATTTGTAATTTCTTCTGAAGATATATTTTGAAATGATGGGGCCGAGTCCTCATATTTTTTTGGTTGTGCAATCCAGCTCTGTATTCCAAATAACTTTGATGGAAACTTACGTATATCTTGCCCCGTTCTCTCTGAGTGGACAATCCCATGACCTGCTGACATAAGATTAATATCTCCTGGTTTAATTCTCACATCATTATCAAGTGAGTCTTTGTGATCCATTGAACCTTTGAAGAGATAAGTGATTGTAGACAGACCAATATGCGGATGTGGCCTTACATCTAAACCTGCACCAGAAAGGAACTCCCCGGGACCCATTTGATCCCAAAATATAAAAGGCCCAACCATTTGTTTTTCTTTTGAGGGCAGCACTCTTTGAACTTCAAAATTACCAATATCGCTAGTTCTTGGTAGTATTATCGCATCGATGTACGGATCATCTTCTAATTTACTTTTTGAAGTGGGAAGCCAACTCATAGCATTAATACCTATTTTTATAAAGAAAGTAACTTATTATTAAAGAATGTTTTTTACAAATTTTATATAATATAAATAATAATATGATTAAACTATTTCAATTTAAACTTTGTCCCTTTTCCAGAAGAGTTAGATTTACATTAGAAGAATATAATATGCGTTTCGTGATGATCGACGAAATAATCTGGAATAAAAGAAAGGAATTTCTTGCGGTTAACCCTGGGGGCTCTCTCCCCGTCTTAATCGATGAGGATGATAATGTCATTATTAATAATTACGCGATAATTGAATATATTGAAGAAAAACATAGCCATACCACTAGTGGCTCCTCGCTTATTTCAGGCGATCTCATATCCAAAGCTGAGATTAGAAGGTTGGTTGATTGGTATGACAATAAATTCTATCATGAAGTAAGTAAAATAATTTTAAGGGAATTAATTGATAAGTATTATATGAAAGATAGAATTGATGATAAAAGTCCAAATATGGAGTCGGTGAGAATAGCTCAAGAAAATTCTATATATCATTTTGAGTATCTCTCATATCTTATTAGTTCGAGAAGCTGGATTGCTGGAGATTTTATTTCTCAGGCAGATATTGCTGCTGCATCTCACATTTCATGTCTTGATTATTTAAATAAAATTGATTGGGACAAATGGTTAGAAATAAAAAACTGGTACGCAAGAATAAAGTCACAACCAGCATTTTCATCAATATTAGGAGATCACATAGCTGGATTCCAACCTCCCAACCACTACTCAAATCCTGATTTTTGAATAAGAATATGAAAGCAATAAACAAAGAAGTCTTAAAAGCTAAGATAAGGACGCTTGGTTTTGATGATATTGGCTTTACAGATATTACTGATATCCCTGATCAGAAAGATAGTTTAGACGAGTATCTTAAAAATGGCTTCCACGGTGATATGATCTGGCTGGAAAAAAACAAAGATAGAAGATCACATCCAAGTAATCTATGGCAAGATGCTAAGTCAGTTATTGTGGTATCCAAAAATTATGGACCTCAAGATAACCCATTAAATAATATTGAAGAAAAGCTGAAAGCAAATATCTCTGTTTATGCCAGAGCAAATGATTATCATGAATTAATGAAAAAAAGCTTGAAGAAGTTTAGTGCGTGGCTTGAAGAAAACTATGAGATCGAGTCAAAATTTTTTGTTGATACCGCACCGATTATGGAAAAACCAATTGCACAAATAGCAGGTATTGGGTGGCAGGGAAAGCATTCAAATCTTGTCAGTCGAAAATTAGGGTCATGGTTTTTTTTAGGAGTTCTTTTGTTACCAATTGAGCTCGAAGGCTCAGCCCCCGAATTAGATCATTGCGGAAGTTGTTCGTCGTGCATGGATATTTGTCCAACAAATGCAATTATTTCACCATACAAACTTGACTCAAGAAGATGTATATCATATTTGACAATCGAGTATAAAGGGCATATCCCAGAGCAATTCAGGGAGTTAATTGGTAACCGTATTTATGGTTGTGATGACTGTCTTGCCGTTTGTCCATGGAATAAGTTTGCATCCGAGACAAGGGATATTCAGTTGAAGGCCAGAGCAGTCTTGGATATGCCAGATATCTCTTTCTTTCTTGAATTTGATTACGATTTATTTAATAAGTTTTTTGAGAGCTCTCCCGTAAAAAGAATTGGAAAGGATAGATTTCTCAGAAACGTACTTATTGCTGCAGGAAACTCGGGATCTCGTGACATATCAATAAAGGTTAAAAAATTTATAAAACATGAATCATCTATAATCAGAGCGAGTGCAATCTGGGCACTTAAGAAAATAATTTCAAAAAAAGAATTTCAAAAATTGCGTAAGATATATATCTTAGAGGAGCGTGATCCTATGGTTGTTAGTGAATGGGGCTAGATGTCGAATAAATTATTTTGCTTTGGTGTTGGTTTTACAGGATTGCATACTTGTGAATATTTTTTCAATCATAATTGGATTGTTACAGGAACAAGTCGTGATATAAATAAAAAAGTAAATTCAAATATTGAGTTTATTGAATACCATCCCAATGCGGACAAAATATATCTAGGCGAGGCATTACGAGATTCAAAAGTTCTCCTCATATCAATTGCACCAGATAGTAACGGCGATATTGTATTGCAGTCAAATTATGAGGATATAGCCAAAGCTCTAAAAACATCAATTAAAAGGGTAGTTTATTTATCAACAACCGCTGTATATGGTGATGCAAATGGTTCTAGTGTGACTGAAGAATATAATATAAATCCGCAGTCGGATCGTGCAAAGTATCGAGTATTGGCAGAAAAACAGTGGACTGATTTATGTGGCAAATTTGGAGTTACATTGAACATACTTCGCCTTTCTGGTATCTATGGGATTGGTAGAAATCAAATCAGAAATTTGATAAAAGGAAATTCAAAAAGAATTATTAAGAGAGGCCATATCTTTAATAGGATACATGTTGCTGATATCGCTCGAATTATTTACATGCTATCAGTTTCTGATCTTAAATCTGATATATTTAATGTCTCCGACGACATGCCTGCACCACCTCAAGATGTTGTGGAGTTTGCATCAGGTTTATTAGAAATCGATCCGCCAGAAGCTGTTAAATTTAGTGAAGCAAACTTAACCGAAATGGCAAGAAGTTTTTACTCTGAAACTAAGTACATCAGGAATGAAAAAATAAAAGAAAAGTTAAATTTACAATTAAAATATCCAAATTATAAAATTGGCTTAAGAGATATTTTAAAGTATGAGATCCGCAGTTGATTAATACACAATAAGTATTTGATTTGTACAAAATTTTATATATATTTATAATTCTAATTAAAACTGATATTGGAGATTAACCATAGCCAGAAGAACAGAAGATTTCGCAAGAAAGAAAACTGAGCCAGCACACAAAATAAATGATTTAATAGATGCAGGGAAAATCAGACTTATAGGGCCTAATAGCGAAAATTATGGTGAAGTAACTATAGATATTGGTTTGCAAGAGGCAGAAAAATATTCATTAGACCTCGTTGAAATTTCTCCGAATACAGACCTACCAGTATGCAAAATTATGGACTATGGTAAGTTTAAGTATCAATCCCAGAAGAAAGCCGCCGAGGCTAAAAAGAAGCAGAAGGTAATTGGTGTTAAGGAAATTAAGATGCGTCCAAACATTGACACACACGACTACGAAGTAAAATTAAAGAATATGAAAAAATTCATTGAATTTGGAGATAAAGTGAAAATATCACTTATGTTCCGTGGACGAGAAATGTCACATTCGGAGCTTGGGGTGAAGTTATTTGATCGAATAAAAGATGATACAGATGAACTAGCGAAAGTTGAACTTGAGCCAAAATTTGAAGGGCGTCAAATCATCATGGTGTTAGCGCCAAGATAAAACTATTCAATCAATTATTTTTAATTTTTCTGTTGTAAAAATTTCTTACCTAGCCTATAAAGTCACATAGTTTATAAATTCAAGAAAATCTGTAAAATAATGCCAAAACTTAAAACAAAATCTGGTGCAAAGAAAAGATTTAAGGTCACAAAGAGTGGTAAAATAATGTGCGCTCAAGCAGGTAAGCGCCACGGTATGATTAAAAGAACGAATAAATTTATCAGAAATGCTAGAGGTATGTCGGTATTAGCTGATGCTGATCAAAAAATTGTAAAGCAGTTTTTACCATATAATTAGGATAGAATGGATGGCGAGAGTTAAAAGAGGCGTAACATCACATGCTCGACACACAAAGGTTTTGTCGAAAGCAAAAGGCTATTATGGTAAAAGAAAGAACACAATCCGCGTTGCCAAGCAAGCTGTAGAAAAAGCAGCACAATATGCATATAGGGATAGGAAAGTAAGAAAAAGAGACTTTAGAAGTTTGTGGATCCAGCGCATAAATGCAATGGTCAGAGAAAATGGTATGCGCTATTCAACTTTTATGCATGGTTTAAATAAGGCTGGAATTACTATCGATAGAAAGGTCCTAGCTGATCTTGCTGTAAATGAACCACAAGCATTTATGGAGATACTTAGCAAGGTTCAGGCAGAACTTAAGTAAATTCTATTTACCATTCATTTATCTAAATGTCGTAAAATTTCTATTGTAATAATTGATAGGTTCCTTGCTTATGAGTAAATTCCCAGATATTTCAAATCTCAAAGATAAGCTCATGAAAGAGATTAATGACATCAAGTCATTGGACCAACTTGACAATATAAGAGTGTCTGCGCTTGGGAAAAAAGGCGCTGTTACATCGCTTTTAAAAAATATCTCATCACAAACAATTGAGGTTCGTAAAGATTTTGGTGAACAGGTAAATGCATTAAAGAAACAAATTACCGACGAGATTGAAGTCTGTAAATCCGCATTGCAGCAAGCGGAGATTACAAAAAAAATAAGCCAAGACACGGTTGATGTTACTCTTCCTCTAACAAATACAAACCTTGAAAATGGTAAAATTCATCCCATAAGTCAAGTAACCGAAGAGGTAATCGAAATATTTTCAGATATGGGTTTTAGCATAGCTGAAGGACCTGATATTGAGGATGAACATCATAACTTTAACTCTCTAAATATTCCAGAAAGCCATCCTGCTAGGCAGATGGTTGATACTTTTTATCTACCAGGAAAAGATGGTAATTCGAGGCTACTTAGAACTCACACGAGTCCAGTTCAGATAAGAACAATGATGCGAGAGGAGCCACCAATAAGAATTATAGCCCCCGGTAGAACATATAGATCCGACTCTGACCAAACACACACACCCATGTTCCATCAGGTTGAAGGATTGGTGATAGATGAAGAAGCAAATATGGGACAACTTAAGTGGTGCTTAGAAGAGTTTTGTAAAGCTTTTTTTGAAGTTGATAATATAAAGATGAGACTCAGACCAAGTTATTTCCCATTCACAGAACCATCACTGGAAGTTGATATTGCATGTCAAAAAGATAAAAATCGGCTAATAGTTGGTGAAGGTAGTGACTGGCTCGAAGTTTTAGGGAGTGGGATGGTCCATCCACAGGTTTTAAGAAATGTTAGTCTTGATCCAAGTAAATATAAAGGATTTGCATTCGGACTTGGGATAGATCGATTGGCCATGCTAAAATATGGTATGACAGATCTTCGGTCCTTTTTTGACTCAGATCTGCGTTGGCTAAGGCACTATGGTTTTCGTGCGCTTGATATACCATCTTTATCAAGGGGGTTATCAGAATGAAATTCACATTGTCATGGCTGAAAGACCATCTGACTACAGACGCAAGCTTGGATGAGATCTGTGATAAGCTTAATATGATAGGTCTCGAAGTTGAAGATGTTTTTGATCCATCTGAGGTCTATAAAGATTTTACAGTCTGCGAGATTTCGAGCATAAAAAAACATCCAGATGCTGATAAGTTAAAGATCTGTACTCTAAATACGATTAACGGAATACAGGAAGTAGTTTGTGGCGCTAGTAATGTAAGAGTCGGTATGAAAGCAGTTTTCGCTCCGGAGGGCTCTTACATACCTGGACTATCAATGACCTTACAAGCCACAAAAATCCGAGGCATTAAATCGAATGGAATGCTGCTTTCTGAGAGAGAGTTATCATTATCAGATGAGCATGATGGCATTTTGGAACTAGATCCAAAATCTAAAATTGGTAGAGATATTTATGAACAAATTAATAAGTCAGATCCAGTAATCGAAATATCTATTACGCCAAATAGGTCGGACGCACTTGGTGTGAGGGGCATAGCACGTGATTTAAGTGCAGCTGATATAGGAAAATTAAAGCCCCTGAAGGCGGCGAAGATTATTGGTAAGTATAATATTCAAAAAGAGATAAAAATAAATAAAGATGCCGAAAGAAATATATACGCAAGCTTCAGATTAGTGAAAAATGTTAGAAATTGTGACTCACCAAAATGGCTGAAGAGTAGATTAGAGGCAATAGGATTAAGGCCAATTAATGCGCTTGTTGATGTGACAAACTATCTAACATATGATTTAAATCGTCCTTTGCATGTATTTGATTATGATAAAATCAATAAGGGCTTAGAGATACGAAAGGCAAAAGCTGGTGAAAAGATTCTTGCACTCGATGACAAAGAGTATGAGCTCAGTCGATCACATACAATTTTCTCAGATGATAATAATCCAGAGTCAATCGCAGGTATTATTGGTGGGAAAAGAACCGGCTGCGATTATGATACCGTAAATGTTTTAGTAGAAAGTGCAACATGGGATAAAATTAATATCGCAAATACTGGAAGGGAATTAAATATCAACTCAGATGCAAGATATAGAAATGAGAGGGGGATTGACAACGAATTCAATGATAATGGTTTAGATAAGGCTGTCGAGATGATAAAAGAAATCTGTGGAGGTGAAATCTCAAATACAAAATCAGTAGGAAAGCCAGTAAATCGTCAAGAAAAAATAAATTTTAACTTGGACGAAGTTTCGAGGCTACTTGGTGTTTCCTTCAAAAAATCTGAAATAAACAATATACTTACAGGTTTGGGTTTCTCATTATCAGAAAAAAATAATAAAATTGAAGTTACTATTCCATCTTGGAGACACGATATTTCTGAGAATGCCTGCATTGTTGAAGAAATTATGCGTATCAAGGGTACCGATAATATAAAGCCAATTCCACTCAAAAAATCTGTCGGTGTGTCATCCAAAAAAATAAATAGAGCTCAAAAAATTAGACTCAACATAAAAAGGGTTTTAGCAAGTAGGGGTATGATGGAAACAGTTAGCTATTCATTTATTTCTGATAAAATTGCAAAACTTTTTTATCAAGTTAATGATGATTTGCGTCTACTAAATCCGATATCGACCGAATTGAATGTAATGCGACAGCTTTTAATGCCAAGTTTATTGCTGTCAGTTAAAAAAAATTTAGATAAAGGTCAAAAAGACATATCGCTGTTTGAAGTAAGCCATTGTTATGCTGGAGCTGATGAAGAAGATCAATTTGAGTTTGCATCCGGGGTTAGGCTTGGAAAAGCAATATCACATGGTGGGAATAGTGACTGGAGAGGTAATACACGAGATTATGACTCATTTGATGTAAAAGAGGATATAATTTCAATTTTAAGATCAGAAGGCATAGAAGATAGTAATTACAAAATTACTCAAGATGCTCCCCAATATTATCATCCAGGTAAGTCTGGTGTAATAAGACAGGGTCCAATCAACATATTAGGTCATTTTGGTGAAATTCATCCAACCATCTTACAAGACCTTGACATCGATTGCCCCATCTTTGCCTTCGAGATATACATGGATAAAATATCATCAAAAACAAAAGCCAAGTTACGAGTAAGACCAGGGTTTACAATAAGTAATTTCATGCCGGTGACGCGTGATTTTGCTTTTGTAGTTAATAAAGATACGAAAGCGGAAGAAATTCTTCATGTAATTAAAAGAATTAAAAACACAATGATTGAAGATATTAAAATATTTGATATCTATTCGGGGAAAAATATACCAAAAAATAAGAAATCAATTGGGATCAATGTTATAATTCAACCATATGAAAAAACATTAACTGATACAGAAATTGAAGAAATATCAAAAATGATTATATCCGAAGTAGGTAAAAAATTTGAAGCTGAAATTAGATCATAGATATGGATTCCCCAAAAAATTCTAATGATATGAATAATCTCTCCAAGATAAGAAATTTTTCAATAATCGCTCATATAGATCACGGCAAATCCACACTTGCCGACAGGTTGATCCAAATAACAGGGGGTCTTGAACAAAGAGAAATGAAGGATCAAGTTCTTGACTCAATGGAGCTTGAGAGAGAACGTGGGATAACAATTAAAGCGCAGTCGGTTAGTTTAAAATATAACAGTAACAAAAATGGTGAATATACACTAAATATCATCGATACCCCGGGTCACGTAGATTTTGCATACGAAGTTAACAGATCTCTTGCTGCCTGTGAGGGTTCCATACTGGTCGTTGATGCCAGTCAAGGGGTTGAGGCGCAGACACTTGCAAACGTGTATCAGTCCATTGCCAATAACCATGAAATCTTAGTTGTTTTAAATAAGGTTGATTTACCGGCCGCGGATCCTGAACGAGTTAAAGCTCAAATTGAGGATGTTATTGGTTTGGACACAAGTGATGCAATTGAAATTTCGGCGAAAACAGGTTATGGAATTGGTGATTTATTAGAAAAGGTTACAGAAAAGCTTCCACCGCCATCGGGGGATATTAACCAAACAACCAAAGCTCTTCTCGTTGACTCTTGGTATGATACGTATCTGGGTGTTGTTGTTTTGGTGAGGGTTTATGATGGTTCTATTAAAAAAGGACAAAAAATAAAACTTCTATCTAACTCGGCGGCATATCAGATTGAGAGAGTTGGAGTTTTTCAGCCAAAGCAAAAGATGCAAGACGAACTAGGGCCTGGTGAGATTGGTTTCTTTACAGCATCCATAAAGCAGGTTTCAGATATGAGAGTCGGAGATACCATTACTGATGCAAAGGCAATAGATGTTGACGCACTCGAAGGGTTCAAGCCTTCGCAACCAGTTGTTTTTTGTGGTCTGTACCCCCAAGACACTTCAGATTTTGATGGTCTGAGAGACTCAATTGAAAAGTTAAGCCTTAATGATGCTAGTTTTCAGTACGAAAAAGAGACATCAGCTGCGCTAGGATTAGGCTATCGATGTGGTTTTTTAGGTTTGTTACACCTTGAGATTATTTGTGAGAGAATCGACAGAGAATATAACATTGATTTGGTTACAACTGCCCCGAGTGTAATTTACAAAGTTCATACCACCGATGGTAAAGTAATCGAGTTGCACAACCCCGTTGACCTGCCCCCGCAAGAGAAAATATCAAAAATAGAAGAGCCTTGGATTGATGCATCTATTATTGTACCCGAAGAATATCTTGGTGCAATTTTAAAGCTATGTGAGGAACGAAGGGGGGTACAGAAAGAGTTAAATTTCTCAGGCAGCCGGGCGGTTATTACCTACCAAATTCCTCTTAATGAGGTTGTATTCGATTTTTACGATAAACTAAAATCTATTTCTAAAGGATATGCTAGCTTTGATTATACAATAGCAAATTACAACGCTGCGGACCTTGTTAAAATGCAAATTTTGGTTAATGAGGAGTCCGTTGATGCATTGGCAATGATCGTTCATAGAAGTGTTGCTGAAAATAGAGGAAGAGTCATAATTGATAAATTAAAAGATTTAATTCCTCGACACCTATTTAAAATACCCCTGCAAGCTGCTATTGGAGGAAAGGTAATTGCAAGAGAGACAATATCGGCAGTAAGAAAAGATGTTACGGCAAAATGTTATGGCGGTGATGTAACACGCAAAAGAAAGCTGCTTGAAAAGCAAAAAAAGGGTAAGAAGAAAATGAGAAAATATGGAAAAGTTGAGATACCACAAGAAGCTTTCATTGCTGCACTTAAAGCAGATTATTAACCTAAGAGTCGTGTGCAGCTATTTAATGAGATTCATTTTATTTTTTCTAATTTTCATTGCCAATACGGATTTGGTTTTATCAAAAGAATATGCAAGTGAAATATTTTACAAGATTAGAACTGAAACTATTTCTGAAGCAAAAAGTATCGGTTCCTACTCAAAAGGTTGTTTATCAGGTGCTGAATACCTACCTAACCATAGTCTTCACTATGAGGCACTAAAACCATCAAGAAATAGATTTTGGGGTCACCCAAATTTAATAAACTATATAAAAAATATATCAAAAGAAGTTTTTGAAATTCACGGAAATGGACTTATTCTGGGTGACTTATCAATGCCACGGGGTGGGCCAATGCCCTATGGTCATAAAAGCCATCAGACAGGTCTCGATGTTGACATTTATTTCGAAAAAAAACCAGATTTAACAATGGAAAGGTACGAGCTTGAAACTTTCAAGACAAGGTCTGTTCTCTCACCAAATCAAAGGGAGATAAATGAAAACATATGGTCTGATTACCATTATAATCTATTAAAAATTGCGGCAAGCGACGAGATGGTGACAAGAGTTTTTGTTAATCCATTAATTAAGAAAAAAATGTGTATCAGAGCTGGTGAGATCGATGATACAGATTGGTTAAAGAAGATACGACCATGGGCAGGACACTATAAACATTTTCATGTAAGATTGCGTTGCCCTACAGACTCCGAGTTATGTATAAACCAAGCTGAAGTAAATAATTCTAGCGGATGCGGGAGTGAATTAGATTACTGGATGCAGAAGGATAAACTTTTTGAATCAAACTCAACAAAAATACGTAAATGGATGTTGTTGTCTGATCTACCAAAATCATGTAAAAAAATAGCTATGGAATAATTTCTTTATGGAGAGGTGGCCGAGTGGTTTAAGGCGCACGCCTGGAACGCGTGTATAGTAGCAATACTATCGAGGGTTCGAATCCCTCTCTCTCCGCCACTTAAATGATAAATAATTATGGGTAATATTTTATAAGTTGAATTGTTAGATAAAAATGAGTACAGAAATTAAAAAAAATGTTTTAGGGGGAATGCTACAATCATGCTGCCATTCGCCAAAAACCGGATATTTTCGAGATGGATATTGTCGAACAGATGACACTGATTTTGGTAGTCATGTTATTTGTGCTGAGGTTACGGCTGGGTTTCTTGAATTTTCAAAGAGTCGTGGTAACGACCTGACAACTCCAAGGCCCGAATATAATTTTCCAGGTTTATCACCGGGAGATCGATGGTGTCTTTGTGCATTGAGATGGAAAGAGGCTTGGGAGGAGGGATTAGCCCCAGCGGTAATCCTAGAGGCTTGTGATGAGGCAGCTCTGAGATATATTACTCTTGAAATACTAAAAGATTTTGCAATTAAGCCATCACATTAACATGACTGAAACATATAACTTTAATTTTGATAATACATATAAAAGTTTGCCAAAACAATTTTTTGAGAGGCTTCGACCTGATCACGTTCCAGATCCCAAAATCGTAAGTATAAATTATAAACTTGCCGAAGAAATTGGTTTAAATTTGACCACAGCTACACAACAAAAACTCTCAAGAGTTTTTTCTGGAAATGATCTACCTGATGGATCGGCGCCTCTATCACAGGCTTATGCAGGTCATCAATTTGGATATTTTTCGATGTTAGGAGATGGCCGGGCCCATCTTCTAGGGGAGCATATTACACCAAATGGTATACGATTAGATATACAATTGAAAGGATCAGGAAGAACTCCATATTCAAGAAGCGGAGACGGCAGAGCCGCGCTTGGACCAATGATACGGGAATACCTCATTTCTGAGGCAATGCATAATTTAGGTATTCCAACGACAAGAAGTCTTGCAATTATTACAACAGGCGAATGGGTAAGACGCGAAACTTTATTACCTGGTGCGATATTAACGCGTATTGCAAGCTCTCATATTAGAGTGGGAACTTTTGAGTTTGCTGCTAACCTAAAAGATATAGATCTATTAAAATCATTGCTGGATTATACAATAGAAAGGCACTATCCAGAGGTTTTCGATTACCCAAATCGAGCAGTTGGCCTCATTGAAAAAATAATGCAAAAACAAGCAGATTTGATTGTCCACTGGATGCGCGTCGGATTTATTCATGGTGTAATGAACACAGATAATATGGCCCTTTCTGGTGAAACGATTGACTATGGACCCTGTGCTTTTATGGATAATTATGATCCAAATACATTTTTTAGTTCAATTGATAGGGGAGGGCGTTATTCATATATGAACCAGCCATTAATCGCTCAATGGAATTTAGCACGATTAATTGAGGCACTATTGCCTATGATTGATAATAATGAGGATAATGCAGTCAAACTGGGCGAAAAGTTAATAGATAAATTTTCGGATATATATAAGCAAAAATGGCTGTCTATGATGCGTTCGAAGCTCGGTTTACATGGTGATCAAGCCGAGGATCAAATGCTAATCAAAGATCTTTTAGATTGGATGCATAATAATGACGCTGACTTTACAAACACTTTTCGTGATCTGAGTAATGATAAAAAACCAACAGAAAAGATATATAAAATATCATCTTTTCAAACTTGGTATAAAAAATGGATGGTAAGATTACAAAAAAATAATGTATCTTGGGATACCTCTCTGACAATGATGAGAAATAATAACCCTTTGATAATACCAAGGAATCACCAGGTTGAAAGAGTCATAAACTCTGCGACTCAAGGTAATTTGAAATGTTTTAGAGATTTTTTAGAGGTATTAGAAAATCCTTACAAGGCGGATGGCAAATCAAAGCCTTACCAGATGCCACCTGAACCACGAGAACGCGTATATCAAACATTCTGTGGCACATAATCCTCATAATTCAAAGTAATAATTAATAGACATGAGCTCAAATAAGTAGTTATATATTTTAAAACATCTTTTTAAAAAAGAATGTATAACAAAAATCTCATTTTAATAATTATAGCTCAAATATTCGGTTTTACCGCTGCGCCTGTCACTATCTTTTTAAGTGGTATAATTGGTTCAACCCTTACATCATTTACCACACTTTCAACACTTCCAACCGCATCGATGGTGATTGGTCTTGCAAGCTCAACAATGATTGCTTCCAAGATAATGAGTAGAATTGGTAGAAAAAGAGGTTTTATCTATGCTGCAATTTATACCTCAATATCCTCGCTGATAGCCGCTATATCAATTTATTATGGGAGTTTTTTGTTTTATTGCCTTTCCTGCTTTGCCATTGGTAATGGTCTTGCATTTACTCACCAATATAGATTTGCAGCAGCAGAGTCAGTTAGTGAAGATATGATACCAAGAGCAATTTCAGTTATTATGTTGGCAGGTATATTTTCAGCATTACTCGGCCCAAATATTGCAGTATATTCCCAAAATCTAATACCTGAGCATACTTTTGTAGGTCCTTATATCGCTCTATCGTTTATGACATTTTTACCAGTTTTATCTTTAATGTTTTATAGTCCGAGTGGGGTGGTAAAAGGTGAAAAGAAAATCATTACTGGAAGAACGTATGGTGAATTGCTAGGTTCGCATAGATTCAGTCAAGCCATAGTTGTTGCAGCAATGTCATATGCCATTATGTCATTCTTGATGACTGCGACACCTCTGAGCATGCATCATAACCACGGGTTTTCACTAGAAAGTACAAAGATAGTTATTCAATTCCATATAATTGCTATGTTTTTGCCGTCTTTATTTACAGGAAGGTTAATAAGGAAATTCGGTCACAGTCGTATAATATACACAGGTGTATTTTTTTTCTTATTAACGATATTTTCCAGCTATTTTGAAACAACTTATATTAACTTTCTTATAGCCCTCATATTTCTTGGCATTGGATGGAATTTTCTTTTCATTACCTCAACAAGTCTATTAGTTATTTCATATAGAGAGGAAGAGAAGTTTAAGGCCCAAGGGTTTAATGAGATCGTTGTCTTTTCAATGCAAGCAATAGCAAGCCTATCTGCGGGTTTTATGTTGACACTTGTTGGCTGGGAAATTATGAATATATTATGCGTTCCACTAAGTTTTTTAGTTATTCTTATGACTTTAAGGGCAGACATAAGTGAGAAGAAGAGCGCACAAATAATTATTAATAAAGGATAGTAAGTGTATCAAGATACAGACACAGTCATAGTCGCAGCTTCAAGAACTGCTATTGGGAGCTTTAATGGAAGTTTCCGAGATGTGGCACCATATAAACTCGGATCTGCAGTTATAAAATCCTTATTAGATAAGATAAAAATTAAAGCGTCTGACATTGACGAAGTAATTCTTGGGCAAATCTTAACGGCAGGGCAAGGGCAAAATCCAGCAAGACAAGCAGCAATTGATGCAGGCATTCCATTTGAGACACCTGCTTGGCTAATCAATCAGCTTTGTGCATCAGGATTAAGATCTGTAATAATTGCACATCAGCAGATAAAAGAGAATATTGGTCGGATATTAATTGCTGGTGGGCAAGAAAGTATGACACAAGCTCCCCATGTTTCATATATTCGACAAGGTCAGAAAATGGGTGCTTTGCAAATGCAGGATACAATGATTAGCGACGCACTGATTGATTTTTTTAATAATTATCATATGGGAGTAACAGCTGAAAATGTTGCTGATAAATGGTCGATATCACGCGATGAGCAAGACCAGTTTGCATTTGGTTCCCAAATGAAAGCAGCGAAGGCTCAAGATGCTGGAAAATTTATTGCTGAAATTTGCCCTGTTAATATTGAACGTAAGAAAAATAGAGAAATTGTGTTAGAAGACGAATACATTCGAAAAAATATTAGCATTGATGACATATCTTCGCTTAATACAATATTTAAAAAAGAGGGCGGCACCGTAACTGCTGCAAACGCCTCTGGAATAAATGATGGAGCTGCGGGCGTTTTGTTAATGTCACACGCAAAGGCAAAGTCAATGGGGCTGGAGCCATTAGCTAAAATTGTAGGTTGGGGGCAAGCGGCTGTTGATCCTGCAATAATGGGGACAGGTCCAATTCCCGCGATTAAACGCGCATTATCAAATATAGATTGGAACATTTCTGATATTGATTTATTTGAGCTAAATGAGGCGTTCGCCTCACAAGCATGTGCTTGTGCTAAGGATTTAAATATTCCTGCAGAGAAATTGAATGTAAATGGTGGTGCGATTGCTCTGGGACACCCAGTTGGTGCTTCTGGCGCGAGAATACTTGTCACTCTGTTACATGAAATGGAAAAGAGAAAGTCCTTGAGGGGTTTAGCCTCTCTCTGTGTTGGGGGTGGGATGGGAGTCGCCTTATGTGTAGAAAGATATAACTAGAAATTATCTTTTTGTGTTCTCGTCTCCGAAAAAACTTCTAAGTCTGTCGATTTAATCTTACCTAATTTATTTCTTAAAATCGGATCATCATACATTAAGAATGGGTTTGTCTGTAATTCGAGCTCTAAAGTTGTGGGTAAACAATGTTTTTTATCTGATACAGCCTTTTGGATATGTTTGTATCTATTCTTAATATTTTCATTATTTGGATAAATTGATAGGGCAAATTTTGCATTTGCCATAGAGTATTCGTGTCCACAGTATATGACTGTGTCAGTAGGTAAATCCCTTATTTTTTTTACAGACTCAAACATCTGCTCATGAGTTCCTTCAAATACTCTGCCGCAGCCCATAAGAAATAGAGTATCACCAGCAAATAGAATTTTCTCTCTTTCAAAAAAGAAAATGATATGACCTAAAGTATGACCTGGTGTCTCTATTACCTTAATTGGTGATCCTGAGAAGTCTATATATTCGTCACCGATAAGTGTTATATCTAACTGAGGTATTTGATCTTTTTCTGATTCAGGCCCCAAAACAATACATTTGTATTTGTTTTTTAAATATTCAATTCCATCAATGTGATCTTGATGTTTATGTGTAATTAAAAGATGGGTTAAATTAAGTTTCTTTTTTTCAAGCTCTTCGTCAATTTTCAAGGCATCAGGGGCATCAACAGACATAGTTAAGCCTGAATTTTTATCTGAGACAAGAACCCCATAATTATCGGCCCTACATATGAATTGATGTATCTCAAATTTATTCATTATTTTCTTTTAAGTAAAAATATTGCTTGTTCACCTATCAAGTTAACAGAGCGAATACGGTTTGCAAAGTTTAACTGTACTCCATTTTTATCGAGAGCTACCGATTTGATAATTTCAATATTAATTTCATCACATAAACTCAAAAAATCATTAATGGTACACAGGTGTATATTCTCAGTATTATACCACTTAGCTGGCAGTGATGGAGTCATAGGCATTTGTCCATTTAGTGTAAGATAAAGCCTGACTTTCCAATGACCAAAATTTGGTATAGAAACAATTGCTTTTTTGCCAATGCGAAGTAGCTGCTGAAGTATTTCTCGTGGTTTATTTACAGATTGAAGTGTTTTACTCAAAATGACATAATCAAAGCTATTATCCGGGTACATTTCAAGGTCACAGTTTGCATCCCCTTGCACAACTGGTAGGCCTTTTTCAAGGCACAAATTTACTCGATCTGAATATAACTCAATACCACGTGCGTCAACTTTTTTTCTATCCTGTAGCATTTTCAATAGAGATCCATCATCACAGCCAATATCCAAAACTTTAGTACCAAGCTCCACCATCTCTTCTATAATTAAAAAATCTGATCTATTACTCATTTTTTCACATGACCTATCAATGATTATTTAATATATTGTGCATCCAGAAAGCCGCGTATCGTTTTGAACATTGCAGGCTCATCCATCAGAAAGGCGTCATGGCCCTTATTCGACTGAATGTCTATAAAACTTACATCAACACCCTTTGAATTTAATGCATGCACAATTTTTTTACTTTCGAGTGAGGGGAATAGCCAATCACCAGTAAAAGAAATAACGCAAACTGAGGCATCTAAATCACTAAATGCATTTGCCAACACTCCATCATTTTCTGATATCAAATCAAAATAATCCATAGCCCTTGTTAAGAAAAGATAACTATTTGCATCAAATCTTTTAACAAAATTTACACCTTGATATCGAAGATAGCTCTCAACTTGAAAGTCAGCATCAAAACTAAACGTTTTTTTTGCTCTGTCTTGAAGGTTTCTTCCAAATTTATTTTGTAAGGCGACTTCAGATAAATAGGTAATATGAGCTGTCATTCGAGCAACTGATAGACCCTTTTCGGGTGATGTTTTGTGCTCAAAGTATTTACCATCATGCCATTTTGGGTCTGCCATAACCGCCTGTCTCCCAACTTCATGGAACGCAATATTTTGTGATGTATGGTACGCTGCAGTGGCAATAGGAATTGCTGATTTTATTCGATTTGGATATTCAGACATCCATGACAGCACTTGCATACCCCCCATCGACCCACCAATTACAGTTAAAACTTTTTGTATTTCCAAGTGATCTAGCAGTAATACTTGTGATTTTACCATATCACTGACTGTTATTACTGGAAAGTTTAGTCCGTAAGGCTCATTTGTGATTGAGTTATGTGACTTTGGTCCGGTTGTCCCCATGCAGCCTCCCAAAACATTTGAGCAAATTATGAAATATTTATCAGTATCAATTGGTTTACCTTTTCCAACTAGAATATCCCACCAACCCGGTTTTTTTGTTATTGGATTAATAGCGCAGGCATATTGGTCTCCAGTAAGCGCATGACAGATTAGTACAGCATTTGTTTTATCTTTATTGAGCTTTCCATATGTCTCGTATGCAATTTCGAGCGGTGAAATTGACTTTCCTGAAGCTAAACTAAAATCATTAGTGGTATATTTGACTGTTTTTGTCATCTCATTTTACTGGTTTATTATATTCACATTAACGCATAGAAATTTTAATAATTCTCTAATATTAGAATAACTTAGATATATTTAAATTTAAATATTGTCTATTATTTAACAACTATATGCTTTATATAGATATAATATTTACTTTATATTTCAAAAATAACTATGGAACTGTCAATCACTTAAGCAAAATGGTAGATGAAACAAAAATCAATAGTGAACTCAGTGCGCTGAGAATAAGCCTTGACCAGATTGATGCCCGCTTGCGGAAAACTCTAATTGAAAGGGCTAATATTGCATCACAAGTTGCAAAAGTGAAGAAAGCGCATAATTTATCTGTTTTTCATCCGTCTCGAGAAATGGAAATATTACGAGATTTAAATAATTCAGATTTAGGTTCGCTCAACTTACATCAAATTTGGTGTATTTGGCGAGGAATAATTAATGCTAATACTGCGATACAATCAAAGTTAAATATAATTATAGAGAAAGATATCAAGAAAAATAATCGAGATTTAATACTTCATAATTTCGGTTCAATTAATAATCTTATCGAGGATGAGACACCGATTGACTCACTGAGCAAAGAAAAAAATATAGGTTCATGTATCCTCGTTATTCAAAATGATAGTTCCTCATTACTTGATATTGATGGAAAAAAACTATCTGTAATAGGCGCATTACCACAGCTACAAAATAAAAGCGCAGAGCCAACTCTGTATATTATTGGCCAGCAAGATCAACTGCTTACAGAAGATGATACATATCTATATAAAATTAAAATTGATAAGACAAAAACGACAGATAAAAAATATCTTTCCACTTTTCTTCAAGACCATTTAGATATTGACTCAGAATTTATAAAAAAATTATCAGAAGAATTTTATTTGTTAGCAATTAAAGGTAAAATAGATAATAGATTAAATAAAGTTTCGATTATTGACGAAATTCAATGTATCGGTAGATATGCCACGCCAATAATAATTGGAGAAGAAGTTGAGTAATTTGATAAAACCCCGCGATGGGATTCTTAGCATAAGTCGCTATAAGGGCGGAAAAGGTAGCCAAGCGATTGGTGCGCTAAAATTATCATCAAATGAGTCGCCCTTGGGGCCGAGTGATAGAGCTATAAAGGCATATATTGACTCAGCTAAGTCACTTTCAATATATCCGGATGGCAATAGTACTCTTTTGAAAGAAAAAATAGCAGAACTGCATAATATAAATGTAAATAACATTATATGTGGTGCGGGATCCGATGAAATTTTAAACCTAATCGCAGCTGCTTATTTAATGCCGGGAGATGAAGTAATTTTTAGCGAGCATGCCTTTTTACTATACAAAATAATTACATTAGCAAATAATGGGACTCCAATCGCTGCAAAAGAAGATGGGCTCAAGGCAAATATAGATAATATTATCAGCTGCGTCACAAAAAAAACAAAGATTGTATTTATTGCAAATCCAAATAACCCCACTGGGTCATATTTAAATAAAAACGAGTTATATGAACTCCGGGATCGATTACCTGAGAGTGTACTATTGGTAATTGATGGCGCATATGCCGAATATGCCCAAGAGGAAGATTATATTGACGGTAAAAGCCTCATTTCAGATGCAGTCAACACTGTAATGACAAGAACTTTTTCAAAGGTTTATGCTCTTGCTGCACTCAGAATTGGGTGGGCGTATGCTCCATCACACATAATTGAAACACTTAATAAAATAAGAGGTCCTTTCAATTTATCGACGGCTGCAATAAATGCAGGAGCTGCAGCGCTCGATGATCAAGATCATGTTAAAAAATCAGTCGATTTCAATACTGAAGAAAAGGTCAATCTATTAGAAGAGTATAGGGAGATTATGATACCAACAACAGGTGGAGCTGCAAATTTTTTACTATTGGATTTAACAAATATTGATTTCATCGGTTTCATGGGCGATCAAGAAATAGCCGAAAATATGAATAAGTATCTAATTCATAATAATATTTATGTAAGAAATGTTGTAGATTATGGGCTATCGTGTCATTTAAGAATTACGATTGGTAAGAGGGAACAAAATAATTTTGTCCTAGAAAAAATACGAGAATATATGAGGCAAGGTGGCTTTCCATAGATAAATAGCACCTTTAAAGGTTTAATAAAATTATGGACATGAAATCAGAAAATATAATATTTGATACAGTTGCAATAATTGGTATTGGACTGATAGGTTCATCAATTGCTAGAGGGATTAAAAAAAATAGAATTGCCAGAAGGGTTTTTGGTTATGCCAAAACAGCTGCTACGAGAGAGAAAGCTGGAGAACTTGGTTATATGGATAGAATTTTTGATACATCCGCTGGAGCAGTAAATGATGCCGATTTAATAATCTTATGTGCCCCTGTTGGATCAAATGCTGACATTATGAAAGAGATCAAGGGACACCTGAAAAGGGGTTCAATCATAACAGATGTTGGTTCCGTAAAAAAAGCAGTTATTGATCAAATTGACGAGCACTTACCAGACGGTGTAAGTTTTATACCAGGGCATCCCATTGCGGGCACTGAGTTTTCAGGGCCAGAGTCAGGTTTCGCTGAATTATTTAATAAAAAATGCTGTCTATTAACACCATATACCAAAACAGATAAAGTACAGTTGAATAAAGTAATTTCTTTTTGGGAAGAACTTGGAATGTTTGTTGATACTATGTCACCTGAAATGCATGATCTTGTCCTAGCGACAATTAGTCATTTACCCCATTTAGTCGCATTTAATCTTGTTGATACCGCAGCCAAACTAGAAAATAATAAAAATCAGGAAATTACAAAATACGCAGCGGGAGGATTTCTCGATTACACAAGGGTTGCGTCATCGGATCCGATTATGTGGAGGGATATTTTTCTGAACAATAAAGATGCGGTGATAGAAATACTTGATAGCTTTATAGAGGGCTTCGCTGAACTAAAGGATAATATTAAAACTGGAAATGGAAATAAATTGGAGAATATATTTACAGATTCACGCAATAAACGTGATAAAATCTTAGATTCAATAAAAAAATTGGAGTCCGAATAGAACTTCCTACTCGTGTTTCTTGATCAGTATATTGGTTGTATCTTCAATACGAGTTTGCAATTGCCTCATGAATTCATCATCTTCAAGCCCGGGTTCAATGGGCTTCAGAAATTCAACCGATATTTTTCCTGGCTTTTTCATCAATTTATTTTTTGGCCAGAATAGCCCCGAATTTAATGCAACGGGTACACATGGTATTTTTAAATTTTTATATAATGCTAATATACCTCTTTTGTACTCAGGGTCTGAGTTAATTGCGCTTCTTGTGCCTTCTGGAAATATAAGTATCGACCTATTTTGATCTCTACTTTTTTTTGCTTTTTTTACCATATCCTTAATTGCAGAAACCCCAGCTTTTCTATTGATCGCAATGTTACCAAATTTTAGCGCATATTGACCAAAGAACGGGATAAATAGTAGTTCCTTTTTTAGAATCATCACAGGAGGCTGGTCTAAAATATGAAGAAAATTTATTGTCTCCCAAGTTGATTGGTGTTTTGAAGCAATCAACGCTCTTTTTTTTGGAATATATTCTTGTCCATACACTTCAAAATCCACCTCACACAAATAGAAAAGTATGCTCTGAGACACACGTGCCCAGAAGGTTAAGACTAACAGTCCCATTGATCTTGGTAAAAAAAAGAGAGGTAAAAAAATAATAGAAAATATTAATAAATTTAATGAAAAAATAATATAATATATCAAAGATCTTATCATTTATGTCACCTGATTAAATTCGAATAACAATCTTAAACGTGTATATAAATATTTAGAATACTCAAGTAGAACTATCCTAAGTTTTTCAAATTTTGTTATGTTCATGTCGTTGAGGATTTTACTTTGGACGTGGTGTGGGAAAAAGTTTGTACTTTTACTAAAATTTTTTATTATATGCAAACTTCTTTTCATATGATAATCAGAAGTTACTATAATTATATTTTTATATTCATTTTCCTCTATCCAATTTGCAGTTTCTAATGCATTTTCAAAGGTATTTTTCGCATTGCGTCCAAGATCTATGCAGCAGTCGATTAGATTGAAATCAGATAGCATTTGCTTCGATATATCGTATTTATTTGTTCCTGGATTTACACCCGATATGAATAGGTGATTTGCAATACCGACCGAAAGCAACTCAACCGCAGTTTTCACGCGATTTTCACCTCCGGTGAATACAACAATGCCATCTATGTTGCTTAGTTGATTAATATCACTAGGGCTCATTTTGAATATTCTTACAAAACCAAGGATATCTACAAGAAGAATAAAAATACATAAAAAGAATACTATTTTTTTAATTATTTTCAGTGATTTTAACATCCCGCTATTATCGGCTTAGTAATATTTTTTTATTAATCTTTTGACGGTCAAGTATGAGGATACAGCACACATAATGGTAATGAATAAAGGCAATGATATAAATACATAATATTGATCAAAAACCGAGCTGGTTGATACAACCACTAAATCCGAAATATTACTTAATAATCCACTTATTTGAAGCAGAAATGGATTGATGAAAATAATGGTTATTAACCCTGCAAATGATCCTGTTAATCCAGCTGTAAAACTAATTTTTGTGAAAGAGAAAATAATTTTGCTTATCACAAAATTATTTGTTGCTCCTAATTGTATTAATAAATTTATTGTATTCCTATTATACATAATTGATGTATAAGTCCCGTAAATCGTTATATATGCAATAATTATAAAAATTATAAAAATTAATATTAACCATGATACAAGGCTTCCTTGTATCATGCCTATTGATAATGCTGAGAATTCCGGTTGTCCAATGAGTATGACGAAGGATGTCAAGAGAATAGTTATCAGATAACTTAGAAGGGATATTACAATTAATAAATACTTGCTGTGAAAACTCGTACGGGAAATAATTGATGCAGGCTTTGGAGCGAGTTGTTTTAATGTTCTCTTCGCCTCAGATTTATTTATAACCTTATTTATTAATTTCATTTATCTTTTATTTTAATTTTATTATTTTCAATTTCAATAATAGTAGCCCTGCTTTGAGATAGGACATTCTCGTCATGCGTTGCTATGATAACGGTCGTTCCTAATTTGTTCATTTCATTGAATAGGCTGAGAATTTTTTTTGTATTTTCATTATCAACATTACCAGTTGGTTCGTCAGCGAGAATAAGTTTCGGTGATGTTATAACAGCTCTTGCAATTGCTGCCCTTTGTTGTTCTCCGCCGGACAAATAATTTGGATAACTATGGGTACAATGCTCGAGATTAACCCAATTTAAGAGCTCTACCACATCCATTTTATAGTTCTTTTCCTTTTTATTTTGAACTTTTAATGGTAATGCGACATTTTCATATGTTGTCAAATGTGGTAAAAGCCTAAAATCTTGAAAAACAAAGCCAATTTGTCGCTTTATATGATAGAGTTTATTTTGAGCTATATCGTTAAAATTACTGCCATTAAATGAAATATTTCCACTTGTTGGTTTCAATGATGACGACAGAAGCTTCAGAAATGTACTTTTACCTGCCCCAGATGATCCTGTAACACAATAAAAATCACCTTCACCAATATTTAAAGTAATATCATTAAAAATATCTCTGGATATACTGTATCTATGGTATATCTGCTCTAAAGATAATAAGGTGTTCGCCATTTTATTCTAAAAATTTATAACCAATTCGCTATCCTCTCACGAGCAAGAATATCTTTCACCTCCACCCTATCACGAATCACTTCATATTTATCATCTTGAACCATTATTTCAGCGATTTGTGGTCTTGAATTATAATTTGAGGATAGAACCGATCCATAAGCTCCTGTTGACTTGATTGCTATCAAACTTCCAACTTGAACAGAGTTCATACTCCTATTTTTTGCAAAATAATCACCCGTTTCACAGATCGGGCCTACGATATCATATAATTTATTTGAAGTACCAAGA
>PAAM01000008.1 GCA_002699615.1 Rhodobiaceae bacterium | reverse complement strand
TGGACCAAAATCACACGCCATTTGTTTGGTCATCCCAATAACAGCTGATTTCCCAGCTTCATATATAAGAGCTCCTTTTGACATCAATAGCCCATGCACAGAAGATATATTTATTATATTTCCATTATTTTTAATAAGTTCATTACCTGCATATTTAGCACCTAGGTAAATAGCTTTTTGTAGCATCGCAATTCCTTGATCCCAATCCTTTTCATCAACTTCTAGGGCTGAGCCGCCAAAGCTTGAATTATTTGCAGTAGAAAAAGCGTTCTGAATTAAATTATCGATTCTCCCAAATTTATCCAAAGTAAAATCAATCATGTTTTTAATGTCGCTAGATTTGGAGACGTCAGTTTTTACAAATTCACATTCACCGCCCATTGCAATAATTTTTTTAGAATTTTTTATCGCAGAATCTTTATCTATATCTGCAATAACTATCTTTGAACCTTTCTCAGAAAATTTTCTTGCAATTCCTCCTCCAATTCCTAATGCACCACCAGTTACAATTGTGACTTTGCCTGAAAAACTCATAAAACCTCCTATATAAAAATTGTAGTTAATATTAAAAATTTACCTATTTTAGATTACACTGAAATTTATAAATTGTTCATTAATTATTGTGAAAAGATACAGAGGCAGAATAAATTCAACCCAGAAAGACATTTTGAAATGGATGTTGAAAAATTTAGTTTTGATTTCTAATGAAAAAATGCAAAGCAAAGGCAAAGAAAGGTTTATGGAAGATACCGAATTTTTGATTCCATGGTCTCCTAAAGACTCATTTAATGTCGACAATAAAAATCATATGTCAAAGATCTCTTCTTCGCTTAGGCTTATTGAACAAAGGGGTTACATTAAAAGACATAGAAATTCATCAAAAGGTCCTGTGGCGTACGTGACGTTTACAAATGACGGGATTCTTATAGCTAAAACGTGGGCAAGAATTACAGAATCAAATGAAGAAGATGATTTTAAAAACTTTGACGACATTGAAAAAGGGTTTGAAAGGCAAGATTCAGATAGCTACGAACAGTGGAATCAGGACGAAGAATCTTAATTAGCGCTTTTCTATAAAATGTTTTAATTGGTCAATTATTAAAGGCAGTATTTCCCTAATGCTTTTTGGGTTACCAGGTAAATTTAATACAAATGTTTTGCCTCTTGTGCCTGCTATCTGCCTGCTTAAAATGGCATTCTTTGAATATTTTAGTGATTCAAGCCTCATTAATTCCCCAAAACCTGGGTATTCTCTATCAATTATTTCTAATGTTGCATCAGGAGTTACATCTCTTGAAGAAGGCCCCGTACCTCCAGTAGTTAAAATGATATCCAGTTTTTCCTCATCACAGAATTGGGTTAAAGTATTTTGTATGATTACTTTGTCGTCAGGAATGATTTGTCTATTTAAAATTTTAAAATCATTATCAACTGAAAGTATTTTTTCAATTTCAGGTATACCTTCATCTTTATAGACTTTGTTAAAAGCTCTATCTGAAACACTAATTATTCCTATATTTATCATAAATTTTATTATACGATAAAAATTATTGATCTTTGAAAGCAAAGGAACATAAATGGCAAATATTGATTTATCTATACTAAATGATTTAACTGCTTTTGACTCTGCAACTGTACAAAATGCAGCTATAAGAATTAGGGGCTACATAAATGAGTCAGATGATTATTCTGGAACCTCATTAAAAAGGTATACAGGCGAAATGCCAACAATTGTTGGTATTGCAACAACTGTTAAAGCAAAAGCCCTTCATAAGCCAACAGAAAATGAAGGCACAGTTACATGGAAAGAATATTATGAAAAAATTTCTAAAATAGAATTGCCATTTATATCAATTTTTGAAGATATTGATAGCCCAAGAAATAGAGCAGCATTATTTGGAGACAACATGGCATTTATGCACTCATGTTTAGGTGCAGTAGGTGTTGTTGCTTGCGGAGCTATAAGAGATGTTCCTGGCATACAAAGATCTGGTATTAGTGTCTGGGCTGAAGGAAGAGTTCCAGGCCATGGGCCTTTTAATGCAGTTTCATTAGGGGACCAGGTTAATGTTGCAGGTTTAAATGTAAATGAAGAAGACGTTTTGGTCGCAGATGCTGATGGTGTAACAAAAATAGAAAAAGAAATTCTTAATGACATCATCAAGGTTTGTGAAGAAGTAAGAAAAGATGAGGCAAGGACGCAGAAATTCTTCTCAGTTAAAGACAAGACAAGATACAAATCTTGGACTGCCCAAGACTACACCTAAGATTTTAATGATCTGAAATTTTTTGAAGCTAGGTAACATATTACATGTACAGCTATAAGGAATGATGATCCAATAAAAATTGTTGGGTTAATACCAATTGTGTCGCCTAATGCGCCTCCAATAATAAATCCAAGTCCATAAAGCTGTATAAATGTGAAAAACAAACCAACTACTCTACCTTTATGATTATCGTCAGGAAGTGTTTGTAGCAGAATAATAATTACAGTAAACCAAATCACGTGAAAAAACCCTCCAAGCCCTAAAAAGATGCCTGAGAGTAAAATTGATTTTGAAAAAGCGAGTCCTATAAGAGTTAAAGAATAGCCAGTTATGCATATTACAATTGCTTTAGAATTTCTAAATATATTTTGAGCTAAAGGAAGGACTATTGAGCCTGCCATTGCACCTAAAGCACCAGTGCTAAGCAATATGGCATAACCACTTGAACCAGCATTTAAAACATCTTTTGAAATCCTTGGTATTAATGGCTGAGTTAAACCCCAAAATAAAATCGTTGAAGTTAAAATTAGCAGGATCCTTATATTAATAAAATTGTAAGAATAATAAACTCCGTCCATTAAAGTTTTTTTACTTGAATCTTCCATGCTTTCTTCTTTTTTGGGTTCTTTAAACTTTAAAAAAAACAATATTGCGAATACTACGCTTAAAAGATGAACAGCAGGCATAGAAAAGAAAATAAATGTNTCNTCAATNGAAGTGAAGAAAATTGCTATTATAGGCGGGCCNGCAGTGCTCAAAACTTGATTAACAAATTCCATTATTGAGTTGCCTAATGTTAAAAATTTAAATGTAGCAACATCAAGTATTAAATTTCTCGCTGCTGGAACCTCAAATCCTGCTTGAACCCCAATGCCTAGAAAGCACAAAACAACTATCGGTAAAGCATAAAAATCTAAATGTATGCTTAATGCAACTATAAAAAATAGGAAAACAGAAACAATTCTTACTGATAAAAATATTTTTTTTCTAGAATATTTGTCAGCTAACTGGCCGCCAAGTGGAGCAATAAGCAAAACGGTAAGCGTAGGACTTGCGGCAACCAAACCAACAATTGTAGTAGAGTTAGTTTTTTCTAAAACCCACCAATTTATTAAGTAATTTCGAATAACCCATCCTGAGAATGCAAAGCCATTAGCAAGCATTAAATATGTAAAAGTTTTACTTAAAACAGGATTCATAGCGATATATTGCTATTTTATTTTAGAGATTTCAATAGGGCTATAAGTCAATTAAATTAATTTTCCATTTTATAGTGCACCCAACTGGGTCTGTGGAACTAGTATCTGGATCCTTTCCTTCAATTAAGCTTTCTATGGCGTCTTCTAAATATTTTTTATTAACATCGTTTTCATTCTCATAATTATCATCAATTGCCCCGTGATATTTTAAGAGACCCAATTCATTGAATAAAAATACTTCAGGGGTTCTCTCAGCTCCATACATTTTTGCAACTTCTTGAGTTTCATCAAACAAATAGGGAAAATTGAATTTTTTTTCTGAGTGCCTTTCCTTCATTTTTTGAAAATTATCTTCAGGGTATTCTTCTGCGTCATTTGAGCTAATCATAATTGTCGATAGTCCGCTTGATTTATATTTTTTTTGAATATTAATAATCCTATCTTCCCATGCTTGAGCATATGGGCAATGATTGCAACTGAATATTACTAATTTATATTCTCCTAAATCTGCCATATCTAAGCTAATATCATTTCCTTCGGTTGATGGAAGTAAGAAATTTACGTATGGATCATTCAATTTAATATTAGCCATTAGGCCTCCTTTAGTGTATTTAATATTTTTTTTAATTTTTCTTCAGATGGAAGGGGTGAAATTCCGCCACCATCTTTTTCAAATGTTCTGCAATTATTTATTCTGTAAATATCAGTATCTATCTCTTCAAACTGAATGTCATTTATTAATATTGTTGGCGACCCAATGAATTTATATTTTTTTGCTTCAGATTCAGATGCAATTAATTTTGATTTAATTTCAATATTTATATTTAAATCAAAAACAGCCTTTTTAATTCTTTCTAAAGTAGGTTCAAAAGAAGGGCAGGAGTCATTATGAATTATTAATATCTCGTTTGTCATCCCAAAAGCCTTCCAGAGCTCCCACTATTTTCCTTAGTTATTTCTTTAAAAATTATCTCAACAGCTGAAGGCTTGCAGCCAGTTATTTTAACGAAAGAATCGGTAATTTCTTGAGCTAGAGCCTTTTTTTGATTTTCATCCCTTCCCGGAAACCATAAAATTTCTACATATGGCATTTATAAAAACTTACCTTTCCCTTCAGCAATTTGACCTGCAGTTGGGCCTCTGTGCTGATGAATATGTGAATGATCACCTTCAAGCCTTTTTGCCATAACATTTGGATCAACTGGCCATGGCAATACATTACTAATTTTTGCCCAACTTTCCCATTCAGTGCTCATTTCTTTTACTCTTTCTTTTTCTTTTCCTGCCAAGTTGTTTAGTTCAGTTCGATCATCATTCATGTTGTACAGCTCCCAATCTCCTCCATATTCTTTTACAAGCTTCCATTCACCTTTCCTTATGCCTTGATTGCCTTCATGCTCCCAATACATTGGTTTTTCTCTTGACCATTTATTACTTAATAAATTCAAGAAACTTTCACCTTCAAGGGGCTTAATTTTATTTCCATTAAATTCGTTAGGGTAACTTGCCCCCGCTGCGTCTATAGAGGTAGCGGGAATATCCATAATATGCAGAGGTTCTGATTCAACCCTTGGCTCATTAATTTTATTAGGCCAATGAACAATTAATGGAGCACTTATACCACCTTCATGAATCCACCTTTTAAATAATCTAAAAGGACTATTGCTAACATTTGTCCAAGGTGTTTCATAGCTTTGAAAAGTCGTTCCGGGACCTGGTCTCAGATTAGGTATGTTTCCTACTCTAACTGGTTCACCGTTTATTAAATTTGTTTCCCATTGTGAGGTATTACTCCAATCCCCATCTTCTCTCATCAATTCTGCGCAGCCTCCATTATCTGACATAAAGAATATCAAGGTATTTTCAAATTGGTTATTTGTTTTGAGTGAATCAATAACCTTCCCAATGCCTTGGTCCATACTGTCTATCATTTCTGAATATGCTGCCATTTTTGAATCTTCCCAATCTGGGTATTTTGCATCTTCCCAGTCACCGACATCTGAATCTCTTGGAGAAATATCCCATTTAGAGTCTACAATACCTAGCCCCTTCATTTCTTCATGTCTGGCAGTTCGAAAATAATCCCAACCTTTAAGATACTTACCTTCGTATTTTGCTATATCGTCTGGTTTGGCATGAAGAGGCCAATGGGGAGCTGTGTAAGAAAGGTAAAGAAAGAAAGGATTTTCTTTATTCATAGATCTTGAAATCATTTCGCAAGCCTTATCAGACATTGCGTCAGTAAAATAATAATCAGGGTCATCTACATCGACAAATTTATCACCATCCATCAAGCTTTCGGGTCTAAAGAAACTAGATGCGGCATCCATTATTCCATAAAAATCATCAAACCCTCTCTGTTTTGGGGTAGGGTGATTATCAGTACCTGCTTGCCACTTCTCTTTTTCTCTTGGATCCCAAGCACCTCCAAGATGCCATTTTCCAGATAAATATGTGTCATAATTTTTTTGCTTCAAAACTTCAGCAACTGTAACACACTCATTGTTTATAAAACCTCTATATCCTGGTGCTCCTAAATCTCCAGATAATTGACCTACACCTGCTTGGTGTCCTGTAAGTCCAGTCATTAGTGATGCTCTTGAAGGGCTGCATCTAGCTTGATTGTAAAATTGAGAAAATTTGATTCCGTTATTTCCTAGGCTGTCTATATTAGGAGTTTTAATTTCAGATCCATAACAGCCTAAATCTGAATAACCTAAATCATCGGCTAAAATAATAATTATGTTTGGATTTTTATCTTTATTAGTCATTTTTCCATCCTCCTAATACATCTTTTGTAAATTGATCAACTGCCTGTGATATGTCTGCAAAAGTCACAATGCCTACAAGTTCTTCAGAATTTAATTCTATTACCGGTAAGCGACTGATTCTTCTGTCAGCCATAACTCGCGCTGCTTCCATGACATCTGTATCGCTTTTAGCAGTATGCACAGGTGATGTCATTACTTCATGGACTATTGAATCATTTGGGTTTTTTCCTGAACCAAGGCATTTTGAAGTTATATCCCAAGTAGTGACTATGCCTTCAACATTTAATCCGCTCATTACAACTAGAGAGCCAACGTTAAGCTCTTTCATTCTGGCTGCACATGAAGTTATTGTTGCAGATGAATTAATAGTACCAACTTTACTGGTCATAATTTTATTTATTTTCAAAATACCTCTCAAGCAATTAGTATTACTATCTAGTATAGAAAATTATTGGGATTTGAAAAGAGTTAATTTTATGAAAATTTTAATTACTGGCATTACAGGAAGAATAGGGACTAATGTGGCAAATTTTTTTATTAAATCGGGCCATGAAGTTACAGGGTTTTCTTGGAGTAAAGATCAAAAATTGGAAAAAATGAAAAAATTGGGATGCAGAATAGTGACAGGAGATTTAGAAAATTTAGAAGATGTGAAGAAAGCTGTGAAAGGGAGTGAGGTAGTCTTCCATATGGGTGCAGCTTTTCAATCTGGCGGACCATTCTCTCCTAGTCAGTATTTCGATATAAATGTGAAAGGTACTTTCAATGTATTGGAAGCTTCATTAAATAATAAGGATTTGAAGCATTTAATTGTAACTAGCACAGATAGCACTATTCCAAAATACCCTAAAGATGGAATAAAAGATCCGATAGGAGAATTCGATATCCCTCAAAATGCTACTGACTGGTATGGTTATTCAAAAATTCTTGCTGAAAATTTATGTAGAAGATATTACGATGCAGAAAAGTTGCCAGTTTCGATATTAAGATTTTCGATGGTTTTTGGCAGATTTGAGGTGTGTAAATGGTCTCAGTTCTATACTGGTCATTTTTTAGAGACTTACAGTAAAGACTTGAAAAATACTAAAACTTTTAATTTATTAAAAGACGAGATTTTAAAAGGAAATAAATTAATAATTCCATGTAATAATGGCCTTTCTTGGAAAAAGCATGTTATCGATATCAGAGATATTATTCATGCCTATGACTTAATGATGTGCAACAAAAATACATATGGGTCTACATACCAAATTGCTGGCCCAGAAAGCTTTAAGTGGTCTGAAGTAATTCCAGTCCTTTCAGAAAAACTAAATTTAAATTATTGTTCAGTCAATATTCCTGCAAATCCAACTTATTATGAATTTGATTTAAGTTCTAGCAAAAAAGATTTTAATTTTAACCCCTCATGGGATATTTTTTCTATGATTAAAGATGAACTTGATTCTTCAGAAGAAGATTTTGGTGATTTAGTGCCAACTGAATTAGATTTCAGGAGAGGTTTTCAGGTCTAAATTTATTGCTTCTAAATATAATCAAAATATAAATTAAAACCATTATTATTCCTAGGGTCCCAGGGAAGTACAATTTGTTAACGAAGGAAGTGGTTATAAAAAAGGTAGGCAATAGAATGTTTACTATTAACGGAAACATTGAATTGCTCCAAGTTTTCCATGGCAATACACTAATAAATAAGCTAACCAAGAACCATCCAAAAAAATTCTCAAAAGGTACCCCATAAAATCCTCCTTGTTCAGTATTCCACAACCAATACTCAAGTGGGCCTGACATTAAAGGGTCTATTAGTAAGTCGTAATATGTTGTAATAGAGGCAAATACGAAAGGAAAAAAAATTTTCTTTATATTCAAAAATGATATTAAGTCCAAAGCAAATGATGAAACAATAATCCATGCACAAACCAAAACCAAAGGAACATCAAATAATTTATAGCCAAGTTTATCTGTATAGTCGTACCCTCCGTATGGGAATGATGTAATTACACCTATAATTTCAGATGAAAAACCTATTAAGCCTGCAATCAAAAGCAGAAAAATAGTTCTAGCTTTTTGATTAATAGCACATAAAATTGCTGCAGTTAATATAAAAATAGGTGGTGTCCACTCCGTATTTTTAAACATATCTTCGTTTAAAAATTGAATTAAAATGCCCCCGCAAAAAAGAATCAGGAAAAAAATTAATATAGAAATGCTTATTACTTTTTTAAAAATCATTATTTATTAAATTCGTTGTTATTTTCGAGGATTTTAGTACTGTAGGTGTTCCACCGCCAGGATGGACTGTCCCTCCAACGTTGTACAGCCCTTTAATTGCCCCTTTGTTAGGGTGCCTAAAAAAGGATTTTATATAGCCATGTGAGCTTTTTCCATATAAGGAGCCGCCAAAGGAATTATGCTCTTTCATGAAATAATTAGGAGATTGAATTTTTTTTACCTCTATATCTTTATTACTTATTTCATAACCATACTGTGAAAGTTTATTAAAAATTTTGCTTGTCGCAATTTCAACTTCATCTTGGCTCCATATTTTTTGGGTTGCAGGGGAGTTTGCCATTATAAACAAGCTAGATTTATTTTCAGGTGCAACTGAATTGTCGGTTACAGTAGGGTTGCACAAATAAACTGTAGGGTCGTCAGGGAAAGTTCTTTTTTTAAACAAGTCATCAAATTCTTTGTTGTAGTTATTTGAAAATAAAATATTATGATGGCCTGATTTTATTTTATTTTTAACACCTAAAAGTAATATAAAACCTGATAGTGAATAATCGTCAATTCTTTCACTATTTGTTAACCCCATTAAAGAATTTAAATTGGAAACATCTGAGTTGTTAACAACAATATCTGCACTTATTGATTTATTTTCAGTATCAACACCTATTACATTTTTTTCAGAAATTCTAATTTTTTTAACTTCAGTATCTTTTAAGACCTCTACGTTATTTTTTTCCAACAAGTTTTCTAAAGAATTAATTAAGTTATAAATACCACCTTTTATGTACCAGCTTCCAAATGCAAATTCTATGAAAGGAATTATAAAAAACATACCAGGCGTTTCTTTTGGTGATGACCCAACGTAGGTAGTGTACCTNTCAAAAATATGCCTCATTTCTTCTGTTTTAAATNTTTTTNTTGTTAATTTTTTNTAATTNGANAANGATTTTAAATATGGAAAACTAAATAACTCNCTTAACTTTGTATTGCTGGGNAACTTTCCCATTGGATGATTAAGGAATGTTTTATTTGAGAGCTCATATACCTTTGATCCTACATTTAAAAAATTACAAAAATTTTCAAAACTTTCATCAATTTTATTAAGTTCTTTTTTCATCCCTGAAATAGTTGAATAATAACTGAATTCTTTTCCGTTCTTAAAAAGATATTTGCAAGTGGGGTTTAAATTTATTAAATCTATGTATTCGTCCAGATTTTCGTCTATGTCTGTAAATAATTCATAAAAATGTTCTGGGAGAGTTATTAAGGAAGGTCCTCTATCAAACTTATAGCCTTTTTCTTCGTAGGGATAAATTTTTCCACCTAATTCAGAATTTTTTTCGATTAGTGAGACTTTATATCCTAGCCTAGATAGTCTTAGTGCTGTTGCTATGCCGCCTAATCCGGCTCCAATTACTGCAACTTTATTTTTTGATTTATTTGCCATATTTCCTAGATTTCCATTTGATTCCACCTAAAAAATTATACTTTATAAAAGAACTTAAGCTAATACACAAAAAAATAATTTCAGAAAATAAATGAAAAATTGATGTCCACACTGGGTGCTTAAATTTTAATGAAAATCCTATTCTTAATAATAGAATTAAAAGTCCTGAGATGAAAAGAAAAATATTTTCGTTAATTTTTAAAATATGCAATGGTATGAAAAATATTGGGAGGCTAAAAAAAATAAAATTAAAAAAATGAAAAATAAAAAAATAAAAACTATTTTTAAATGCAGGATATGAATTTTTTTCAAATCCTAACCAAATATTTTTAAAGCTGTCATACATTCTTACTTTTATAATATTCATTCCATTAATACATACAGATACTTCACCTTTCAGCCTCCATTTTTTTGCTAATTCTGTATCTTCGAATAATGAAGCTTTTACTAATTTATGACCATCTAAAAATTCATAAATTTTTTTGTTAAATAAAATGCAGGCCCCGTGTGCTAGCCCAAGTGAAGAAATTTTTGATTTTAAAGAGTACATTGTTGGAAACGAAGAAAATACTAAGAAGTTTAACAATGGCATTAAAACCTTTTCAGAAATGCCTTTCATTTCTATTTTTGGCCATGCCGAAACCATTGAATAATTGTTTCTTTGTGCATATCCAATTATTTTATCTATCCCATCTTTTTCTAATTCTGTATCAGCGTCAATGAAAAGGATCCAGTCTGACGATGCATATTTTGAAAGCTGGTAACATGCAAAGGACTTCCCTGACCATCCTTCTGGTTTTTTCTTACCTTTTACTACATTCAGCTTGATTATAGAAGATGACATCTTTTTTAAAATCTCCCAAGTGTTATCTTTTGAGTCATCATCTAGAACTATAATTTCTTTTATTAAAGCATTTGATATATCAATAGAATTTATACATTTTTCTATGTTTGCTTCTTCATTCCTGGCAGGTATCAATATTGATAAATTAGTATCCTTAATAGGATTTTTTTTCAAAGGTCTCCAAAACAAAATATTTATTATGGAATTAATAAAAATTATTAAAATGAAAAGTAATATAAATATTGAAAGATACGTCATTTTTTTTGCATAATATCAATAATTTCTTTAGGAGCCTCTTCAATGGGTAAGTGACCAGCATTTTTAATTTTAATTACTTTTAAATTATTCCAAATATTTGAAAAATAATTAACACTTTTTATTGCATCTTTAAAAGTATTTTCCCCGTTAATTATTATTGGTTTGCAGTTTATATTTTCCATTACATTAGTATCTTCTAAGCTTATGAGCATCTTCAAATAATTAATTGATGTATCTTTATCAACATTTTTAAATGATGAGGTCATGTCAGTATTTTCTTGCCTTTTCTTTTTTAATGACAAATTAGTAAATATTCTACCTAATGGATTTTGAAATGTTATTGAATAAGCATAATCTCCAATTAATTTATTTGTGAAAATTTTAAAATACCATGGCGCTTTAGAAAAAGGGTCAATAAGAAAAAGATTATTTACTTTAATTTTTTTTGATTTTGACAGAAGAATTGAAATTAAAGCTCCGCTACAATTTCCTAAAATATCTATCTTTTTATTAGTTAATTTATTAATTTCATCAGCAAGCGAATTAACTATTTCATTTAAATCCCAATTTTTAGGCTTTTCTGATTTACCATATCCAGGCAAATCAAAATTAATCATTGTAAACTGATTGTTCACTAGCTCTTCAATAGGCAAGAAAGTTTTATTTGTACCTCCCCAACCATGTATTCCAACAACAATTTTTTCTTTATTTTGTCCAAATTTATTATGAAAGATCATGATTTATCCTATCGCTAACAAGTTTGCCGCTTAGCGTTACCATTGGAAGCCCTGTTCCAGGTGTAGTGCTTGCGCCAACATAGTACAGACCTGTAATTTTATTTGATTTGTTTCTATTCCTAAATGGCCCTATATTAAACAAATTGTGTGATGCTCCAAATGCTGATGTTTTGTATAGTCCATATAAATCTCGCCAGTCATCAGGTGTGTATACTTTTTCATGTTCAATATCATTAGTTTTAAGGTCAATGTTATGATGAGCAAATCTTTTAAAAATATTTTTTTTAATTTCTTCAATTTGTTCACTGTAAATATTTGAATCAGTATCTTTGTTAGTTACCGGTAAAGGCACAAGCGCAAATAATGTGCTTTTACCATTTGGTGCAAGAGATTTATCTGATACAGAGGGTGAACTTGTATAAAAGGGCATGCCTGAAGGTAATGTTTTTTTTGAAAATAATTCTTCAAAGCATTCCTGATAATCATTAGGTAAAAAAATCATGTGATGAGGAAAGTCAGTTTTTTTATTTAATCCCCAATAAAATGTCATTACTGATGGAGTCATTTGTTTTTTTTCAAATGAATTTATTGAGCTGTTTTTTAATAGCTTTTCCTCAGTTGTTGGTAAATCAACATTTGAAACAATGGTGTCATAATTTTTAAGATCACCGTCATTAGTAATTATTCCAAAGACTTTATTATCTTTTATTGCAATTTCTTTTACTGGAGAATTCTTATAAATTTTTACTCCAATTTTAATTAGTATTTCTTCTAATTTTTCAATAAGAGAATAAATTCCTCCTTTAGGCATCCAAAGTCCATATGCAATTTCACCATATGGCAATATTGAAAAAAATCCAGGTATCTTAAAAGGGGAGCCCCCAAGGTACATTGCATAAGAACCAAATGCTTCTTTTATGTATCTGCTTTTAAAATGTGCACCTAAATCTTTATACATTGACTTAAACATGCTCCCAGAAAATAATTCTTTTGCACCAAGCCCAGTACCCCATTTAACTGGATTATCTAAATTTCTATTTAGTAATTTTTCGAAAGCAATGTTATATCTTTGAGAATTTATTTTTAAAAAAGAATTTAGCCCATTTATATGGGATTTTTCTAGTCTAGCAATTTCATTGGATAATCTTGGAAAATCAGATGTAATTGTAAATGTTTCCTTATCATCCCATAAAAATTTAACTCCGCTGTTAATTTCAATTAAGTCGATATGGTCACTCATTTTTTCACCAGCTTCTTTGAATAAATTTTCGAAAATCCAAGGGTAATTTAATAGTGATGGGCCGACATCAAATTTAAAGCCATTTTCTTCAATGATGTTTGCTCTGCCACCTAATGTGCTGTTTTTTTCATAAATAGACACATTAAATCCTTTTTTATTTAAATAAATTGCAGCAGATAGAGATCCCATTCCGCCGCCAACTATGCAAACATCTTTACTAGAATTTTTCATGATTTTAAATAAGCTGCAGGAAGTTTCCAGTATTTGCTTATTGGTAAAGCTCCTAATTTTTCTGACCAAGATAAGCTTTCGCGATACTTAATGTCATTTCCCCGAGAAATTATTCGATCATTTAATTTGCCGTAAAGCTCTATGCATGCATTAATAGCTATGCGACTTTCGGGAGAAAAGCTTTCTATGCCTTTTTTGGATTCGTTGTAATAATAATTTGCTATTGAAGCTAATTCTTTTCTAGCTAAATTAATTTCATTTGTATTTTGCTTAACATTATTACTATAGTTTTTAAGATCAATTCCATTATTTTTGAGAATTGTTAAAGGAATGTACACTCTTTCTCGTTTTAGATCTTCGTTAATATCCCTAATAAAGTTGGTTAATTGAAGGGCTATGCCAAGTTCTTTAGAGGATTTAAGTGTATCTGCAAAGTTATTTTTTTTACTGCTTCCATATACATATGCTAAAAAATAACCAACAACAATTGCACTGCCAAAAACATAATTATCAATTAAATCTTCAATATCATTAAACTCTTTAGGGCTAACATCTAGTTCCATTGCATCAAGAAAAGATTCATAGTAATCCGAAGGTATTGAGTATTTCTTAACAACTTCAGTGAAGCCAGCAAGAAGTAAGGGGACATCTTTGGCCAGAGATTCGTCAAATGATTTAGTGTCTAATGCAATTCTATATTTATGTCTCCAATTTTTGAGTAAAGATTTTTTTTCTATGTCACTTATATTAAACGAGTCAACTATTTCATCTGGAAACCTTACAGAGCCATAAACAAGCTCAACCTCATCTCTCATGTATTTTGGCAAAAATCTGGTTACAATAAAAAAACTTGTACTGTGAGTTTTTAAAACTTTTCTTGAATATTTAATTGCAACATTAATCCCATTGTTATCGCTGGAAGGTGAGTTCAGTTTATTGAGGTGGCTTTTTTCATAATCCATCCACTCTTTTGGGGACCATTCTCCCATAAATATATTTTCTTGATCTTTGCTCATAATGTAAATAATTTAATATCATTATCTCATAAACTTAATTCACATTGGAAAGTTTGGTTTAAGTAAATTATATTAATTAATAATAATAGTTAATAAAGGAGGCATAGGATGCTTGAAAGATTTCATGTTCCTACTGATAAAGCGATTTTCATAAAGCCAGATGAAATAAAAAAAGTTGTNTATGATCTATTTATAAAATTAGGACTATCTTCTGAGCACTCAAANAATATTAGTGATGTATTAACTTATGCTGANAAAAGAGGAATTGACAGCCATGGAGTAAGTAATATGTTGAGAATGTATGTTAAGTCCTTTATGGAATCTAAGAAAAATAATTCNAAAAATGGCCTCAAGATTGACCCTAAATGGAAAGTGGTTAGGGATTTTGGCGCAATTTCAAGTATTGATGGTGATGGAGGGCTGGGCTGTGCAATTGCTCCATACGCTATGAAAGAAGCTATAAATAAAGCAAAGAAATTTGGAGTTGGTTCTGTAACTTTATTTAATTCAGGCCATTTTGGCGCTGCAGCTTATTATGCAAATATGGCAGTAGAGGAAAATATGATTGGGTTAGCCACAACAGGAGGGGGTGTGGGGGTTGTGCCTACATTTAGTAGTGAGAAATTAGTTGGCTTGAATCCATTGGCTTTTGGTGTTCCAACTAAGGCCAACCCTCCTTTCATATTTGACGCATCTATGAGTTCAGTTGCTGGCAACAAGATTGAGCTCGCAAAAAGGCTGGGTGTTGATGTTATGCCAGGATGGATATCAGATAAAGATGGCGTTCCTATTATGCAAGACGCACAAATACCATCATATGATAACCCAAATGACAAGCCTGGAATATTGCCTTTAGGAGGGACAAGAGAAATTGGGTCTCATAAAGGTTTTGGGCTTGCAGTAATTTTAGAGATTTTATGCGGAGGTTTATCAAATAATGGATTAGGTCCTTTTAGAAAGAAAAATACTGCTCACCATTTTACTGTTTATAATATCGAAGCATTTGGAGAATTGGATGAATTTATGAGCGATGTTGATCAATATCTTACTAAAATAAAAGATAGCAAGCCTGCCCCAGGATTTGAAGAAGTTTTGTACGCAGGTTTACCAGAAAATAACGAAGAAAAAGAAAGATCTGAAAAAGGAATTCCTTATCATCCTGAGGTAGTAGAGTGGTTTAGGTCAATCACTAGTGAATTAAGTGTAGATTTTAATTATTAGGAGATATTAATGCATTATCAAAATGAAAGAAATTATGGTTGTAGAGTTTCTGATGATTGGGAATTTAGGGGCAATAAAGTAGCAATAATTGAGAATGAAAAAATAAGAGTAATGGTTCTAGTTGATAAAGGTGCTGACATATATTCCTTTGTCCACAAATCTAGTGACACAGATTATATGTGGAGATCAGTTTGGGGCGTAAGAGATACTAGAAAATTTTTAGCATCAACTGGAGATAATTCTTGGGGTGATATTTATGAAGGTGGCTGGCAAACTTGTGCTCCAACAGCTGGAAATAAAAGAAAAGATTATCAAGGGGCTCCAATTGGGCAACACTCTGAAATGAGTACAATGCCATGGGATTGTCAAATCGTTGAGGACAGCCCTGAAAGATGCTCAGTGAAATTTTCGGTAAGAACGTACAGAACACCTTTTTTTATGGAAAAAACACTTTCAGTTAGTAAAAATAGCCCTTATTTAGAGATTGACTACAAATTAACTAATGAGTCTGAAAATGAATCAGATTGTGTTTGGTTGGAGCATATTGTTTTTGGAGATCCGTTTTTAAGTGAAAATTGTCGATTAGATTTGCCTAAATCAAAAATATTTAATTGGAATGATGTTACTTTAGACGGGTTGCCTGATAATAGGTTGAGCCCAGGAAAAAAGGGAGAGTGGCCCTATACAGAGGGGCCAAATGGAAAAATTGACATGAGAAAAATTCCACCCAAATCTTCTAAGCTGCAAGATCTTGCAATGTTTCATGAACTATCACAAGGATGGTACTCTCTCACAAATACAAACACTAATGTAGGGATTGGCTTATTGTTCCCTAAAAATATTTTTAAGTACGTGTGGAATTGGCAAGTATTTGGTGGTGGGGCAGGATATCCTTGGTACGGACGTCATTACAATTTAGGTTTAGAATTATGCACTAGCCTGCCAGATGGTGACACACTTCCTGACGACAAAGAAAATACCTCATCTATAAAGCTTAAAAGCAAGGAATCTATAATTGCTTCTGTAAAGGCAATAACTTTTGAAAGTAATAGTGGCGTAAAAGAAATTAAACAAGATGGCACAGTAATAAATTTGTAGGAGAATCAAATGAAAGCGTTAATATATTACGGAAACAAAGATATTAAATTAGAAAATCATTGGGATGATCCTAATTTAAATGATGAATTTAATGCAATCATTAAAGTAAATTTTACAAGTATTTGTGCCACTGATATAGAAGAATGGCAATTCGGGCCAAATTACATAAACCCTAACGACCCTCCTTTAGTTCATGGGCATGAAATAACTGGAGAAATTATTGAGCTTGGTAAGAATATTAATCATCTTAAAATCGGGGATACAGTTGCAGTTAATAACGTTATTCATTGTAAAAAATGTTTTTGGTGCTTAAATGGCCAAGGAGGCGCTTGTGAAAGCATGAAAGTTGCCGGTTTTGCTTTGGATGGAGGTCTATCAGAATATATGAGGTGGCCATCTTCTCATTTAATTAAAATATCTGATGATATTCCAAAAAAATATGGAGCCTTGATTGAGCCCTCAACTGTTGCAACGCATGCTATTAGAAAATCTGGTGTTAAGCCAGGTGATAATGTAGCTGTTGTAGGTTGCGGTACTGTTGGACTGCTTACTGTTCAAGTCCTTAAAGCGTCTGGTGCTATTGTTACGGCTGTTGATATAAGAAGTGAAAGCCTTGAACTAGCCAAAACTTTTGGCGCCGATTATGTATACGATTCGTCAAAAAATGACTTTGCAGATTACTTGCTTTCAATTACTGGAGGAATAGGGCACGATATTGTATTTGAAACAGCTGGGGCTCAGATGGCACCAAAAATCTCTATAGATATTACAAGAAGGGGAGGAAAAACAATACTTGTTGGCATATATTCTAAAGAACTGACTATGAATTTTAATGATATTGTTTTCTTTGAAAAAGAAGTTATTGGCACCATTGGCTCTTCCCCTGGAGATATGGAAGCTGCAGTAATGTTGTTAA
>PAAM01000007.1 GCA_002699615.1 Rhodobiaceae bacterium | reverse complement strand
TTTGGTAAATGATAAAACCATCACTCTATTAAATATCCAAACTGGAGTTGAAGTAGTTAAGACTGCTGTTTTAAATGATGATGGAGATGGATTACCAAGCGCTGGAGATGTTATTACCTACACAATAGTGATTCTAAATACTGGAAATGTTACCCTTGAAAACATAAACCTTACAGATATTCATAAACGGGGACCATTTGCTTCAGGCACTGTTGTCCCCTTTGACTCTGGACCAACTTTTACATCAGCAACAGCCGGTTCAAGTTCAACACTAATTCTTGCCGGAGGCCAATTAACTTACACTGCTACCTATACAGTTGTTGGAGCTGATGTTACCGCTGGATTAATGTCAAATCGTGCAACAATTGCTGCTGACGATGTCACGGCTGCAAATAATTCCGTTTCTGATAATAGTGATGATGGAGATGATTTAGATGGTAACACTACAGATGACCCGACAGTAGTAAAACTTACCTACGATGGAAAGCTTGATATTTCTAAAACAGTCCAAGTGACTCAGGCAGATTCTAACAAAATTCAACTTGGTGATACGGCGGTTTACACAATAGTTGTTACAAATACCGGAAATGTAAGACTTACCAGTATTGCGCTTAATGATCAGCTATCTGGTGTGAATGGTGTTTCTTTATCTCTTAATAGTCCAGGGGTAAAATTCTTAAGCTCTTCCGGGGGGTCTGCCTCTGGAACACTAGAGGTTGGGGAGTCTGCTTCGTATACTGCAACATTTACAGTAAACCAAGAAGCAATTGACCAGACAGGTTTTCAAAATACTGTTGAGGCAACTGGAAGAGATCCCGCCAATGCTCTTGTATCAGATGACAGTGACGATGGTGACGATACAGATGGGAATCGATTAAATGACCCCACAGTTACACCTATTCCTGCTGATCCATCGATTGATGTGGTTAAAACCTCCTCTCATCAAGATTTAGATGGCGATGGAGAAATAAGTGCAGGGGATAGAATTAATTATACAATTACTATAAGCAATACAGGTAATAATACATTAGGAGCTGACGGAGCTCCCTCAGGTGAATTAGTTGTTCAAGACATCGTATCAACCATCGCTGGGACCCATACCCCAACACTTGTAGGGCCAAGTTTTGTTTCCTCTTCCCTAGGGTCAAACTTTGGAGTTATCAAGCCCAATGAAATGGCAATATTCAGCGCCTATGTAATTATTACTCAAGATATTGTTAATGCGGGAGGACTTTCTAATATTGCATCTGTTACCGCTCAAGATCCATCCAATACTGCTGTTACTGACACCTCAGATGATGGAGACGATAACGATGGAAATCTTACAGATGACGCAACAATTGATGGAATCCCTGCAAATCCCTCAATTAATATTGTAAAAACTGTAACCGTAAGCGATACAAATGGAAATGGAATAAATGATATAGGGGATGTTGCAAACTATACTATTACTATATCAAATACTGGAAATATTGATATTTCTTCAATAGTTGTAACAGACACCCTAACAGGACTAAGCACAGGAACATTATCACTCACGCAGTCTTTAACATTTGTATCCGCTACAAGAGGCTCTAATTCAGATGTAATACTTGTAAATGAGCAGGCTAACTATACTGCGAAATTTACAATAAACCAAAATGCAGCTGATTTAGGAGGTATGAGAAATGTAGTAACTGTAAGCGGAATTGATAACGCAAACTCTACGACGATCTCTGATACCTCAGAGAATATAGATACAGTCATTATCGCAAGCCCGTCGATTACAGTTACTAAAACTGTAGCGGCAGTAGATAATGACTCAGACAGTGAGATAGGAGTAGGAGACACACTAGTATATACAATAACAATTTTAAATACTGGAAATCAAACACTTAAAGACTTTACATTCACTGAGACATTTAAAGATTTAGAGAATAACTCAAGAAGCCTTTCTAGTTCAATAACAACTGCAGATCCAAATGAGCTAGCACCTGGACAAACAAAAACATATTCAGCTACATATGTTATAACTCAGTCAGATGTAGATAATGGAGGATTATCTAACTCAGTTGTCGTTGTTGCCAGTAATATAACAGATAATATTTTCGTTAATGATACAAGTGACGATGGTGACACGGGAGCTGGAAATACAAACAGTGATCCAACGCTTTATCAAATTGCTGCAAACCCATCACTTGACGTAACTAAAACATTTGTAAATAATGATTTAAATGGTGATGGAATTATATCTACCGGAGATAAACTCACCTATACTATTCTTGTAAAAAATACTGGTAATATTACTCAAGCCTCATTATATGTGACAGATGTTATCACTGATCTTGCTAGTAATACACGAAACCTTGATAACTCGAATTTACCAGTATTTGTAAGTAATTCAATGAGTTCAACTCAGGGGACTTTAAAATCTGGAGAAGTGGCTACTTTTACAGCGACCTACACNATAGTAGCAGGTGATGTGACTGCAGGCGGTGTAATAAATCAAGCTACAGCAAAGACATTCTACTATCCTAATGGTATAAACCCAGTGTTAAGGGCACAAGATGTAAGTGATGATGGAGATGACACCGATGGAAACACAACCAATGATAGAACAATCTCTTACACTGGGACAATACCTTCTTTTGTAGTAATTAAAACCGCTACAAAGGTTGATGATGGAAATGGCATTGATAACGCTGGAGATCAAGTAGTATTCACGATTACTGTTTCCAATACATCAGTCGATCAAATCAATAATTTAGAATTTGTAGACACAATAACATCCTCTAGAGGAAATTCAATGTCTCTTGTTGGAACCCCAACTTTTATAAGTGCAACAAGTGGTTCTAATTCAACCACCCTTAAAGTAAATGGAACTATTACATTCACCGCAACATTTACNGTTAATGATTTATCAATTAAAGATGGAGGACTATTTAATACAATAACCTTTAAAGGCTCATCTGCTCGAAATCCTTTTCCAGGNGAANTAGACACNAAAGATATTAGTGATGATGGNAANACNGGAGCNGGNGANACNGGNGATGATCCAACTTTTGTTCCCTTAGGAACTGACTCTGACTCTGACGGAATACCCGATAATCTTGATATAGATGATGACAATGACGGAGTACTTGATACTTTCGAGCAGTGTATTGATTTCAATCTGGATGGTACAAGTTTTGAGACTTATTACAAACCCGGTTCTCCAGTAAATCCTGCAGAAAATAAAAACTCTCAGTTCCCTGCTAAAACGGTTGCTCCTCCATTTACCTCTGTAAATGGAGATGGTGAGGTATGGGATAATAGAACTGATGGAAATAATGTAAACTGGTCTCCGGCTCCTGGGCTTGGATCCAATTTCTATTTTATTGAACTTTTACAAAATGCATTTTTAGCAGGTACCACATCTCCTACCAACAAAAGAGAATACTGGAATGAAACATCTGCGGGCATTGGTGACTTTGATAGAATTATGGTTGAGGAGGTCGTTTATCCTAATACGACATACACCCTTTCATTTTATCATAAGGACGGTGGACTTCTTGAGGCATCTCATGCAGATGGCGGCTCCACATTACTTCAAATCCAATCATTTCAAACTGACTATGCTGTGGATCAGTTAACAGAGGCCCCCACTAATTGGGCTCAGCAAACTTTCCAATTTACAACAGATGCCAATACCCATCGCATTGCAATATTATTCTCAGCTTATGCTCCTGGAGTTAATGTATCAATCCAGCTAGATGGAATTTCAATAGAACCACAAGAGACTTGTCAAGGAGACATAGATAATGATTCAGTGGGTAATGGATTAGATCTTGATTCGGATAATGATGGTATTTATGATGTTGTTGAATCTGGAAATGGAGCGTTTGATACAAATAATGATGGAAGAATAGATTCCAATGACACAGGATTTGTGGATAATAATGATAATGGAGCTCACGATTCAATAGAGTCCAGAACACCTACAGATACTGATAGTGATACCACTGTAGATATGTTTGATCTTGATTCTGATAATGACAACTGTAATGACTCTAAAGAGGCGGGATACACAGATGGAGATAATGATGGTAAATTAGGGAACTCTCCAATTACTCAGGATGCTAATGGGAAAGTAACCAGTGGAAGTGATGGATATACTATCCCCTTGGATCAAAACAGCAATGGCATTAAAGATTATCAAGAGGTATCATATGATGTTGCATGTTTTTCAGATAATTTGACTATAGACATGACAAAGTCAGCTGAAAAAATTGATGTCAATTCAGATGGCGTATTCGGGCTGAATGACAAAATTCTCTACACAGTGGTTGTTACAAATACTGGAGCAATTAGTTATACAATACAACTTACTGATGTTCTAACAAATGAATCATCACAAACGATTCAAAATCTAGATCTTGAATTTGTTGGCCTTACCACCCCAACTACCTTTAATGTTCCAGAGAACCTTTTAAAAAGATCTGCAGGATTTAATTACACTTCTAACAATAGCTTTAATAACAGCTTATGGCACAAAACCGGTACTGATAATAATAATAGAATTGGAATGATCCAGACTCTTAGAACTCAACCAGCGGAGGCGCTAGTTTATTTTACTCCCAGCTCTGGAGCTACCGAGAATCAATCCAAATTAAGTACTGGTTTGCAAGTTCTACCTAAGCTGCAAAATGGTAATTATAAATCACTTGTAACTAAAACTTCCTCTGGCTTTGCAATTCTTACTGCAACAAATCCTAGTTATAATCATTTTATAAGATTTAGAAATCAAAATAACTACAGTAATGAATCAGATGTTAATTCAAGGAAGTGGTTCTACCAAGAGGTAAGTGGTTTACAGCCAAATACTCAGTATACAGTATCTGTTTTTGCATACCCATATTCCAATAGCTATACTGGATCCGCTACATTTAATAATGGGTTTCAATTTGTTTTCCATGACAGCGGATCAGGAGAGATATGGACTGATGTAGATGGAAATTATCTTACCAACTGGAATAATGCCCAAAAATCACCCAGATTTTACTTTGATGACATGCAGGTGTATAGATTCTCTCATACATTTACAACGGATGCTAGCGTAGGCACAACTCGTGTGGGGATAGCTCCTCCATATGCAGGAAATAATGGGGCCTGGTTCTATGGGATTCAATTAGAAGAGGGGCCAAGCATGTCGCCAGTATATACCTATACATATAATAATACTGTGTCGGCAACTACCGCATCTATAAGTGCGGACCCAAGAGTTATAGAATTAGGACCTGGTAATGGGGCCACTTATCAGGTGACCCTTACCCTAACACAAGACATTGTAGACAATCATCAAACACTGGTGAATACAGTAACAGCAACAGGGGCTTTCACAACCCCTGCAGGTGTCACACTTCAAGCCAGCTCAACAAGTGATGACCCATCGACAGCCGCTGTGGATGATCCAACGATAATTAATCTAACGGTAACCCCATCTATTGAGATTACCAAGACAGCTAGTGTGACTGATGTAGATTCAAGTGGAGGTGTAAGTATTGGNGATAAAATTACCTATACCATTACTATCTCAAATACAGGGGANACACCACTNAACAATATTAATNTAACAGATACTCTCTCTGGATTAGATACTGGCACCTTAAGCCTTTCAACNTCCTTGACTCATGTATCGTCATCACAAGGGTCTGCCTCTGATACTCTAGCAATTGGAGAGTTTTCAACCTTTACAGTNACTTTTACATTCAACGAGGATGCATACTACTTTGGAGGGTCAAGAAATGTGGCATCAGTTCAGGCTGACGCACCCAGGGTTATTGGGGGNACACAAACTGTTACTGATACTTCATTAAATATTGACCANTCAGTTGAAGATCCTTTAATTGAAGTTACCAAAACNGTNAGCCATACGGATGTGGATGGTGATGGAGAGGTCAGTGCTGGAGACATCCTCTATTANACTGTAACNNTNGAAAATACTGGGAATGTTACCCTTCAATCAATATTTTTAGTTGATACCCTNACTGATATTGCAAGTAATACTAGAAACCTTAATGGATCCGGATTACAATATAACAATGACAGCTCCTTTGGTTCTNCTCAAGCTACATTACTTGCTAAAGAAGTAGCAACATATACTGCTTCTTATACAATCGTGGCAGGTGATGTAAGCCAAGGAGGAGTAATGAACCGGGTTACAGCTACCTCGTATGTATATCCAAATGGTAATCCAACGGTTTATGCCCAGGATGTTAGTGATGATGGGGATGATACTGATGGTAATACCCAGGATGATCCAACGATAACTTTCACCGGTCTATTAAACTCATTTGAGGTAACAAAAACAGCTGCTAAGGTGGATGATGGGAATGGGATTGATAATATTGGAGATAAAATCGTATTTACCATCACAGTCTCAAACACTGGTGCAGATCAGATTAATGGGTTAACCTTTACAGACACCCTTACCTCATCAAGGGGTTTCCCTCTTTCTCTGGACAGCCAGCCGATATTTGTGAGTGGAACTAACGGATCTACAGCAACCACTCTTGCTCTTGGAGGAGTGATTACATATACCGCTACAGTTACAGTAAATCAACAAATATTAGACGAGGGAGGAGTGTTTAATACAATAACATTTAGCGGCTCATCTGCAAGGAATCCTACTCCAGCAGAGGATGATACCGAAGATACAAGTGACGATGGCGATGATACTGATGGAAATACTGAGGATGATCCCACCTTCTTTGCTGTTGGTCTAGATAACGATCAGGATGGTATTCCTGACCTTTTGGATATTGATGATGATAATGATGGGGTTCTCGATTCCTTTGAAAAGTGCATAGACTTTTCAATAGCTCCGAACACAGATGCAGCATCATTTGAATCAGGGGTGATTAGTACACCGGTTAATCCGAGTACCAATTACAACTCAACCTTCCCCCAAGCAACTCTGGTTCCTCCCTTTACCTCGGTTAATGGAAGAGGAAGAGTTTGGGATGCAAGGGTAGTGAATGGAAAGAGTTGGGGTCCCCAACATGACACTTTCTTTATGGAGCTGCTTCAAAGTGCTACTATTTCAGGCACTGCAAATCCAGCAAATGATCAGTTATATTGGAATGAGAGTTCTTACGGTAATGCAGATTTTGATAGAATCATGGTCCAGGAGTATGTATATCCTAATACAACATATAACCTTACATTCTATCACATGGATGGTGGTATTTCCTCCGCCTCATATGCAGACGGAGGTTCAACCCTTGTTCAGGTTCAGGGAATGGATTCAGATTACCAGGCTAGTCAGCTTACAGAGGCGCCTAGTGATTGGGCTCAGCAGACATTCCAATTCACAACTGGTCCGACAACAAATAAGATAGCAATACTCTTCTCGGCCTATGCCAATGGATCAAACGTAGCGATATTACTTGATAACATTGGTCTTACCCCACATGTTTCGCTCAACTGTGATGTAGATGGTGATTCAAAGGGTAACGGAATAGATCTTGATTCTGACAATGATGGAATATATGACGTTATAGAGTCTGGCAATGGTGAGTTTGACACAAACAACGATGGGAAAATTGATGTCAACGATACTGGGTTTGTGGATAGTAATAACAACGGAGCTCATGATTCGATAGAATCTAGAACACCTACCGATACTGATAGCGATACCACTGTAGATATGTTTGATCTTGACTCAGATAATGATGGGTGTAATGACTCAATAGAGGCNGGATACACTGATGGTGATAATGATGGTAGGCTAGGAAATTCTCCAACCACTCAAGATGTAAATGGTAAAGTAACCAGTGGTAGTGATGGATATACTATCCCCTTGGATCAAAANAGTAATGGCATTAAAGATTATCAAGAGTCAAACTATGATGTAGCATGTTTCTCTGATAATTTAAGTATGGATATGACTAAGGCAGCTCAAACAATTGATGTGAATTCAGATGGTGTGCTTGGGCTGAATGATCAGATTGTCTACACTGTGGTTGTTACAAATACTGGAGCAATCAGTTATACATTACAGCTTACAGACGTACTTACAAATCAGGCATCGCAGACCATTGATAGTCTAGATCTTGAGTTTATTGGCCTTGCCACTCCAACCACCTTTAGCGTTCCAGAGAACCTATTAAAAAGAACCGCTGGATTTAATTACACCAGTAATAACAGCTGGAATAACAGCTTATGGCATGATACTGGTGCAGATAATTCCAATAGAATTAGGATGGATAATAAANCAAAAGTACAACCGGCAGAGGCGTTAGTTTATTTTAGTCCCAGCTCTGGAGCTTCGGAGGCTCAAACAAAACTAAGTACTGGTCTTCAAGTTCTACCAAAAAAGACGGGGAATAATCGTAAATCACTTGTGACCGGAACTAATAATTTCGCCTTTTCAGATCTTGATGCATCAAATTATTACAATCACTTTATTAGATTTAGAAATACAGATAATTACACTGGGGAATCAGATCCCGAATCAAAAAAGTGGTTTTACCAAGAGGTAAATGGTCTACAGCCTAACACCCAATATACCGTTTCTGTTTTTGCAATCCCATATAATGAAAATGCATCAAGTTATGGCTCTAATTTATTTAATAAAGGCTTTCAGTTTGTATTTCATGATGAAGGAACGGGGCAGGCATGGACTGATGTTAATGAAAATTTTCTTACCAATTGGAATAATGCCCAAAAGTCACCAAGATTTTACTTTGAAGACGTTCGGGTGTATAGGTTCTCTCATACATTTACAACTGATTCAAGCGTTGGTATTACAAGAGTTGGTATAGCCCCTCCATACTCAAGTAATCAAGGGGCTTGGTTCTATGGGATGCAATTAGAAGAGGGGCCAACTATGTCACCTGTTTACACCTATACTTATAACAATACTGTATCAGCAACAACAGCATCCATAAGTGCTGATCCAAGAGTTATAGAATTGGGACCTGGTAATGGGGCCACTTTTCAGGTGACACTTACTCTAGACTCAACAATAGTTGATAATCATCAAACACTGGTTAATACAGTTACAGCAACAGGGTTATTTACAACACCTGGGGGTGTGACATTGCAAGCAACCTCGACAAGCGATGACCCATCGACAGCTGCTGTGGATGATCCAACGATAATTAATCTAACGGTAACCCCATCNATTGAGATTACCAAAACAGCTAGTGTGACTGATGTAGATTCAAGTGGAGGTGTAACTCTGGGGGATAAAATTACCTATACCATTACTGTTTCCAATACAGGGGAGACACCACTTAATAATATTAATATAACAGACACTCTATCTGGGCTGGACACTGGTACATTATCATTATCCACTTCGATGACATTTATCTCATCATCTGCAGGATCTCCCTCCAATACATTGGCTATAGGGGAGATTTCAACATTTATGGTCACCTTCACCGTAGATCAAAATGCAGTAAATTTTGGAGGGTCAAGAAATGTGGCATCAGTTCAGGCTGATGCACCGAGGGTTATTGGGGGAACACAAACCGTTACCGACACCTCTTTAAACATAGATCACCCAATATCTAAAAATCCCTCGATTACAGTCACTAAAACTTACCAAACTTTTGATAATGATTCCGATGGAGTAATAGGAGCAGGGGATGTTATAAGATTTAATGTTTCAATTTTAAACACGGGTGATGTCACTTTAAAAGACTTCAGTTTGGATGATACATTTACCGACCTTCAAACCAATACACTAACTTTTACCAATCCACTCACAACAGCTGATCCTAATGAGCTTTTACCTGGACAGCTCAAGACCTATGTTGCAACATATACCTTTGATGGAGATGATGTGGAAAATGGGGGAGTTGCCAACTCAGTGGTAGTTTCGGCGACGGACCTTTTAGGGCAATTAACCGTAAGTGATACAAGTGATGATGGCCTAATTGGCGGTGGAGATACGGGTGCTGACCCAACTGTTTTCACTATCACCACAACACCTAGTTTGGAAGTTACCAAAACAGTTAGTGAAACCGATGTAGATGGGGATGGTGTTGTGTCGGCAGGTGATATTCTTACCTACACTATTAAGGTAAAAAATAATGGTAATGTAATATTGAGGTCAATTTTTACCGAAGACATTCTAACAGATATTTCAAGTAACACAAGAAGTCTAAATGGAACTGGCGTTCAATTTATTTCAAGCTCAAATGGATCTCCATTTAGAACACTTGAAGTTGATGAGGTAGCAACTTACACTGCA
>PAAM01000030.1 GCA_002699615.1 Rhodobiaceae bacterium | reverse complement strand
CTACTAGCTGATGAGCTTAATACAATCGGTTTGTCTAGTGACAAAAGGGTTATACTATTAGACTTAACATCAGATCTTAATAAAGAGCAGATCACCTGTATAATTGAGTCAAAAAGTCAGTCGCTCTTAATCATTTTTGCAGGCGAATTGAAGCCTACTTCACCGTCAAGAAAGGCATTTGAGACTGATAATAATTTTATCACAATCCCATGCTATAATAGTACCGATATAGATATAACGACTTTACTGAATAACAAGCTCAAAGAAAAAAATCTGACCATGGATAAGGAAGCAAAAGATCTGCTTGTTGGTTCATTAGGGAATGACTATGGTAATACAGTTACTGAAATTGAAAAGATCTTAAGCTATCATAAAAGTAATAATATAATAACCAGTTCAGATGTAGAGTCTATAATGGTGTCGTCATCAAATATTATCATTACTGACTTGGTTGACATGGTATTTGAGAAAAAAACGGTAAGTATAAATAAATTGTACCAAGCAGTGCTAGATGAATTCAACCCTGCCCAGATACTAATTATTATATCGAACCATGCTATTAGATTATTAGAATTGTTAGCAGAAAAAGAAGAATCGAATTTACCAAATAAACAACTGATTGAAAATTCAAGACCGCCCATTTTTTTTAAAAGACACGCATCTTTCCAAAAACAGCTCAACACGTGGAATAGAAATCTTTTAAGTGATATGCTTGAAATTTTGTATGAAACTACTGTTGAAACACGAAAAAATAGCGATTTATCTGTGGAACTGACAGAGAGATGCCTCTTAAAAATATCCTCTCTTAAGAACTAGCCTGATAATTTATCTTTTATAAACTCTAAATGCTCGCTACTTGTATAATTTATAATTACTTTGCCCGATTTTAGATCTTTGCTACGTATCTCCACTCTCAGTCCGGTCATGTCAGTCATTAATTTCTCCAACTCAGTAATATTCTTATCTTTCCTAGATGAATTCTTAGTTTTTTTCTGAGCTGATACTGGATTTTTTACTAGTTCCTCTGTCTGCCTTACACTTAACTCCTTTAAAATAATCAAATCTGCTAAGCTTTCTGCGTTTTCAGCCGATATTAAAGCCCTTGCGTGTCCGATCGTCAGTTGTCCACTAGAAAGGTAGTCCTTTACTTTCGCTGGCAAATTATTTAGGCGTAATATATTCGCAATGTAACTCCTACTCTTTCCAATTACCTGAGCCAGATCTTCCTGAGTATAATTATATATATCTATTAATCTTTGATATCCCGTTGCTTCATCTATTGGGCTCAGATTACTCCTTTGAACATTTTCAATAATTGCAATTTCTAATGCATCAACATCCGATAAATTTTTGATTATCGCAGGCACATTATCTAATTGAGCGATTTGTGCGGCACGCCATCGCCTCTCCCCTGCAATCACTTCGTATGATTCCGCGTTATTGAGTTCCCTGACAATAATGGGTTGCACGATACCTTTCTCTTTAATTGAATTAGCCAAATCAACAAGCTCATCTTCAGAAAATACACTCCTTGGATTCTGTTTATTTGCCTGAATTTTTTCTATTGGAAGCCTTGCGACGGTTAGGTCTAGTCCAATTTCATTAGGTTTAATATCGCTAGGAACATCTCCTATCAATGAAGCCAAGCCTCTGCCGAGTCTTGAGGTTGATGCGTTTGACTGTTGCTCTGCCACTGTAGGTCCCCTATTTTTTATAAATTATTGTTATATACTGTCTTGTCTTTTTTTAAAACTTCTGCTGCTAAATTCATATATGCCTGTGAGCCCTGGCATTTGTAGTCATATAATATTACCGGCTTTCCGTATGATGGTGCCTCGGAAACTCTTACATTCCTTGGTATTACTGTTTTATAGACCTTATCTCCAAGAAAATCTCTAACATCTTTTGCTACTTGACCTGAAAGATTATTTCTTTCATCAAACATAGTTAGAAGCACGCCATGTATTAATAAATCTTTGTTTAGAGTTGTACGAACATGTTCAACAGTTTCTAATAGCTGACCCAGGCCCTCTAGAGCATAAAATTCACATTGTAGCGGCACAATGAGAGCATCTGCAGCAGCTAAGGCGTTTATTGTAAGTAAATTTAACGATGGAGGACAATCTATAAGAATATAATCATATTGAATTTTACTTTGAGCTTCAAGCTCTTCGACCGCCAACTTTAGCTTGTATGACTTTTTGCTATCATCCGCGAGAACGGCTTCTAATCCCAAGAGATCGAGGGTAGATGGAATAATATGGAGATTTTGTACAAGGGTTTCGAACTTTATATCCATTATAGCATGTTCCCCAGTTAAAACATCATAGGTTGAATGCTTCCTATCATCTTTGTTCACTCCCAAGCCAGTGGAGGCATTTCCTTGAGGATCAAGATCAATAATTAGAACTTTTTCCCCTATGCCAGCAATTGCACAGCCTAAATTTATTGTAGTTGTAGTTTTTCCAACGCCACCCTTTTGATTTGCAAATGCAAATATTTTAGCCTTATTATTTTTCTTTAATCCAAACATTATTTTCGTTCAATATTAAGAATATAAGAGTTTTCTTGGGTTATACTATTGATAAACTCTACCCTTAATTTTGATGAAATTTTCGCTTTGGTCAACTCACTTTTTGCTTTAATACCCTTTTGCAACAAGTATTTTGTTTTTTTATGGGCATATGGATGCGATAGAGACAATATACTGTCGATACTTGCGAATGCTCTTGCAGTAATTACATCAACTTTGAATGGGTGATTTACATATATATCTTGAACTCTCTGTGGGATTATCTTTACATCCACCATACATTTTGAAGCGGCATAGTTTAAAAAAGTACATTTCTTTTTATTAGAGTCAACAAGATAAATATCCTTTCCTGAGCGGTCGTAGTAAATTGCAATAATAAATCCTGGTAAACCTGCACCTGTGCCAATATCCATTAGGGACTGAAAATCCTTTGGTATAGAGTTCACAAGCTGAAGAGAATCTAATATGTGCCTATGCCATAAAGAATTTACAGTTGATTTTCCAATAAGATTGAATTTACTTTGCCATTCAGTCAGACATTGAGCATAAATATCTAATTTACTAATTGTTTCACGTGAAACATCATAGTTTTTTTCAATTATATTTATAACTTCTTCTCTACTGGTCACGACTCATGCTGACATTTCTGTGATTTTACGGCGCGCTTTAATGTATGATAATAACTTGAGGACAGTAGACGGGTCGATTCCTTCCATTCTTGATAACTGCCCTACAGTCGAAGGCTTCATTTTCTTTATCCTATCACGGGCCTCATTTGATAATCCCTTTACGCTATCGTAATCTATATCGATTGGTATCACTAATGACTCATCTTTTTTAAAAGATACGATCTCGAGTCTTTGTCTCTCTAAATACTTTGAGTATATTGCACTAGACTCAATCTGGGCTCTAATTGACTCATCAATTGTCCTGAGTTCTGGCCATATTGGAAATAAGTCAATTAAATTAATATTCGGGTATGAGATTAAATCTAGAACTGAGCGCCTCTTTCCATCTTGATTGATTTTTAAACCATGTTGCTTTGCTTTGTTTGGAGTTATCGTTAGATTTGTTGCAAGGTTCATGGCGTCTTGAATTAAACCTAATTTTGACTTGAAAGACGCCGCCCTATCTTTTTTAATAATTCCCATATCAATTCCTTTTTGTGTAAGGCGCTGATCCGCATTATCAATGCGTAGTGATAGTCTATACTCTGCTCTTGATGTGAACATTCTGTAAGGCTCTGTAACTCCTTTTGTCACCAAGTCATCTATCATTACCCCAATATATGCATCGGAGCGATCTAGAATAAACTCTTCTCTTGTAAAACATTTAAGCGCCGCATTTACGCCAGCAACTAATCCCTGCGCAGATGCCTCTTCATATCCTGTTGTACCATTAATCTGACCTGCCAGGAACAAATTGCTTATTTTTTTTGTCTCGAGAGTTTGTTTTAATTCTCTTGGGTCAATATAGTCGTATTCGATTGCATACCCTGGTCTTTCTATTTTGACGTTCTCAAGTCCCTTGATAGACCGAACCATGATTTCTTGCACCCTCTCATCAATTGATGTGGAAATACCATTTGGATATATCGTATGAGTATTTAAACCTTCTGGCTCCAAAAAAATTTGATGCCCACTACGCTCTCCAAAACGAACAACCTTGTCCTCGATAGATGGGCAGTAACGTGGACCTGTTGACTCTATTTGGCCAGAATAAAGTGGGGCATCATCCAAATTACTCATTATTATATTATGTGTCTTATCATTTGTCCTAGTTATAAAACATGATATTTGTTCCTGCTGGATACGTTCCGTTAAATAGGACATATATATTGGTTCATTATCTGGACACTGCTCCTCAAGAGACGACCAGTCTATTGTTCTACCATCAAGCCTTGGAGGTGTGCCTGTTTTTAATCTTCCTAAATTAAAGCCAAACTCATTAAATACATTAGATAGATGAAGCGATGGCTTGTCTCCAACCCTACCTGCTGGATAGATTTTTTTCCCAATATGTATTAGGCCATTGAGAAATGTTCCTGTTGTAATGACTACTGATTTTGCATATATTTCTTCACTATTGAGTGTTCTCACACCACAACACACACCTTTATCAATAATGAGTCCAATGCATTCATTTTCTAGCACTGTTAGATTTTTGTATTCACTTAAAATGCCTTGCATTGCCGCCTTATATATCTCTCTATCAGCTTGTACACGCGGCGCTCTTACAGCTGGTCCTTTACTTTGGTTTAATACTCGATATTGTATTGCAGCTTTATCTGATGCAACTCCAATTGTTCCATCAAGCGCATCTACTTCACGAACGAGATGACTTTTTCCTAAACCGCCGAAAGCTGGATTACACGACATTTCTCCAATAGTAGATTTTTTATGAGTTATCAGTAAAGAAGATGCACCAAATCTGGCTGCTGCGGCTGCCGCTTCGCACCCTGCATGACCTCCACCGATAACAATGACATCATAATTGATCTTCATTAATCACTCCTATGTGATATATATTGTATTCTAAACTATTTACCAATACAAAAATCTTTAAAAATTACTTCCAATAGATCTTCAACATCAATATGCCCAGTAATCCGAGCTAACGAATTTACTGCTGACCTTAACTCTTCCACTACTACTTCAATATCCAAAAGATCATTTTTAACAATTATTGATAAGTGGTTTTTAGTTTTTTCCAGTGCATCGCGATGGCGTGATCTTGTGATAAATGAACCTTCTGTTCTGCAGCCCTTTTCAACAAATTGTCCAATAATATCAATGAGTTGTGTAATTCCTTGATCTTCTTTTGTTGAAATAATAATATCTTTATTTTTATGGATAGAAATATCGGACTTTGTCCATACCTCTATAGATTTATCCTTTATGTTATGTGGGATTCCATCGTTTTTATTAATACTTGAGTCCATCAACCACAAAACAAGATCCGCCTCATTAATCTTTGTTTGAGATTTTTTTATACCAATATTTTCTAGTTCTGTTTTTGCTTTCCTTATCCCAGCCGTATCAGTGATAATCACAGGGAATCCATTTATATCAAGATATGCATCCAAACTATCTCTCGTTGTTCCCGCTTCATCGGATACAATTGCAATATCTCGATTTGATAGATGGTTAAGAAGGCTTGACTTACCTGTATTCGGAGAACCAGCAATGATTATATGAAATCCATCCCTCAATCTTTCTCCTTTATTTGAGTCATTCAGATGTGCGTCCAATTCACTTAGAACGACTTTAATATCTGTTACTTGAGAGACCGCAACCTCTGGTGATATCTCCTCCTCAACAAAATCGATTGTTGCTTCAAGATATGATAGATTTTTTACTAATTGCCCCTTCCATTTTGTATATAAGTTTGATAATTTGCCTTCCATTTGATCAAATGCCTGTTTTCGCTGAAATTCTGTCTCAGCGTTTATCAAATCAGCCAGACCCTCAACTTCTACTAGGTCTAATTTACCATTTAAAAAGGCTCTCCTAGTAAATTCACCAGGCTCGGCATAACTAAAATTTTCTTCTCCTGCTAAAATACTAAAAATCATATCTTTAATAGCTTTACCACCGTGAATTGATAGTTCGACCATATTCTCTCCTGTAAAACTATTTGGTGACTTAAAAAAAGTTACCAGTGCTTTGTCTATAAAATCACCATTATGTGGGTGAACTAATTTTGCAATTTGAACTTTTTTAGGATCAGGTAGATCTATGTTAAATAGATTTCCGATTTTTTTCGCTTCAGGGCCAGAAACTCTTATTACAGCAATGCCTGATTTTCCAGGTGCTGAAGATAGAGCATAAATTGTTTTTGAGTTGATATTATTGTACATATTTCTAATTACTAAATTAACAGTTATTATTACAACAAAAAAAGTTTACAATCCATTTTATTTATTATTTATCAGGATCTCGTATTCGGTTTATATATGATATTATCGGCATTAAAGTCTCATCAAAATTTGATCAAAATAGTTTTAGTTTTGTTTATTACGTTCTTTGTTGCTGCAATTGATGAAAAATCTTTACAAGCAAGTGATCTCTACAAGAAGAATCTAGGTATAGCGACCTGGGCAAACGATACGACTTTATCTGGTTGGGAAAATAATCATGGATGGAAAAATCACTCAAAGGAGTATATGAAGAAATATGAAATAGAGAATAATATAAAACTATTTCAAGTTGTTTCAGAGCCAACCCGATATGGTAACACCTCATTCTTTATCCAAGCGCCCGGTAATGGCTGCTACAACAGGCCCAGTGACTGTAGTCGGACTAATGGTGAGAGGCAAAAAAGAGTAGAGGCAAAATATAATAAGAGTTTTAAAGGTATGGTTTGGGTTTCATACTCATTCATGATACCGGACTCATATGAATTGAATGACACTAGGAAAGCAATAGTTCAGTTCCACAGTGACTATGATTACTATGGTCCTATGTTTCTTCTACAACTTGAAGATGATGGTTTGATTTGGGCACATGAGTCAGTGGCTGGGCACGTCATTATACCCGAGGGCACCGACGACTGTGCCGCTGGTTCAGATAAAGAAAACACACACAAAAGAAAATATTGTGAAGCAAGGATAGATTCATACCAATTGATTCCAGGGGAACAGCTGGAAAGAAATGTATGGTATGACGTTGTGTTCAATATCAACTTCGATAACAAGAAACTAGACAAAGCATTTCACAAGATATGGATCAATGGTGAGTTGGTGCATGAAAGACACAATCAAACTTTATGGGAACACCAGAGTGGTTTGCCAAAAAGATTTATGAAAGCGACATTCAATTTCGGTATATATGGTTCCACTAAGGACAGCTCATATCAGGCCATATATGCTGATGAAGTCTACTTTGGCAGAACTTGTAATAAATTATTACTTGATAAGTTAGGCTATGATTGTGAGCAAATTCAAGCACAAATAATAAACGAGTCAAAACCTTTTATAATAGAAGATAGGGCAGCATATCACAGCACTGGAAAAGTCAAATATATCAAGGAAAGTCCATACTGGAGGTAATTGATCATTAATGCTATGCGCTTTTTTTCAAGAGATGTCCGACATCAATTCCATTTTACATTGATTTCAGGGATTATTATGCTAAAGACTAAGAGATTGTTATTATTTACTTAAGGGAAAATCAATGAAGAAAATCATATTAAATAACTTTGGCAATGAGCAGGAAATGAAACTTATTGATGGGGAAGCACAGAAACCCATGGATAACCAAGTCCTAATTAAACACATGGCTATTGGTGTAAATTTCATTGATATTTATCAAAGAACTGGGTTATACCCCTTAAATCTTCCATCTAGACTCGGCTTGGAGGCATCAGGTGTTGTTGAAGAAGTTGGAGATAAGGTAGAGGAATTTAAAAAGGGGGATAGGGTTTGTTACTGCAATGGTCCACTTGGAGCTTATGCGACTCATAACATTGTCCCCGAAAATCTTTTATTACATTTACCAGATGAAATTGAATTTGAAACTGTTGCAAGCTCACTCTTAAAGGGAGTAACTGCATACTTTCTAATGCACGACATCTATAAAGTAGGGATAGATGACACAATAATATTTCATGCTGCTGCTGGCGGCGTTGGCTCGATAGCATCAGGCTGGGCAAAGTCACTTGGAGCAACTGTCATTGGCACAGTTGGATCTGACGAAAAAATTAGTTATGCAAAGTCAAATGGCTGTGATCATGTTGTTAACATAAATAAAGAGTCTTTTAAAGATATAGCCCTAAAAATTACAGATAATGAGGGGGTTACTGTTGTTTATGACTCCGTTGGTAAAGATACGTTAATTGACTCCATGGATTCATTAAGGAAGAGGGGTCTGCTCGTAAGTTTTGGTAATGCATCAGGTGTACCAGATCCGATAAATATCCTTGATCTTATGAAAAAAGGTTCCTTATTTATTACAAGACCCACATTATTTGATTACGTTAAAACGCGTGAACAGCTTGTTAATGCGTCAGAAAAGTATTTTGAAGTACTAAAAAGTGGGGCCGTAAAGATCGACGTCCAACAAAAATTTACACTTGATAAAGTCGGTAAAGCGCACGCAGCTATGTCAAGTAGAAAAACAATGGGTACTACGGTTCTTATACCGTAATTAGGTATTCATTGAATCATAAAATTCATTATTGTCTTTTGTCTGTGCGATTTTGTCTAGAAGAAATTCCATTGCATCAACGGTACCCATAGGATTCAGAATACGCCGAAGTACAAACATTTTTTTTAGCGTACCATCATTGATTAAAAGTTCTTCTTTTCTTGTACCAGAACGAAGTATATCCATCGATGGAAATACACGTTTATCCGAAACTTTTCTATCGAGAATTATCTCAGAGTTACCTGTGCCTTTAAACTCTTCAAAGATAACTTCATCCATCCGGCTGCCTGTATCAATTAAGGCTGTTGATATGATTGTCAGAGAACCACCCTCTTCAATATTACGTGCGGCACCAAAGAATCTTTTAGGTCTTTGTAGGGCATTTGCATCAACACCTCCGGTTAACACCTTCCCCGATGAAGGCACAACGGTGTTGTAAGCTCGCCCAAGTCTAGTAATAGAGTCTAATAGTATTATAACATCCCGACCATGTTCCACGAGTCTTTTTGCCTTCTCAATGACCATTTCTGCCACTTGAACGTGCCTTGCAGCTGGCTCATCAAAAGTTGATGAAACAACTTCCCCATTCACTGATCTCTGCATATCTGTAACCTCTTCAGGCCTCTCATCTATGAGGAGTACAATTAGATAACACTCGGGATGATTGGAGGTTATTGAATGGGCTATATTTTGAAGTAATACCGTTTTACCTGTTCTGGGCGGTGCAACAATAAGGCCTCTTTGACCTTTTCCAAGAGGTGCAACAATATCGATTATACGACCACTTTTGTCCTTAAGAGATGGGTCCAAAATTTCCATTGTGAGAGACTCATCAGGATATAGAGGGGTTAGATTATCAAAGTTAATCTTATGGCGTCCCTTTTCCGGATCTTCGAAGTTTATTATATTTACTTTGAGTAAGGCGAAATACCTTTCACCCTCTTTTGGGCTTCTGATTTCACCTTCAATGGTATCTCCTGTCCGCAAGGTAAACCTTCTTATTTGACTTGGGCTTACATATATATCATCAGGCCCAGGTAGATAATTGGCATCTGGAGAGCGAATAAATCCGAAACCATCCTGTAATACCTCCACAACGCCATCGCCAATTATTGTTATATCTTTCTCTGCAAGTCGCTTTAATATTGCAAAAAGTAATTCCTGCTTTCTGAGAGTGCTTGCATTATCTATCTCATGTTCCTCGGCAATACCGAGCAACTCAACTGGCTTTTTTTCTTTTAATTCTGCAAGTCGTACCTGGTTAGCATCTGTATTTAATTGTTTTTCAGTCATGTTATGAAGATTGTTTGTATAGAATATACTAGATGAGTTTGTATATTGCTATATATAACATATAAAAAAAATCATATCAAAAGAAAAATTACGGTTTTAAAATAACTAAGAATACAATTATGATTATCAAGGCCGTTGGAACTTCGTTAATCGCACGAAAAAATTTATGAGTTTTTTTATTCATATCTTGCTGGAATTTCTTCATATATCCAATCAATAAACCATGATATGCTGATAAAATCACAACCAATAAAGACTTGGAATGAAACCAGATATCTTGTGAGAAGTCTACTACATCAAAATAAAATATTAATAAGAGACCAAACACCCAAGAAGCTATCAAGGCGGGAGTCATTATATATCTTCCTAATCTATACTCCATAACCTTCAGCAGTTCCGATGCTTCACTTCCTTTTTGTAAATCGGAGTGGTATACAAATAATCTAGGTAAATATAGTAAAGCTGCAGACCACGCAATAACGGATATTATATGTAAGGATTTAACAATTAAATACAGGTTACCATCATCCATCTAGCTGAAGCTCCTAACAAAATTTACAAGATCTTGTACGTGCTGAGGTGGTGTCTCTTTTAAGATACCATGTCCGAGACCGACAATAAAGGGTTTGCCCCGAAACTTGTTAATATTTATCTCAATATCTTGCTTAAGTTCTGCACCACCTTTTAACAGAAGATTAGGTGAAACATTCCCTTGAACTATTGCTTTTTTTTGTAATATATCTTTGACAAAATCTCTATCCAATTCGCTATCAACTGCTATTATATTTAAACCGGTTTCGCAAGCATATTTTTCATAAAGCTTATGAGCACCCTTCGGAAATGCGATGACAGGAGTGTCTGGATACACCTGCTTAACTTTTGATATGATTTCACTTGTTGGTTTTATTACCCAATCATCAAATTTTTCTTTGCTCAAAACACCCGCCCAAGAGTCAAAAATTTTTACAACATCAGCCCCAGCGCTAATTTGTAAAATTAGGTAACTTGCGGATAACTCAACCAGTATATCAATCATATCGCTTGCCAAAGATGAATTGTCGTCCATCCATTTAATAGCCTGTGAGAAATCTTTTTTCGATCCACCATTTATCATGTAAGTCATCACAGTCCAAGGAGCTCCACAAAATCCTATCAAACTCTTCTCTTTGGATAATCTAGCTCTAGTTAGGTTAATTGCATCACCGATATTCATAAGTTTCGACCCCTCGACCTGAGCGACTTTACCTAACCTTGGGCTATCTAATAGAGATTTTTCCAAGACTGGCCCAATTTCCTCTAGAAACCTTAGTTTGATGCCAACGTTCTGAGCTATTAGTAAAATATCTGCAAAGATTATAGCTGCATCTAAGTCGAACCTTTCAATTGGCTGAAGAGTTACCTCAGATGCATATTCCGGTTTGTAGCACAAATCCAAAAAACTGCCCGCCTTATTCCTCACAACGTTATATTCAGGTAAGTATCGCCCTGCTTGTCTCATAAGCCAAATAGGTGGTGGCCATATTTTTTTTCCGTTAGCTAATTTACACAATACCGTCATAACATATAATATAATAAACTGTTGTTATTGTTACCTTGTGGAATTTGGTAATTATTTTTTATAAACATATTATCCACATTTCAAATATTAACAGGGTAGCTATATATATTTAATAAAAATCTTTGGATATCTTGCTAAAAATGTCAATAATCACTCTAGAAATACATTTGCGGCAAACTATGTATTGTTTTTTTTGTTAGTAAAATGTGTATATCTTGTTGATAAATTTTAGATTTAAGTGATGTTAATAAAGTCAAAGACTTATCAACTAGAATTATAATGTTAATAAATTCTGGAAAATATGTATAAAGTTCTTCATTTTTTCTGTATTTTAAAAATATACACATTGTCGGAGTGATTGTTAACAGTGCCTGTTGAAAACACAATTTCTTATAATATACATTTGGTGAGTGACTCAACAGGGGAGACGCTCAGCACCATTGCTAAAGCGGTACTTGTGCAATATAAGAATTTAGACTTCCAACAACACATGCACTCCCTTGTCCGAAATAAAAGACAAATTGAGTCTGTTTATGAAGAAATTAAAGAGAGGCCTGGAGTTGTTTTGTGCACACTCTATGATTTCGAATTAAAAAAAACGTTACAGACATTATGCGACGAGTTGAGCATACCACTTATCGATCCGCTAGACAGTATCCATCAGTCACTGACATCAGTTTATGGCATAAAAGGTAGTCCAATTATTGGGGGGCAGCATCAATTAAATACAGAATACTTTGAAAGAATAGATGCGATGAATTATACGCTGGCTCATGACGACGGTGTTATCTCCGGAGACTTGAATGCTGCAGATGTTATATTAGTCGGGGTCAGTAGAACATCAAAAACACCTACCAGTATATATCTGGCAAATAGAGGGATTAAAACTGCAAATATACCGTTTGTGAATAATATACCACTACCTCACGAGTTAACAGTTGTAAAACATCCTCTGATTGTAGGCCTTGTAGCAACACCTGAACGAATAATACAGATTCGAAAAAATAGGCTAATGGCTCTTAACGCAAAAGATGACAGCAGTTACGTCGATAAGAGACTTGTTAGCGAAGAGATTGTCAAAGCAAAAAAATTATTTGAAAGCAGCAACTGGCCAGTAATAGATGTAACAAGAAAGTCTATTGAAGAAACTGCAGCTGAAGTAATGTTATTGCTCAGAGCAAGGATCTCTGAATAATGGAATACAGTATAATATTGGGCTCTAAGAGTGAAATAAGACGAAATCTGCTAAGGAATGCAGGTGTTCAATTTAAAGTGGTTGAGTCTGGGTTTGATGAGACTCATTTAAAAGATACGATTGATAGTCAGGCATGCGAACAAGAAGAAATTGAAGATCTCGTAAAAAAATTATCTTACGAGAAAGCTAAAATAATTTCTGACAGGTACAATAAAAATGTAATTATTGGATGTGACCAAATTCTCTTTTTCGATAATAGGATCTTTAATAAACCGAATAATTTTGAAGAATCATATCAACAATTGAGGGAGCTAAGTGGAAAAAATCATAAACTTATCACAGCCACCANTTGTGTAAAAGAATCCAGAGAGATCTGGTCATATGTATCCGTGCAAAATATGCGAATGAGAAAACTCAGTGATAGTTATATTGAGAAGTATATTGATANTGTCGGCGATANTGTCTTAANTATACTAGGTGGTTATGAAATTGAGGGAAAAGGGATCAATCTATTTGAAAGTATCGGCGATGACCTTTTCTCCATTCAGGGTATCTCAATATTACAGTTAATTAATTTCTTGAGAAAAGCAGGATACATTGAATGATCAAAATTGGTTTAACGGGCTCTATTGCAGTAGGGAAATCATTTGTTTTAGATATATTTAAGATCAAATATAACATACCCGTATTTAGCTCTGATGAATGTGTTCGAAAGATATATGCAGAAAACATTGAGTTAAAAAAATTTATCAAGGAAAAGATTTTGGAGTGCGATAGGAAGTTTACAAGTGAGGACATTGCCTCTATCGTTTTTAAAGATAGTGCAAAATTACAAATATTAGAGAATTTTATTCACCCTCTTGTTAAGATGGAGAGAGAAGAGTTTATTAATCAAGAGTTTGACAANCAGTCTCAATTGGTTGTTATTGAGGTACCTCTNCTATTTGAGAAAAATCTAGAATATGAGTTTGACAGTATTATACTTGTCGANGTGGGAGAGGACATACAGGAAGAAAGGGCATTATTAAGAAAAAATATGACTAGGGAGAAGTATTTATCTATTAAAGCAAAACAAATCCCNAATAATGANAAGATAGAAAGATGTGATTTTGTCATAAACAACNATGATGAAAAAGCAACTATTAATAATATTGGTAATATTATTAATGAGTTAAAGAGACAGGTTAGATGAAATGAGAGAAATTGTCGTAGATATCGAGACAACCGGTCTTGATCCAAAAAAAGGCGATAAANTAATTGAAATTGCGTGCTTGGAGTTAATTAATCATATACCAACCGATAAGTACTTTCATGAATATATAAACCCAAACGGAAAAGAAATTTCTGAGGGTGCATATAAAGTACACGGTATATCAAATGATTTTTTAAATGAAAAACCAATTTTCGACGAAGTTGCTGATAATTTTCTAAAATTTATCGCAGACTCTCCTGTTCTGGCCCACAATGCATCTTTCGACGTCGGTTTTTTAAATCACGAATTATCCCTTGAGAATAAAAAAACCATAGCAGATGACAAAGTTATTGATACTCTTGTTATAGCTAGATCTAAACATCCAGGTATGCCAAACAACCTTGATGCATTATGCAAAAGATATAATATATCTGAGCAAAAAAGAGGTTTACATGACGCAAAATCTGACTGTGAACTTCTTGCTCAGGTATATATAGAATTAATTGGAGGCAGACAAAGTAATTTTCANTTACATGAAGATGAGGGTAGCANAGATCAAGCAGAAGATAACGTNACAAGGGTTATTCGTGANAGAAGGCCGTCACAAAAACTAACGGACGAAGAACTTGAAAGACATCGTGAATTTACCAGAAATTTTGTAAAAAAGTCATTATGGTCTCAAAAAGACTAAACTTAATTTTTCTGCATGTTTTGTTCAAAAAGTTTTAAAAAATCTATTGGCTCTATATAAAGTGGAGGAAACCCTCCATCTCTTACGCTGTCAGCTATTATTCTCCTCACAAACGGAAAAAGCATTCTCGGAATTTCAACGAGTATGACAAATGATTTATTATTTTGTTCAATATTATTTAGCTGAACTACGCATGCATANGATAACTCAATAATAAAACATGGCTCATTATCAATTGTAGATGTAGCCTTTGTGCCAATTTCAACTTCATAAATACTATTTTTCTTATCCAGAGTGACTGCATTAACATTAACACTCACGTTGATATCTGGTTTCACCATCATGTGAGGGAGTTTTCTTGGAACATTTGGGTTCTCAAAGGAGAGATCCTTCACATATTGGCTCATAAATTTAAATCCACTTTTTAATTCTTCATTCATAGCAAAAAACCTATTACTGATAGTTATATAATAGCAGATGGAGGTTTTGGGTCAATTATTTGAAAATTATGATAANGTATTTTAATTATAGGTTTTGTATATATATTAATTATAGTTAAAATAGGTAAGTGAAATTCCANTATGTTTGATATCATAAATTTAATTCTGTTAATTATTGTCATATTTATACTGATAATGTTACGTTCGGTCCTNGGTCGGNGNACTGGTNTGGAAAAGTCTGTTGTTATAAACTTTGATGATAAAAGAAAAAAAGTGACTGAGAAANCTCCGAGCGATGATATTGGTNTCCCAGCTGAAATGATTGAAGATGAAAAAAATATTGGCAAATACCAAAAAGAANTAAAATTTTTGGAGAAATCNATAAATGGTTTTANNATTGAATACTTTANAGAGGGCGCGATNAAAGCATATGAAATGACTTTAATAAGTCATTCGGAAGAGAATTACGATACTTTAAATTCACTTTTAGAAAAAGACCTCTACGATGACTTTGTTAGATCTATTGATGTTAGAAATGAAAATTCTCAAAAACTAGAATATAGTTTGATTAAAGTAAGTGAGTTTCATATCGAAGACATTAAAATAGATAACAAAATAGTAAGTATTGTCTGTACTATAAATGCAGACATAAATTCAAGCTTGAGTGAATTCCAGGAGGATGAAAAAGTAACTAAAAGAAATAGCTCAAAGACAAAGGAAGTTTGGACATTTAGGAAAAATTTAAAAACTAAAGATCCCAATTGGAAAGTGCAAACTATAAGCCGACTTAATTAAAGCACAATAAATCATGATTGATAAAATGAATAGAGAACAACTTCAAAAGATATCTTTTGAAGTTGTTCTCTATTCATTTTATCAATCATGATTTATT
>PAAM01000006.1 GCA_002699615.1 Rhodobiaceae bacterium | reverse complement strand
TGCTCGTCTGGCAATCTTATCCTCATATGCTGGACCAATCCCCCTACCCGTTGTTCCAATGCCCTCAGACTTATCTCGAACTTTATCAATTGCTATATGAGTAGGAAGGATTAATGCGCAATCTTCACTGACATAAAAACGGTCCTTAAAATTAATCTCGCTCTCTTGCAATTCATTGATTTCTTTTGCGAGTGCTGAAAGAGATAAAACGATACCATTACCTAAGACGCAATGGACAGAAGGATGAAGGATTCCGGATGGCACTAAGTGGAGAACTTTTTGGACACCATCAACCTTTAGAGTATGGCCTGCATTATGACCGCCTTGAAAACGGCAAACGGCCTCGGCAGATTCTGCGAGAGCATCTACGATCTTGCCTTTGCCTTCGTCACCCCACTGCAATCCCAATATGAGGGTGTTTTTGCTCATAATCTATTAATTATCGCCTTTAGATTTATTGAGATATTTAAAGAAATCTGATTTTGGATCAATTAATAAAACATCAGACTTGTTATTAAAAGTAGCATCGTAAGCTTTCATGCTTCGGGTGAATTCGTAGAATTCAGGATCTTTTGAGAAAGATTCGGCATAAATTGCTGCCGCTGTTGCATCACCGTCACCCCTTATTTGCTCAGATGTTTTGTATGCTTCAGCCAATATAATGACTTTTTCTTTATCAGCTGTAGAGCGAATTTCATTTGAAAGTTCATTTCCTTCTGCCCTTAACTCTTCAGCTAATCTATTTCTTTCTGAACGCATTCTTTCATATACAGAATTACTTAGTTCAGGAGGTAGATCAATTCTTTTAACTCTAAAATCAATAATCTCTATACCCAGATCAGAAACAGAATTACCTAAATTCTCACGCATATCACTCATTAACTGATCTCTCTCACCTGAGACAAGTTCTGTTACTGTTCTTCGACCGAATTGATTTTTCAATTCAAATGCAGTTCTTTGTCCTAATAAATTATTTAAATTGATAAAACTTCCACTGGTTGCATCATAAAAAGTTCTAACATTAGTAATTCGATACTTAACAAAAGAATCAACAATTAAATATTTACTTTCAACTGTTAAAATTCTATTAGGCTCCTCATCTAACGTTTGGAGTCGAGAGTCATACTTTTTGACATTTTGAATAATAGGTAACTTAAAATTTAAACCAGTTGGTAGATCAGATTTAATAGCCTCGCCAAACTGAAAGACTATTCCGTCTTCTTTTTCATCGATTACAAAAATACTGTTTAAAATCAATGCGAGGATTAACCCCGCAAGAATTATGAGATTCATTCCTTTAGGCACTAGTCTTCCTCCTGTGGTCTATTTTGTTCAAGAATTTTATCCAAAGGCAAATACATTAGGTTATTACCTCCCTCTACATCCATTAAAACCTTGGTTGAATTGCTATAAAGACCTTGTAAAGCGTCAAGATAAAGCCTGTCTCGAGTTACTTTAGGTGCTTTTTTGTACTCTGCTAATAATTTATCAAAACGAACGGCTTCACCCTCTGCGTTTGCAACGACCTCTTCTCTGTATGCTTCAGCTGCTTGGACTCTCGCATATGCTTGACCCCTAGCCTCTGGAACAATGGATAATCCATATCTATCAGCTTCATTTTGTAATTTTTCTTTATCCTCTCTTGCTGCAACAACGTCATCAAAAGATGCTTTTACTGCAGAAGGTGGATCTGTTTTTTCTATATTCACCTGTTGGACCACAAGTCCAGTTGCATATAGATCTAAATAACTTTGGAGTCTAGAATTTACATCTTGAGCAATTTTCTCACGTCCAGTTGTTAGGGTCTCCTCAAGGGTATTGTCTCCAACAACATGTCGAAGAGAGCTCTCTGTGGCTTCTCTTAGACTGCTTTCAGGATCACGAACATTGAGAACAAAATCTTTTAAATTTTTAATCCTGTATTGAACAGAAATTGTAACATCCACCAGATTCTCATCTTTTGTAAGCATATTGGCTGTTTGAGAATAACGCCTTGTCAGTGCAACATTTTCTACATATCTCTCATCAATTCCAGCAAACATAAAGTTAAGACCTTCGCCAGTCTCAGTGTGATATTCTCCGAATCTCAAGACCACTGCCCTTTCGGGAGAATCAAGCTGATAAATTGACATGCTTGCATAAATAATTAAAAGTCCAAAAAACCCATATATAAAAACCTTTTTCATTGGCAAATTAAATCCGCCCCCATCACCACTTGAGGAACCGTTGGAGCCGGAACCTTGTTTACTAAACATGGCAGAAAACTTTTTAACTAAATCGTCAAATGAAACCTCATCTTGATCTTTTCTTCCCCATGGATCTTGATTGTTTTGATTATCCCAATTCACCTATTCACCCTTATGTAAATTATTTATTATAAGGATATTTGGGGTTAAATCTTTAGAATTAAACGATTTTAAGTAAATTAAGTTGCTTTTTTAATTGATCAGAAGCGATGTCCATTGCATTGAGGTCAAAGCATTGCAGGCCCTCCCATTTCTTCATCCATGTGCACTGTCTTTTAGCTAACTGACGGGTAGCATAGAGCGATCTTTCAAATAACTCTGATTTTTTAATTTGGCCCTTCATTACCTGTAATCCTTGTCGATAATTGATAGCTTTCATTGCAGGATGTTCATCAGAAATATTAAATGCATGATGAATACTTTCTATTTCATTGAGGAGCTTGTCTCCAACCAAACTTTCTTGCCTCTCTTCAATTCTTTGATGCAGTTTTTCTCGTTGTTTTGGGTAAATTCCATACTCAATTAAATTATATTTTTCTGTAAGGCGATTTTGTACTGAGTGGTTTAAACTTAAATCAATACTTTTACCTGTAGAGGAAATTATTTCAATCGCCCTAATAATTCTTTGAGAATCTTTAGGCTTAATTTGCTTCGCTGCAACAGGATCAAGCTTAATAAGATCGTCATGTAAACTTTCTACCCCCTCATTTACAATTTTTTTTCTAAGTTTTTGGCGCAAATTTTTGTCAGCAGAGGGAAGAGAGCTAATTCCATTTTTGAGCAGGTTGAAGTACATCATGCTTCCCCCCACCATTAAGGGTATCTTGTCTTGAAGATGAATATCTTTAATGAGCTGATGAGCTGCATCGTAGAAGTTTGCAACTGAAAAAATATTCTTCACAGAAACATGATTAATTAGTCGATGAGGATATCTCTTTAAAACTTCATTTGATGGTTTGGCAGATCCGATATTACATTCTTTATAAACCATCACAGAGTCTACGCTAATAATTTCCAAAAATTGAAGTTTGTTTTGCCAATTAATAGCCCAGTCAGTTTTGCCTGCTGCGGTTGGACCTAATAGAAATATTACAGGTTTTTTGATCTGCTTCAATTGCTTTTATATTGCGTCTTGATCAATTTCACCAGTTCTAATCCTAATTACTTTATCAAGTGATGAAACAAATATTTTTCCATCCCCTATCTTGCCAGTATTAGCACTTTTAATGATTGCATCTATTACGTCATCTAGCTGGTCAATTGATACAGCAATTTCTACTTTAATTTTTGGCAAAAAATCGATGACATATTCTGCCCCTCTGTACAATTCAGTATGGCCTTTTTGTCTGCCAAATCCTTTTACCTCAGTAATGGTCATTCCGGTTATTCCAAGCATATCAAGTGAAGCGCGCACTTCTTCAAGTTTAAAAGGTTTTATGATGGCTGTTATTAGCTTCAATTATTTTCTCCCAACTGCTTAATTATATAAGATGCTTGAACTTCTGTTGAGCCTTTATTCTTTTTAACAACCTCTTTAGCTCTTTGGGCGTATTCATCAGCTAGCTCTTCATTCCTAGAAAAAAACTCAATAGCATCAAGAAGCTGTGCTTGATTAGAAACTCTTACACAAGCTTGATTATTTAGAAACTCTTGAACAATATCTTCAAAATTAAATGTATGTGGGCCAATAATTATTGGAGCTCCAAGAACTGCAGGCTCTATTAAATTATGTCCGCCTCTAGCAACTAAGCTACCGCCAACAAAAGCCATGGAAGCAGAGGCATAAAACTCTGATAAGAATCCAGTACTATTGATAATACATACTTCATATTGCTCGTCTCTTAACTCTGAAAATAAGCTAACTTTAAAACCCATTGAAATTGCTTTTTGAGCTATCCCTTCAGCTCTCTCCTCATGTCTAGGGCAGATAAAAAGTTTAAAATCGTTTTTGGCTGAAAAATTATCATAAACTTTTAATAATTGTTCCTCTTCACCAGGATGAGTGCTTGCGGCCAGAATAAATTTACTAATTTTTTTGGGCTGAACATCTTTTCGAGCAATATCAAATTTAACTGAACCGGCTATTGCAATTCGATCCTCTTTAATTCCAAGCTTTAAAAACCTCTCTTTATGTGCACTTGTTTGTACAAATAAAAAGGTAATCCTTTGCAAGACTTCACTGAAGAGCCAAGACCACAATGTATATCTCTGATAAGACTTTTCGCTTAGCCTGCCATTCATAAGAAAAAGTGGAATGCTTTTTTTATTAGCCATGGAAATCATAGTGGGCCATAACTCTGTTTCAAAAACTAAAATAGCATGCGGATTGTAAAAATTTATAAATCTATTAATAATAAAAAATAAATCCCATGGAGCGTAATGAATAATTACATTTTTGGAGTAAATATCTTTTGCTTTTCTTAAGCCTGTAGGTGTTGAAGTAGTCAACACAATGTCAAAATTTTGCGAAAGTTTTTTTATCAGTCCCTGTGATCCTATTACCTCTCCAAGGCTAACTGCATGAAACCAAATAATCTTTTTTTCGCTTGAAGGAAATCTTTCCAAACTAAATCCAAACCTATTAAAAAAAAATTTTCTATAGCCTGAATCAGCTGTACTTTTAAAAAGTATTCGTAATACAAATACTGGGATGAAAATCAAAATAAAAAAGTTATAAATTGCTAACTTCATTTCAAAGGTATATTTAAATTAATGTAATAATACATTTTTTAAGTTTATTGATTCACAATATTAATGAGAATAATAATTACATTATGGCAAGGTCTTTGCCATCTACCAACTTCGTGGCACCCCTCTATGGGAAGGTTGCTTGGCAAATTCTTACTTATTGTCGCAAAGGATCGAAAAAAAATAGCTCAGGCAAACATTTCGCTCTGTTTATCAAATCTGTCAGCAGATGATCAAAAAAAAGTTTTAAATAATAATTTTACGTTATTAGGAAAATCAATAATAGAAACAGGAATAGCTTGGTTTTGGTCTGATGCAAAAATAAAAAAATTGATTGACTATGAAATTTTTGGGCTAGATCTTCTTTCGATTGAAAACTCTTCAAATGGAAATTTGATAATTTTTAAACACTCCCAACACCTAGAATTAGATGCACGTCTTCTAGCAATCAATGCAGAAATATACGGAGTAAGTAGAGCACATAACTCAGCGTCAATGAATAAAATGCAAAAAAAAGGCCGGCTTTCAAGCATAAAAGATACAGCTGATAAAAATAATCCAAGACAATTCATGAAATGGCTTAAAAATGGAAAAAATGTCTTATATGCAATAGATCAAGATTATGGATGGGATCATTCTGTAAAATTAAAATTCTTTAATCAGGAAACAGCCACAATTACTACCCCCAAAAAAATTATTGATATTACTGGATCGAACTTAATCTTTATGAATTCCTATTATGAAAAAAACAAAATTATTCTTAAATTAGAAGCATTAAATGCTTTTGGGATCGATGATAAAGGGTTAGCACAAAAAATAAATAATTTAATGGAAGAAAAAATTCTTCTTCACCCTGCTGAATATCTTTGGGCACACAGAAGATTTAAATCTACCTTAGGAAAGAGCTTTTATAAGTAAAATGGATTTTAAAAAATTAGATCAACTGAAAGGCTTTATGCCAAAAGATGAGGGTTTAGCCTTAACTAGATGGGCTGAACAATTTACCTGCCATGGTCCTGCGCTTGAAATCGGTACATTTGGAGCAAAGTCTACTTTATACATAGCAACTGGAACTTCAGCTAATGATCAATTTGTATATACAGTTGATCATCATTCTGGCTCAGAAGAGCATCAACTGGGAGAGGAGTATTTTGATTCAGAGATTTTTGATAATAAATTGGGTCGAGTTAATACAGTACCTTTGATGCAAGAAAATCTTGAAAAATTTGATGAAAGTAAGTGGGTAATTCCAATTATTGCAAATGCAAATTCAGTAGCCCCATCATGGGCAATAGAATTAGGACTTCTCTTTATTGATGGGAGTCATACTGAGATCTCAGCAATGAATGATTATGATAATTGGAACACAAAAATTCATCCTCATGGAGCTTTAGTTATTCACGATATATATGAAAAACCTTCTGAAGGCGGCCAAGCTCCATATTTAGTCTATCAAAAAGCTCTGCAGGAAGATTTTAAGCTTTATGATCGAGTAGATACTATTGTTTGCTTAGTTAAGGCTTGAATTGCTGTTTCAAAAATAATTCTGATGCATCAGTAAGTTGAAAATTTGCATCTGCAGCAAGGATGCATGCTCCAGAAGTCCATGATGGGGTTTCCTCAGGCCAATAAATATTTTCATTATATTGCCACCCCATATAGGGAATACTATTGCTATCAACTATTGCAATTGCATTATGCAAAAGTTCTAATGCGATTTCGTCCTCTCCAATTTTTTTGAATGCTATTGAGCACTCGCTTGTTTCAGCTACAGTTATCCATGGCTCATCAGAAACACATTTAATACCCAGTCCTTTAATCCAAAAGGATGTCTTAATATTGCTCATCAAAGAGGAAACGATATTTTTTGCACTTATACCACCTATGATTGGATAATATGAATCCATAGAGAATCTACTACGATCTTTTTTCAGATCAAAGATTCCAGCTGGGTTTTCAATTGCTCTAATTAGCTTAGCGTGAGCGATTATCCATTCTTTTTCAATGCTCTTATGGCCTAGGATTTGACAAATAGCAATTGCACATTCAAGACTTTTTGCAATCGAGCTACAGCCAGTTAAAAGGTAATCATCATCGATATTGCCTTTATCATCTATATTCCATGCTATTGCTCCATTATCATGTTGAAGAGATAGAGAAAATTTTATTCCTTTTTTTATAGACTCCCAATGATTTCTAAGAAAAGCAATATCATTATTTAATAGATAAAAGTGCCATGTAGCTACTGCAAGGTATGATGAATAATTTGTCTGCTTGTTAAGCTCTAATGGGTCTTGATCATCATATAAGTTGTACCAGCTACCATCGGTATTTTGATTAGAAATCATCCAATTAAAACCTTTGATAGCCTCAGTTTGGTATCCTAAGGTTGCTAAACCCATAACAGCTTCTAGATGATCCCATGGATCATGTGTGCCATTTTTATTGGAGGGAATAGCTCCAGAAAAAAGTTGCGTATCCTTTAAAAATTTTCCTAAATGATCTAATCCATGAAGAGAATCTGGCTCAATGAGAGATAGATTGGGTGGCTGATTCATTTTTTCTCAAAATAAAATGCAATACTTTTCCCAAAAATTGGATTAATAATTCTTTCGAATCCATTCAGCCAAGCAGGATTTTTAAGAATATGGTATTCAAGAAATTTTTTATAAATTTTAACTAAAAAATTTGATTCCTGATTTTTCCAAAACATACACCTAAGCCACCAATATGCACTATGCAGGCCATGAAATCTCTCAGATAGATCATATTGGAAACCATGGCTTGATATTTCATTAATAACTTGATTTTTCCTAAAAATCCTAACATGGCCGCCTGGCATATTTTGATAATCTTTAGAGAGAAGCCAGCATATTTTTTCTGGCCAATATGAGGGAACACTTGGCAAAAACATACCCGCAGGCTTCAAGACTCTATAAACTTCTTTTATTGCGGCATGATAATCATCAAGGTGTTCTAAAACTTCTGAGCAAATAATTAGATCAAAAAAATTGTCCTCAAAGGGCAATTGATACACTGAACCTTGCTGGAAAATAGTCTCATTTGAGTCAAGCTCTTTAAAAAACTCTAATCCCTCTTTGCATCTCTCCAAAGACGGAATATCTTGATCTAGGCCATAACAATGTACATCTTCAAATTCATTCAAGATACCAAAAATATGTCGTCCCTCACCGCATCCAACATCAAGAACTTTTGATCCAGGAGGTAAATTAATTTTTCTAAAATCAAAAGTTAGCATTTAAATTTTTCCACTGTTTGGTAGATTAAGTTTTCGTATTGTTTTGCGATTTTTTGCCAATCAAAGTTTTCTATTATATGCATTCTGCCTNCATCTGCTCTAATTTGGTACTTNGAGGGATTNAAAAAAATTTTTCTAATTGCTTGCTCNATNCTGTNNGNATCTTTNTCNGGAATTAATTCAGCNAANCTNGANGTAATNTCTGGTATTGATGCNACATTTGTAGCAATNAANGGAATNCTNCATGCCATAGCCTCTCCAACAGGAAANCCAAATCCTTCATANAGTGANCTTACNATAGCNATATTGCTANNGGCATATTCAATTGCAATCTNTTCCTTTGTNANNTTNGTCTTNTANACAATNTTTGCCTCTAAATTNAATTTTTGAATCAAGCGCTCAGTATGTCCGCCTGGNCTNGGNGCNCCGATNACAACNANTNTNATCTNAGGAAAGTCNNTCTTNANTGANTNAATTGCTTNNAAAGTAAAGTCNAANCCTTTNAGNGGAACNTCNGCNCTNGCAGTAGTNATAAGTTGNCCAGGATTTCTATTTATATNCTTTTTAGGNGAAAACTTNATATGATCTATNCCATTTGGNATAACNNNNATCTTCTTTNTNGAGACATTAAAATCTTTAACAATATCATCCNTNGANTTAATTGANGGAGTNGAAATAACTTTCANAAGNGGAGCGACTTTTTTTTGCATTTTTAAAAAAGAGAACCANCGCCANTTTGATATTTTTTGGACGATGCCTTTAGAGAATTGAATATCATATTTATAATCTTTTGTTATTGGATGGTGAACTATTTCAATCACTGGTATTTTGTTTTGNACCTGAAGCACCCCAAAACTNAGGGATTGATTATCAATCAAGATATCGTAAGAAGAATTTTGAAGTAAATAACTTAACCTATTGCCAAATGTCCTGATTTCAGGAAATCCGCCTAACAATGTAGAGCTAAATTCATACCAGTCATCCAAAGATTTATTTTTTTTATTCAAAAATATTTTGAGTCTTTCTTTAAATACAAACGTGCTAAACAAATTCAATCCAGGCGATCTAATAAGGTTAATTTTTGGTTCTAAGTTAGGGTATGGAGGGCCAGAAATAATGTCCACAATATGGCCCAAAGACTGCAAAGCTTTTGACAGCTCGTATATAAAGATACCCTGCCCTCCGCCAAATGGAGCGCTTCGATAACTTGAAATCGCAATATTTAATTTTTGATTCAATTGAAGTTTATAATTATATTGCCGTAAGCCAATCTGAGTAGTTTTGGTCCTTNCCACAAACTATGTCAGAATATTTTTTTTGAAGAATATCAGTGATTGGTCCAATTGATCCTATGCCAATTTTGGATTCGTTGACTATGGTAATGGGTGTTATTTCTACAGCAGTACCAGAATAAAATGCTTCATCAGCATTCAATAGATCGTCAAAANTTAGATTTTTTTCTTCTACTNCGTAGTTNAGATCATTTGCTATGGATATAACACTTTGTCGAGTGATTCCATTTANGCAAAAATCTGTCGTAGGAGTTACCAAGCGGGAATTCTTGACNATGAAAAGATTTTCNCCACTTCCCTCAGAAATGTAACCATTTTTGTCCATAAGTATTGCCTCTTCAGCNCCCTTAGCAATAGCATCATTAACTGCCATAATTGAATTNACATANGTCCCTATAATTTTATTATTNGAATAAAGAGGATTATCGTACTGTTGATATGGTGATTTAATAACTGAAATGCCATTCTTTTTGGCGTCAGGATCCATGTATGATGGCCATTCCCAACAGGCAATCGCAACATTTACGGAAAGCGAATCTTGAGATCTCAATCCCATGGATTCACTTCCAAGAAAGACTATTGGTCTAATGTAACCTTCGAGAAGATTATTTTTAGACATTGATTCTTTTTGTGCATCACACAATTCATTTATTGAGTAGGGGATTGTTATATTCACTTTTGAGGCAGCTTCAAACAGCCTCTTTGTATGATCATATAATCTAAAAATTGCGCCGCCTTCATCATTTTCATAAGCTCTAACTCCCTCAAAAACTCCCATGCCATAGTGAAGAGTGTTTGATAAAAGATGAACATTTGTTTTATCAAAGGGCTGAAAATTCCCATTGAGCCAAATAAATTTAGAGTTAGTATTTAGAAACATGTTGTGCAAGGTTTTAAGTCTCAGTTATTATGACAAAACAAGCCATATAAAGAAATTAAAATTATTATGATCGATCAATCTATTTTTCGAGAATATGATATTCGCGGTATTGTTCCAACTCAGATCAACGAACTTTCAGTCAAAGCTATTGCAAGAGCTATAGCAATTAAATGCAATAATGAACAAGTTAACGAAGTTGCTCTTGGAAGAGATGGGCGTTTATCAGGGGACAATCTTTTGCGATCCCTTTCAAGTGAATTACAGTCTCTAGGAATCAATGTCTTAAANATAGGAATTGTNACAAGTCCCCTNCTTTATTTTGCNGCAAAAAAAATAAAATCTAAATCAGGAATAATGATTACGGGCAGTCATAATCCAAAAAATTACAACGGTTTTAAAATTGTAATCAATGACTCGCCAGTTTCTGGAATAGAAATTCACAATTTAATTTCAAATGAANTGTCTAATTTCAAAAATGTAGGAAGTGAAATNGTCAGAGAAGACATTANGGANGAATANATAAATGAGGTAATNTCTCAGGCAAGCTCAGACACNAATGCAATGAAAATTGTTGTAGATTGCGGAAATGGTTCAGCTAGTGAAATAGCNCCAAAATTAATCCGCAGCCTAGGACATCAAGTAATAGAATTATTTTGTNAAATTGATGGAAATTTTCCAAATCATCATCCAGATCCTGGAAAAATTGAAAATCTTCAAGATTTAATTAAAGCTGTAAAAAGTGAATCGGCTGATATTGGAATAGCATTTGATGGTGATGGTGATCGTCTTGGTGTTATCTCTAGTAATGGAGAAATAATATATCCAGATCAACTAATGATGATATTTAGTAAAGAGGTACTAAAAAATAATCCGGGCAAGGAAATAGTTTTTGATGTGAAGTGTACAAATTTACTCAGCACAATTATTACAGATGCTGGAGGGATTCCNATGATGTCACCTACAGGACATTTTCATATAAAAAATACGTTGAAAAAAACNAAAGCNCCCTTGGCNGGTGAAATGAGCGGTCANATTTTCTTCAATGATAAATGGTATGGTTTTGATGATGCTCATTATGCNGCTTTCAGACTTATAGAAATTGTTAAAAAGTCTAAATCTTCATTTGATAATATTGTGAAAGATTTACCAAAGGCGTTCTCGACTCCTGAGATGAATCTTAATGTTGATGAAAATAAAAAATTTCAAATTGTTAAGAACTTTATTAAAAAAGCTGATTTTGGTAGTGCTGACAAAATTACAATTGATGGATTAAGAGTGAACTTTGAGGATGGTTGGGGATTGCTCAGAGCATCAAACACAACTCCGAAACTTGTGTTAAGGTTTGAAGCCAATTCTTCAAAAAGACTTAATGAAATAGAAAATATGTTTCTTACACAGCTCAAAAAAATTGATGAAACGATCAACATTGAGCTAAGCTAAAACAATGTCAAAGGATAGAAAGCAGATTATTCTTCAAAGCTTAGCAAAGCTTTTAGAAGAAAGAGATGCAACCAAGATCACAACTGCTGCTCTTGCCTCAGAGAGCGGCATAACCGAAGCAGCGCTGTATAGACATTTCCCAAGTAAAAGATCTATCTTTCTAGAATTATTTACNTTCTGTGATCAAACTATCTTTCAAAAAGTTGGAGAGATAAAAAAAGAAAAAAATATCGAGCCTGAAGAAAAGGTCCGTTTGATATTTTTCTTCTTTGCAATCTTTTTNGAAAAAAATAAGGGTTTTGCAAGAATATTATCTCGAGAGGCATTAGGACCAAATGAGCAAAATGTAATAGATGCGGTTAATCAGTTTTACGAAAGATTAGAACTATCAATAAAACAACTTCTGTCTTCAAAAAAAGATTCTTTAAAATTAACCTCGGGACAAAGTGCTCATTTTATAACCTCAATTATGGAAGGCATAATTTCAAGGTTTATTAGAAATAAATTCAAAGAAATACCTAGTAATTATATTGAGAATTATTGGGTTTCAATTTTAAATAATATTATTAAAAGTTAATTTTGTGAATCTAAAAAAAGTTCGAAGTATGCATTTTTACTTGTCTGATCAGTTGGCTGCCCGGTATCTCTATCAACACGAACATATGAAAGGCCCTCTGGTGATTTCCATGTTTCATTTGGCAGTTCTAGCAAAGCAGTTTTCATAAAATCAACCCAAGTTGGAAGCGCAATACTCGAACCAAACTCATTATCTCCAAGAGAGGAAAAATCGTCAGTTCCAATCCAAACTGTTGTAGCTAAGTTATTATGGAACCCTGAAAACCAAGTACTTATTGCGTTGTTGGTAGTTCCAGTCTTTCCAGCAATATCATCTCTTTTTAATACTCCCACCTGTCTTGCATTGCTACCCCTTGAAAGAGATTCACGAAGAATATCTTTAGTAATAAAAGTAACTCTTGGATCTATAGGATCTGATAGATTACTCAATGGCGGCAAAAGAATAAAAGGTTTTATTTCGTCAGCAATCTCAGTTTGAAACCAAGGAAAAGCATTAACTGAATCTTGAGAGTTTTTTCCCTCTGAAGAACTTGAATGTTTATAAATAACCTCTCCTTGCCTATTTAAAATTTTTTCAATAAAAAATGGGTCTTTNGGATNNTCAGAATTAGCTAAAATTGAATATGCTCTAACCATTTCAGCTGGTGAGAAGCTTGACGATCCCAACGCCAAAGAAAGATCTGGAGCCAATCTAGATTTTTCAAAACCAAATCTCGTTAAAAAAGCTTGAGTATCAGAAATGCCCATTTCACGAAGCAACTTAATAGATACTAAATTTACTGATTGAACTAAAGCTTCTCTTAATCTTATAGGGCCATAAAACTTGCCAGTATAATTTTCAGGTCGCCAGCTACTTTCTAAGTTTGAGTCTTCAAAAACAATAGGTGCGTCATTAATTTTATCCGAGGCTTTATAGCCATTTGCAAATGCTGAAGTATAAATGAATGGTTTGAAGCTGGATCCAGCTTGAGGAAATGATTGTCTTACTCTATCAAAGTTACTTTTTGAGAAATTTAATCCTCCTATATAGGTTTTAATAGCACCATTTATTGGATTAACTGAGATAAAAGCTNCCTCTGCCTCAGGAATTTGATCAAGATAATTTTTGCCGTCGATATNAGTTAAATAAATAAAATCTCCAGAACGCAGTATGTCGTAAAAATTTGAAGGGACTGGTCCAAGCTTATCAATGTTGATCTTACGTCTTGCCCATTTGTATTGATCATTCCAAGTTAAACTCTCTAATTTAAATGAGTTGCTCAAGTAAATAATTCTCTCAGGTTTTACATCTATTACGATTCCACCGGTATGATTATCTAGATTGTTTGAATTCTCAAAGAAATCTCTGATTATAGAAATAAATAATTGATTCATGCCTAACTCATCCTGAAGATTAGATGTTTCATATAAAATATCAGTGTTTTGATTTCTTAACTCTGTAAAAACAATTTCGGGTATTCTATTTGATAAATTAACTGGCTCTCTCCAACCGTGCCTTTTGTCATATTGATATAGATTTTTATTAATACTTTTAAGAGCTGCTTGTTGTAATTTAGAATCTACTGTTGTGTAAACTGAAAATCCGTCTTTATAAACAGATAAACCATATCTGTCTATCATGGCTTGTCTTGCTATTTCCGCAATGTATCGACCATCNAGAGAAAACCTTGTTTTTACTTGGCTTAAAGCAATTGGTTCGTCTTTAGCAAGAAAATATTGCGCTTTGCCGATATAGCCTAGCTTAAACATTCTACCTAAAATCCAATTACGTCGAACCAATGATCGATCAGGAGAACGAATGGGATTAATTCTAGATGGAAGCTGAGCAGAAGAGGCGATAAGGGCTGACTCGGCGAGAGTAAGCTCATTAATAGATTTTGCAAAATATTGATTTGCTGCTGCTTCAACACCATATGAACGATTCCCTAAAAAGATTGTGTTCAAATACAAAGAAAGAATCTCTTCTTTGGAAGCAACACTCTCAAGTTCAAACGCCAAATAAATTTCTTTAATTTTTCTTACAATTTTTTGCTCTCTAGATAATAAATATCCACGAACAACCTGCATGGAAATTGTTCCCCCGCCACTAACAATTTCTCCAGACTTGACCATTTGATAAAAAGCCCTTAGAAGAGAAGGAACTCTTATGCCTTTATGTTGGAAAAATTGATCATCCTCTGCTGCTAAAAATGCATTTTTGAGATTTTCTGGAATATCTTTAAATTCAATTGTTCTTCTTTTCTGATCTCCAAACTCACCTATTAAAACACCATCAGCAGAGTAAACCTTTAATGGTATTTGTAAAGCATCTTCATCTACAAGATTAATTTCCGGGAGGCTAGGCTTTAATAAAAAATAACCTCCTCCAATTAAGAATATTGATAGAAGAGTTCCTATCAAAGCAGATATTAAACTAGTTTTTATTAATCTAATGAGCATAAGTTGATTTCATAGATTGCAATTTCAATTTTAAAATATTTTGATGCATGAATAAAAATTATTTTACTCCTATAAATGATAGAATCTGCATTCTAAAAACTAAGTATGAATATTTTTATTGTTGGCCCTATGGGCTCAGGAAAAACCACTGTTGGAAAAATTGTGGCTGGAGAACTTTTTCTTGATTTTC